>JAMPEU010000001.1:107954-145020 GCA_023664865.1 Butyrivibrio sp. | reverse complement strand
CTGCCAAACAAAATTGAATCTCTGGCAGAACTGCCGGAATCATGCAACTGCGAATATTAATAGATTATAATACAACCATATATCACAGTTACCATGTATAAGAATCAAGATTTGTTTTATTTCGTATATAATAGCATAGAATATAAGAGAATGCAAGCATTCTTTACAAAAAACACCTTTTATTAAGTTCCTTTACGCAGAATATCCAGATATGCTTCATAAGCAAAGGTTCGAGTTCTGCCGATGCTAGATGTCTGCACAAGAATGTCAATATCCACTAAACGGTTGACTGCACTGGATGCAGTATTAAAGGCAATATCTAAAGCTTCTGCTGTTTTTCGGATTTCAATAATAGGATTGGACTCCAAGTAATTGAAAACAAGCATGGCATTTTTTGCCGCACGTCCCAAACCGGAAACCACAACTGCATTAGCGTCATGAAGAGCAATTAGCTCATCAATTGTGGCAACGGCATCTTCAGCGGATTCCATGATAGCCTGTAGGAAGAACTTTATCCATTGCTCGTAATTCCCCTTTGCTCTTACTTCAGTCATACGGTCATAGTATTCTATTCGGTTTTTTTTAAGGAAATAGGAAATATACAGTGCTGGAGTAGTGAGAACCTTCTTCTCCATTAAAAACAGTGTAATCAGCAACCTGCCTACGCGACCGTTTCCATCAAGAAAAGGATGAATGGTCTCGAACTGATAATGTATCAATGCTGCACGAATTAAGGGATCAAGTTCATCATCGGCATTGATATATTTTTCAAGGTCAGACATTGCATCTATCATGTCATCCAGTGATGGTGGAATATATCTGGCATTCTTTAGAGTGCTTCCTTGACCGCCAATCCAGTTCTGTGAATGTCTAAACTCGCCGGGATTTTTTTCCTGTCCCCGCACCCCTTCCATCAAAACTGCATGAGTTTCTTTAATTAAGCGGTTACACAATGGAATCGTCTGTAAGCGCTCAATTGCAAATTCAGTTGCTTTAATATAATTTACAACGTCTGCTACATTACGATTAGTATTAACATCCAGCAATGGATCGAGAACATCTTCCAAAGTTGCCTGTGTGCCTTCAATTTGTGAAGACATCAATGCTTCTTTGCGTACATACATAGATACGAATAATTCAACATTGGGGATTCGTGTAGCAACACTCTCCAAAACTGCGAGTTTGGAATTGGCTTTTATAAGCAAGCCTACAATATCCTCCGTTAATTCAATAGGCGGAACCGGCGGCAAAGGACTTGGCACAAAAGACTTATATGCCATTTCACCCGATAAATTTGATTTATAATGACCTGCACGGTTATTCATCAGTATCGACTCCTTTCAGCGAACTTGAAATATCTACTTCTATTATACACCTTTTATTTCAAGAATTCGATTGAAATTGAAATAAGGGTGCAAAAAAATTGCACTTATTTCACTCAATCCTCTTCGCAACCACGACGAAGCGTCCGTCTTCCTCCGAATTGTCGCAGGTGGACAGAGTCAGCAGTTCGTCGCCGTAGCTTGCCGTCACGCCGGTGTCGTATATTGATATTGCCGCCATCTCCTGAAGATTGGAATTAAATTCCTGCTCAGACACAGCGTCTATGAACTGATAATATTTAAAAACAATTTCATCTTCATTGTAAATACGGGAACGGAACGCATACATAACCTGATAGGTTCCCTTCTCATAAATCGTATCAAAGCGGAATGTGGGATGCTCCTCGTAGAAACTCTTACTGCTGTATTTCCCCAAAGTGCCGAACATTTTGCCGGACTTCATGTTGTGTCCGTAGATAATGAGATTCGTGCTTCTGTGTACGATGTCGCAGTCCTTGTCCATGAAAATACTGCCGTTCCTGTCCTTTTCCTGATTATAATCATGGTCCAGATAGTATTCATTATTAGTGGTCTGCATAACAGGATAATCAATATTGGTGCCTTCAATCTGAATCCAGCCTATCAGCCTTCTGTTCTTGTTATATAGAGTGGCATACTCTTCCAGAACTTCCAGCTCTATCTCCTCATCTTCTGTATAGTGTATAGTAACCTCAGGCGTTCCATAGGATAGCGCCGTACTGCCTTTAAGGTCGTTAAGCTCATTATATTCCGACTCTGCTTTTTCAGCATTATAATAGTACACACCGTAGTAACCGAAACACCCAAGCGCCACTACGCTGCAAAGAACTACAATCAGCTTTCTTCTTAGCTCGTTCTTCTTAAGAACTGCTTTTATTTCCTTCTGCATATGCTCGTCATAGTCGTCGAGCGTACGCTTATTGCCGCTCTTTGCAGCGCTTCCGCCTGCCTGCCTGTTCTTGTTTCCCGCGCCGCCTTTAGCAGTCTTATTTGAAAGTCTTATTTTACTGTCTTTGGTATAACCCTGTTTCTCATACTTATAAGCCAGTTCGTCTATCTCTTCTATGAAGTCCCTGCCTACCAGTGTCTTCATCGGGTATTTGCCAGCCGCTAAATCCTTTGAGAGTGTAATCACTTCTCCCGGCTGCTGCATATTTACTTTGGTTTTAATTGCCTCTATCTGTGCCTTATCCTTAAGTGCTGCATCATAATCCGCCTTGGTACGAAACTGCCTTCCTGCAACGCTATAGTCAGCCATAGTAAGAACAACTCCTTTATCCAATAAAATACTCAGATATATCGATGCAATTCAGCATGCCCAGCGTATTTTCTTCTTTGTTTTCCAGCCAGCTTGCGCTGCATCTGCACCAACAGCGCAGCGAATAATTGAACAGTTCTTCGGTACGCCTGTCATGCGCATCGTTTTTATTCATATTGTTAAAGATACAGTTCTCGCATGGCGTATCCCTATGCTGGATAGCCTTATAACATATATCGCCGATTTTTACTTCCGGAGACTGCATCAAAATCTTCTTATTGATAAAGCTGAGTTCGTGCGTGTCCGTATTTACGATATACACGAAACTATCCAGATTATCAAGCATCTCTATCTGCGTAGTAAAGTCTCCAAGCCTATCCATAAGCCCGATTTGGAGTATATGCGCCTCTATAACCCTGAATAGCGAGCGCAGTTCTTCCATTAAGTTATCGTCAAACTCAAGCTGTGCTTCGACGCGATTCTCAAATACAATCGCCCCCTGAAATTCGCCCTTGGAAGTAATCGGATAATAAAGCATGCTCTTTATTCCTTCGGACTGGAAATAATAACGCATTTCGTCTGCGCCTAAGTCATACTCATGGATAATGCTGCAGTTCTTATAAGATTCATATAAAACCTCGTAAACAACCCTGCGCAATTCCCTATGTTCAACGCTCTCATTTCCCATCTCATATCCGCGGACTGCAAATTTAACTTCATCGGAAAGCGGCAGGCTGCCTTTTTCATTTCCGCATATATAGGCGCGATGGAACTTATATCTGACTGTGATAATCTCAATCGCGTATGTCAATGCCGCCTCTAACATCTTATCGTCAAGCAGAATCCGCATTATCAATTCTTCCGTACCCTTATTGAGCTTCATGCCTTTTTCCGGATTATACGCCTTATCTTCGCTCTTTCTGGTAAGATGGTACGCCAATGTTACTGCCGCGTCGTAAATACGATACATATACTTACCGTTTGCCTTAGCCCTCGACAACGCCCTTACCGCCTTGCCCATAAGTTCGTCCAAGTTGGTGCCGTGGTACGGATATACCGCCATTCCGATACTGCATGTAATATGTATGTCTTCCTGTACATTGGCAGGACGATAGTCAATATTCTTAATGATATCGGCTGCCATATGTTCAAGCTCTGTAAAGCTGTTTAAATTTCTGATATATATTATAAATCTGTCGTGTTCGCCCCTGCCGACGATATCCGAGCCTTTAAATACTTTCCGCAGATAGCTGCCCACCTCCTCAAGTATCCTGTTGGCATACGAATGGCCTATCTTTTCACTTATAGAGGCAAAATTATCCAAATCGACAAGCATCAGCGCATTCAGTACATCTTCGCCGGTCTCTTCAAAAAGGGCATTCTGAATAAGCATCCTTGTAACATCCATAGGATAAAGACCGGTAAGCGCATCTTTCTGCTCCTTAAGCTCCACATCGAGTTCGTGCAGCTTTTTATCGTTAATATCTATCATCCTGCCTACGATTCGCGTCACATAACCTTCTGTTCCAAGGAGCGATGTGAGGTTAAGCTGATACCATTTATACTCACCGTCAAATTTTTTGGTGCGGAGTTCAATCGTATCGTGTTTGGGAGACTTCAACATTCCGCCGAACACTGTCTTATAGCTTTCGATATCTTCCGCATGAATATCCGAACCGTCAAACCTCTGCCAATATCTGTTGATTATGATATCCCCGCTAGACATATATTCTTCCGACTCTTTGATAACAAAAACATCGGTCTTGGCATTGTAATCTATGATTTTCTCACCTTCAGCCTCAAGCAGGATGTGAAGGCGCTCAGCCTGCTGCTTGAGTTCTTCTTCAATATTTTTCTTCTCGGTTATATCCTGAATGATGGTGACGATTATGTACTTAGAGCCTTGTCTGGCATAAAGATTGCCCCTTATCTGCAGCCATCTCATATTTCCGCTTGCGGTTACGGTACGCAGCTCTACCTCTACCGAGCCGTCGTCCTTAAGTATGTCCTTGATTCCCTGCTCATATATCGGCATATCCTCCTGAACAATGCTCATCTGCGCCGCCTTTAGATAGCCCATGCCTACGGTCTTAGAATATCCAAGCATGCGGAAAAAGCCGTCATTACAAAAAATTGGATTAAGCTTACCATCCTCATACTCGAAAAAGCATATTCCAGCAATAATGTTATTAATCATGGAATTAAATTCTTCTAAATTAATATCAAATGCCATATCTTCTCATCCCCATTACTGTCTTTTTTCTGCAATCTCGCCTTGTTTTTTGTAGATACTTCCCGCCGGGATAAATCCCCTGACCATGGAAGTAGGATAAATATTCGTGCCGCGCCCTATAATCGTGCCGGGATTTAAGACTGAATTACAACCGACTTCCACATTGTCGCCAAGCATCGCGCCGAACTTCTTAAGCCCCGTCTCGCAGGATTCGCTGCCGATTCTGACGACTACTAACGTCTTGTCGCTTTTGACATTGGAAGTAATGGAACCCGCTCCCATATGCGCCTTAAATCCGAGAATACTGTCCCCGACGTAATTATAATGCGGAACCTGTACTTTATTGAATAAAACCACATTTTTAAGTTCCGTTGAATTTCCTACTACCGCGCCTTTTCCGACTATGGCGCTGCCCCTGATAAAAGCGCAGTGCCTTATTTCCGCATCTTCGTCAATGATAGCCGGACCGCCTATGTAAGCCGACGGATATATTTTAGCGGATTTCGCCACCCAGACATTCTCTCCACGCTTCTCATATTTATCTGCAGGAAGGGTATTCCCCAGGCTTATGATAAAATCACTTATTTTCGGCAATACTTCCCACGGATAGCTCACGCTGTCGAAAATTTCCGCTGCAATAGTCTCATCTAATGTATATAACTCTTTTATTGTAACATCTTTTAACCCATTTGGCATCTTTTTTTTGACATTTCCTTTCGATTTTATTTTTAATAAAATTTTTTATTTCTTATAAAATTGCGAGGCGTATCTGAACCTTTCGTTTAATGCGCCCTGATTATTAGTCTGCTTCACCAGATTAGTCCGTCTTGTCACGAAATCATCCAGCTTTACCATGTACTCGTCCGCCGTAATAGAACCTTCCGCCACCATGCTTAAACCCTTCTCCCAGCTTGCCGTAAGCCTGGGATCAAGCAGCGGTCTGATAGAGGCGGACACCACCTCGTATATCATTTCGCCAAGCAGCGTCGGAGTGATTATCTGCGTCTTTTTATTCAAGGCAAGGTATTTTATATTTACAAGTTTCTTAAGTATTTCCGCCCTCGTTGCGGAAGTCCCTATGCCGCTTCCCTTAATCTGGGCGCGCAGCTCGTCGTCTTCTATGAACTGCCCGGCGTTTTCCATCGTCAAAATCATGGTGCCTGAATTGTAGCGTTTCGGCGGGGAAGTCTCGCCCTCTTTAATCGAGTAAGCCTTTAAGTCAAGCGTCTCGCCTTTTTTTAAGCCGCTTATTGCTTCTACGAATGAAGCGTCGTAGGTTTCCTCTTCCTGCGTATCTTCTCCCTCAGTTTTACCGCTTTCTTCGGTCTTTCCGTTCTCTTCGCTCTTTCCGCTTATATCAGTCCGGTCTTGAGTTTTTTTCTTAAAGAACGAACACTGCGCCGCTTTAAGGTAGCCTTCGTCAGCCAACACCTTAAAATTAGAGAAAAACCGCTCGCCCTTTATATTTACTTTCAGCGAAATCTTTCTATATACAGCCGGCGGATAAAAAATGCTCAAAAATCTCCTGACAATGCACTCGTATACCTTGACCGCGGTAGGATTGAGGCTCTTTAAACTGCCAAAGCCCTGTCCCGTGGGTATTATCGCATAGTGGTCGGTAATCTGCTTATCGTTGACATATCTTGTCTTGGCGATATTCTTATAGCTTCCCGATGCAAGGACTTCTTCTGCCGCCACCCGACATTCTTCATACTGCCGCAGGCCGCTTATGTTCTTATTTATCTCTTTTGCTACCGCCGACGACAATACTCTTGCGTCGGTACGCGGATAGGTTGTAAGCTTTTTCTCATACAGCTCCTGCGCAATCTTAAGCGTCTCGTCGGGACTTATCTTAAAAAACTTGGAGCAGTCGTTCTGCAGTTCCGCAAGATTATAAAGCAGCGGCGGATTCTTAACTTCGTTCTTCTTCTCCACGCCCTCTAATACAGGCGCGGATACCGGCTCTTCTTCAAGGCTGCTAATAAGTTCTTCGGCGGTTTTCCTCTCAAGGAAGCCGTTGTCTTTATAAAGCAGCGGCGACTCAAAATACTTCGAGCCTTCTACCGCTTTCCATTCACATTCGCACTCTTTACCCTTTATATTTATCCCCGCAAGGACGCGGTAAAAAGGCGTTTTGACGAAATCCCTGATTTCACGCTCCCTGTTTACCACAATGCCAAGCACGCAGGTCATTACCCTGCCCACGGATATGACAGCCTTGTCAGCTTTTAAATAGGTTTTCACGGGGTAGCTGTATTTAAGCGTAAGCACACGTGAAAAATTAATACCCATCAAGTAGTCTTCCTTCGCCCGAAGATATGCGGCGTCGCTTAAATTATCATATGCCGAAAGGTCTTTCGCCTCCCGTATCCCTCGTAAAATCTCGTCTTCCGTCTGCGAGTCTATCCACACTCTTTTCCTTGTCTTGCCCGACACATGCGCCTGCTGTTCCACAAGCCTGTATATGTACTCTCCCTCGCGCCCTGAGTCTGTACAGACATAGATTGTATCCACGTCTTTGCGGTTCAGCAGTCCGCTGACAATCTGAAACTGCTTCTTGACGCCCTCTATCACCTCGTACTTAAATTCTTCGGGGATGAAGGGAATGGTATCTAAAGACCATTTCTTATACTTTTCGTCATAACTCTCCGGATAGCTCATCGTAACAAGATGCCCCACGCACCATGTCACAAGCGCCTCGTCAGACTCCATATAACCGTCTTTATTACTCATACGGTATTTTAAAGCCTTGGCAAATTCTTTTGCAACGCTGGGCTTTTCTGCAATAAATAAATTTTTTCCCATATTTCCTCGTATATTCAGATATCCGTAATCTGCACCAGTTTCAGTCCGCGCTTTACCTTCGCCTCGAGATTGAGTTTCTCGTCAAACCCCGACGCTGTATACAGATAGATATAATCCGCATCAATCTTCGCCTGTCTCGCGCAGTTCATAACCCACTGGTAATCTTCATAGGTCATCATCGGTTTTTCCCAATTGCACAATGCTATCAGCGTATCCTTCTCCTCGTTCTGCGCGATTACGTCAATTGTGCCTTCTTTTCCAATCCATTCGCCACATTCACTAAATCTAAACGGCAGTTTCCCGCGTGCGTTCATCCTCTCAAGATGCTGACGGCAGGCGCGCTTGAAATAACCTGAAACGTAACGTTTGAACTTAGGATAAATATATTCGTTATAGTATTCTCCCACAGATATGGTCTGCAATGCGCTCATATACGGATACAGGTAAGTAAAATAGAAATCCACAAAGGGATTGGTTATCTTATAAACGCCCTTCTGCGTGTTCTCCCTGCCCGCCGTCTCATAGGAAAATACTTTTTCCACCAGTTCCAGTTCCATTAAATTCTTCAAATATACGCTGATTTTGGCACGCGAAAATTCCGTGTGCGCGTATATGTCATTAAGCTTATGCCTGCCTGAGGCTATCGCCGCCAGTATCGTATTATATACGCCGGTTTCCCGCAGCTGCTCCGCAACAATGCGCTCCCCCTCTTCAAAGAGGAAACTGTCGGGATTCAATATATGGCGGCAGATATTCTGCTGTATCGTGAGCTTGTCGTCAAACTGGTTCCACAGCCCCGGAATCCCGCCCAATATAGCATATGCTTCCACACATTCTTCAATTCTAAAATTGGGGAAACGATTGACAATATCCGTAAAAGGCAGTTCCTTAAGCTTCAATGTCCCCGCTATCTTTAAAGCGGCGTCGCCAATCTTTTCCTTCATGCTGTTCTCAATCCAGCCGACAGCAGAACTGCATAAGAGTATCGTAACTCCCCTTTTTTCTTCCTTAATCTGCGCGAAACGGACAAGTTCGGACATAAAGCTGTCGCTTGCCCTGACAATATTTTGAAATTCGTCTATAATAATGACTTTTTTACTGACTTCATCACTGCATATCATTTCAAAAATATTCAAAAAATCCGGAAAATCCTCTATTACTTCTTTATTGTCTTTTCTTTTATTCTTAAGCTGCAAAGCCATCTGATAACGCTGTTCCCGCTCGGAGCAAGGCTTGGCAAGATAATAAAAGTACGGCTTATCGTCTGCAAACTCACGTGCCAGAGTGGTCTTTCCAATATGCTTTTGTCCATATACAACCAGAATCTGACTGCCGTCTCTGTCGAAGTGCTGATTCAGATATTGCAATTCCGGCATTCTTCCTGCCATCATATAAATTACCATACCTTTCCACAGTTCAATCTATGCGTATCCCTATCCGAGGACTTTTACTATTAATTCCTCGATTTTCTCCGGCGGCATAGGCTTGCCCAGATAATACCCCTGTATATTATCGCAGTTAATCGCGTTAAGATACTCAAACTGCTCTTTAGTCTCCACGCCTTCTGCGATTGTCTCAAATCCCAGCTTTTTAACCATATAGATAATGGACTCCGTGATAATACGTGTATTCTTATCAGTAATCACGGTATCGATAAACGTCTTGTCAATCTTTAAGGTATCAATCGGCAGCCCCTTAAGATATGAAAGCGACGAATAACCCGTGCCGAAATCGTCAAGCGATATCTTAATCCCCAGTTTCCTTAACGCCGTCAGCTTTTCCGTAACGCCCTTGAAGTCGTCTATAAGTATTGTTTCCGTAATTTCCAATTCTATATCATGCGGTGAAATATCGTACTTACTCATAATCTGCATGACTTTCTCCACAAAATCCGGCTGCTTGTACTGAATCGCCGAGACATTTAAGGACATTATCATGGGGTAATGATATTTCTTTTTCCAATCTGCAAAAATCCGCAGGCTCTCTTCCATTACCCATGTTCCGATGGGAACAATTGTTCCGTTCTTCTCCGCAATCGGTATAAAAACATCGGGCTTAATCATTTTGCCGTTTTCATCTTTCCAGCGTATAAGCGCTTCCACGCCGCGCAGCATCTTATCCGTGGTATGGAACTGCGGCTGGAAATACATGGTAAAGTTCTGCGAAAAGTCAACCTCTTTTAATTTGTTATCAATGCTGACGGTCTTTAAGAAATCCTCAAGTATAGCGCCGTCAAAATGCTGTATGCGTCCCTTTCCCATGGATTTGGCACCGACCATAACGATTTCCGCACAGTTAATCAGCTCTAACGCACTTGTCGCCGCCTCAGGATAATCCGCTATACCTATGCACACGGTAAGCATAACATTGCGCCCCGTACTCAGCGTAAACGGTTTCTTAAGCCTTTCGGTTATTTTATTGCATATGGCGTCTACACTCCAATCATCCTGCGGATCATATATGCCGATACAGTATAAATCACCGTTAAAATGCGATACGATAACATTTTCACCAGCAAGCTCAGATAAGGTCTGTCCGAAAAGCTGGACGATTTCATCTCCGATAATGATGCCGAGACTGTCGTTCATCTTCCTAAAGCCGTCCAAATCAAGGAACAACACAGCCACCTTTTTATCGTTTTCCTTAGCCCGGCACACAAATTCTCCAAGCAGGCGCACGAAGTAATTCCTGTTATACAGCCCTGTTAAAAGGTCATAATACGCCATATATGTCAATTCATCGTTCTGAGAATTGAACTTGGTTACATCTTTAAAGCGGATTATCTTATCTACGGGACGCATATCGTCGTCGTAGATAATGTTGGTCTCCACTTCAAGCCACATCCTGCTGTCCTTCATTTTAACGTCTATAGTTGAAGATTTCATTCCTCTCTTCTCTATGAAAAGAGTCTCGCGCATAGCGGAAACATACTTGTCTTCCACACATTCGTAGAATTTGTAGAAATCCTTATGCTCCTTTACTTCAAAATTAAAGAAATAACTCCAATTCGCTATTGTGCGAATGTTATCATCTTCAAAATTATAATAAAGAAATGCCGTATTAGATGTGTCGCAAATCAGTTTAAGTATCTTTGAATCGTTAATAAGCCTTCTGTTAATTGAGTTTAATATCTCCTCTTGTTTCTTAAATTCATCCATAAATATATCCTTTTCCCCGCCATACATTATATCGTTGTCTGACAGTTCTCCCCCAAGAACTGTTTAATTGTTTACTTATTAGTTATATATCCTTTAGCTTTTAAAGTTTCCGCACACAGCACAGCTCCCCCAGCGGCTCCGCGCACGGTATTATGTGAAAGGCCTACGAATTTCCAGTCGTATACGCTGTCCTCCCTTAAGCGTCCTACGCTGATTCCCATACCTCTTTCATAATTTACATCCAGTTTTACCTGCGGTCTGTTATCTTCTTCAAGATACTGTATAAACTGTTTCGGCGCGCTCGGAAGCTCAAGTTCCTGCGGAAGCCCCTTAAATTGACGCAGTTTCTCGATAAGCTGCTCTTTCGTAGGCTTCTTCTTAAATTTCACGAATACCGCCGCCGTATGTCCGTTTAAAATCGGCACGCGTATACACTGGCAGGTAATTGCCGGCTCCGCTGCCGGAACTATCTCGCCGTTTTCTACTTTTCCCCAGATTCTAAGCGGTTCTTTCTCACTCTTTTCTTCTTCACCGCCGATATATGGGATTATATTTTCAACCATCTCCGGCCAGTCCTTAAACGTCTTGCCTGCACCCGAAATCGCCTGATATGTAGTCGCCACTACCTCGTAGGGTTCAAATTCCTTCCATGCCGTAAGCACAGGCGCATAGCTCTGAATGGAGCAGTTCGGTTTAACCGCAATAAAGCCCCTCTTGGTTCCGAGCCTCTTCTTCTGGGATTCAATCACATCAAAATGCTCAGGATTAATCTCCGGCACTACCATCGGCACGTCGGGAGTCCATCTGTGCGCGCTGTTATTTGACACTACAGGCGTCTCCGTTTTAGCATATTCTTCTTCAATCTTCTTAATCTCGTCCTTAGTCATATCTACTGCTGAAAAAACGAAGTCTACGCTGTCAGCGACTTTCTCCACTTCATTGACATTAAGAACTACAATCTTCTTAACCGCTTCGGGAATCGGCGTATCCATCTTCCATCTTCCGCCTACCGCTTCTTCATACGTCATGCCGGCAGACCTTGGACTTGCCGCGATTGTCGTCACCTCAAACCACGGATGATTTTCAAGCAGCGCGATAAATCTCTGCCCTACCATTCCGGTTCCGCCTAAAATTCCTACCTTTATTTTCTCACTCATTAAAATTTCTCCTTTATCATTGTATTAAATTATATTTATTAGTTATATCACGTTGTGAAATGATAAGTCTTGCAATTTCATATATTTAAGATTTTAATAAATACTCTTTCTCAATCTCTATTACCTTACGCATTGCTTCCGAACCGGGTGCGCCTACGGTCAGACGCTTCTCTGCACAGGTCTTTAAGCTTATTGCATCGTATACGTCCTCTTCAAATACCGGACTTATGCTTTTTAATTCGTCGATATTCAGATTATCGATGGCGCAGCCTTTATCAATGCAGTAAAGCACCAGCTTTCCTATTATGCTGTGGGCATCTCTGAACGGAACACCTTTCACCACCAGATAATCAGCCGCATCGGTCGCATTGGTAAAACCGGACATTGCGCTTTTCTCCATGATGGCTTTGTTGAATTTCATGGATTTAATCATGCCGTCAAACAATGCAATACAGCCTTTTACCGTATCTATGGCGTCAAAGGTAAGCTCTTTGTCCTCCTGCATGTCCTTATTATAAGCAAGCGGAATCCCCTTCATCGTAGTCAGGATGGAAATAAGCGCGCCATACACCCTTCCTGTCTTGCCGCGAATCAGCTCCGCGATATCGGGATTCTTCTTCTGCGGCATAATGCTGCTTCCTGTCGCATATGAATCATCAATCTCAACGAATCTGTATTCATTGGAATTCCAGATAATTATTTCTTCACAAAATCTGCTAAGGTGCATCATAATCGTAGACAACGCCGAAAGAAATTCTATGATATAATCCCTGTCGGAAACAGAGTCCATGCTGTTAAGCGTCGGCTCTTCAAACCCCAGCAAAGACGCGGTATAATATCTGTCCAGCGGATAAGTCGTTCCGGCAAGCGCCCCCGCGCCTAAAGGGCAGTAATTCATTCTGTGGTAGATGTCCTTAAGCCTCAGCCTGTCCCTTTTAAACATCTCGAAATACGCGCCTATATGATGCGCCAGTGTGACCGGCTGCGCTTTCTGCATATGTGTAAAGCCGGGCATATAGGTTTCGATATTCTCTTCCATTATCCCTATAAATGTCTCAAGCAGCCCTTTTAGCAGCTCGTTGACATTCAGCACTTCTATCCTCGTGTAAAGTTTCATGTCCAGCGCCACTTGGTCGTTGCGGCTTCTGCCTGTGTGCAGTTTCTTCCCCGCATCGCCTATGCGCTCTATAAGATTAGCCTCTACGAAACTGTGGATGTCTTCATATTCTTCGGTAATCTCTAAGCTGCCATTCTCTATGTCCTGTCTGATTCCCGTCAGACCTTTTACTATCTCGTTTTTCTCGTTCTCGGTAAGTATCCCCTGTTTCTCCAGCATCACAACATGGGCGATGCTCCCCTCTATATCCTGCGCATAGAATTTCTTATCAAAAGTTATCGAAGCATTAAAATTGTATACAAGCTTGTCCGTTTCCTTAGTAAAACGTCCTCCCCAAAGCTGTGCCATATGAAAATCCATGCTCCTTTCTACGCCGTCAATGCCGTATTTGTTAAATCCAAATTAAACCCAAATTTGATGATATCATAAATGCGATTATATTTCAATAATGGGGTTTATTTATTTTTACAATTTGGATATGGCAGTTAAACACAAATTTGCATTTTCTTCATAAAATATCTTATAAATAATACACTACGAAATTATATAGGGAGTATATCATAATGTCGCCTATTTTATATGTGGAAAACATTTCATATTCATATCATAACCTTAAGGGGGAGACAGCCGCTTTAGCCGGAATAAGTTTTCAGGTAAATGAAGGTGAGTTCATGGCAGTTGTAGGACCTTCCGGCTGTGGCAAATCCACCCTATTGTCAATAATTGCAGGACTGCTTAAGCCTGAAGGCGGCACGCTTTCTTTTGGACGCTCCACCACTATCGGCTATATGCTGCAGCATGACCATTTGTTTGAATGGCGTACAATATATCAGAATGTTATTCTCGGTTTGGAGCTTAATAAAATAGCCACTAAAGAAAATACCGACTATGTATTGCAGCTGCTTAAAGACTATGGGCTTTATTCGTTTAAAGATAAGAAACCATCAGAACTTTCGGGCGGAATGAGGCAGCGGGCTGCTTTGATACGCACTATGGCAATAAGGCCTGACGTGCTTTTATTAGATGAGCCTTTCAGCGCACTGGACTTCCAGACCAGAATGACCGTATCCGCCGATATAGGCAGTATTATCCGCAGTTCCGGCAAGACCGCAATCCTTATTACCCATGACTTGTCCGAAGCGGTCACATTAGCGGACAGGGTGCTGGTATTATCAAGCCGTCCGTCTAAAGTAAAATATGAACTGCCGGTTTCTTATGATATCGAGCGCGGCAATGCCATTGCCATACGCAATACGGAAGAATATCAGACTTATTTCAACATTCTATGGAAGGAGTTATCAGATGATTTTTCAGACAAACCAATATAAAAAAGAACCCCTGACTAATCAGCAGGCATTTATGTCAGCGCACCGCAAGCACCATCATGTTATCTCATTTTTTCGGATTTTAATTTTAATAATTTTTCTCTCGGTCTGGGAATTTTCAACAAGAATGGGTTATGTAGATATCTTCTTTTTCAGTTCGCCAAGCGCGATTGTCTCTCATTTGTACCGCATGATTGCGGACGCATCGTTTTTCACCCATACCGGAATCACCCTGCTTGAAACCATTGTAAGCTTTCTGCTGGTCACGTTTTTCAGCCTTTTTGCCGCCATGCTGTTATGGTATCACGGCAGTCTCTCGGAAATCCTGGAGCCGTATCTGGTAGTGCTTAATTCACTTCCTAAATCCGCCCTTGCCCCGCTGCTCATCGTCTGGCTGGGTACAGGTTCTAAAACCATTATCGTCGCCGGCATATCGGTCGCCATCTTTGGCTCGGTTATCAATCTATATACGGGGTTCTGCCAAGCGGACGACGACATGTTAAAACTCATTATCACATTGGGCGGCAACAGGAAGGACGCTTTATTTAAGGTAATCCTGCCAAGCTCGATTCCGCTTATAATAAGCAATATGAAGGTAAATATCGGGCTCTGTCTTGTAGGCGTGATTATAGGGGAATTCCTCGCGGCAAGGCGCGGACTCGGATATCTGATAATATACGGTTCTCAGGTCTTCCAGCTCAATATGGTGATTACGTCGATTATTATTCTGTGCGCTATCGCAATGGGGCTGTATAAGATTATTCAGAGTATGGAGCATCATTATAAGAAGGTTAAGTAGGCGGCATAAAATTAAGATACTTAACAGGGAGAACCCTTTGCGAGTTTTCCCTGTTTCCAGTTTATATCATTTGTAAATATGATAATTAAAAGTATTTGTATCATTCGTAAATAGAATATTCCCTCCTTGATTACCATGTACCAGAATAATTATATGTGCTATCAGTAAATAAATCACCATATGATGCCAGTTCAGCACTTGAAAAATCATCTGTGAAAGACATTCCGCATTCAACAACATCGTCCTTTGATATCTGTATGTATGTCGGTAACTCTGAAGGACGTATAGTTCCTGATATCAACATACCATCAGACCCTACTATGCGGACGATACCTAAATCCCATTCTATAATTATAGCCGGAGATTTACCATCTACAGATTCATATAAACCATCAGGATGGGTCATTCCTACAGTATCTAATAATGATGAGCCCTCATACCAAATCCCATCTTTTTTGAAGACTACTATTCTACGACCATATGGAATTGATATTTCAACATCATCAGCCTCAATAACCTCATCAGGTAATACTGTCCAAAATGGAAATTTCTTTTTGTAACCTGAACTTATCTTATAGCCAAAAGATATCTCATCATCAACTGCAGTAAGTGGTATTTCCCTACCGTATTGATATCCATCTACGAATATGAAAAAATCCGTTGGATTAGCCATGTAAATATCGCTATCAGATTTATTCTCTAACTCAAAATCAATATTAGCACATATCTCGTCATACTCATTAACAACAACTTCTATTCCTGTAACAGTTACACCAAGCATATTACCATCCTGATCCAATACATCAATAGAGTCACCAACACTTAATGAATTATTATCGGTATCCTCTGATCGACTCTGCTCAGTTGTCCTTACTTCAGGTTCTACTTCTGCAACACCTTCCGGTTCTTTTGTGCCTTCTTTTGCTTCTTCTTTTCCAGAATCCTTTTTATCTTCAGCTGTACTTACGGTTGTTGTAGTATCTTTGGCATTGTCACTTTCTGCCCCCCCGCCAAGCGCTAATCCAAATAGTAAAGCAAATATAACGCAAATAACAAACGGCACTTTGCCAATTTTCTTCTTCTCTTTTTTGTTGTTTTCTTCCATTGTTTTAATCTCCTCGTCACTTTTCCTTTATGTAGCTAATTAGCTTCATAAAAAGTTTATCTCTCAATATAGAAAATAACTACTTTCTTGCCAGCTTATCTTCCCGCTTTATTTTATCGCGACATTTGACGCATATTTTTCCATGTCCATGTCCAGCCGGAACCTCCCTTGCACAATTACGACAAAACCATTTGCCACAAAATTCACATTTTTCTACTAATTCATTCAAAGAATATTTTTTTCTACAACACCCACAAAGAGCATATCCATATTCATCTAAATCTCTAGAATTTGTTCCCATTTTCTAATTTCCTCCTCTTCTATTTACAATCTTCTTCGCCTTTTTTCATCCTCATAGGCTCTCATTTTAACATCTATAAAATCGTCTGTCCGTATTCGCTTAAACTGTTCATCCGTTAATGAGTGTAATTCTTGTCTAAACCTTTTATAAGCAGTCCCTTCCATGTCGTCTTTAACGGCATAGAAGGCTTCCTCTAAACTTCCTGATTTTTTTACAATATTTATCCCTTTTTCGACATCGATACCTGTTGTATCTTTAACCATTTCACCTAAAAATTCTCCCATAAGTCCTAAAAATCCCATTTACATAATCCTTCCTCTCTTGGCTTGTTTATGAACCATATAAATATTAATTGTCAATTTTTCTCTATTACATATTCACTCATTATACACTCTCGTGTATACTTCATTGCTTTTGCAATCAACAACAATGCTTCCTGATTACTAGGCGGAAGCCCTATTGCATTTTCAATAATTTCGTTTAATACATTCGTTTGTTCTTCCAAATTTGTTTCCTTTGCCAATACTATCCGCTTCTCTCTTTTGCTTTGTGAATGAATTATATCATCTTTTTTATTCACTGTCAACGCTTTTTAATAATTAAATTTTCATTGTCAACGCATAAATACATTGACAATGATTTTTTTATAAGCTATACTTTGTTTGAGGTGATAAAATGAACTCTTTAGGCGAACGGCTATGCTATGCCCGCAAAAAAAGGGGATATACACAAGATTCTCTTGCCAAAGCAATCGGTGTATCCCGTGGTGTTATATTTAATCTGGAAAAAAATAAAACTGAACCACAGATTATTGTCATTAATGCTATTTGTAAAATACTTAAGATAAACAAAAATTGGCTTACAAATGGCATAGATGAAATGGAAGACACCAGCGATGCCTCTCAGAGCGCCAAACTACTATCAGAATTGTTTGAAGCTGCCAAAGGACTCTCGGAAGATGAACAACTTTACTTACTTGATATTGTGAAAGCAATGAAACAACGATTGTCAAAAAAGTAACTAATAATTTATATGCTTCATAATAAAAACAAAACATCTAATCTCTTAACTAGAAACCAAAAGAGTGCCAAAGCTGTTGTTATTTCAGCTAAGACACTCTTTCTTTAATTATAGACTTTACACCTTTTTCTATCTCTTTACCAATATCATTTACCGAATAAATCTGCATGTGTTCCTGTTCTGTATAACATAAGTCTATCGCCTTCTACGCAGTATACAAGCAGCAAATCCATATTATAGCCACGTTTTTTACATAGTTTATAATCTTTCTTAAATTTTTCAGTTGGTGTAATGACTAACACTGTTATGCCTCCATATCAGCAAAAAGAGTGGCAGTGCTGGTATATCTTTTCCCTGTGCCATTCGCCAACATTTCATCACCTTCTCTAAATGCTTCTAATGTTTCTTTGTTTGGTATTTCCCTATCACTCATATATAATACCTTCTTTCCTAGCTTATAGCCTTATTATATCAGACTTCATTCAATATTCAATCTTTTATTACATTGAGGATAGCAGCATCATGTTAATGTATTATCAGCGTTTATAATCAGTTGCGCTGATGGGGATATTGCCCCAAACCGGTCCCGCAAAGGAAGCTCCTTTGAGGAAAAAATTGCGGATGATTCCGTAGTCCTGATCATCATTGGTGCAGTCAATATAATACCACTGGCCATCAACGTTGACGACGTTCCATGCGTGACCGACTCCGTTCATAGTACCTCTTGCGACATAACAGGGAATCCCCATATAGTCCATGAATTTCTGGAACAGCAGCGCATACCCTGAGCAGACAGTAGTCTTATAATACAATGCGTCATAGGCGGACTGGAAATTGGCAGCCCCTGCTGCAGTTTCATGGGAATAAGACACCGTATTGCATATGTAATCATGGACAGCTTTAATTTTATCATAGGTTGAGCCGGTATTAAACTGCGGGACAAGCTGAGCTACAGTTGCATCTGTATATAACTCTTCCTCGATGGTGCTAAGATACCTATAGCTTACTGTGGCATCCTTTGAAGTGTAGCTGATGCTCACCCCATAGATATTTACCATGGCATAATCACTGACAGGCTCGCTCGGAACGCCGTAAAATAAATTAAGCAGTGTATTATTATCAACACCCTTATTATGCAGCACGATGTGGGAGGCATGCTTAGATATTGCATCGGCGCGTGCCGTATATGCGCTGTCCATCGAAGTAATCGTGTATTCCACGCTGTCTGTATACTGCGGCGAAGAAACAGTTGCAACGCTTGGCATAGGCGTTGCCGCAGTATTCTGCGCCATCGCGTTACCCGATATGTAGAAGATGCCGCCTGCCTCAATGCGAAGCCAACCATTAGAAGTGATGCCTGTGACTTGTACAGGCGTACCGACCGGCAGCGTAGCAACCAGCACCGACGATGCGTCAGGTTCGGTATAACATCCGCTGGGAGTCGCCGTATAGATTACCGCGTTTACCTCAGTGACCGCAAAATCTGCAGCATGCGCCGCGATGCTTACCTGAAATGACAATGCGAGTACCAAAATAAAACTATAGAGCCATTTGCGGATTTCTTCAAAATGCCGCTTTTGTATAAAAGTAGAATACATGTTATGTCTCCTTATATGTTTTACATATCATAGCTGCCGGATTTCTCTTTGCTAAATTTCACAACGCTTTGATATGAAATATCTTATATATGAATGTTATACTTTTTTAATAAAAAATTCAAGTCAGACTAAAATTTCTGCTTTCTGCCTTATCCGTTTACTGCCCCTGCAATTCCTTAAGAGACTTACTTGCGAATGAATAACCTAAATCTGCTGCCTTTGTATACCATTCGATTGCCTTATCGTAATCCTGTTCCACTCCTTCGCCATTCCCATACATATCGCCAATCTGAATCATTACATAGTCAGCGCCTGAATTCACCGCTTTTGTGTACCATTCGATTGCTCTTTCTCCGTCCTGCTCTACTCCGTCGCCATACCTATACATCTCACCAATATAATACAATGCGTCCGCATCGCCTAAATCCGCCATTTTGGTATACCATTCGATTGCTTTTGCTCCGTCCTGTTCCACCCCTTCGCCATTTCTATACATTTCAGCAATCTTGCACATTCCGTTCATATCACCTGAATCTATCGCTTTTATGTACCATTCAATTGCTTTTTCTCCGTTCTGTTCCACCCCTTCGCCATTCCTGTATATATCGCCAATATGAATCATGTCATATGTATTGCCTAAATCTGCCATTTTGGTAAACCATTCGATTGCCTTTTCGCCGTCTTGCTCCATTCCATAACCAGCCCTATACATATAAGCAATCTCGCCCATTGCATTCATATCACCCAAATCAGCCGCTTTGGTATACCATTCAATTGCTTTTTCTCCGTCCTGTTCCACTTTATCACCAGACTTATACATATCGCCCAGCCAAATCATTGCATATGTATTGCCCAAATCTGCTGCCTTTGTATACCATTCGATTACTTTCGCAACGTCACGTTCCGCTCCCATGCTATAATCATATATCCAGCCAATTTCAAACATCGCTTCCGCAATATAAAACTGTTCTGTGCCTTCTTCCACTATTTTATTATAATATTCTAACTGTGTTTTAACACTTTCCCCGGCAACAAGCCCATAATACCCCTCAACTACACCCTGCTCTACCACTGCTTGAAAAAATTCTCTACTCTTTTCCCTGTCTTTTTCTACACCGTTCCCATAATAATATAAATACCCTAAAGCAATCTTTGCATAGGGGTTATCAGCAGACTGCTCATAATATTCCTTCGCTTGCTCGTAATTCTGTTTGGGATAACTATACCTGTCAGCCAGCAGACCAAGATAGAAATTCGCATCGGTATTTCCAAGCTCCTGCGACTTTATGAAATTTGTATAGGCTTCCTCCAGGTTAATCTGTGTTCCGTCCAATCCATAAAGATTCCTGCGTCCAGCTTCGTAATACTCGTCTGTTTTCTCAACCCATACCGCTGCGTTCTCTTGCACCTGTGCGTCAGCGTCCACGATTTCTTCTGCTACGCTAAAGTCCTTAACTTCTACTGTGTCCGCATTTTTACCGCATGCCGTCATTGTCAGGGCAACGCATAATGTAATAATTGCCATAAGTAATTTTTTCTTCATTTTCCTTATCCTTTATAAAGAAAAAGCAGCGAACCGTTTTATTAAAACTACTTCTCTGCTTTACTGTTTCTGTTATTATGCCGTTTTTCTTTCCAGTTCTTCAATTCGATGCTCTAACTGGTCTATTTTTTTAAGCAATAATCCAACTGAATCACGTTCTAACTTACACGCATTAATCTCATGCTGCATGGATTCTAAACGTATTTCTAACTTATCAAATCGCGCATCGATATTTTCAAACCGCTTATCTATTCTATTTTCCACTCTTCCAATTTCTTCAATAATAGTATTAACCATCAGTTTCAATTCATCATCCATATTTTATCCTACCCTAGTTATTATTATTTTAATTATATCAATTCTACTGATAATTTCAAGTATCTGTATTAAAAAGGCGTAAAGACTTAATAATTTAATAAAGACTTTACACCTATTTGCTTATTATGCTTTTACTATATCAAGTTCTGTGAGATTAACGCCGGATTGTGTGAGTATTACTTTCAGTTCAATATACCGACCTTTAATTTCTTTATATGCTGCTGACTCTTTATTTTCTATTAAAAGCATATATTTTTGAATTCTTGCAAACTCTTCGACTGTTATTTTTATCATTTCGCCTTCAGTCATACAATCACCTACCCTTTCATCCCTGTCAGTTGTTACAACTTAATCATAACAAAGTATGTAAAAAGTGTAAAGCTTTTATTCTATGTATATTATCTCTCTATACGACTTTATAGATTATATTCCGCTTACTGTCTCTGCAACTCTTCAAGAGTCTCCTTCGCAGACGTATCACCTAAGTTTGCAGCTTTTGTGTAATATTCTATTGCCTTATCGTAATCCTGCTCCACGCCTTCACCATATCTATACATAGCGGCAATATAATTCCATACATATCTAATATTAGAACCTTTATCTAACGCATCCATATACCATTCGATAGCTTTTTCGCCGTCCTGCTCTACTCCTTCTCCATACCTATACTTAGTTCCAAGTATAATCTTCGAATCAATATCACCTAAGTTTGCCGCCTTTGTATACCATTCGAGCGCTTTTTCATAATCCTGCTCCACTCCAATGCCATCATCATACATATAAGCAATAAGGCACATTGCATGCGCATCACTCAAATCCGCTGCTTTGGCATACCATTCGAGGGCTTTTTCTCCGTCCTGTTTCACTCCAATACCTTCTCTATATATACCGCCAAGAGTACGCATTGCATTCACATCACCTAAATCCGCTAATTTTGTATACCATTCGACTGCCTTATCATAATCCGGCTGTATTTCTTCTTCGCCATACCCATATATATTGCCATACCTATATATAGTGGCAAGTCTGCGCATTGCATCCATATGACCTAAATCAGCCGCTTTGGTGTACCATTCGATTGCTTTATCATAATCCTGCTCCACGCCTCCGCCAAACATATACATATCGCCAATAGAATACAGTGCGCCCGTATCGCCTATATCCGCTGCTTTGATATACCATTCGATTGCTTTTGCTCCGTCCTGTTCTACGCCTTTGCCATACGCATACATAGAGCCTAATTCCCGCATTGCGTACTTATCACCCAAATCCGCTGCCTTTATGTACCACTCGGCTGCCTTTTCGTAATCACGTCCCAATCTCCTGTCCCACTCATACATATCGCCGATAGAACACATTGCCCTTGCAATATAAAACTGCTCTGTGCCTTCTTCTATTACTTTATTATAATATTCTAAGGCAGTTTCATAATCATTATATTGCATGATAACGGCATACCCATAATATCCCTCAGTCACACCCTGTTCTATCGCTGACTGAAAAAGTTCTTTACCCTTTTCCTTGTCTTCATCTACGCCATTTCCCCAATAGTATAAAAGCCCTAAAACAATCTGCGCATGTGGATTGTCCCCGCATTGCTCATAATATGCTCTTGCCTGCTTATAATTCTGTATGGGATAATTGTAATATTCGTCAGCCAATAAACCGAGATAGAAATTCGCATCAGTATTTCCAAGCTCCTGCGACTTTATGAAATTCGTATAGGCGTCCTCAAGGTTAATCTGCGTTCCGTCCAGTCCATAAAGGCTCTTGCGTCCCGCTTCATAGCACCTGTCCGCTTCCGTAAGCCACGTTTCTGCTTCCGCGACTTCATGTTCCTCCGCTTCCATGACTGCATTTTTGCCGTAGGCTGCCATTGCCATAGTAACGCATAACAACAGAATTACCATGAATAATTTTTTCTTCATTTTCCTTATCCTTTTGTTGCAGTTGTTTTTGATAGCAGAAAATAACAGGGAATTTTATTGAAAAAGGGCAAAAATCTTTTTTATAAAATCCCACAATATCATTAGGTATTGTAAAAAAATCAAACCGAATTTTCTGGCATAAAGCAGAATCGCTATGCCATTCAATAAAAAACAAACCACGCCAATGAATATCTTTTTATTTTTAAAAGCATATACAACACTGTAAATTCCGATGCCATAAGCCAGAATTAAGACTGCGCTAAAGAATAATTTTCTCCAACTTATAAGAATTAAAGTGAGCGCCAAATTAAATATTCCAAGCCCAATAAGCCCTTTGCCGACATCTTTTTCATCATTTGTCTCTTTCTCCATATTAAAACCACGCTCCTTCTCACACTGTTCCCTTATTCTTCCCACAGGACAATTTCGTCTGATTGCATGGACTTTTTGACATCGATAATTCTCTGATTGGAAGAACCCCTAAACTGAAGGATTATGTCTTTTTGCTCTTCGATGAACTCACCGTCTACAATGATGTCGAGATAAGAAAGCAGCTCTTTTGTCTCCTGCCATTTATGGCAAAAATCGCCCAGAATATCCTTATCAAACAGATAACCGGTATAACACCATACGGACTTATGCGGATACTTTTCTTTTACAGCACGAAGCAGGGGCAAAAGCCCCTGTTCGTTTACATATTCCATCGGTTCGCCGCCAAGCAGGGTTAATCCGGATATATATGACGGTTCCATAAGCTTTAAGATTCTCTCAATATCTTCCACCATGAACGGTCTGCCATATTGGAAATCCCATGTCATCTCGTTGAAACAGCCTTTACAGTGGTGCGTGCAGCCGCTCACGAACAATGTAACCCTTACTCCCGGTCCGTTGGCAATATCATATTCTTTTATCTCCGAATAATACATTTGTCGTCTCCTATTACAGATGCAGAACTCTTTCTTTAATTTCCTGCGTGCGTCCCTGATTCCAGAACTGCGTGCCGATATAACCGCAGGTGCGTCTCGCTACATTCATTTTGTTCTGGTCTGTGTTTCCGCAGTTCGGACACTTCCAAATCAGTTTTCCGTCGTTATCCGTCACGATTTTAATCTCGCCGTGATAATCGCATACCTGACAGTAATCGCTCTTGGTGTTAAGTTCGGCATACATGATATTATCATAGATATGTTTCATAACGGCAAGCACAGCGTCTATATTATTCTCCATGTTCGGCACTTCCACATAGCTTATTGCGCCGCCCGGAGACAGCTCCTGGAACTGTGATTCAAATGTAAGCTTATCAAAAGCGTTGATATTTTCCGTCACATGCACATGATAGCTGTTTGTAATATAGCTCTTATCCGTCACGCCTTCAATGATGCCGAAACGCTTCTGTAAGCATTTGGAGAATTTGTATGTCGTGGATTCAAGCGGCGTACCGTAAAGGCTGAAATCAATGTTTGTTTCTTTCGCCCATTTCTTACATGCGGCATTCAAACGCTGCATAACTTCCAGTGCAAAAGGCGTTGCCTCCGGATCTGTATGCGATTTTCCTGTCATATATTTTGTACATTCACACAAGCCCGCATAACCAAGAGAAATCGTGGAGTATCCGCCATAAAGCAGCTTATCAATCGGCTCGCCTTTTTTAAGTCTGGCAAGCGCGCCATACTGCCATAAAATCGGCGCAACGTCGGAAGGCGTGCCTTTTAATCTGTCATGCCTGCACATAAGCGCACGTTTACAAAGTTCCAGCCTTTCGTCAAATATCTTCCAGAAAGCATCCATGTCTTTCCCCGACGAACATGCGATGTCCACGAGGTTTAACGTCACTACGCCCTGATTGAATCTGCCGTAGAATTTCGGTTTATCATTCTCATCATGGTATACCGTAAGGAAAGAACGGCAGCCCATGCAGGTATAGCAGTTGCCGTCTTTTAACTTTTTCATAATCTTCTCGGAAATATAGTCTGGCACCATTCTTTTCGCCGTACATTTGGCAGCAAGCTTGGTCAGATACCAGTATTTACTGTCCTCATGAATGTTGTCTTCTTCCAGAACATAAATAAGCTTGGGGAACGCGGGGGTAATATACACGCCTTTTTCATTCTTGACTCCACGGATACGCTGGTTAAGCATCTCCTCGATAACCATTGCAAGGTCGTCCCTGGTCTGTCCTTCGGGTGCTTCATCAATATACATAAACACTGTGACAAACGGCGCTTGTCCGTTGGTCGTCATCAGCGTAATAACCTGATATTGAATCATCTGCACGCCCCGGTTGATTTCCTCCCTTACGCGCACTTCGGCAATCGTATTTACTTGTTCCTCGGTTACGGCAATGCCCGCCGCCTGCATTTCCTCACGGACTACACGGCGCAGCTTTTCACGGCTCACCTGTACGAAAGGAGCCAAGTGCGCTAAAGATATACTCTGCCCACCGTACTGCGAACTGGCTATCTGTGCAATACACTGAGTAGCGACATTACATGCCGTGGAAAAACTCTTCGGCGTGTCAATCATCGTCTCACTTATTACGGTTCCGTTCTGCAGCATGTCCTCTAAATTTACCAGACAGCAGTTGTGCATATGCTGGGCAAAATAATCTGCATCATGGAAGTGAATTATTCCCTGCTCATGGGCTTCTACTATATCCGCCGGCAGCAAAAATCTCTTCGTGATATCCTTGCTCACTTCTCCCGCCATATAATCGCGCTGCACGCTATTTACAGTCGGATTTTTATTAGAATTCTCCTGCTTGACTTCCTCGTTATTACATTCCAACAGGCTCAATATCTGCTGGTCGGTAGAATTGGACTTACGCACAAGCGCACGCCTGTAGCGATAAGTAATGTAATTTCTCGCCATAGAATAGGCGTCATGCTTCATAAGCTGGTTTTCCACCATATCCTGAATTTCTTCCACGCTTGGAGAACGCTTCATTTCTACGCAATGTTCCGCTACCACTTTGGCAATCTCGTCGATTTCCTCCTCGGAAATTTTTTCCATCCCTTCAACGCTGTCGTTTGCCTTGCGTATGGCGGCAGAAATCTTCTCCAGGTCAAAAGCTACTTCCGCACCGCTTCTTTTGATAATCTTCATATTTAACCCCCAACATTCTTATTATATAGTATTACTATAGTAATATTTTTATACAATATCTAGTTCTTAGTATACTATATATTGTACCATCTTATAAATATATGTCAAGGATTAGTTTGAAAAACTATTTTGCCGGACGCTGCTTTTTATATCCAATTTCAATATCGGGATAATTTTCTTTAAGATATTCCAGAATCGTCTTCACATTCCCCTCGCGCTCAAAGCGCAGTTTTCCTTCGCCGCCGTCTTTAAAGACCAGCATAAGATAGAATTCCTGTAACAGAAATTCCCCGGACTCTCCACTTTCAACTCTAAGGTAGGCTTTTTGTATATTCAGATATGAGATGTATTTCACATTAATAAAATAGCGGTAGAACAGACGCTTTGCTCCGAGTCTGCCTTCGCCGACATACGCCGCGGCTTTAAATTCTTCTTTTAAAATGTTTTTGTCGGCAGAGCCTTCGGATTCAGATAAAGGGATAAATTTCATATTTAAGTACCTGCTAATGTTTGTTACCTTAGTTCCGCTTAAATCTTATACTATCAACAATAATAACTAATTTCTCCAAAATATTCATGCCACTTTTGCATAATTTCATTCTTTCCTTGTTATCCATACTTTTGTTGAATTAGCTCTTGGATTATATTTTGTAATATGAACATGAATAGGCGCAATCGGCTTATTTTCATTTGACCAAAAGAAAATTATATAACCACCAAATTTAAAAATTTGAGGCATTTTCAAATCCCCCTTCTTTTGCAAATTCCATAATTAAATGAGCATTATTTTCAACAAACTCTTTATAATATTCCATTTCAGTATCAGAAAACCCAACTATATTTTCCCATGTATAATTCGGCAAATAGCATGTTGCATTATGAAAACCATCATGTACAGCTTTTTCAATATAAACTTTAACTCTCCCATCTGACTTCATTTCAGAATGAACAATTTCCGTTGTATCACTTAGTGTTGCATAAGGATATACCATATTATCAATCATTTCTTTCCATAATCAATTAATTAAAAATATAAAAAATGTTTTATAAAATATATTATTAAACTGCTAACATACTTTATAAAACAATTTTTCCGAAAACATCGTAAAATCAAAAATTTCCAAAAGCTGGAAAAGGGACTCGAACCCTCGACCTACTGATTACGAATCAGTTGCGCTACCAACTGCGCTATTCCAGCTTATCCTATGTTATTATAAAGGGTTATTCCTTTTTTTGCAACAACGAATTAATATTTTTTTAGAAGATTAATCTTTTTTTAAAAGATGTACGTCAAGCTGGTTGTATGGAATCAATATTCCTGCTTCGTCCAGCGCGTATTTGATATTTTCCGTCAGCCTCCATTTGGTCTCCCAGAAATCCTCCGATGCCACATGGCAGCGGATTCCAAGTTCAACCGCGCTCTCTCCCAGCGAATTTACAAATACCAGTTTCTCCTGCTCCTGCAATACCTTGTCGTCGCTATCCAAAACCTTAAGCAGCGCTTCGCGCGCCTGACAGATATCCGCCTGATACGAGATTCCCACGGATATATCTATTCTGCGCTGCGGCATCGCGCTGGCATTAATAAGGCTGGAATTGGACAGCGTTCCGTTGGGAATCACAATCACCCTGTTATCGACAGTCGTAAGCTTGGTATAGAAAATCTGGATTTCGGTCACGGTTCCTTCATTGCCGTTTCCGGCAACAATATAATCCCCTACCTTAAACGGCTTCATCAAAAGTATCAGCACTCCGCCCGCAAAGTTGGATAAGCTTCCCTGTATGGCAAGACCAATCGCAACTCCCGCCGAGCCAAGCAGCGCCACCACGCTTGCCGCATCTAAGCCGAAACCTGACGCAATAACAAATACAAGAATAATATATAAAGTAATTTTAACGAACGAATCCAGAAACTGTACCACTCCCACATCAGCATTTCCACGTTTCATGGACTTCTTTAAAATCCGCCGCACAAGCTTAATAAGCTGCAAACCGACAAGGAACACAATCAGAGCAAGCAGCACCCTTATGCCGAAACGCAGCGCCTTATCGGGCAGCTCCTGCAAAAACGACTGCAATAATCCTACGTCAATCCCCTCTTCTGCAATTGTTTCAATTTCCGTAAACCCATTCATCATCTAATTCCTATTTCTTTTGTTGCTTTTGTATTCTTTTTAGCCTTAGCAGCCTTTTCCTTCTCCGTTATCTTCTTAAGCCGCTCCGCCGCCGCGTTTGCCGCTTTGACCTTTTCCTCGGCTTCCTGCATGGCTCTTTTTGCCGCCGCCTTAGCCTCTTCGGCTTCCATCGCCGTGATTCTTGCCGCCTCCGTGGCTTCACGTTTTTCCTGCTCTTCTTTCGCTTTGCGGATAGCCTCGGCTTTTGCCTTGTCTATGGCGTCTTTTTCTTCCGCAGTATAAGGAATATACTCAAAAATACTCAATGATAAAGGTGCGCTCACCACTTCAATCGCATAGGGCTTTCCGTCCCATTCTTTATCGATGGTATGCTTTTCTTTGGAATTTATAGTTCCGCTGCCGCCATAAGCGGTTGCATCTGTATTGAGGATTTCTTTATATTTGCCCTCATAAGGCACTCCCACCGTAAAGTCCTGTTTTGCATTGGCAAAATTGGCAACCACAACCAGGGTATCCTTTTCCTTATCCGCCTTACGCATATATGAAAGCATACATTCCTGCGGCGTTATGCAGTTAATCCACTCAAAGCCCTCCCACGAATCGTCTTTCTTATACATGGCGGGCAGCGTGGTATACAGTTTATTCAAATCCGCCATCAGTTTATTCAGTTTTTTATGCTCAGGATACTCCAAAAGCTCCCACTCTACTGCGCGTTCTTCGTTCCATTCGTCGAATTCCCCGATATCCTGTCCCATGAACAAGAGTTTTTTGCCCGGATGCGTCATAAGATACGCATAAGTCAGACGTAAGTTAGCAAACTTATCCTTATTTTCACCCGGCATCTTTCCAAGCATGGTTGCCTTCCCATGCACAACCTCATCATGCGAAAATACCAGCACAAAATTCTCGCTGTACGCATATATCATACTGAATGTCAGGTTATTATGGCAGCCTGAACGGAAATACGGATCATTCTTGATATAGCTTAAATAATCGTTCATAAATCCCATGTTCCACTTTAAGTCAAAGCCAAGTCCGTCGTCATTCAAATCTCCCGTCACCTTAGGCCACGCCGTCGATTCTTCGGCAATCATAAGAACGCTGTCATTTCTCTTTTTCATCACGGAATTGAGATGTTTAAGGAACTCTACCGCTTCCAGATTTTCGTTGCCGCCGTAGATATTCGCCACCCACTGTCCGTCGCTCTTTCCATAGTCAAGATATAACATAGAGGCTACCGCATCCATTCTGATGCCGTCCGCATGGTACTGCTCTACCCAGTACAGCGCATTGGCAATCAGGTAATTGCGCACCTCAGGCCTTCCGTAATTATAGATAAGCGTCCCCCAATGCGGATGGCTGCCCTGGCGGGGATCTGCATGTTCATACAGGCATGTGCCGTCGAAATTGGAAAGTCCGTGGGTATCACGAGGAAAATGTGCAGGCACCCAATCAAGGATTACGCCGATATCAGCCTTGTGCATTTCGTTCATAAAGTACATAAAGTCTTCCGCCGTGCCATAGCGCGAAGTCGGAGCATAGTAGCCTATCACCTGATATCCCCATGAATTATCCAAAGGATGTTCCATAACCGGCATAAGCTCTATATGCGTATAATTCATTTTTTTTACATATTCAATAATCTTGGGCGCAAGCTCCCTGTAATTCATATATGGATTTTCGCCCTCCGCCTCCGGTTTGGCAAAAGAACCGAGATACAGCTCGTAAATGCTGATAGGCGCATTTACAGCCTGAGCATCTTTACGCTTTTTCAGCCATTTTCCGTCTTTCCAGTCAAACCCGCGTAAATCCCTGACAATAGACGCAGTGTCAGGACGGAGCTGCTGTCCAAAAGCATAAGGATCCGCTTTCAGATAGGTAAGCCCGCCTTTAGCTTTCAGTTCAAACTTATAGCAGTCGCCTTCCTTTACTCCGGGGATAAAAATCTCAAAAATGCCGGAGTCACCAAGCCTCCTCATCTGATGCACCCTGCCGTCCCAGCCGTTGAAATCCCCTACCGTGCTGACACGGACTACATCCGGCGCCCAGACCGCAAAATATACGCCTTTCACGCCGTCTATTTCCATCGGGTGCGCTCCGAGCTTATCATAAATAGTGTAGTGTATTCCCGCGTTAAATTTATCAGTATCTTGTTTGCTAATCTGCGGTTTAAAGTTGTATGCGTCCTTTATCTTTTTAAGCGTGCCGTCTTCATACTCTACGATATAGTCATATGCAAACATATTCTTTGAAGGAATCAATACTGCATAAAATCCCTCTTCGTCCACGCATTCCATCGGATAGCTTTTATCACCTGTATCAGGCTGGACACGGACGCTTTTTGCTCCGGGTATAAACGCCTGAATCAGGATATTGCTGCCGCTTGCATGCGCTCCCAATATGCTATGCGGATTATCCGATTCGGAATAAATAACTCCCTCAATTTCAGCCCAGTTCATCAATTTATAGAGTCTCTTATTCATAATTTTATGCTCCTTCCGTCACCTGATGCAGTCTTGCCGCACCATATTATTTATATCTTCCGCCATAATCCAATTTAACCAGCCCTACACATTTACCAGTAATATGAATATGCCATTATTCTAGCCTTCCAAAGAATGTATGAATATACCGCTGCGAAGCTTAGGTTCAAACCATGTCGATTTGGGCGGCATCAGCTTACCTGCATCGGAAACCGCAAATAATTCATGGATATCGGTCGGATACATTGCAAACGCCGCCTTACAGTCTGTTTTTACCCTTCTTTCAAGTTCGTCAAGCCCCCTGATTCCTCCGACAAAGTCTATTCTTTTATCAACCTTGGGATCCAGAATTCCCAGTACAGGATTTAACAAATATTTCTGTAATATAGCCACATCCAAATCCTCTACCGGCTCTCCCATAAGCATCTCCTCTTTTATGGAAAGCTTATACCATGTGTCTTTCAGATACATGCCGATTTCGCCCTTTTTCTTCGGACGATATGCCTCTTTTCCCATTTCCTGTACGGCAAAAATCTCGCCTGTCTTTATTAAAAATTCTTCTTCTGTATATCCGTTCAAGGATTTGACTACCCTGTTATAATCCATTATAAACAATTGTTCATCAGGAAACAGCACGGAAAGAAAATAATTGAAGGCTTCGCTTCCGTCATAATCGGGGTTCTGCTCTCTGCGCATTTGAGATACCCTTACAGCCGAGGCGCACCTATGATGGCCGTCTGCAATATATACGGAATCCACCTGTGCAAAACCTTCTTTGATGGCGCGTACCGAATCCACATCATCTATAACCCATACCCTGTGTATAACGCCGTCGTCCGCCCTAAAATCATATAAAGGCTTTCTTTTCTTAGCTTTCTCTATCTGTTCATTAATATCCTGCCTCTGCCTGTAGGCAAGGAAAATCGGACCTGTCTGCGCATTGCAGATATCCACATGGCGTATTCTGTCGGCTTCCTTATCCGCCCTTGTATTCTCATGTTTCTTGATTACCTGATTCTCATAATCGTCCACAGACGCACATGCCGCAATCCCCGTCTGTGACCTGCCGTTCATTACAAGCTCATATACATAATAAGCGTCATTTTTCTCCCTGACAAACTCTCCCCTGCTTACCATGTCCCAGAGTATATCATGCGCCTTCTCATAAACCTCCGGCGCATACATATCATAATCTTCCGGAAACTGTGTCTCCGCCCTGTCTATCCTTAAGAATGAATAAAAATCCCCTTCTACTTTTCTTCTTGCCTCTTCCCTGCTATATACGTCGTATGGAAGCGCGGCAATTTTTTCCACTAAATCCTCACGCGGTCTAAGCGCCTTAAACGGAATTATGTCTGCCATTATCTCTCTCCTATTAAATCATAAATATATTATATTTTATCAAAAATACTTGTTTAACACAAGCGTCTGGTGCTAAAATAGCAAAGTAACAGTAATAATTCAACCCACACTCAGCAGGAACAAATATGTTTCCCCCTGCGGGCTGATTGTTGCAAGCAATATATAATATTCATGGAAAAGGAAGTGTATGTATGACAGCGGAAAATGCAGAAATTCTTCATAAAATCAATGATTATGCCGAAAAGACGCTGGGCGATATTGATCCACAGAAAACGCCGATTTCTTCCCAGCTTGAAGCGTTAAAGCCAGTCATGAAAGAAATTGCGAAAGAAAAGAATATGTCGCTTGAAGATGTGTTCATTCTTTATATGGACCTTGCAAGCGAAGTCGCCGTTAAAGCGGAAGAACAGTTTCAATCGGAATTGCGTGACAGCGGTTTGGTATGAAAATAGTTAATATTCATAGTTGTTTAGCGGAATGGACTCATATGTTTCCACTTGAGGCACACTCTCGTTCCGTGGAAAATCGCAGCGGTACTAAGCTCGAAAATACCTCGCTAAGTACCGGCGTTTTCCAAGGCCCTCAAGAGGAAACATATGAGTCCATTCCGCAACCATTACATATTAACTTATTTAATAACCCTCACGCGGAACACACCTTCAATAGACGCAAGCTTCTTGATTATCTCCTCAGACGCAGGAACTTCTATATCCATCATGGTATAAGCAACTTCCCCTTTGGATTTATTCATCATATTGGTGATATTGATGCTGTTATCTCCAAAACATGCCGTAAATTTCGTAATCATATTGGCGATATTCTTATGGAAAATCGCAATACGTCCTGCCTGGTCGCATACTCCCATATCACATTTCGGATAGTTGACGCTGTTGACAATATTACCGTTCTCAAGGTAATCCATCATCTGCTTAACCGCCATTTTAGCGCAGTTATCTTCGGATTCTTCCGTAGATGCTCCAAGATGTGGAATTACGATACAGCCATCCTGCCCCGCTGTTGTAGCGTTAGGGAAATCAGTTACATATTTGCGTATCTTTCCAACTTTTATACCGTCAAGCACGGCTTTCTCGTCTACAAGAAGATCCCTTGCAAAATTAAGCAGGATTACTCCGTCTTTCATCTTATCGATGGCGTCCTTATTTATCATGCCCTTCGTTGCGTCCATAAGCGGCACATGAATGGTAATGATATCGCAGCTTTCGTATATCTCATCAACATTCAGCACATGTTTTACGTCACGGCTTAAGTTCCACGCTGCATCTACCGAAACATACGGATCATATCCGTATACTTCCATACCAAGATGTTTCGCTACGTTGGCAACCTTTACGCCGATAGCTCCAAGTCCGATGATTCCCAGCTTTTTATCCTGAACTTCTGTTCCTGCGAAGTTTTTCTTTGCTTTCTCCGCCGTCTTTGATATGTCTGCATCGTCTTTATTTTCGGACACCCACTTAATACCGCCTACCACGTCTCTTGACGCCAGCAGCATACCGGCGATTACCAGCTCTTTTACACCGTTCGCATTAGCCCCCGGAGTATTAAATACGACGATTCCCTGCTCTGCGCACTTATCTATCGGAATATTATTAACGCCCGCGCCTGCCCTTGCTACGGCAAGAAGGTTCTTTGGCATCTCCATTTCGTGCATGGACGCGCTTCTTACTAAGATTCCTTCCGCCTCGTTTATATCTTCCGTCTTCTCATACTGCGCGCTGAATTTCTCGGTTCCCACTTTTGAGATGGGATTTAAACAATAATATTTAAACATTTAATTTTCCTGTCCCTTTCCTGTTTAGCTGTTGTAACTGTTCAGTTCCTTTACAGTTATTAGCTGTTTTTCTTTTCAAACTCTTCCATAAATGCGACTAACTTCTCCACGCCTTCAATCGGCATCGCGTTGTATATGCTTGCGCGCATGCCGCCTACGCTGCGGTGTCCTTTTAAGTTGATGAACCCTGCCGCCGTCGCCTCTTTTATGAAAGCTGCATCCTTCTCATCATTGCCCGTAATAAAAGGCACATTCATCAGCGAGCGGTCTTCTTTTCTGACAGTTCCTTTGAAAAGAACGCTCTTATCCAGAAAGTCATACAGGACTTTTGCCTTTTTCTCATTAAGCTCTTTCATTGCGCTTAAGCCGCCATTGTTTAACAGCCACTTAAACACCTTGCCGCAGATGTATATGCCATAGCACGGCGGCGTATTATATAATGAATCGTTGTCCGCATGAACCTTATATTTCATCATGGTAGGCGTACATGGCAGGACGTCATCCGTCAAAAGGTCTTCTCTGATAATGACAACCTGAGTTCCGGCAGGGCCTACGTTTTTCTGCACTCCTGCATAAACCATGCCGTATTTCGTCACGTCCATCGGTTCGGATAAGAAACATGATGAAACGTCTGAAACAAGGATTTTTCCCTTAGTATCAGGGAGCGTGTGGTACTTCGTACCGTAAATCGTATTATTCTCACAAATATAAACATAATCCATATCGTCTGTAATCGGTAAGTCCGAACAGTCGGGAATATATGAAAATGTCTTATCGGCGGAAGAGGCAAGTTCCACCGCTTCACCATAAATCTTAGCTTCCGCAAACGCTTTTTTCGCCCACTGTCCTGTCAGGATATAGCCTGCCTTGCGGTTTTTCATCAGATTCATAGGTACGGATGCAAAAATCAGGCTTGCTCCGCCCTGCAAAAACAAAACTTTATAGTTCTCCGGAATATTTAATAAGGTTCTTAAATCCGCTTCCGCGTCTTTTATAATCTTATCGTATGTTTTGGAACGGTGACTCATTTCCATAACGGACATTCCGCTTCCGTTATAGTCTAACATCTCCGCCGCTGCTTCTTTTAACACTTCCTCAGGCAAAACAGCCGGGCCTGCCGAAAAATTGTATACTCTGGACACTTTTCTTTCCTCCTGTCACGAATTACTATATTTTCCATATAATCACAAAACATTTTACATTTATTGTTATATTTCGTCAAGGTTCTAAATTTTTTAATCTGTTACTATTCTCAGTTGCATAGTGGCATGAACTCATATGCTTCCTCTTGAGGTCCTTGTAAAACGCAGACCACTGCAAGTGGTCTTGTACTTTAGTGAAAAAGCTGCTTTTTAGCTTTTGAACTTAGTACCGCTGCGATTTTACACGGAGCGAGAGCGTACCTCAAGTGGAAACATATGAGTCCATGCCGCATTCACTTATTTCCCACGCTCCGCCAAATCCTTCGCATCAAAAGCCTCGCTTATCGGCGCTCCTGCCGGAACCATCGGGAACACCTTATCGTCTTCCGGAATGATGCAGTCTATAAGCACGGGTTCGTTTAATGACAAAGCCTTTTCTATTGCGGGTGCAACTTCCTCTTTCTTTGTGACTCTTATAGCCTCGCAGCCAAGCCCTTCCGCCACTTTGCAGAAATCAACCTTATCGTTTAACACGGTCTGCGAATAGCGTTTGTCATAGAATAATGTCTGCCACTGTCTTACCATGCCTAATACGTGATTATTGATAACTACCTGAATAATAGGAATATTATATCTGCTTGCAGTCGCAAGCTCGTTCATATTCATTCTAAAGCAGCCGTCTCCCGCGATATTGACGCAGATTTTATCAGGATTGCCAACTTTCGCGCCTATACATGCGCCAAGCCCGTAGCCCATCGTTCCGAGTCCGCCGGAAGATAAGAATGTACGCGGTCTGGAATATTTATAATACTGCGCCGCCCACATCTGATGCTGGCCTACATCCGTAGTGATAATCGCCTGACCTTTAGTAATCCTGTCTAACTCTTCCATTATATAAGGACAGGACAGCACGGAGGAATCATAGTTAAGCGGATATTTTTCCTTAAGCTCCATGATATGAGCTATCCATTCCGTATGCTCCTGTTTCTCAAGCGCGGCATTGAGTTTCTTAAGCGTTTCCTTTAAATCTCCCACTACGGATACGTCCGTGCGAATATTCTTATCTATCTCCGCCGCGTCGATGTCTATATGAAGTACCTTCGCATTCTCTGCAAATTTCTTAGGGTTGCCTACAACGCGGTCTGAAAATCTTGCGCCCATCGCAATAAGAAGGTCACATTCGCTCACTCCGTAATTGGAAGTTTTCGTTCCGTGCATACCAATCATACCTGTATAGAGTTTGTCGTGTCCGTCAAATACGCCCTTGCCCATCAGGGTATCGCATACCGGGGCATCTACCTTAGCGGCAAATTCCCGCACTTCTTCATATGCGCCGGAGATAACCGCGCCGCCGCCCACATATATATATGGTTTCTTTGACTCTTTTATCAGTTCAAGCGCCTTTTCAATATCAGTATCAAAATCCTTTGCGGATTTGGTTTTGACGCTCACTGTTTCGTTTTCCTGTCCGGTAACATTTACTTTAGTATATTCGCATTTATTTGCCGTGACATCTTTCGTAATATCCACAAGCACAGGCCCCGGTCTTCCGCTTTTTGCAATCGCAAAAGCCTTACGGATTGTGTCTGCAAGGATATTTACATCTTTTACGATATATCCGTGCTTGGTAATCGGCATTGTCACGCCGGCAATATCTACCTCCTGAAAAGAATCCTTGCCAAGAAGCGGCAGATTAACGTTACAAGTGATTGCCACCATAGGAACCGAGTCCATATATGCCGTAGCTATACCTGTTACCAGATTGGTTGCGCCCGGACCGCTGGTAGCCATGCAGACTCCAACCTTTCCAGTCGAGCGTGCATATCCGTCTGCGGCATGAGCAGCCCCCTGCTCATGTGACGTAAGTATATGCGTTATTTCATTACTATGTTGATATAATGCGTCATATACATTCAGAATAGTCCCGCCCGGATATCCGAAAACAGTATCTACGCTCTGCTCTTTTAAGCATTCCACAACAATTTCTGCACCTGTCAATAACATTTTTGTTCCTCCTATTTCAC
>JAMPEU010000001.1:0-107854 GCA_023664865.1 Butyrivibrio sp. | reverse complement strand
TGCGTATTCTGCAAACGGGTTGCGTGCCGGCATAGCCATATTCTCCTCCTTGATTCATGCAACATACTTTATTAGTTACCAAACAGACTCGATAAAGAACTGTTCTTTGACTCCAGCTTGGCAAGCGCAGTCTCCATCTTGGAAAACTTAGTGTACCACTTATCCATCATGTTGTTCAGTTTCTCTTCCTCTGCCTTTATCTTATCTGTGTACTCATCGTACTCCTTCTTCATTACCTTGTCGTTATAAACTGTAAATGCGCTTCTCGTATCCTTGATGGAAGACATCTTCTCTGTCAGATTATCATACAGGCTCGTGGACAACTGTGAGAAGAAATTCATAACAGTTTCGGGATCTGAGGCGATCATACTCTTTAACTTATCCTCATTGCCCTTCGTATCTGCATCGTCCTGATTTCCATCAATATGATAAGCGTTCTTCTCGTTATCCTTCGACTTAAAGTATCCCAACGTATTGATGCCGAAATCAGACAGATACATCTGCTTTCCGTTTACTTTCGTACCCTGAAGAAGGATAGATACCATGCTGTCGGATACGCTTCTAAGCGTACTGTCCCGACGAAGCAGAGAGTCTTTAATCTTCTTCTCCCACTCTTCCACCTCAGTGTCGCTCAAAGCGTCTTTCTCTTCTGCCGTAAGCGGATCATAGCCTTTGGAAGATTCCGCATTGTATAAGGAATCCATCTCATTTATGAGCTTATTATACTCTGAGAAGAAATTCTTAATCATGTCATAGATACCGTCGGTATCCGTAGAAGTCGTAAGCGTTATCTCCGCGCCATGTGTCTCTTCCTGCGCCGTAAGCGTCAGACCGTTTACAGTAAATGTATTGGTTGATGAAGTAAATTCAGCTCCATTTAAGTAAATTTTCGCATCCTGACCGTCAATCTTGGTTCCGCGTGCAATATCGGCATATTTATTACTTGGTGAAGTAGCATCCTGTGCAACGGCTACCTTATCATCAAATTCAGCCTTTACCGCATCTTCAAGTTTCTGCTTGCTCGATGCCTCGGTCGTAGCATTACCGTCTTCATCAGTTCCAGACGTAACTGTAATGTTCTGTTCAATCTCCGCCAAACGTGCTTTGTTATTAGCAATGGTATTCTTGTTTGCTTCGGCACTATTGAAAGCAGTAAGCCATTTATTATATGAATTAACCTGCGCCTTAAGAGAATCTGCAGTCTCTCCGGCAGGCAATGTTCCATCAGCCTGATAGTGGTTCCACTGGTCTAAGAGTCCGTTGCCGTCATGCACCATGACAGGTTTAGTATAGTCATACTTCGGGGTTTTACCATCAGATTCATAAATAACTTTGCCCTCTGAATCTTTCAAGGTTTCATAGACTGTATTGCCGTCTTCATCTTTTTGCTCTTCCAACGGTCCGTAGTACACAGCAGAAAGATAATCGTCAACTACCTTTTTTTGGCCATCATATGCGTCCTTAGCAGTCTCATAATCTGCCTTCGCCGTATCATATGCTGTCTTGGCAGCTGCAACAGCGTCATCATCGCCTACCTTAGCCTTAGCATCCTTGTATGCCTTTTCGGCATCTTCCAGTTTCTTATCAAGCGTTTCCCTATCAGCAGCGGTTAAAGAAGGGCTGGCATTATCAACAGCTTCCTTAGCTGCATTATAAGCCGCCTCTGCTTTCTCAATAGGTTCATAAGCAGCCTTAGCAGTATCATAAGCCGATTTCTTTTCATTCATCACATCATAGAGACCGCCGTCTTTATACAAATCATCATAAATGGCAGCCATCTTAGCTCCTGAATTATCTGCTGAAAACTTCGAGCCTATCACATCATTATCATCCAATGTGGCTATTGCATCCGTAATCTTCTTATTAGCCGCTGTAAGTGAATCCCATTCCGCCTTATATGCTGCAACCTTATCAGCCACCATCTTGTCATATGCTTTCTGACCGTCAGTTGTAAGCGTACCATCAGCATTTTTATATGACGCCCATGTCGTATATTCACTGTTATTCAAGTCGTTAGTTGAGAGCAGTCCAAGAACCGCTAAAGCGTTCATTCCGCCTTCATTGTTTCCTACCAGCGAGAAGTTATAATCCGCACCGGTATTCTTGGAGCTTACGAAAATTCTCTGGCTGTTCTCGTCATAGTTGGCATTAAGCCCTGCCTTCTGGAGCTGGCTCACCACATCATTAATCGTCGTCTTAGAATTGACATTAACCGTATAAGAAGAACCATTCGCTCCTACTATGTTGAAACTTCCATCCAACGTACTGGAATCCGTAAGGCCTTTCCCTTTAAGCTTGCTGCGCTTTAACAAATCGCCTATAGACGCGCCGCCAGTATAACCTATATTACCTTCGCCTGTCAGATCTGCACCAGTCAGATATCCGCCTTTAGCAAGTTTGTCAACGCTTACAGTCCTTACGCCGTCTACCGCGTCCGCTCCCGTAACGACATTTATCGCGTTGGAATTGGAAACCTTAGTCGTCTTCTTCATATAAGAGGACTGGAAACGCATATTGCTTAATGTATTGGTATAGAAACTAAAAATCTTGGTATTTAATGCTTTCCACGCGTCCTGCTTCCAGCTCAGTTTAGTCTGTGCCTTAACCATAGAGCTTTTCTTAACGCTCTGTGCAGATACAAGCTCGCTGATGATGCTCTCAGTATCAAGACCTGAATACATACCTGTAATTCTGATTGACATCTATATACCCCCTACCTTTTCTCATCTACAAGGATTCCTGCCATCTCCCAGACCTTGGCTATCATATCCAGAGTCTTCTCAGGCGGAAATTCCTTGATAATTTCCTTTGTGTCCTTATCCACAATTTTGATAGTAATTCTGTTCGTCTTCTCATGGATGCCAAAAACAGCCTCTTCATTGGTATTGTTAATCTTACGGTTCATCTCTGCAACCGCCTTCTTCAACTGCTCGTTAGCCGACTGTGAATTCATAGCCTGCTGCAAGCCGTTATTTGCATTGTTTCCGCTGTTTGTGTTACCATCGTTTTCACTGTTTTCCGCCTGTGTCTTAACCACAGCCGCCGTGGTTGTATCCACATTTACTGTTTGATCGTCTGACGAAACTTCCATGTCCGTCTGTTGTACAGGCTGTACCTGTTGTTTTACCGCCGGTTGCGCCTGATAAGTCATTACGCTGCTTAATGGTTCAATTGCCATTATGAATCACCTCCGTGTGATATTTTATTAATAGTGTCTTTAAAGAATCGTCCCAGATAATACATCCCGCCTTCATATTTTTGCGCAGAAATCAAGACGGAATATACTCCTTTGCACTATATATCGGAAAAAAAAACAAATAATTTAGTGCGAATGCCACAAAAGTGAAATAATTTTTTAAAGCATGTGCCGCATACGCCATTTTGTGTTATTATAACATATGAAGCCGAACAAATACAGTATTAATTTAGGCAGGGGTACAGAAAGGAACTTAATGGTAATGGAAATTCTTATCTATCGTTATAACAGCATATGCGAACCCGATATAATACAGGTATTCGAGTCCTTTGGCATAACCGTACATCGGGAAGAGATGGAAATGGCCGATAAGGGCGTGACTCCGGCGCGGTGTGCAGAAAAGATAACCAAATGGATATTGACGCACAAGCTCTCATTCGTATTCAGCATTAATTTTTATCCCGCGATTTCCTATACCTGTAACCGCCTGAAAGTTCCTTATGTCTGTTGGAGTGTTGACAGTCCTGTCGCCGAGCTTTTTTCCAACGCGCTAAAGAACGAATGGAACCGTATCTTTTTATTTGACAGGGCGCAGTATGAGTTCTTCCGCCCCTATAATCCTGAGCATATTTATTATCTTCCTCTCGCCGTGAACGTGAAGCGTCTTGAAAAAGTAATTATGGGAATGACTGAGGAAGATTATATCCAATATGACAATGATGTCAGTTTTGTTGGTTCGCTCTATTCCGAGAAGTGCATATATGACAGCCTTTCCCTTTCGGATTATACGAAGGGCTATGTGGAAGGGCTTATTCAGGCGCAGATGAAAGTATACGGATATAATTTTATCTATGATGTGCTGCCTGAGCAGGTCATCAATGAAATTGCCGCGGCGGATTCTAACTTCTATAAAGGGCAGGACGTATTCATGGATACCGACAGGTATTTGACAGCGCACAGATATATCGGCATGAAACTGGCTAATGTGGAAAGAATTGCCACCCTCAACATGTTATCGGAATATTTCAATGTATCGCTGTATACGCGCAGCGACGCTTCCATGCTGCCTAAAGTGCATGTAAAAGGCGGAGTGAATACCTTGACCGAGATGCCTAAGGTTTTTCACGCCAGCCGGATTAACTTAAATATGACAATGCGCCCTATTGAAACCGGGCTTTCCTTACGCATATGGGATATATTAGGCAGCGGAGGTTTTCTGCTTACCAACTATCAGGCTGAAATACCCGAATATTTTGAAATCGGCAAAGATCTGGAAGTCTATGAAAGCATGGAAGACTTGAAGTATAAGGTAGACTATTATCTTCACCACGAAACGCAGCGCATAGAAATCGCCTTAAACGGATACGAAAAAACAGCCGCACATCATACGTATGAAATGCGGCTTGTCGGTATGCTTAAAATTCTATTTCAATAAGTTCTCTAAAGCTGCCAATCCGTCAGTATTCGTAGCTTCCTTATTGGAATTCTGAATCTGGATATATACTTCCTTACGGTATACGGGCACTTCCTTCGGTGCGTTAATGCCAAGCTTCACCTGCTCGCCCTTTATTTCCAGCACTGTTATTTCGATGTTGTTGTTAATGATGAGCGCTTCACTCTTTTTTCTGGATAAAGCTAACATTTATTCACCTGCTTTCTTCTTATTGGCATTTAAAATATCATATATCGGGAATTTAACCGGATATTTGTCGCCCTCGACAATTACCTGAGTCGCCTTCTTCTCCGCTACATTGATAACGAAAGGTCCTTTAAGATTGATAGTCATTTGTGTCAAATCCTTAGGAACCGTAACGGTAACCAGCACCAGCGTCTCATCCGGCACTAACGTGCCAAGCGGCTTAAGCAGCTCGTCGTCCACTTCCGGATTATATTCACCGCATACCAACAGCGGATCAAGCACAGGCATGGCAAATCCGGGTTCCTGTAAGGACTGCAGCCAGTGGATGGTTTCAGTGCCTTTCTCGGAATCATGCACCAGCGCAAACTGTGTCAATTCCGGAAAGCCTATGATTCCATTTGGAAAATTAATAATCTTTTCATCGTCAATCGTAATCTCCCCAAATACTTTTGTAGTTACCTTCATAGATTCTCCCTCTCTTACGCAAAATACTCCGTTATTTTGTTCCATACTGCAATATTTTAGATATAGTTCATTAAATTCGTCTGCATAATCTTGCTTGTCGCCATCAGCGCCGCTTCATATGTCAGCTCCGAACTCTTAAGCTGTACCGCCAGCTCGGATACATCAGCATCTTCATTATTGCTCTGCAAATCTTTAAATGTCGCTTTCTGGTTCATGAGCCTGCTGGTGATAAGGTCAAGACGGCTTCCCCTCGTACCGTTATTGGTAACGGCAACATTAGTATCGTCAATATATTTCTGATACTTGGAAATCTGATTCTCAAATCTGGTCTGCACATTATCGCGCACATAGGTATATGCCTTATTTACTGCATCCAGCTCCAGTTTCAAATCCTTATACTCTTGACTGTCTTCCGCATATTCGGTCATTTTGCTTTCGATATCGGATATCTTATCCTCAACCTTCTTAAGCTGCTCAAGATATATGGTAAAATCATCTGCATCTCTTTTAACGCCGTGTGTAAATACTTCATCTGCAACCGTATTTACCTGTATCTCCTGATTGAAACCTACATCATAGTAAATATCCTGTGACTTGTCGTCCGGATTATACTCAACCAGATGATTCCTTATTCTATTGACTTCGATTTGCGCTTTATCCTCAGCCTTCTGTATTTCGTCCATCGCCGACATGGTATCTAAACGCGCCTGAACCAATGAATCAGCATCAGTAGAATCGGCGTTGTCTACCGCAGCTTTCGCATCAGCTAAAGCATTCCTTGCAACCTCTAAAGCCGCATTTGTATCATCATCGCCTTCCGCCGGCACTACACTTTTTAAATTATCAAGCGCTTTCGTTATTGTTTCCTTAGCTTCGTCTATAGCATCCTCACTTCCGGCGCGAAGATTCGCCAATGCTCCCTGAACGTCTGTATATACAGACTGTATTTTGCTTAATGCGTTCTCAGCGGACTCTAATTTCATAGCATCGTTTACATTACGCTCATCGGTGCCTATACAGTGGAAATAATGTACAGGATTAATGTCTCCTGCAACCCATTCGCTCTTAGTGTATTTTACCCTTACCTGCATGTTCTCGGTTATTGCTGTCGGTCCCACGCTGCTTGTGCCATTATAATAAGCCTCGCTGAATACCAGTTCTCCGGTAGACGGAATATACGCCATTATCTCATTCCCTGCAGCCGACGCGTCAACTACAGCCTGATAGGCGGTCTCGGCATCATTATATACTTTCACCGTTGCGGGTTCATCCGCCATATTCACATAAAGCTGCAAATCTTCAGAATTAATAGGATCTCCGTCGGCAGCCGCGGAATTGTTCAAATTATCATATGATAATCTGAAACGATACAGGGTTTCATTAGTAACACCAAGTTCAGTAGCCTTGCCTTGCCAGTTGGTATAACTGATAGTCGAAATATCGCTATATCCCAACTCTTCTTCAATCACATAGGTCTTCCTGTTGTCTGGATCCTCATTGAATTCCATAATGTTTTCTTCTGTGAATGTAATAGGCGTATCGGTTCTGAAACCTGAGAATACATATCTTCCCGCATAATCCACATTACCGCTTGCATAAAATTCATTCGTCAAAGACTGAATCTGTTCATATATAATCTTAAGATCCGAATATGTCAATGACTTCTTAGAAGCATCCGTAGCCTGACTGTAAAGGCTCTTCAAAACAGAACCAACCGTATCAAGCGCATCCCCCGTAACCGAAAGCCACTGGTCTGCATCCGGCGCGTTCTTGTCATAATACTGTGACACCGTGCTGACATTGGTTCTAAGGCGCAGCGCCCTGATTGCCACCACGGGATCATCAGACGGCCTGGTAATCTTACTCTGGTTAGTCATGCTGTTGCTCAATCTGTCTTCCAGAATCTTGTTCTGGTTGATATTGTAAAGCGAATTGTTGCGCATGATTTTATTCGTCATTCTCATAATCGTATCACACCTTTCTAATATCGGTCATTCCCTCAACTTAACTAAACTCCGGTCTGTAAAATCAACCTGTCGTAAATTTCCGTCAGCGTAGAAATCATTTTAGAAGCAAGAGTATAGGAATTCTGGTACTTCACAAGGCTGACCGCCTCTTCATCCTCATCTACTCCCGAAATGGAAATTCTCTGGTTGTCAATGCTGGTCTCTAAACTTAAATATGTGTTGTAAAGCGTATTGGCATTGCCCGCATTGAGCGCTACATCTGAAAGAACACACTCCAGGAAACCGCCCGCATCCCTTCCGCGGAAACTGAACTGATTGACATCCGACATAAGGGAAATAACTTTTTTAACCTGCTCACATTCTTCCACGCCCTTACTTGCATCGCTTCTGGTTCCAAGCTTAGATGGATCTTTATCAAGCTGCGTGGTAACTGCTACGTTTCCTGCCGTCAGATAATAGTAGCCTCTGCCGTTTCTCTCAGAGTCGTTCAGCTCTGACTCTGAATACTGCCCGTCACCGTTAGCATAATTGGCTGTGAAAAGGATTCCCGCATCTTTATTGTCTTCTGTCCAGCCTTCTGTAAAAATATCATTGAGCGCTTTGGAAAAGTCGCGAAGCCATTCATTCATCTGCCCCATATAGTAAGGAACGCCCTCATACTTGACTTCCGCACCTACGCTTGCTTCCTTTCCCTGCTTGCCCGCTATTAACGGCTGGTCGCTCCTATTATTGTCTATAATAAAAGTGTATTTGCCGTCGCCGTCATACGACCAATCGGTATAATAATAAATCTGGCTTCCTATATCAATCTTTCCGCCTTTATCGGAAAGCTTACATTTGCTCATGCCGTCCAAGTAGTCCGCATTGGTATTGATAGTCACCCTGGTAGTATCCCTGTTGAAATAAATTTCATCAACGGTTCCATTGAAATACTCTCCATTATTGCCATCGCGCATCTGTATCAAGCCTTTGAGTTCTCCGGTCATGGACGCATTGTACAGGCCGAAATCCAAACCGTTCGTCCATTGGATATCATAAAGGCCGTCAATATCTGACTGGTTTACTTTTTCATAACTCTTTCTGGCTATACATTCAAGCTGGTTGTAGTCGTCGTTGTCTACAAGCGTCTGCTCTCCGGCTATCTTAATGATGCACCTGTTGCAGCCAGAAGGGTTTCCTGCCTGGTCATACATCGGCATCTCAACAACCTTGACATTCACAATCGCAGAGAGACGGTCTATCAATACATCCCTTTTATCCCGCAGTTCGTTAGCCGTAACGCCTCTTACCTCGATAACGTTAATCTGCTTATTGACTGTAGCTATATCCTGCGCTATCGAATTAATCTCGTCTACGCGCATCTTAATCTCATCGTTGACATCCGCCTGAAGGTTCTGCATATTACCATACTGATTATTAAAGTAATCCGTCAAAGTCTGGATTGTCGAGATAAAATCCCTCTTAGTCGATGTAGAGCTGCCGTTCTTGGTTATCTCCTGCAACGCAGCGGATACTTTATCATAGATGGTCTTAAATCCTGTTATTTTATCGTCCGTCAAATAATCCTCTATCATGCGCATGTAATATGCCTTGACGTCCTGCTCTCCAAGCCTGGATTCATTATCACGGTATTTTCCGTCATAAAACGTATCCCTTACACGTTCTATCGCAATAGTCTCAACACCCGCACCCGCACAACCGTATGTTGCAAAAACGCGGAGCGCGTTGCTCGCCTCTGTAGTAACTTCCTGACGGCTGTAGCCTTCCGTACTGGCGTTGCTGATATTATTTCCGGTAGTATTGAGCGCTGCATTGGCTGCGCGCAGTCCCGAAGATGCAATTGTTAATCCAAAAAATGTAGACGGCATAGTATCACCTCTTAATTTGTAATTTTCTCATTATCTTCCAAGCGACGTAAGTATATGTTCAAGCATTTCGCTTATGACATTGATATAACGGCTTGAAGCGTTGTAAGCGTTCTGGTACATAATCATGTTGGTAAGCTCTTCATCGGAAGATACGCCGATAACCTGTTCCCTTGCACTAAACAGCGAGTCTACCGTGATTTCCTGGCTCTCCATAATGTCATGGAAGACCGAACCTGAATTTGCCACCTGTGCAACAAGGTTCTTGTAGTAATCGCCAAAACATACCGGCGTCTGCACATTCGGATTCAGCGTATATATGCTTTCTTCAAAAGCGGTCTTAAGCTTCTCCATTGTGGCATTATCTTCAGAACTGTCGTGCAGCCTGAACTTTAACAACGTCGGATTCTGCCGTAAGTCCATGTTCACTTCAATGTTGCCTACATTCCAACCGCACTCTACAACAGTGCCGTCCGGAAGGGTATAGGTCTTATTGTTTTCGATAATCTGTTCAAAAAGTTGGTACGGTTCCCCGTTTTTATCCCTAAGGTAGGTGGAATCCGGATATAACTTGGTCTCCGCTTCCGCCGCTTCTTTTAAGATTCCGTTAATCTTAGTTACTACCGCATTAATAAGCTGGTCAAACTCAGCTTCTATATTCATAATGATTGACTGTGAAATATTGATATCATACCAGCCTTCTTCATACTCGCCATCAGGATTGATGTCCTTAAGCTCCTGAGCCGTAGCATGGTGGTCGCCCCTTGCAAGAAGCGTACTCTTTAACGAGCCGATATCCGTATTTAAATCGGAAGATATAGTCATTTTTAAATCAAATACTTTTGCCGAATCCAAGCTTTCTTCCGGCAGATATTTGTTGCCATACTCGTCAAAAGCATAATTTGCAAACATCTCCCAATACGGCGTATAGAAACCTGTGTACGGATCCGTATAAAGCGATATTTTATTTATAAGGCTTCCTTTTACCAAGTCCACGCCTTCAAATCTGACACTCACATAACCTTCTATATTCTCCGCATATGATACTTCTCCCAATTTGGAAAGTTCATCTAATATGTAATTCCTGCGATCCCTTAAGTCGTTGGCGTGTTCCACTCCGCCTTCTATCTTAGCAATCTGCACATTCAATTTCTCAATTTCCTGCGCATAGGCGTTTATCGTATCCACGTCCGTCTTGACGATCTTATTCATATTGTCCTGGTAATCGCAAAGACTGTCGTATACAGCGGTAGCCTTTGTAATAAACTCATAAGCGCGCGTTACAAATAAATTCTGGTTTACCGGAAGCGTAGGGTTTTTACTAAGCTCTTCCACTGCATCCCACAAATCCGTTATGGATAAGGAAAATTCATGTCCTTCATAGGATTCGCCTAAGATATTCTCTATCTCTTCCATCGCATTATATGAAACCTCGTAAAAGGCGCTTCTGCCTGATTCACGACGGTAGTTTTTGTCCAAAAAATAATCTCTTACCTGTCTTGTTTGGGAATACCTGACACCCAGGCCAAGCTGCTGCCAGCTCGTCGTCTGATTTTTGGAAATAGTAATATAGCTTCTGGTGTCCTGAGCCACCTGCTGCCTAGTATATCCGGTGGTGTCCAGATTTGACATATTGTGCGCTGTAGTATTAAGCGCATTATTTGAAGTTTGTAATCCTGATACGCCAAGATAAAGGCTGCTCATTAATGACATAACGTTACCTTCCTTAACAATTTCTTTCTAAATTTACTGCTTTGCATCAAATGATTTAGGACCCATGCCGATTACATCGCCGGTATTATAAGCGCCCTTGTTGTAATTGGCAGTCTCCGGAGCTGCCTTCATGGAATGAATAAGGTTCATGTTGAACTGTACCATCTCCAAAGCGCTCTGAATCAGTTCCCTGTTCTGCTCGTTAATTCTTGCGACATTTCTCACTACTTCTTTAAGCGCGTCGAATGCCGCGGCCAGCTTCTGCTGCTCTTCCGGCCTTGAACTGAGCATTTTAATCAAATCTGCAATTTTTAGTGTCGTAACATCCTTGTTAAGTACATTCGCTATATCTTTCACAGCCTCATTTCTGACATTGTCTAAATGATTAATCCTGCTCACGATAAGCTGCTCTTCATCCGTGATTTTCGCTAATTGTTCTAAGTCCTCAGACACGATGACCGGCGTCTTACGCATGGACAAATTCAATAAATTCCTGTACTCTTCACTTTCTTTCTCCAGAACATCTATTAAGTCTTCCATCAAGCTTGCCATGCCGTAACCTCACCCTTCATCATGCCTGAAAACCGGTTCTTGCTTCATATTCCTTCAATAATTTCTCTGCAAAGCTTTCGCCGCTCACATGATAAGCGCCGCTCTTAATTTCCGCTTTAATAGGCGCGGTAATCTCTTCCCTGATATCGCTGCTTGCCCCTACTGCAGATTTAGCGACCTGAAAATCCCTGCCGATGCTGGAAATCTGTATCTTGTCATAATTGCTGACGCTCTTTTGCTGTGCTGTCTTCGCGGTTTTCTTCGTGTTGTATAACTGCTGAACCTGTGTATATGCTTCAATACGCATTCTTCATACCTCCTTCTTAATAGTTCGCAAAGTCTGCGCATAAATAACTAACTGTTATTAAGTTTATCGGATATTTTTTTAAAGACTTTAGGGTTCTTCTTATTTTTGTTGATTTATTTTGTTTCTATTCACATTCCAATCTATTCGCAAAGCTGTACGGACGCCATGCGGCATAAGGTTCCGCACGTTTCTTCTCCCCATGAATAATTCGACATGTATTTGCCATTAAATAAGGTATCTTTTATATTTTTTCCATCCAGCACCTCATAATAGTCACAGACAATCTTATGCCTGTTTACGTGGCAGCGCCCTCTGCCATTGCTAAACACCTCGTCGAGGCCGTGTTCATCAAAAAGCGAATTAAGATATACAACCGCCTTCCGGTACAGACGCTTTACCTTCTCGTCATAGTCCCTGTTTTCCCAGAGAATATTTATGACCGTCTTCATGCTGACCTCTCCGCCGCAGTTATCTATACATATTGCGAAGAGTTCTTTTGCTTTATTATTGGTAAATTCAATCAGCTCTCCGTCTATAAAAATATCAAATTCACCAAAAGTACGCACCTGCAGCCTCTTATGGGATTTATGCGCTACGACTTCACTCTCGCCCGCTCCATCTTTATTTAGCGCAGCCAAAGCGCTGCTTACCAGTTTCAGTAGATATTCCGCCGAACCGAAAGCATCTTCCAAATATATGTTGTCCCCATACTCACCTAACCGCAGGATATTAAGATCGTTATAGATACTGTTTACTGATGCCATCATTTCTTGGATAAGATAAGCAATATACACGTCATCAATGCAACCCCAAATAATAATCTCAACCTTTATTTTCTATTTTCTATGTAAAAATATTATAATGGCAAAAAAATGTTTGCAAGTTTACAAAAGTCCGTTTTATGGCAATTTTTACCGTTTTTTCGTCATTTTTTTATAGAAAGAATGAAAATAGTGGAAAATAGGAAAAATATGATATTTTTTTCATCAAAAATGTGATAATATAAAGTATATAATATTTTTACATTTATTAGTAAGCTCTGGCGAGGTGTCACAATGATATTGCTGAAAGCAAATCCCAAACTTAAAAATGTTTTTTCAAAGTTGATTAGGACAATGAATGTTACCGTTACGTGGACTGACGTTTTCGTAATAGTAAACAACAATCTGATTCTTGCAGGCGATGTGCGCTCGCTGATTTTCAGTTTTGACAACAAAAAAATATATACAAACATTCTGGAAATACCAATCGGCAGCAAAAATATCGATGGCATGCCAAACGATGGCATGCTGGAAAACGTGATAAATATGAGCCTGTACGCTTTCGGAAAATGGGGCAGCATAGGCGCGCTGCGCGTAGATAAGGACTATCCGGCGTTAAACGCCCTGTTTGAAAGCGTGCTGCGGTCCACAGGCATAGAGCCGGCTTTTAATTCGGAAAACTTCAGATTCTACAAAGGCGGCATTCAGATTACCTACGAAGACGTCATCCTGGAAGTATTGAAGTCTCTTAAAGAAAGCGGCAAATTAAAAGAAGGACAAAACCTTATAACTTCCGGCAAAGAAGCCTCTAAAGAAGATAATGATGAAAGTTTCGAGAAAGAGTTTGACTCAAAAGGCGGCAAAGAACGTCCGAGCATAACCTATGAAGATGATGGCGATACAGAAATCGGACTCTGGCATAACCTTGTCTGGAAGAAAGAAACCTGCGTCTTTGATAAGCATTCAGGAAACGAAGATAATTCAGCCTTGTCCAGAATAGGACATGACTTCTATATAACGGACAATCTTTGTCCGAAATGCCGGCAGAAACTATATATGGCTATGTACCCGTCAGGCAAAGAACTGCTGATTGATACGGAAGAAGGCAGAGTATTTATGGCAAGAACTTATACCTGTCATAACTGTAACTCCTTCTATACGCCGCGCCCGAAGAGATTATTGCAGGAAGGCGACGTATACAGCCTGAAGTTCGGCGAAGACCGCACAGCATACGAGGACTATCTCTCTATCCTCGGTGAAACCGCAGAGCGTACCGCCAACTATAAGTTTAATGAATTTGAGTCAGAACGGGGCGGTGCAAATGGCAGCGGTTCCATGTTTGACTCTTCATATATAAATGAGTTTAACAAAGGCGCTGCTCCTGAAGGCGCGGACGGCGGCGCCAGAGAGTATGAAACCGTGAACGTTCAGGAAGCGTGGAAGAAAACGCATATCGACCGAGCGCAGGCTATCCGTGAAGAACAGGAGCGGGAACGACTCGCGCTGGAAGAAGAAGCGCGCGCACAGGCACAGGCAGAACAAGAAAGAATAGCTAATGAACAATTAAAACAAGCAGAACTTGAATTCGAGAAAGCTGAACAGGAAAGACTTGCCAAAGAGGCAGAAACGCAAGCAAGGCTTGAACAGGAAAGGCAGGCATTAGAAAAAGCCGAGTTGGAAAGGTCTGAGCTGGAGCGTCTGGAATATGAAAAAATTGAGCGTCTGCAGGCTGAGCAAAAACGTCGGGAACGCGAACGGCTGGAATGGGAAAAAGCCGAACAGGAAAGGCTCGAACGCGAGAAAGAAGAATACGAGCGGCGGGAGCGTGAACGAATGGAACGCCTGCAAGCTGAACGCGAACGTTTGGAGCGCGAGAAATTAGAATGGGAACGCGCGGACTGGGAACGTCAGGAGCAGGCGCGGCTTGAGCGTGAACGCCTGCAACAGGAAAGGCTTGAACGCGAACGAATCGAACGCGAAAAGCTGGAACTTGAAAGGCTCAAGTGGGAAGAGGAAAAACAGGAAAGGCTCGCTAAAGAGAAGGCTGAAAAAGAACGCTTAGAGCGGGAAAGGCTTGAACAGGAGAAGGCTGAAAAAGAGCGCCGTGAACAGGAAAGAATCGAGCGGGAGAAGGCCGAAAAGGAAAGAATTGAACGTGAGAAAATTGAGCGGGAAAAGGCTGAAAAAGAACGCGCGGAAAGAGAAGAAGCCGAACGCATCAGAAAAGAACAGGAAAAGCTTGCCATGCGTCAGGAAATACTGCTCCTTTCCGGCAAGACTACTGATGAGCTGAGGTTAATTCTGGCGAATTTAGAGCGAAAGAACGAAACGCGTACAGAAGCAAATCCCGAAACCGAGGAAGAACGCAGCTATATGTCAGCGGTTAAGGAAACGCTCCGTACCAAGCTAAACGCTAAATACGCTGCGCGCATGGGAGTATTGGGAAATCTCTCCTTTAAAGAGCTTACGGATTTAAGAAACCAGATTGAGGGTGAAGAAGTACTTTATCCCGGCGAGAAGGACGAATATTTAGGCAAAATCGATACCTATCTTAATAAGGCACAGGCTGTCATACTGGAACAAAAAATAGAGTTAAGCAGGAATAAGACCTATGCCGAGATTGAAAGAATCATGGACGAGGTGTCGAAACGTAATTGTCCGGATGATATCAAGCAAGACGCTCTTAATAAGCTGGAACAAATTAAAGCAGAACGCGCCGCAGTTGAAGTCGGAGACCTGATTGCGCACATTCCGCTGCATCTGGACAGAAAGCAGTTAGCCGTATATCTGGAAAAAATAGACAAATACAAAGGAGTTGACCTGACTCCGTATAATGAACAGCTTGAAGAAAAGGCAAATATGGCGGAGATAGAAGAAATATCCGCCATGATGAAGCGCGGCGGCAAAAAAGACAGGGCGGCGTTGTGGAATCTGTATGAAGAATTAAAGTCAAAGGACTACAAAGAAGAAAACAAAGCGCCTTATCTGGAAAAACTGTATGATAAGCTTCGCGAAATGGACGAAGAACAGATTGATAAAATCTGTCCAAGCATTGTAAGCCTTTCTTTTGAGGATGGGCAGAAAGTATATGCGCAGATTGAAGAAGGAATGTTCCTTCCGGAAATCAAAGTCGATGCTTTAGAGATGGTCAAAAGGCGTCTTACCAAGCTCAAAACCGACGAAAGCTCACAGTTAATGCGCAAATTAAAGCAAGACATCGAAGAAAACCTGACAGACTGCGACAGCCTGTATTTCTACGACGCGCGTGAAGAGCTTAGGAAACCGCAGTCTCAGGCGGAAACCGCTGAAGATGAATATCCTGACAGCGAGTACCGTGAAGCTATGATGACCGCCATAGACAGCTATGCTGTTCCAAGGGACGATTACGAGTATCCCCTTATGGTCTGCGACGCTTCCCGTAACCACAGCGGCAAGGACGGCTTTGTCATCACGCCAGACCATATTTTTTATCATTCGCTTCTTAATTCCGGCAGAATCAATATAGCTGATATTGCGGAAATAAAAGCAAACAAAGGTTTCTTCAGCAAGGGCATATATGTGAAATATCTTGGCGGAAACAAAGAAAAGCTTCCTAATAATATTGCACGCGAACAGTGGGGCGCATTCGCAAACACTTTGAATGATTTTATAAGCTATATTCATGAGAAACCCGAATCCAGAAACCTGGAATATATGGCTAAAGAAAAGCATGACGTAAAGTGCTGCTACCGTTGTGGACATGTTTACACGGAAGGGGATGTCTGTCCTAAGTGCGGAAGCAAAATGAATAATTGATTTATTTCTATTATAGGCTTATAATATAGATAAGAAAGCGTCATATGACAATGTGTGTTGTACTCTCTCTTTTTCAGTCATTTGGCGCTTTTCTTTATTATAATATTCAATTATGTAGATTCTATATTCTGATTCCATGTATAAGCATCTTCAACGTTTCTTCTATGTGCTTATCATTCTCCAATGGAAGCGGTTTGCGTATTTCGGCAAGTTTCTGCATATCCCTGCCGTTTAATGTAATTACATGCTCCTGCTCCGTATTATCCGCAGGAATTACATATGAATCCATCTCAGCCTCCAATTCATTCAGGCTGCGCATGATATCCGTAATCTGCGTCTTCCCTAAATTAACCGCCTCAAGAATATCGTGATAGCTTTCAGCTATACGCTGGCTGCCCGGGATATCCGCATAGATTTCCTCCGGTTCGTCCATAATGCCCGACTCGTTTCCGTTGTCGTAGATGTACCTGTTATCCTTGATGTTCCTGTCCAAAAAGTTTAGAGTCTGCGTTATTTTTCCGCCCTCTACCGTTATAATGAGCTTTGCCATAAAGCTTCCCCCTTTTTATTTCCGATGCTTGCAGGCATCCTTATTATTATCACTGAAACTATACTCCAAAAACATCAAAAATTCAAGCCCCTACATGCCAATCTGTGAAAACTGTCCTTCCTCTTTACGCTCCTTCAAGGCTCCTATAATTGTAAAAACTGCGCTGATTATGGTAAACGCATATAGCAGAACCGCATTATAAATATATATATCCGTGTCTATAATCCTCATACTGAGCATCGACGGTACGGAATTAAAGGCGTCAAATATATCCACTTCAAAGACTCTCATGACTTCTATCGCCCAATCCATGCGGTTAGCTGTATAAGTCATTAAAAGTATCACTATTATGCTGATTGCCGCGCCCTTTTTGGTAAACTTCCTGCCCATAAGCTCATATCCTTTGACCGTGCATAACGCCATAATTATACCTGATACCGCCGCCACCCTCTGCAGCACCTGACTGAAAAACAGGATGCATAAAACGCCGATAACCGAACCAAGCAGCGCTCCTACGATGCCGCCGATAATGTTTTCCTTCTTATCATTATTCTTCTGGGTCACCACTGTAATATCGCGGCGCAATTTGCCGGCGCATTCAGGGCATAAGTGCATATAACTGCCTCCGCTCACATAGCCCGCCGTCTCTGCCTGCTGCCCACAGAACTGACAGCAGGGAACAAAACCTCTGCTTTTCATGAAGCCAATAAGAGAATTAAGTGCGATATTGACATTGTCACGCAGCTTATTCTGATTAGATGCGCTTTGTAACGACAGTTGTAAAAGGCTGCCGTCCTGCTGTAGGTTGACAATCGCCTTCTCGCTTTTTACATACTGCTTGATATCATCTTTATACAACTGCCCTGCCGGAAATTTTGCGCTGGTCGTAATGGAAAGCGCATACGGATATGACGGATTAAGGGCGTATATTATAAATTCAAATTCCGCCCTGTGTCCATAAATTATGTTTCTTGCCGCGTCCAGGCTGAATCCAAGCGCTGCCGCCAGCTGCTCATAGTTCTTTGTTACTTTGCTCATTTGTTTCCTCTCCCTCATATTTAATTATTGTATTTAATATAGAATACCTCATATTCCCTTAAATGTAAAAGTAAAAATCATTTTTTTCGAAATATCCAGCAGATATTCGGGATGCACAAGCGCGCCCCAGCTGTCGTCGCCGCCGACTCCCATCTGCCCTTTGGAAACCCTGATGACGGTATAATGCGTCTTAGGCAGTTCATAGCTGTGCCTTGCGTTTTCAAGCTCGTGCGGAGTATAGGGCAGCGCGGAAAAATTCATCTCATTTCCCGCAAAGATAACGCCCCTTCCTTTTCTGTCCATGATTTTGGCATAACGGACTCCGGTTTTATTGCCACATTCCTGCGGAACAAGGTATTTTGCCATGTTATCCTGTACCATGTTGCGGTAAACGCCCAGTTTCGCGCCCTCCATACGGTCTGCATATGTCTCTTCCGGCCCGTTTCCATACCATTCCACATGATTGTAGTCGGCGTTGAACATAAACATCATGCCGTATTCAGGCATATCTCCAAGTTCCTTTACCGGCTCATAAGAAAGCGTAACCTGAATCGTACCATCGCCGTACACGCGGTATGCCAGCTGACATTCGGCGTCAGGCGTTGTCTGTAAATGATAAATATACGTAATTTCAACGCAGTCGCCTTCTTCCGTAACCGTAGGCGCGCCTTTAATCTTAAGATAGAGGCTGGCAATCTTCCACTGCGCATATCTGCCCGGCATATTGTTGCCTTCGTCATTGTCGGTCGGCGCGCGCCAGAAGTTAGGCTGCGGTATACGCTCTATAAGCTCTTTTCCTGCAAAACGGTAGGACACAAGCCCGCTGCCCTTTGCAAACAGCGCATCAAACTCCGCGCCGCGGACTCCGATGTTATGCTTGCCGTGTATGATGGTAAGCGGCGCATTATTCTTCGGTATATACCTTTCTGATATACTTTCTGTTGACGCAGTTTCTTTCGGCAGCAGTTTACCGCCACTTTCTTTAACCACGGCAACAACGCCCTGTCCGAAAGCAACCTCATGTCCTGCCTTCGCCCATAGCGTGTCGCTCTTTAAATGGAAGGATACCGTAAGCGCATATTCTCCTGCATGGTGCGGAATTTCAAACGGCATCGGAAATTCCTTCCTGCTCTCAGGCTCTACGCTTAGGTTAAGTTCCTTTTCTTCAATTTTAACGCCGTTTCTTAACAGTATTGCCTTCGCCGCAAAAGTATCCGCGTTTACAAAGAGGTTCTTATTCCATACTTCAAAACTTTTCTCATTAATATATACGGTCAGGTTCTGATAATCGTATTTCACTTCCTGCATCTTCGGTGAAGGTTTCCTGTCTCCGCCGTAGACTATGCCGTTACCGCTGAACTGGTAATCGCACGGACGGTCTGCAAAGTCTCCGCCGTATGCCTGAAATTCCCTGCCGTATCTGTCCTTTTTATAAAGGGACTGGTCGATATAATCCCAGATAAAGCCGCCCTGATAGCCGGAATTTTCCTTATCCGCCAGATTGGTGTATTTATGCAGCGCGCCGCAGGAGTTGCCCATCGCATGTGAATACTCGCAGCATACATAAGGCTTGGCATCGGGAGTCTGTAAATATTCCTCAATCTCCCATACCTTAGGGTACATACGGCTCTCCACATCGGAAGTATCGTTATATCTTCTGTCATTGCATATGCCTTCATAATGTACGGCCCTGGTATCGTCAAGTTTCCTAAAAAGCTCTGACATCCTGTAGATGACTTTTCCGCCGTAGGACTCGTTTCCGCAGGACCATAAAAGGATTGCGGGGTGGTTCTTATCCCGCTGGTAGCAGGAATTAACGCGGTCAAGCAACATTCCTTCCCAATTTTCATCGTCATTCGGGAGAATATAGTTCTCATCCGCAAATCCGCTTAAGTATGCGCCCCATGTGCCGTGTGTCTCCATGTTGCACTCCGCTATCATATATATGCCGTATTTATCGCAAAGCTCGTAGATTTTAACATCATCGGGATAGTGGCAGGTGCGTATGGCATTGATATTGTTCTGTTTCATTGTCACGATGTCCTGTTCCAGTTCCTCATTAGAAACATGGCGACCCGATACCGAACTGAACTCATGTCTGTTGACGCCCTTAAAGACAATCCTTTTCCCATTGATTAACATGCGGTTGTTCTTTATTTCAAACTTACGGAAACCGACATACTGCTCCGTGCAGCCGATGTTTTGCCCGTCCGCGCCTGTTATCTCAATTTCAAGCTTATAAAGGTACGGCGTCTCCGCGCTCCAAAGCATGGGGTTTTGAACTTTTTCACTGATGGTTTTAAGTTCCGTTTCCTTACCGCCCTTAAGTTCGACTGTGCGCTCAAATAAGACTTCTTCTCCATCTTTTAATTTAAGTTTGAGGCTGCCGCCGCCGATTGTCTTAGTCTGTATCTCAAGCTCCGACTTGGTAAAATCATCCCCGTCAAATAAAGTCTTAATCCTGACGTCTTCTAAGTATGTCGATGGCACGGCATATAAATATACGCTGCGGTATATTCCCGAAAAGCGGAAAAAGTCCTGGTCTTCGCACCAGCTTGACGAAGTCCATTTATATACCTGAACTGCCAATTTATTCTCCCCTTCTTTTAAATAGGGCGTAAGGTCAAAATCCGAGGGCGTAAAGCTGTCCTCGCTGTAACCGACATAACTGCCGTTTAGCCAGAGCGCCATTCCGCTCTCCACTCCCTGAAAAGAAATGCGGATTTCCTGCCCCTTCATATTATCAGGCACTTCAAAGTATTTCACATAGCTTGCCGTCGGATTAAACCGCTCGGGCGTGACGCCAAGCTCCGTCTCTTCCCTGCCGTCCCACGGATATTGGACGTTGGCATACTGCGGAACATCGTATCCTTCCATCTGAATATGCGCGGGCACCCTTATGTCATTCCACGGAGTACAGTCGTATTCCGGCTTTTCAAATCCTTCTATAGCGGAAGCCTTATTTACCGCATAGGAAAACTTCCAGACTCCGTCTAGGGATTGCCTTAGCGAACTTTTCCCTTCAAAAAGTTCGTCCTTATCCTTATAGACGACATGCGAAGAATGTGCCGGAAGCACATTTTCCTTAAAAATACGTGGATTTTTTATTTTTGCATAATCAAATTGCGACATTTTTCTGCTCCTTTCGCGTTATTGTGTAGTTTACATAATTTATTCCGTCATAAATGCTTATCGCTCGTTATCAGGTTTTCCCGCACTCATATCCGTGTACATATCCAAAAGCCCTACGGTTTCCGCCGCCGGCCTGCCATACATATTACAGCATTGCTTAGAAACTTTCTTATCCTTCTTAGAATTTTCGTCCATAAGCACGCTCATGCGGTACACGCCGTTTACCGACTCCGAATCCAGATGGTTCATAATCTCCTCAATCATATCTTCTTCATTCATTCTGCTGCGCCCCCTTACTGAATATCTCCTTAAGCGACTGCGTATAAGGCGCCCTCGCAACCCCGTATTCCGTCACTATGCCCGCAATCAGGTCATTGTCCGTAATGTCAAACGCCGGATTAAAGACTTTTACCCCCTCAGGCGCCATCCGCTCTTTATACCACATTTCCGTCACTTCATGCGCCGGCCTTTCTTCTATCTTAATATCCGCACCGCTTAGCGCCGTCATATCAATCGTGGAGGTCGGGGCGCAGATATATACCGGTATATTATACCGCTTCGCCACCGTCGCCACAACGGACGTTCCTATTTTATTGGCGGTATCGCCGTTAGCCGCCACCCTGTCGCAGCCGACAAAGACAGCGTTTACCCAGCCGTTTCGCATAACGGCTGCCGACATATTATCGCAAATCAGCGTCACGTCTACGCCCGATGAGTGAAGTTCGTACGCCGTCAGCCTTGCCCCCTGCAGCAGCGGCCTGGTCTCGTCGGCAAATACACGGAAGTTATAGCCTCTTTCCTGCCCTAAATAAATCGGCGCGGTAGCGGTTCCATATTTGCATGTTGCAAGCTGCCCCGCGTTACAGTGCGTCAGTATGCCGTCGCCCGGTTTTACCAGGCTTAAGCCGTATTCGCCGATTGCGCGGCAGACCTTGATGTCTTCTTCTTTGATGGAAATTGCCTCATTCTTCAAAATCTCTTTGATTTCCGATACAGGCTTTTCGCGGTTCGCAAGACATACCTTCTCCATGCGGTTTAGCGCCCACGACAAGTTGACCGCCGTAGGCCTGGAAGAATTGAGGTACTCTTTTTGTTTGGCGAACTCTTGATAAAACGTATCAAAATCTTGTGTCTGAACCCTTTTTGTCAGAAGGTAGATGCCAAACGCCGCTGATACGCCGATTGCCGGAGCGCCGCGCACTTTCAAAAGGTATATGGCGTTCCAGATTTCTTCTCCTGTCTTTAGGCTTATTATTTCTGTCGTTCCCGGCAGCTTGGTCTGGTCGATGATGAGCAGTGAGTCGTTTTCATCGTCGAGGGCTACGGTTTCATAGTCCATTATGGTTTTTTTCATGTATATACTCCTCTTGCTTATAAGATTCTTTAATAGTCACGTTGTACAACTCACGCTATGGAATAAGGTAGTAAGTGACAGGAAATAACTTCTCCAATACCTTAAATACCGGCACGTAGGTTGACAGCCTTATCCATACGGGGCTGCATATTATGCAGGCGAGTGTCAAAATCGGTATTGCCGCCGCTATCGTTTCTTGTTTTCTCAATGCTAATCTGATTATACTACAATATATCACAATCAGGAATTGGTAAATTAAAAGTCGGAATAATTCCTTTAACAAATCTCCGCCGCCCATCTGTCCGGTTAAAAGCAGCGCCGCATATGATATGGCGGACGTATAAAGCGTCGGTATCCAGACATTGGCAAGCGTGATTATCCACGGCGGGGCAATCCGTAAGAACCGTTTCTCCTTCCTGTCCTTACAGTCTGTCAAAAGTCCGCACATGCCGCTTATGAATATGCAGACGGCAAGCACGCCTCTAAGTCTGAATGTAGTCTCTGTCGAGGTCTGGGTATTTTGTATGTCTACATCATTTTGTATGCTTGCATATTTGGACTCATCTACGCCATTTATGACACCGTTGTCATTGTTATATACAAAATCAAACGTGCTTCCGTCTATAAGATGTGACTCGTAGGCGTTTTTTGCAAAGTCAACTATCTCTTCTATATTATTGCCCTCGTCATTATTCACATTATTGTCTATGTCTTCGCCTATACCCGTCTGCGCTACGGCAAAGGCTTCTGAATTTCTAATATAGTTTACATAACTTTTTTCAGAATAGAGGGTGAATATCGCCGCCGCAACCCGCTCCTTTGCTATCTGCGTCAGGGCGGATGATGATGATTCATATACCGTGACCGCGCCGTGCCATGTTTCCAACTCCAACATATCAGATAAATCATAGGGAATTACAAAGCCGCAGTCAGCCTCCCCATTCTCCACAGCCCGGATAAGCAGGGCTCTGCTCTCATAAAACCGAAATTGCAATATGCCCTCTGCAGAATTAACCTGAGTTGTAAAATCCTGCCCCCATTTCTCATAAACCGCCGATAAATCCGTTTCGTCTGCTTTATCTTCCTCTAGCAAAATGCCGACGACGTTTTCTGCCCCTTCGCCTCGTTGTGCCAACGAAACCGCCACCGCCACGCCAAGCATGACAAGCAGCATAAACATAAAAGCGGGCGTCTTCAATATACGCTTAAGCATCAGAGAAAAGCAGACCAAATATCTTCTCATACCCTGCTCCTTCCCCGCGCTGCATGTGCCATCGCGCCATGCGCCGCTATATATGCCACAGCCCCGAATACTACCGTAAAGCCAAGCAAAATCCCTATCACCCTAAAACTGCCCACACCCGTGTACATACTTCCGGCGGCTTCAATCAGGTAGGCGGCAGGCAGAAACTTCCCGATATTCCAGACCGCCGCAGGCAGGAATGCCGACGGCAGGATACCGCCTGAAAAATACTGCATAACCATGGAAATAAAGAACAGCGCCAGTATTGCCGCGCTCCCGTTTGCCGCCATCTGAAATATCATAAATATAAAAGTAGAAATACATATAAGAATAACAACTGCGGTTCCTATCTGCCCTAATTCCATGGACGGCAGCAACATAGAACCGTCAGTCGCTTTCAATACCGCCTTGGCAATCAGCAGGAAAAATATGCCGCTTATCGTAATGCTGCACAATCCGCACAGCCATTTGCCAAAGCACTGCTGCCAAATCCCTATCCCATTTCGCTTAAGCTGACTTTGCAGCGCATCAGGGTAGGGCTGCATTATCGGATAACACGCCATCCCCATAAGCATAAGAAAAAATACCGCGCCCGATGCTGCCATATACTGTCCAAAGTTAAGACTCCCCGCAGCAGATACCTGCCGTATCTCATAAAGAGCCAATCTGTCAAGCGCAAAGGCAAGATTATACATGTCTATGTCGGTTTCCAGCATGGAAATATCCCCAAGCACGCCGTATTCCTTTGCGGTATCATAAATACCGTATATTTCCGCCTGCGCCACCCGCAGCATCTTAAGCCCCGCATCTGTCAGTTCTTTAAGCAGCGCTGACTCTATCCCCGCATTTTTAGGGAAAAAGACCTGTACCGGCACATTACTGCCGTTCATAATCCCTTCAATCATGCCTGCGGGCAGATATAAGACGGCAGCGGCATTTCCCTCATTAAGCATCTTAAAGCCTTCTTCTTTCGTTACGATATTAAAGCTGCAATGCCCGGCAATGCTTTCCATGCCCTGTATATAATTCACTGCCATATCCGTAAGCGGATTTTCCTCTTCTTCAATAACCGCAATGTTTATACGGATTAGAGGCGAGTCCTGATAGAGAAGCTTACCCGCACCAAAAGCAACTGCCGTCAGGATAAGCAGCAGCATACACGCTTCAAACAGCATGGACGGCATAAGTTTTATCATGCGCTTAAGTTCCAATTTCCATAAGATGAAAGTGCTTTTCACTACAATATCCATGCCCCTTTCAAACTAATAACCCATAAGTCCAAGCAAACTATCCATAAGCTGTTCTTCCAAATCCTCATATTCTTCTTCGGTCATTTTAAATATCTTTATGGTTTTGCCTTTGGGCTGCGTGATTTTCTCCTTAAGCGGCTTCTCTGTGATTTCACCTGTCAGCTTAATGCTACCAAACTCATCGACCGATATTAGCACATTATCTAAATCCAAAGTGACACTTGCGTCATTTTCATTATAACCATACTTTGCCGTTATACCCATATTCACTTTTCCATCTTCCGGAAGTATATCTTCCCATACATCATTCTCCCCATCGCTGCTTAACATCCCAAGCAACATCTCTGTTTCAATATTTATTTCCATATCGTCAATGCTTCTCTTCTCTCCTAAAAAGCTGATATCTGCATCAAACTTAGCAATTCCGACATAGCCTTCATACTCCACAGAATACTGCATCGGCTCTTCTAAAGAAATCATGGTAATCCGCTTATTTTTCTCAATATCAATAAGCAGGGCAATGTCATTCATAATCTCAAAGCCGGTAACGCCGTTTTTTTCCATAACGGAATCCCTAATTTCAGATTCCATAAACATAATCCACTCTTTAGGAATGACAATGCGATATGTACTGTATCCACTCTGTTTATCAGTTCTTTTAACCTTGCTGATTTGTATAGGCTCATTAGGTTTCTTTGCCTCCCACAGTTCTTTAAACTCCTCAATGCTTATTAAATCGCTTTTCTGCTCCGAAAAGAAATCAATGGAAATTCCCGTTTCATCAATAGTGCCATACATTTCTGCAAACAGCGACCTATTATACTGCCTGTCTATATTTTCCGGTGAAAACTCCAGATTTTGCTCAAATATATCAGGCAGCGAAACAACAACCCGCTCATCATCACCATATATATCACATTCCATAAATGTATAGTTCATAATGCTGAGTTCCATCTCGGACTGCAGTTTATGTACGTTCCTATCCCTTAGGGTGGACTGGTCTATGCCTATGGTAAACGGAAGGTTGTCACCGCTTAAGTTAAGCGATATTTCCGTTTTTGACGCCCCTAATCCGTCTGCACCCGAAGCCATTCCCGCATCTGCCAAAAGCTTCTGCTGCTCGCCCATTTCTTTTACCAGATTGCTAAAGCCCCTGTAAAGCACCCTTTCGTCTGAGTTATAAGCCTTTACAATTAATGTTCCCGCGCCGATATACACTATTGCCGAAACAATGCAGCCTGCTATAGCCGCAATCACAGTCTTTTTATTTCTATTGCGCTTTTCCTCAATCTCAGGAATCCTGATTTCTCCATACTGTTCCATTTTGATACCTCCTTAAAAATTTAAAGTTTAGGCAAAGTGAATAAAATAAGGAGCGACTTACCGCTTTTCAGGCATGGAGCTACGTTTTTATTCACTTTACCTGAACTTACCAATATTTAAAACATCGCCGTCAACGTTTCGCCCCGCAGCGACCTATCAACCGCCTTAAGCCGCCCGCCCTTCATTACATACAGGCTGTCGCAAAGTTCCAGCTCCCTCTCTTCATGCGTCGTAATCACCACAGTTCCTTTTCTTTCCAGATAAAGCTTTAAATACCGCCTGATATCTTCCTTACATACTAAATCCAGCGCTGCGCTCGGCTCGTCTAATATCAAAACGGGCGGCATGCCTGCTAAGGCTATGCCTATACTGACTCTTTTTTTCATGCCACCGGAAAGCTTGGAAACAGGCATCTTAATAAATTCCGGAATCCCTAATATCTGTAAAAAGCCCTGCTCTAATTCTTTCTTAAGCTCCGCCTTATCCGTATACCACAGCCGCAGGTTATCGTACACGCTAAGTTCCGGCATAAGCGGATTTTCCTGCGGCACATAGCCTGTCATTTTCGTAAAAACGCTCCGATTTTTAAGGGCGTCTTTGCCATAATAACTTATACTTCCTGACAGCGGCGTCAGAATCCCCGCCATCACGGAAAGCAGCGTGGATTTGCCGCAGCCGTTAGGTCCCACGATGCCGATGCACTCTCCACGCCCGCCGCACAGCGTAACGCCGTTTAACACTCTTTTCCTGCCGTATGCACTTGTGATGTCAGTTAGTTCTATCATATTCATGGTGTTATGTCTGCCTTTTCGCGTCGCTTGGTTTTCTTTTGTCGTGATGTTCACTCGCAAATTCGCGCTTTCAGCGCTATCTGTCCGATTTCATCGGACATTTGCTCGTTAATGCCGCAAGAAAAACAAATGCCGCTTCGCGTCGCTTGTTTTTCTTTTGCGGCTATTACATTGATTGTATCACATGACGGGATAAAGGAAAATAAAAATGTTTGTAACGAATATACTAAAAATCCGATATATAGAGTAGAAACGGGGTTGCTTACGAATGGATGAACTATACAGGGAATATTCTCAGATTGTTTTTTTCTTTTTGTATAAAAGATGCGGCGATGCGCTGCTGTCGGAAGATTTGATGCAGGAAACATTCCTAAAGGCTATCGAATCCATTGATTCTTATGACGGCAGCTGCAAAATGTCTACCTGGCTGTGTCAGATTGCCAAACATTTATTATATCAGCATTGGACAAAAGATAAGCGCATAGCAATGGAAGAGCTAAGCGATGAATATGAATCCAGCGATGACACGGAACAGCAGGCTATTGCCAAAATTGAGCTTGCCGATGTATGGAACGTGCTTTATAAGCTGCCTATAGAGACAAGAAAAATCGTGGAGCTTAGGGTGCTTGGCGGGCTTTCTTTTAAAGAAATCGGAGAGATTCTTAAAATAAGCGAAAACAATGCGCGGGTTACTTTTTTCCGGGCAAAAATGACATTAATTAAGGAGGTTCATTATGGAGAAGATTAATTGTGACATAATAAAAGATTTGCTTCCGTCATATATCGACGGAATCTGCTCTAAGGCGACTACGCTCTGCGTGGAAGAGCATATGGAAGGCTGCAGCGAATGTCGCCGAATGTTTGCCCTATGCAAAGACAACGCCTTAATCGGTGATAAGCTGGAGCAAAAGTCGTTGGATGGCTTAAAGAAGCTCAAAAGAAGGATGAAATATCAAAATGTGGTCTGCTGCCTGCTCATGGCGCTTTTGACCGTTACCGGATTCTGCGCATTTACAAATACGGTATTTTTATCGCACACAGCATATCTGGCGCTGTTTATAACATTCATACTCATGACGCTTCTTATCGGCATAGATTATAAGGATAAAAAGACTCCCGGCAAGGCTGAATACATTACCGGCGCAGTCTCTTTTCTGACTGACGTATACATTACGTCGATGTTATTATACTTTATGCGCAAAATCCCGACCGGAGTGATTCCGTTTGGACTGGACGTATCACAGTGCGGGCATTTTCTGGAAGCGCAGTTTATCATAGCTTTTATTATCCAGTTTGCTTTCTTAATCCGGCATTTTATCTGCATAGTTAAGAAAAACAAAAATTGCGGCTGGCTGCTATGCCTTGATATAACCGGACTTTCCCTCGCCCAGCAGTACGCCTCCTGGCTATATCATCTTGATACCTTTGAAGGCTTCATGATAAGGTTTTCCAGAATGGCGTTTCTGACAGTGCTAATAGGCATAGCGGGGGTTGTGGTGAGTGGGTTAATTTGCAGGCGCAAGCGTCTCTGACGGCAAATCGTACACGTGGGTGAACTGCTCCTTCCCTTCAGGAGTAAGATGGTGGCTTACCAAAATCAACGTCAGCTTCGGATTGGCAAGAAGACTCTTCTCCACGATATCGGCATTTTCTTTATCAAGTACGCTGGTGCCTTCGGTCATCGAAGATAAGTCTCCTATTAGGGTACTGTTATACAAAGCCTTATGTTTCTGCCCGTCCTCAAAAGTCTCCCCTAATGTAACATTATCTCTAATCGTAGAATTGAATAGGAACACATTCTGTTCAATATAGCCCATTTGTTGTTGAAGCTGTTCTGCACTAAAGTCTTTAACGTCTTTGCCATCAAAGCGATCCTTCCGCTATATTCTGCCAGCCAGCCTAACAGAAGTTTTAACAAGGCAGACTTTCCACAGCCGGAAACCTGTGAATGCGTATTTTCCGCCCTTCTTGAACTGTAATGACAGATTTTGAAATATAGGCTTATCTCCGTACCCAAAACTGAAATTTTCTACATATATTCCATTATTTATTTCTCTTATTTTTTCTATTTCTGTGTTTTTCATTATTACTTCTTTTATTTTTTTGTTTTCCATCGCCATTTCTTTTATTTCTGTTTCCTTATTATTTAACTTATCGCTCTTTCGCATTTTGCTTCTTCTCCTTCCATGCTTTGTTACGGAATATAGGCACATCCTTATCATATAGTAAAATATAGCTCATTTCACCCGGTATCAAAGCACGCGCCATGTACAAAAACGGCACAAACGCCAAAGGTTCCGTAAGCTGATAGGCGCGGACTTCCCCTTCTGTCAATTCCAGTTCTAAAACCCGCAGAATATTACATTCCACCATCTCATCTAACAGCTCCTGAACCTGTCCTATGGGAAGCCCGGATTGTTTAGACATCATTTCCGGCACATAGTAGCGGATTTTCCGACTATATAAGTCTTCCAACAGTTCAAGACAGCCCGGCTTCGCCAATAATGCAAACAACTGCCTATACTCTTCTTTTGACGCAAGCCATGCGCCATAGCCCGCTTCCGGCTCAGGCCAGAGAGTGACAAAATTCATATCCTCCGCATGTACGTCCAGCAAAATTCCACCGCCATACCGCAGCTTACTGTACATTATCGAATCGTTAGACACTTCCGGCTGGCAGCTTTCCAGATAGCCCATTTCGGGCAAATCGTATCCATCGGGCAGAAAATATTTGACAACTGCCAAAACCATACGACAGAACTGATTCATACGCTCTTCATTCGGAAAGCCCCTAAGCCAGCGTCCAACTACCGCGTCTACTCTTTCTTTCTCCTGTTCCCCAGCTTCCATTCCAAAGAGCGCATCAATGCTCACTCCTAACTGCTTAGAAAGAATAGGTAGTAAATCTATATCCGGTGCGCCTCCTTTTTCCCATTTACCGACAGCCTGTGAGGACACCCCTACCATTTTCCCCAACTGCTCCTGAGTAAGCCCCCGCTCTTTACGCAGCGCGGCAATTCGTTCACTTAATATACTTGACATGAAAACACCTTCCTTTCTCCTTTTTCTCTTTCTGGTTGTATCATAACAAAAGCGTTGGTTTTATTCAATAGACGAATTTTTTCATAAAATCAACCATAGGTTTCATAATGAAAACTATTTTCAAGATTGATTAAGCATATAAGTAACATGAACCCGTCACTATTCACAGTCTATAACGAACTGTAAACAAAAAAGAACTGCCGCTTCACGAATTCTAACCATGAAAACGACAGTCCCACTATCCTTGTTCTATTTTACTTTATCCAATCCCTGAATTAATGATTATTTTGCCGCAAGTTCCGCCTTAAGGCTTTCTGTCAGCTTGGGAACAATCTTATTCAAATCTCCTACGATGCCGTAGTCAGCCACATCAAAGATAGGCGCATCTGCGTCTTTATTGATAGCGACAATAATGTCAGATTCTTCCATGCCTGCAACGTGCTGGATTGCCCCTGAGATGCCGATTGCAAAATATACATTCGGACGCACGGTCTTGCCGGTCTGTCCAACCTGTAAATCTTTCGGTTTCCAGCCTGAATCAACTACCGCACGCGAGCAGCTTACAGTACCGCCAAGCACTTCCGCCAAGTCTTCAAGAATCTTGAAGTTCTCAGGGCTGCCTACGCCACGTCCGCCTGATACGAGGATTTTAGCGTCCATAATATCTACGGTATCGGTAACTGCCTTTACTACGTCGAGAATTTCCACATATTTATTATCAGGAGTAAAGCCCGGATTGAACTGCTCTACCACTGCTTTTGCTCCCTTAACAGGCGCAATCTTCTGCATAACGCCTGCACGCACCGTAGCCATCTGAGGACGGTTATTCGGACATGCGATTGTAGCTATTGTATTTCCGCCGAATGCAGGACGAGTCATCAATAACTGATTGTGCTTCTGCTCCTGTCCCGGAATAGCCTGAAGCGGAAAATCGCCAATCTCCAGAACCGTACAGTCTGCTGTCAGACCTGTGCCGACTCTTGCGGAAACCCTCGGTCCTAAATCCCTTCCGATTGCGGTTGCTCCAACCAACATGATCTCCGGTTTATATTTATTAATTACAGACGCCAGAGCGTGTGTATAAGGCTCTGTCCTATATACCTTCAATTCAGGATCATCTACAACAATAACCTTATCAGCGCCGTACTCCGCAAGCTTATCTGCAAGGTTTCCAACTTCTGAACCTATAAGTACTGCCGTTACATCTGTATTCAAATCTTTTGCGAGGTCTTTGGCTTTACCAAGCAGTTCAAATGCGATACTGCTCACTTCATTGTCTACCTGCTGCGCAAAGACATATACTCCCTTGTATTCTTCTAAATTCATCACACTCACCTCTCTTCCCTTTCACCTTAGATTACATGTTTCTCTTTTAATTTGCCGACAATATAGCTTACCGACTCTTCCGTATCAAGAGTAACCTTCTCGCCTGCGCCTTTTCTTACCTTATCAGACGCTTTGGCAATCTTGGTCGGGGAACCGTTTAATCCTAAGTTGCAATCTTCTACATCTTTTAAGTCCGCTCTGCCCCATACGGTAATCTCTTGCGCATACGCATCAAAGATTCCGCCCGGAGTCATATAGCGAGGCTCGTTTAATTCGGAAAGCGCCGTTATAAGACAAGGCATCTTTGCCTTTACGACATGATATCTGTCTTCATACTGACGTTCAACGACAACGCTGTCGCCCTCAATCTTAATGTTCTGTGCATAAGAAATGACAGGAATGTCAAGATGCTCTGAAATCTGCGGTCCTACCTGTGCGGTATCTCCGTCGATAGCCTGACGTCCCGTAATAATCAAATCATATTCAAGATTTCTGATTGCTCCTGCAATCGTAGTGGAAGTAGCCCATGTATCTGCACCGCCCAGAACCCTGTCGGTTACCAGAATGCCTTTATCCGCGCCCATTGCCATAGCCTCGCGCAGCACTTCTTCCGCTTTAGGAAGCCCCATTGTTACAACCGTAACTTCTGCGCCGTATTCGTCTTTTAATCTAAGAGCTGCTTCTAAGCCGGCTTTATCATCGGGATTCATGATTGCAAGCATAGCGCCTCTGTCTAATGTACCGTCCGGGTTGAACTTTACGCCGCCCTTTGTATCGGGTACTTGCTTAATACATACAACGATTTTCATCGATTTTATCTCCTTTACCTTATTCTTGTGTGCTTTAGCACACCTTAAATTCAAAAGCGATAATGCGAAGCATTTTCGCATTTTACCTTATTCTTGATTATTTATTTCAAAAGATTAGATGAAATAACCATACGCTGAACTTCACTGGTTCCTTCATAAATTTCCGTAATCTTCGCATCACGCATCATACGCTCTACATCATATTCTCTGATGTATCCGTAACCGCCGTGCAGCTGAACAGCTTTGGTAGTTACTTCCATAGCAACTTCCGCCGCATAGAGTTTAGCCATAGCTGCTTCTACGGAATATGAAAGCTTAGGATTCTTTGCGTATTCACCCTTCTTCATTGCCGCCTTATACACAAGCATCTTAGCCGCCTCAACCTTAGTAGCCATATCTGCAAGCTGGAACTGTGTATTCTGGAATGCGCTGATAGACCTGCCGAACTGCTTTCTCTCCTGCACATATGAGATAGTTGTCTCAAGAGCACCCTCAGCAAGACCTAATGCCTGTGCAGCGATACCGATACGTCCGCCGTCAAGCGTGTGCATTGCTATGTTGAAGCCTTTTCCCTTCTGGCCTAATAAGTTGTCCTTCGGGATACGACAGTCTGTGAAAATCAATTCATAAGTAGAAGAACCGCAGATACCCATCTTATTTTCTTTAGTTCCAAAAGTAAAGCCGGGCGTTCCCTTCTCTACGATAAACGCAGATATTTCTTTGCTTGTCTTACCGCGTTTCTCAACAGTTCCCGTAATAGCGATTATAATGTATACGTCAGCTTCCTTACCATTGGTAATGAAACATTTGGAGCCGTTCAATACCCACTCGTCGCCGTCAAGCACAGCCTTGGTCTGCTGTCCCTGCGCGTCTGTTCCTGCTCCCGGCTCTGTAAGCCCGAATGCGCCCAACTTCTCGCCTTTAGCAAGCGGAATCAGATATTTCTGTTTCTGCTCTTCCGTGCCGTATGTCTGAATCGGATCGCAGCAGAGTGAAGTATGTGCAGATACGATAACTCCTGTTGTGCCGCAGACTTTAGAAAGCTCCTCAACACACATAACATATGTCAGCGGGTCGCAGCCCTGTCCGCCGTACTCCTTCGGAATCGGGATTCCAAGGAAACCTAATTTTGCCATTTTGTCAACAGTCTCCCGCGGAAAACGATGGTTTTCATCAATCTCCTGTGCGAGAGGTTTTGCTTCATTTTCAGCGAAGTCTTTGAAAAGAGTTCTCGCCATTTCATGCTCTTTGCTTAAAGTAAAATCCATGATTTTCTATTCCTCCATTATTATTTACTATAGTCGTAAAATCCTTTTCCGGTCTTGCAGCCTAACTTGCCCGCGCGTACCATCTTTCTAAGAAGCGGAGCCGGACGGTATTTGGAATCGCCTGTCTCTGCATAGATAACTTCCATAATTGCCAGCACGATATCCAGACCTACATAATCACCAAGCTGCAGCGGTCCCATCGGGTGGTTTGCGCCAAGCCTCATTGCCGCGTCAATATCTTCAACGCTTGCAACGCCTGCTTCCAATACGCATATGCCTTCGTTAATCATCGGGATAAGAATCCTGTTGACAACGAATCCTGCAGCCTCATTTACCTCAACGGGAGTCTTGCCGATTTCTTCCGCAATCGCTTTAACTTTATTAAATACTTCGTCTGTGGTATTCTCACCACGGATAATTTCAACCAGCTTCATGACCGGAGCGGGATTGAAGAAGTGCATACCAATGACAGGTCTGTCAATTCCTGCACCGATTTCCGTAATGGAAAGAGATGATGTATTGGTTGCAAAAATACAATCAGCCTTGCATATATCCTGCAGCTCTTTGAAGGTCTGTTTCTTAATATCCATTACTTCCAAAGCCGCTTCTACAATCAGGTCGCAGTCCGTACAGATAGTCTTTACGCCTGTCGTTATCTTGGCAAGAACCTTGTCTGCATCTTCCTGTGCCATTTTCCCTTTTGCAATACGCTTCTCAAATCCTTTTGCAATTTTGTTTTTACCGTTTGCAGCAAATTCTTCATTGATATCGCATAAGAATACTTCATACCCTTCCGTCTGGGCAAAAGCCTGAGCAATACCTGAACCCATTGTGCCGGCGCCGATAATACCTACTTTCATCGTAAAACCTCCTAAATTTTATATTTGTATGTTGTGCCTTAACAGTTCTTGAAAGGCTCTTTTACTTTTTCTTTATTCTTGTCCAAGAAGAATGCCATGCCGTATTTCTGGTCTTCTGTTTCAAAGCAGTCGCCAAACAGTTTCTCCTCAACGACAATCGCCTTGTCCATGTCAACCTCAAGACCGTCGTTAATTGCTTTCTTGCAGTTACGGACGGCAATCGGCGCATTTTTTGCGATGCCGGACGCCATCTTCTCTGCTGCCGCCATCAGCTCTTCCTGAGGATATACCGCATTTACAAGACCGATTCTTAACGCCTCGTCAGCTTTAATGTTTCTTGCCGTATAAATCATCTGCTTTGCCATGCCCGGACCAACCAGCCTTGCCAGCCTCTGTGTACCGCCAAACCCGGGGGTAATGCCCAGACCGACTTCGGGCTGTCCGAATACTGCGTTCTCTGAACAAATCCTGATATCGCAGCTCATGGAAATCTCGCAGCCGCCGCCAAGTGCAAAACCGTTTACCGCAGCGATAACCGGAATCGGGAAAGTTTCTAATTTACGGAATACGTCATTTCCCTTCTTGCCAAAAGCCTCTCCCTCAGCCTTAGTCAGCGTACTCATTTCTCCAATATCCGCTCCTGCTACGAAAGACTTCTCTCCTGCGCCTGTTAAAATAAGGCATCTTACATTATCCAAATCAACTGAATCCAATGTCTTGTCCAATTCTTCAAGGACAGCGGAATTTAAAGCGTTGAGGGCTTTTTCACGGCTGATGGTGATAACGCCCACCTGTCCTTTTACTTCATATAATACAAATTCCATGTGATTATCTCCTTCTATAAGTTATCAATAACTTAGTCTCTTTCTACGATTGTAGCGCAGCCCATGCCGCCGCCGATACATAAGGTTGCCAGACCTTTCTTAGCATCGCGCTTCTCCATCTCATGAAGCAGGGTTACAAGGATACGGCAGCCTGATGCTCCTACAGGGTGTCCGAGTGCGATTGCTCCGCCGTTTACGTTAAGTACGTCGTTGCTGAAGCCTAAATCCTTCTGAACCGCAAGTGACTGTGCCGCAAACGCTTCATTAGCCTCAATCAAATCAAAGTCTTCAATCTTCATGCCTGCCTTAGCCATTGCTTTTTTAGTAGCCGGAACAGGCCCTACGCCCATAATGGAAGGGTCTACGCCGCCGAGTGCGCCCGCTACGAATGTCGCCATAGGTTTAACGCCTAATTCTTTGGCTTTTTCCTCGCTCATAACGACGATTGCCGCCGCGCCATCGTTAATACCCGAAGAGTTAGCTGCGGTAACGATACCGCCGTCCTGCTTGAATGCGGGGCGGAGTTTGGAAATGCTCTCTACAGTCACGCCTGCACGAGGGCCTTCGTCTGTATCTACAATAACCGTTTCTTTTTTCTTCTTTACTTCTACCGGCACGATTTCGTCTTTGAATCTGCCTTCCTTCTGAGCCTTCTCACATTTCTGCTGTGACCATGCTGCAAATTCGTCTAACTGCTCTCTTGTGAGTCCATATTTCTCAGCCACATTTTCAGCAGTAATTCCCATATGATAATTATTAAAAGCGTCCCATAACGCATCGTTTACCATGGTATCAACAAGCGTCGCATTATTCATCCTATAACCGTAACGTCCCTGCATAGCTGCATAAGGAGCCATGGACATATTTTCCATACCGCCTGCAACCACTACATCTGCGTCTCCCGCAATAATCATCTGGGCAGCCATATTGACGCAGTTAAGTCCCGAACCGCATACAACATTGACGGTAACAGCCGGCGTCGTAATCGGCAGCCCTGCTTTAATAGACGATTGACGCGCTACGTTTTGTCCTAAACCTGCCTGAATAACACACCCCATATATACATGGTCTACTGCCTCTGCGGGAACGCCCGCCCTGCTTAATGCTTCCTTAATAACAATAGAGCCAAGAACCGGTGCCGGAGTTGTACTGAGTGCACCGCCCATTGTTCCGATTGCAGTACGACATGCGCCTGCCAAAACTACTTTTTTAGACATATCCTTCTCCTCCATTTAGTGTAATAATAAAATTATTGTTTAGTATCTGCAATGACTACTATATTCGCAACTGTTCAGTCCCTTCACAGTCACCTATATTCCACCATTGTCCATCGCTCCTATTGTATCATAGAGGCTTGTTTTTTGCAATGACTTTAACTACTGCTCTTTTAACGCTTCTTCCACAGCCGGGTCTTTCATATTATAGATTCTTTTCCACTCCTTTGTCTCTGTATTCTTCGCCGTCTCGCTGCGGTTGCGGTAGAGAAACTTAGTCAGTTCATAGCAGTCTATCCAGATTTCGTTATTGCTGTCCTTTTGTGACTCGTCGAAAATAAGCTCTAATCCCCAGTGCAGATGCACTACTTCTATATTGTTCACATTCTCCGTGGTACTGTATCCGGTATGCCCCATATAGCCTATAACGTCTCCCGCCGTCACTATACTGCCCTCTTCCAGTTCCTTATTATAAGGAAAATTTTGTCTTAAATGCGCATAATAATAGTAGCGTTTGCCGTCGAAGCTGCGTATGCCTATGCGCCAGCCGCCGTACTGATTCCAGCCGAGGGCTTCCACATATCCGGATTCTATCGCGATAATCGGCGTGCCTATCTGCCCCATCATGTCATGCCCCAGATGCGGTCTGGCATAACCGTAGCTTCTGGAAGAGCCGAAATCATCATAGTGGCTGTAGTCAAAGCCTTTGGCAATAGGTGAAAAAGCCTTGAGCCCGTAATATTCCTTCCACTCTTTCTCCCCTGTTTCGCCCTTGGGCGTTTCTATGGAAAATTCACCGACCATTCCCCCAAGCACAGTTTCATAGGCTTCCTTATAATAATCGTAATACTCCATATCTTTTGTCAGTTCTTCCATCGTCGTCTCGCCGAGTTTAAGTTTTTCCGCCGTTTTTTGTATTTTAGAGACGCTCTTTTTATCAAATTTACCGCCGTTTAGCGTTCCCACATATGCAAGCAGCTCTATCCAGTTAAGATGTATTTCATCATTATATGTATCCACATCAAGCTCATAGGCTGCGCTCATTGCCTCGCACGTGACGTTAAAATCCACCCACTTTATATAACTTCCGTCCGACGATACTTCTACCGCCTCTCTCCCTTCGCTCATCTCTTCCTGCACAGGCAGCGTTTTTTCATTGCCATTTAAGCGTATGTCTTTTACAATAATCATGCACACTGTAGCTGCAAGCAAAACCAATTCGAGACTGATGCCCCATCTTATTTTTTTCATATATAAACCCATTCCTTTCTCAGTCCGCGGGTTTATGTCAAGCTGCTATCAACGTGACGCAAACTTGCGGATTAAAGAATGTAAGTCTTTAAACTTTATATATGAAAAAAACCTGCGGGTTATGTCAGCCCACAGGTTCACTATTTATTCTTCCGGTTCAATCAGACCATAGGTATTTCCTTTTCTCTTATATACCACATTGACCTGATTCGTCTCCGCATTGCAGAATACGAAAAAGTTATGTCCAAGCAGTTCCATCTGCACGCATGCGTCTTCGGGATACATCGGCTTAATGTCGAATTTCTTGGTACGGATAATCTGTACGTCCTCTTCGTCCATAAAATCTTTATCAATATATTCCTGCTTAAAGAATCCCGCCGACTGCTGCCTGTCCGTAAGTTTAGTCTTGTATTTTTTTAACTGCCTCTCTATGATTTCTTCTACTAAATCAATCGAAACATACATATCACTGCTGACCTGCTCCGAGCGGATGATGTTGCCCTTCACGGGAATTGTAACCTCTATCTTCTGCCTGTCTTTCTCCACGCTCAATGTAACATGTACTTCCGCTTCTTCTGAAAAATACTTCTCCAGCTTGCCGATTTTATCCTCTACCGCTGTCCTTAATCCTTCCGTTACGTCAATATTCTTTCCAACAATCACAAATTTCATAGTCAATCGTTCCTTTCATTTTGTCATGTAATGCCGCTATATGCAGTGCACATTCGGAAAATCTTTGATTTTCCTCATTCGCGGGCATCTACGCTCCGCTTCGGTCCGTGCTGGACAAGCGCCACTGGCGCTTAGCACCGCCCTATCAAAACCGCAAATGCCTGATATGGCTGCAAGCAGCCAATCCGTCATTAGCGATTTTGGCACTGCTCATTGCTATACGGACATTATACCATATTCTTCCTATAGGTTGCAATGTTAGAAAATTCTTCTTATAGAAAGAATGGAACGATATGAAGCATTTGATACTATTATGCCTGTTTTGCTTGTAGATGCATGCACAATCTGTCCGTTGCCTATATAAAGCGCCACATGTCCTGAGTAGCATATAATATCACCGGGCTGTGCATTTTCCAATCCATCTACTGTCGCTCCCACGCTTCTGTCTGCCGCTGAAGAATGAGGCAGGCTTACGCCGAAGTTCTTGTATACACTCATAACAAATCCCGAACAGTCAGTGCCGTTTGTCAGACTGCTTCCGCCGTAAACATACGGGTTGCCGACAAACTGAAGCGCATAGTTTGCAACCGCCTGACCTGCTTCACTTCCACCGGATACGGCATAAGTAACAGGACTCTGGGAAGAACTACTGCTTGATGATGAAGACGACGAAGATGAACTTGCCGCATCCTGAGCCGCTTTCTTAGCTGCTGCATCCTGAGCCGCTTTTCTTGCTTCTTTTTCTTTAGCAAGTCTTGCCTTCTCTTCTTCTACAGATTCAGCCTTAACAAATTCTGTGGATAAAGTTACATAATCAGCCGATACAAAACCGTTGCCTTCCTCTATATCTACTCCCAGCCAGCCGTCTAATTCCTCCATAACAATAAGCTGGTCGCCAATCGCCACCGCACCAAGCCTTGCCGATTCAATACTGGGTTCCTCACGGACGTACAACGTAGTGGTTGTAACCGTCGCGATTCGAGTGCCGACTTCCTTAGCCAGTTCTACGGCGTCTTCGCCTGTTACGCAGTATTCTCCTTTAACATAACCTTCTACGGAACCGGAACTGATTTTATACCAGCCGTCCACCTCTTCAATGAATGTTCCTACCGATTTATTATAAAGCTTACCTACTATGTTGCCTTCTTCGCTGGGGATATCCCTGACATTAACATAGCTGTTTACCTGCGCAATAACAAGATTTTTAAAGCCTTCTTCCTCGTCGCTGTACTTCTTGGAATTGGAAGCTTCCTTCAAGTCCTCTGTATAGCCTTCACTGAAAACAATTATATCTTCGATTTTTTTATTAGATATCTTCGGCTGCGAGTCGTCGCTTGCGCTGCCGTCAACTGGAATCTCTTCCTGTCCCTGAACGCCCGTTTCCGCCGTAGACGCGGTAAGGCTGCTGCTGTTAGCCCTCTCGACGTCTTCCTTTATATCAGAAAGAGAAGTCGATTTATCATCGGGCGCCAAATAATAGTTGATTCCTGCCGAGGGCAGTACGGAGTTTAAGTCTCCTGAGGCATCAACCGTTATGCTTATTCCTGAAAATGCAACTACCGCTGCCATTGCACAGACTGCAATTTTTGTTCTTTTTATTATCATAAAAACCTCCAAATTGGTCAAATTCGTTTCAAATTGTTACAAAGTTGTAACATCTTTGAAATAATATTACCATTAATAGAGGTCTGTGTCAACTACATCATGTGACTAAAACTTCTTAAAAATTTACTATTTCTTGTGCAAAATATATAAATCGTGGAAATATTACAAAAAAGCCACAGTTCAGCCCGGCAGCGTAGACGCCTATGTTTTCCCTTGCAGCACGCTCTCGCTCCTTGAAAAATCGCAGCGGTACTAAGTTCAAAAGCTATAAAGCGGCTTTTTCACTAAGTACCGGCGTTTTTCAAGGACTGCTTCGGGGAAACATAGGCGTCTACGCTGCCGGGCTGAACTGTGGCAGAGGTAATATCGTCACAATGACAGTAAATACTTCTCAACGCTCGATATAGCGTTGGCGCCGTCCGCAGCCGCCGTTATAATCTGACGCAGATTCTTGGTTCTTATGTCTCCTGCGGCAAAAATACCGGGCGTCTTAGTTACGCAGTCTTCCCCTGCCAGACAGTATCCCCGTTCATCGCATGGTACGATATTCTTAAATATTTCCGTATTAGGCTTAAGCCCGACTGCAATAAATACGCCGTCTACAGCTATATCGTCCGTGCTGTCCGACTTAAGATTGCGCACCTTTACGCCGTCTACCTGTTCCTGGCCGCAGATTTCTTCCACTACGCTGTCCCAGATTATTTCCACATTTTCGCATTGAAACAGTCTGTTCTGCAAAGATTTAGCCGCACGCAAACTGTCGCGCCGGTGTATTAAAAGCACTTTTTCGCAAAGCCTTGCTAAAAAAATTGCATCTTCCACAGCCACATCACCGCCGCCTACAACTGCCACACTCTTATTTCTGTAAAAAGCTCCGTCGCAGGTAGCGCAGTATGATACGCCCTTGCCTTTCAGCTCTTTCTCTCCTGCAACATTTAGCTCCGCATGAGACGCGCCAGCGGCAAGAACCACGGTTTTTGCCGCATAGGATTTATCCGCGCTGCCGTCCTTCGCAATGACAGTTTTATAATTGTCATGTTCTTCAATCCCAACCACTTGCGCGTTTTCAAATATGGCACCCATGTCATCTGCATGCTGCCTGAATTTCATTCCCATATCGAATCCGTTCATCATTGGCATTCCGAGATAATTGTCAACTTCATAAGTATTTAAAACCTGACCGCCACTCATGGGGTTTAGCTCTAACACAAGCACGTCAAGCCCTGCCCTTTTTCCATATACAGCCGCTGAAAGCCCCGCCGGACCGGAGCCGATAATAATTACATCATACATATAGTAATCCTTCCTTTTCCTGAATACTTGTAGTATAATTCTTAACATGTACTTTGTCAAAATCTACGTTACGAAAGGAGTATATCCATCATATGTCTAAATATGCTTTAGTCACAGGCGCTTCACGCGGAATAGGAAAATCCATTGCTGAAATGCTGGCTGCCGAAGGTTATAATTTACATCTAAGCTGTATTAATTCAAAAGACACGCTTTTCTCATATGCTGCCGAACTTTCGGCAAAATACGGCGTTTCATGTACGCCCTTTATCGGCGATATGGGTAATGAGAACGATGTGCAGAAGATGTTTGATGGGATACATGAGCTTGACGTCCTGATAAATAACGCAGGACTGGCATATGTCGGACTCTTAAGCGAAATGTCTGCGAAAGACTGGCAGAAAATTATGTCCGCTAATCTGGATTCCATCTTTTATATATGCCGCCTTGCCATTCCGCTTATGCTGCATAAACACAGTGGTAAGATTATAAATATTTCTTCCGTATGGGGAAATACCGGCGCGTCAATGGAAGTGGCTTATTCTGCCTCAAAAGGCGCTGTGAACAGCTTCACCAAAGCATTGGCAAAAGAACTTGCGCCCAGCCGGATACAGGTCAATGCAATCGCGTGCGGAGTCATAGATACAGACATGAACCGCGGCTTTTCAGATGAAGAAATGGAAGCCCTGCGTCAGGAAATTCCCTGCGACAGAATCGGTCAGCCCGCGGAAGCGGCACAGATGGTACGAAGCCTCCTATATGCCCCCGACTATCTGACAGGCCAGATTATTACAATGGACGGCGGCTGGACTTGAGGTTCTCACCAATGTAATATATCGCCTATCTTTTGAAAAAACAGCAAAAATCCGTCTTCAACCGCGACCTGCTCCAATCTCTCATCTTCCAAGTCATAGTAATATTTATTGGTTTTTATATCAATGGACATGCTATCGAGCGGAAATCCCTTCCGCCTTACCGCGCTGTGCGGAATATCCGTAATTATAAATTTCTCGCTTTCCATTGACGGCTCCATTGCCTCATAAATATGCTCCTTATCCACTACGAGACAGATTGCATTCTTATATCTTGCCATAAGCTTACCGTACTTTTTCACCAAGCCTGCATAGTATTCTATCATTTCTTCGTCCGACAGGCATTTTCCGTTCACATTGCGCACATGCACTCCCGGCTGGACTTCATCAGGCACATTATCAAAATACAGCCCTGAGTCGCAGGAAAATACCGGAATATGAAATGCCGCGTAATACGCCTTTGCTTTCTGCCTTGCATTTTCAAGCGGGCTGCTGCCGCTCTCAGGCACATCGGGTATCTTAAATCCATTCTCCCGCATATCATTCAGACATATTAACTCTATATCAAGTTTTTCAAGCCGTTTCTTCATAGAGGCAAGTTTAGCCGGGTTTCCAGTTCCGTATAGTATTTTCATATGTGGGGTTGCTCCTTTTTAAATTTTAGTCTGCAAATAAATCGTCCAGCGTCAGCACATTTGAAAATATCCCGCTATATTCATTATAAGCCAGACCAAATGTAGTTATCAATGTATTATGAATAGAAGCCTTGGGCGGTATCTCCTGCGACAGAAGGCTCTGCCTGTTCAGTAATACCTGATAGTAATTTTTATCAACAGCAAACTCCGTTCCATAATACTTAATTTCGCACATATTTACAACGTTATCGTCGCGGGATATTATTAAATCAATCTGCGTCCCTTCCGTATCATCGCTCCGTTTAGACCACGCGGAATGTCTTGTTATAACGCCGCTTATTCCGAGCGCTTTCTTTATCTGCAATATATGATTAAAGCAGACCTGCTCATACGCATATCCCCGCCAGCTTGCAATCTTTTGTGACGATACATTCTGCTGCCAGAAATTATCCTCAATCCTCTCATTCTTATCTACAAAATGAAGGTAAAACATGCAAAACGGATCAACCAGCTTATAATGCTCTTTTTTTCCTCTGCCAAACGGAATATACTTGACGACAAAATCACTGGCAATTAGCGCGTTAAGGCTTTTTGATAAAGTTCCGCCGTCATTAATCTTGGTTTTATTTACTATCTCGCTCCGGGTGTATCCCGCATTTCTTGTGTATAACAGATTAACAATTTTTTTCATTAACTCCGGCGTACTAAAAATCGAAGCGAACAGCCTGTTATATTCGTCTTTCAGCTTTCCCTGCGTTGAAAAAAATATATTATCTATATTTTGCGCCAAACTCATTCCGCTCTGAAAATATCCCATATAAAAAGGGATTCCGCCAAGAATCATATAGCTTTGTGCAATATCATACCTTGAAAGCCTGATGTTATTATCCTTGTAGAACTGCTCACATTCATTTAAAGTGAATGGAGCAAGTTTAATCTCGTAAGTAACCCTGTTATACAAACCCCCATGATTATTAATTAAATTATCAAGTATCCATGAATTTGCGCTGCCGCATACTACAACCATTAAATTACTTCTATGACAGCCCCATGTGTTCCAAAAGCCCTCAAAAGCAGTCATAAATCCCGATCTGGGCGTATCAAGCCACGGAAGCTCGTCTAAAAAAACCACTTGCCTGCTTCCGTCATTAGTTTTATCCAGAAATTGTTCAAGCATATAAAATGCTTCCAGCCAATTTGCAGGCCTTTTGCTCTTTTCCATACCCTGAATCAGAAGGGAATAATAGAAATGTTCAAGCTGTGCTTTTAACATTCCGTTCTTATTATCGTCCGCTGGAAAAAGTCCTGCGTGTCTAAATGTAATATGCCCTTTAAAAGTTTCATCTACCAAATATGTCTTTCCGATTCGGCGTCTCCCATAGATTGCCACAAGTTCAGGTTTATTACTATTATATAACTTATTAAGTTCACGCTGTTCTTTTTCTCTGCCTATCATAATTATTAATACCCCGCTCTGTGTTATTATATACATAATAAACTCATTTTATTCAGCGGTCAACCTTTATTTTTGTAGGCTGACCGCTGAATAAAATGAAGTTTTGGAGTTTTAATCAGCGGTTTAATGCTTTAAGCGATATTAACTATGCCTTTTTATCCAGCCTACAGCCAATCCAGCCGTTTCTCAAAAACCACTTTATTATCGCCTTTTTCTATCCTGCCGATTTCATAACAGTCGTAGAAATGGTTAATATGTTTCATCACTATATCTTTATCCTTCTGCGCCGTGACGATACTTAAGCCTGCGCCGCAGTTAAAAGTCCGCAGCATTTCCTCGTCGCTGATGTTTCCGCTGTTACGGATATACTTGAATATGCTTAATATCTTAAGCTTGGATAAATCAATTACTGCGCTTAAGCCGTCAGGAATGACTCTGCCGAGATTGCCCTCTATTCCGCCGCCCGTAATATGAGCCATTCCATGTATGACGCCTTTTGCCAATAAGCCTTTGATTGCCCTATAATACGGCGTATGCGGTTTCATAATCTGCTCTATGAATGTCAGCCCATCTATTTTATCTAGTTTTATCTGCGGCATTTTATCCATCAAGAGCCGCACCAGCGAGTAACCATTTGTGTGCAGGCCGTTGGACGCGGCTGCCAAAACCGCATCGCCTTCTTCAATCTGCGCTCCGTCAATTATTTTTGATTTTTCCACAATTCCGGCAATACTGGACGTCAGGACATAGACTCCCGCCTCTACAACCAACGGCTGTATGGAAGTTTCTCCGCCGACCAGTGAACATTCATTTTCCCTGCAAGCATCTGAAATCCCTTTTACCAATGTCTTTATCGTGTCTTTCTCGGCATTGCCGCACACAATCGTATCAAGTACCACTAAAGGCTTTGCGCCCATAACAGCTATATCGTTCACCAAATGGTTAATCATGTCATGACAAATCGACTCCGTATATCCGTACTCCATCGCAAGTTTCTGCTTTGAACCCGGTTCTTCCGACTTTAATACCAGCACGGGATTCCCAATTTCCGGATATTTAATATCGTATAAAGATGCAAATGGTCCCAAACCGTTTAAAACACGCTTATCGTCTGTTTCCAGATGCTTTGCCATTTCTTTCTTAATCGTATCGGTATAGGCAATGTCAATCCCAGCCTTGCTGTATGATAAACCTTCTGCATCTTTTTCACTCCCCGCTAAAATCTCATCTACGGATACTTCCAATATAACCGCCAAGTCCCTCAAGATTTCAATATTCGGGTATGTAGTCCCATTCTCCCACTTTGATATTGCCTGAAAAGAAACATTCAGCTTATCCGCAAGCTGCTGCTGTGTAAGTCCGACCGCCTTCCGCTTTTCCATTATAAAATTACCGACTTTAGCATTGTCTAGCATTAGAATACCTCCGTTTTTGACTTTATAATAGCTTTCTTTGCAGACATGGGCAATAACCGACTATTTGAGTTTGTGGGGGGAATTCAACCGGGGGTTGAATAGGCATAACTGGTTTTTGCGTGTCACTCATCCGTTGAAAAATCATTTCCTTCTATTTATTGTCCTTTTATCATATCAATCTCTCCATCTTCTATTATGGCATTTTCACTGGAATGATTGGTAATGCAAAAATAATATTCTCCTTCTTCTGTCGCAGTCAATGTTGCGTTGAAATCATAGCCCTTGGTTAAAGACAATTCATGATACTCTCCATTCAAAATATAACCGATTTCCAGTTCAAGCGATTGTGCATGATTTAGGGAAAAATTAATCATAAGTTCTTCGCTTGCGTTTAATTTCCAGCCATCTTCACCTTCTTTTGTAAAAATAACCATATAATTCGGGCTGAAATATATCGAAGGGATTATATCATTATCCGCCACGACGCATATGGAATCGCTTGCATAAACATTTTTGTAATCATTTATAAGGCTGCTTTTTTCAATAAAAATCTCATCATCTTCAATTATCTGCTGTTCGCTTGACAACGTTCTAAACGGTTTTGTAAGTTCATTATAACCGATTTTCCCGGCATCGCCTACTCCCCAATAAACATATGCCGAATAGGCAAACCCGCATAATACAAAAACCGCTAAACTCGCCGCTAACGGCAAAATGTATCGGTTTCTTTTATGACGATAATTTATGGCTTTATCAACATACCTATAGTCAATTTCGCCCATCGCTTCTGAAAATTCTTTTATGTTCATATGATACCTCTCCCCTATCCTCGTTGCCATCCACAGCCTATATGGCATGAACAGCAACCTTTTCTCATGCTAATCTCCATTTTTCCACTTTACAAATGACACCATAAATAATAATATCAATAACAATAAAACTGTTTAGTTTTTACACCAGCATCCCTCTTTTAACTAAATAACCTTTTAGTTGCTGCCTTATACGCGTAAGTCTGACCGACACGTTCTTTTCAGAGATTCCCACGCGTTTTGCTATCTCTGCGTATGAATCGCAGAACCAATACCGCCTTAGGAAAATCACGCAATTCTCCTCGCTTAAGGTACCTAAAAATTTTTCAATGACTCCGGCTAACTCCTTTGCCTCAATCTCTGTTTCAACCGTGTCTGGCGCTGATAAGCATGTTTCAAGTTCCTGCATGGCAATCTCATAAAAGCTATTCCGTTTCGCTGCCTTTTTTCTGTAATAAAGGTTCAAAGAGATGTTCCTGACAATCATACAGATATATGACTGCAAAGGATTCGGCCGGGCGGGCGGGATTGCATTCCACGCTCCAAAATACGCGTCATTCACACATTCTTCCGCATCCTGTCTGTTATTCAGAATATTATGCGCAAGCTTATAACATAACTTTCCGTATTTTGTATCAAGCTCTTTTATAGCTTGTTCCGAGCGGTCAAAAAACAGTTCAATAATTTTTTCATCTTCTGCCATAAAGCCTCCTTTCGTTTATATACTACGGTTTTAAACGGGAATACTACAAAAAATTTTCCATAATAAAAACTCCGCGCTTTTTGCGGAGTTTTTGTTGAAATCTGTAGTTTTCTCTCTGATTAACGTTTCGAGAACTGAGGCGCCTTTCTTGCCGCCTTGAGACCGTATTTCTTTCTCTCTTTCATACGAGGATCTCTTGTCAGATAACCGGCTTTCTTTAAGATGGGCCTATACTCAGGATCTGCCTGAAGCAGAGCCCTTGCTATGCCATGTCTTATCGCACCTGCCTGACCTGTATAGCCGCCGCCTCTTACGGTAATGATTGCATCGAATTTATCTACGTTATCGGTAGCTGCCAAAGGCTGACGTACGATAACCTTAAGAGTCTCCATACCGAAATACTCATCAATTGGTCTCTTGTTTATTTTAATTTCACCTTTTCCCGGCACTAAATATACTCTTGCAACAGATTTTTTTCTTCTGCCGGTTCCATAATATCTCGCTGCTGTTTTCGCTGCCTTAGCCATTTTACTTTCCTCCTTTCAGTCCCTTGCCGGAAAATGTTATTACTTCCGGTTTCTGAGCCGCATGTTCATGCTCAGGTCCTGCATACACATGAAGTTTTCTATACATTTGTCTTCCCAAAGGTCCTTTTGGAAGCATGCCCTTTACAGCATATTCAACTACTCTTTCAGGGTGTTTCTTAAGCATCTCTTTTAAAACAGTCTCTTTCATGCCACCTACATAATCTGAGTGGTGATAGTAAATCTTCTGGCTCAATTTCTTGCCTGTAACTTTCACCTTGGCAGCATTGATAACGATTACATAGTCGCCGGTATCCATATGCGGTGTAAAAATCGGTTTGTTCTTGCCTCTTAAAATCTTAGCGACCTCAGACGAAAGACGTCCAAGAGTCATATTTTCAGCATCAACTACATACCATTTTCTTTTGATTGTAGCCGCGCTGGGCGTAAAAGTATTATTATTCATTCTGATAACCTCCGTAATAACCAATCGTTTAATCGTCCTTACTCTTCCAGATGCAGATGTCCGGCCACATCATGGAATTTCATGCAATTCCTACAGTGTTCTATTTAAAATGCCTTTACCGGGGCTGTGGCAAGGCATTTTTTAACATCGTCACATTGAAACATTATATTATACGTTTCCACGCGTGTCAACAGGTTTTTTTAAGAATTCGTATTTAATCAGCGTAAGACCGCATGCCGGAGCCGTAGGTCCTGCCGCCGCCCTGTCTTTTGCTTCAAGAATACGCTCTATATCGCGAGGCTCTATGCTGCCTCTGCCTGCCTCCATCAGTGTCCCTGCCATTATCCTTACCATATTATAAAGGAAACCTCTGCCTGTCACGCGTATCACAATTTGATTATCTGATTTAAACACTTCGACATTTTCAATCAGGCGCACGGTATTTTCTGCCTGTGAGTCCGCGCTGCAGAAACTTTTAAAGTCATGCTCGCCCACAAAGCACGCCGCCGCTTCCTTCATCCGCCCGACATCTAATTTTACATATGTGAAGTATGAATATAGGCGTTTGGTCGGCATCGGAAACTCCGCGTTATATATTCTGTATTCATAAGTCTTTCTGCTATCGCAATGCCTGGGATGGAAATCTGCCTCAACTTCTTTTGACTCCTGTATCCTGATATCTTCCGGCAGCCTTGCATTCAGGGCATAGGCGACTTTTTCTGCATCCATGCGGCAATTAGTATCAAAGACCGCAATATTCCCCAGCGCATGGACTCCTGAATCTGTGCGGCTTGCCCCAATTACTTCTATGTCCTCCCGCATAAGTTCGGAAAGGCATCTGTTAAGGACTCCCTCTATCGTCTCTCCATTCGGTTGTATCTGCCAGCCATGATAGTTCGTTCCGTCATAGGCTACCGTCAGCATTATTCTTCTCATACAAAATTAACCCCGATACATGCCGCAAAGTATACGGCAATCATCGCATACGCCGCCGCGTCGCGCCGCTTATAGCGCAGCGGTTTCATTTTCGTCCTATGTTCGCCCCCGCGGTAACATCTTGCTTCCATCGCCATCGCGAGGTCATTAGCGCGTCTGAACGCCGATATAAAAAGCGGAACCAGCAGCGGAACCAGACTCTTTGCTTTTTTTATCAGATTCCCACTTTCAAAATCCGCGCCTCTGGCAATCTGTGCTTTCATGATTTTATCAGTCTCTTCCATCAGAACCGGAATAAACCTGAGCGCAATCGACATCATCATCGCCACTTCATGCACCGGAATCCTGAAAAACTTAAGCGGAGCCATAAGCTTCTCCATGCCGTCTGTCAGATTGTTTGGCGTAGTCGTCAACGTCATTACGGAAGAGCCTATTATAAGGAAAACAAGTCTGATTGCCATAAAAGCGGCGTTTCGTAATCCCTCTTTTGTCACCGTCAACTTCCAGATGGTAAAAAGCGCCTCGCCCGGCGTAAGAAAAATATTGAACACCACTGTAATCATCAGAAGAAAAAATATCGCCTTCATTCCTTTTATCATAAAGCGGAACGGAACTTTGGACAGCTTTACGGCAATGGCAAGAAATACCGCCGCAATGCAGTACCCGATGATATTTTTCACCACAAACAATGAAATTATAAATGTAATCGTCGCTACAAGTTTTACTCGCGGGTCCAATTTATGAATGACGGAGTCCGCCTGATAATACTGGCCCAATGTAATATCGCGTAACATATGGTTTTACCCCTTTCAGTGTAAAAACTCAAGATTTCAAAATCTTAAGAATTTCGTCCCTCGCCTCCGGAATTGTGGTAGCATCTGTTTTTACCGGCAGGCCTTTTGCCTTAAGCGCCTGCATAATATATGTAACCTGCGGCGCCGCCAGACCTACCTGCTCAAGTTCTTTATAGTGCGCAAAAACATTTTTGGGAATGTCGTCATACAATACGCTTCCCTTATTCATGACGATAATGCGCTCTACATATTTCGCGACATCTTCCATGCTATGGGATACCAGAATGACCGTAATCCCCATTTCCTTATGCAGCTTGGCAATCTGATCCAGAATTTCGTCGCGTCCCTTCGGGTCAAGCCCCGCCGTCGGTTCATCCAAAACCAGTATATCGGGTTTCATGGCAAGCACTCCTGCGATTGCCACCCTCCGCTTCTGCCCTCCTGAAAGGTCAAACGGCGACTGATAAAAATATTCGTCCTCCAGCCCGACCTGTTTAAGCGCCGCATAAGCGCGCAGTTCAACTTCCTTCTTCTCAAGTCCGAGATTCTTCGGTCCGAAACAGACATCGCTGAATGCGTCTATTTCAAAAAGCTGATGTTCAGGATACTGAAAAACCAGCCCTACCTTACTGCGCAGTTTTTTCTTATCATAATCGGAATCATGAATGTCCTCACCGTTAAAATAAATCTCTCCGCTTGTCGGCTTAAGCAAGCCATTCAAATGCTGAACCAACGTAGATTTACCCGAACCCGTATGTCCGATAAGGCCGATGAACTGTCCGTCGGGAATAACTAAGTTCACATCATTCAGCGCATGAACCGCCAGCGGCGTATCCTCGCCATATACATAATTTACATGATTTAAAATCAACGGCATAGCCTGCCACCTACCATTCTTTTATCTGCCCGCTGCGGCTGTAATTGCAGCCACCAGCTCATCTATAGTGAGAATACCGTCCGGTATGCGTATTCCGTGCTTTTGCAATTCATATGACATCAGTGTCACTTGCGGCACGTCCAGACGCAGTTCTTTCAACCTTTCCACTTGTGAAAAAATTTCCCTCGGCGTGCCTTCCATAGCTATCCTGCCCTTATCCATAACGAAGACCTTATCTGCATTGATTATTTCTTCCATATAATGAGTAATCAATATGACAGTAATGTCTTCCGCCGCATTGAGCGCCCTGACCGCGCGAATGACTTCCTTGCGCCCATTCGGATCAAGCATCGCCGTCGGTTCGTCTAGGACAATACATTTAGGGTGCATGGCGATAACGCCCGCAATAGAAACCCTCTGCTTCTGCCCGCCCGAAAGTTTATTGGGGGAATGCTTGCGGTATTCATACATTCCGACTGCTTTCAGGCTCTCTTCCACGCGTTCCCATATCTCCTCTGTGGGAACGCCCATATTCTCAGGGCCAAACCCCACATCTTCTTCCACCACCTGGCCGATAATCTGATTGTCGGGATTCTGAAAAACCATGCCAGCGCTCTGCCGTATATCCCATAAGTTTTTCTCCTGCGACGTGTCCATGCCATTCACCCAGATAGTGCCTTCCGTCGGATACAAAATCGCATTAATATGCTTGGCAAGCGTCGATTTACCCGAACCGTTATGTCCAAGTATGGCGATAAAATCCCCCTGCTCCACATCAATGTCCACTTCGTCAACGGCTCTTGTGATTCCTTCGACATTGCCCTCGTCGTCGCGCCTGATATATTCAAATACTAATTTGTCTGTTTTTATAATTCCCATTTATATAATCATGTTCCTTTTTGGTTAATACTGTTATTTTGAAATCTTAGCTTATTGTACTAGATGTTGGGGAGAATTACAAGTAAGGACACAGTTGTAAGTTTATTTTCCTTAAAAACAAGGCAAAAACCTAGTATTTAATTCAATTTCTCAAATTGCTTCACTAATACTTCCGTTGTCCAATTATATTGCTCCATAGTCTCATACTTTCTATATCCACACTCTATTGTCATTGAGAGCATAAGATAAATATCGTACCATAATGCCCTTCTGCCTTGATGTTCATTTAATGTTTCAATGCCATAGCCCTCTTGAAATTTGAGATTAGGCGCATATGTTCTAAATCCTACCTCCATCAATGAATCTGCCCACAAAACTCTTTCCCAGTCAATAATTCCTACAACATTACCGTTTTCAACAAAAATATTCCCGTCCCAACAATCCCAATGAACAAAGCTCGGCTCTGATACTTCCTCAAAAACAGCCTTGTCTCGTTCTAATCTCCTAATCAGTTCATCGGGTGATATCTTTATATCCACATTCACCCGCTTTCCATCCTCCAACATGGTTTCCATCATCTTATAAAACACAGGATACCACTCTGCCCCTTGATATTCCGGCAGCCCCGGATAACCAAAGCAATGGCATGGAATGCTGTTTACGGAACGAATCATTCTGCCGGTTTCACTGTAGATATGGTCTATTTGTTCGGAAGTAAGGGTTTCTTTAATTGAACTCAAACTTTCGCCCTTAAGTTTTTCCATAAAAAAATATGGGGATTCACAAATTGTACCACTGTCATCATAGCCGTATATCTTTGCAACAGGCACGTTACAATTTTCCCTTACAATCCTCATCGCCTGCACTTCACTGTACATAATATTTTGTTCATAAGTCATAACCATGACTTCTTTTGACGGAGCAATTTTCAATACCGTTTTCTTACCATTAGTAAGCTCCACTTCATACGCAATATTGAAATAGCCTTCTGTAAGTTCTTTGTAATCTTTCAGTTCCAGTGGTGCAAAAAACTTTTCCACCATTTTCTTTATTGTATCCCTGTCTTGTCTGTTCTTTGTTACGCTCTCCATGGTATTTATCTCCATTTATCTGAATAAGGATTCCTGTTATCTTACATTTTACCATTCATGTATATTTGGTCTTGGCTTAATCCACCATTCTTGGAAATTTTTGGCGTATTGCGTTAAAACTTCCGCTCCGTTCCCTTCGCAACAGAGCCTATAAGAATCAAGGCAACAGCTCCTTGATTCCTAAAAAACTTTTTCATATTTTCAATGGATTCTTCGTGATGCTTATACATATTTTTCTCTACCTCGGCAACGCTATTTGCTGTATCCTTCCACAATTTCAAAATACTCATCGATTTTAGCCTGCGCTTCTTCCTCAGACAGATTAAAATGCGCCATAATCAAATGTAAGACTGTATCAATCGTGCAGTCCTGTGAGAACTTATCCCATATTAAGTCCATTATATCCATAGTTTCTCCCCCATATTACTATCCGATTTTTGAAATCTTGGCTTATTGTACTAGATGTTGGGGAGAATTACAAGTAAGGACGTGTGGTTATATTAGACAAACCTTTCTTTTATAATACCATTCTTCAAATCATTGATATTATAAATGTCGTCCTGAACATCATATGTCTCTTTCAAATTCTTCTTTGTCTTAATCCAGCCCGCGCCATCTGTAAACCACACAAAATGTACATGTTGAATATACTTAGCTTCTAGTGAAATCGCCTTAAAACTTCTCGCCGTTTCATTTAATTTTGAACCGCTTGAAGAATAACAATTACATTCACATATATATACTTCACTACTGTTTATAGGTTTTACAACAAAATCAAACCTCTTAGTTGCTGTTCCTTCTGCCGAAATAGCAGAAAGGTCGTACCCCCATTTTTTCTCTACCTCTTCAAGATACATCTCCTTAAAATATGTAACATTTTTTTCAAACCCAGCCGCTTTAATAAAGAATTCCACCAAATCTTCCATTTGGTCTCCACCTCTATTTTTCCTTGCATTGCTATCTAAGCCAATATTAATTCCTAGACCAACATCTAACAAGTCTCCAATTACATGACTTTGCAGCAGTTCAAAAATTCCTGTCTTTTTCATAAATTCAACATATAAATCAACACTATAATTCATATTGTTAAAATTAAAGTCAAGACGTCTATCATTTTCCGTAATAGCTATTATATTTTCACGTACTGCCAAAAGTAGTGGAATTGCTTTTAAACATTCCGGATATTCCTTAACCAAATCCCTAAACTCATCCTCAATATTTTCCGACCCTTTTAGTGTATTAAGAAGAGCAAGCTGTCTTTTAACCACCGCTGTATTTTTATATGCAGTATTATAATTTACATAATAGTTCCAATTATTTATATTATCTGTAAATGTTTTTAACCATTCATCAAAGTTTCTCATATTCCATCTCCAATCTATCTTTCGTTATCAACATATACTTCTCTTCATTGTCAATCCCGATAAAATTTCTACCATGCCTTATTGACACAACACCTGTTGTACCAGAACCACAAAAAGGGTCTAAAATCACTGCTCCCAGTTCTGTAGATGCTAATATAATTCTCTCAAGTAAATATTCAGGCTTCTGTGTTGGATGTTTTCCTACTTTTTTTTCCGAAGATTTTGTCAGACCCCCTGTCCATACATCCTTCATTTGTTTTCCACCATTTTGCGCCTTCATTAATTCATAGTTAAAAAAATGACGAGATTTCTTATCTGCTTTTTGTGCCCATAGTATAGTTTCTGTTGAATGCGTAAAACATCTGCAGGCAAGGTTAGGTGGCGGATTTGTTTTTTGCCAAGTAATATTATTAATAATCTTAAACCCCTCTTGCTCCAAAGCCATGCCAATTGAATAAATATTATGCAATGTTCCCGAAATCCAAATACTTCCATTAGGTTTTAGAATTCTTTTACACTGTCTAATCCATTTTCTATTGAATTGATGTTTCTGCATAACATTTGTCGATGTATCACCAATTTTATCCCAGCTACCTTTATTGACAGATACCATTTTCCCGCCTTTACAAGTCACTCCATCATTACTTAAAAAATATGGCGGATCCGCAAAAATCATATCTACACATTCACTTTTTACTTTAGGAAGAATTTTAAATGTATCACCCAAAATTAGTTGTGCCTCAAAACTCTCATAGAAATATTTCTGTTTCTTACTCAGAATACTATCCACAAATCGCACCTCCTAATAGTTATAAATTATGACCTCTTCCCCCGTTCTCTTTGAAGCATCTGAATTTATCGATCTTTTCACACTTACCACATCTATTTTATAGCCTTTATTTCCATACAGTTCATTAATAAATTCCGTATTATGATTTGTGAGCATGCAAAAACATCCTCGTTTTGTTAATTCATCAAATAAACAAGCAAGTCGTTTATGGCTTTCTACATCAAATCCCTCTTTCGTATACGATTCGAATGATGTAGGATTTAATGGAGCATAAGGACTGTCGAAAAAAATAAAATCTCCTTTTTTTGCCCCTCTACAAGCCTCTTCAAAATCTCCGGTTAAAATCTCCACATTCTTCAAATATTCAGAAGTTTCAAGTATTGATGTATCATTTACAGTTTCTCCTCTACTATTGTTATATGGAACATTAAATACGCCTTTACCATTTACCCTATATAATCCATTAAAGCAATGCTTATTTATAAAAACAAACAAAGCAGCTAATTCAACATCAAACTCTTCCTTCATTAATTTGTCATTATAATGATCCCTGAGAGAATAATAATACTTTTTTCCATCTTCCCACATCTCAGAATCAAGTTTTTTTATTTCTCTTATAAAATCTTGTGGCTTATCACAGATAATCTTATATGCATTTATCAGTGCAGAATTAATATCATTAATCACTGCCTTCTGCGGCTGTAACTCAAACAAAACAGCTCCACCGCCTATAAATGGCTCAAAATAATTATTAAACGATTTCGGCATTCTCTCTGATATTCTATCCAATAACTGTCTTTTTCCACCTGCCCATTTTACAAAAGGCGCAATATTATCAACGAGCATTTTCTATTCCTTCTTTCAATAACATTCCATTATTATTATACGAAAAAAAGGGGTTTTTTCAATGAAAACTTTCACTTAATGTGAAATCTCTTGTTACTTATAAAATACAAAAATATATTCATGTGCAAGCATCAAAAAATTTCTTTCTACATTTATCCATTTGTTTGTTGATTTACAATTATGTTGTTCTTTAATAATTATCTCTTTTGTTTTAAACCCTACATCGATAAATGTCTGCATTAACTGAAATCCTAATGGTACAACATTTCCTCGATATCTCTTATCGCCCATCATAACCGCACAACATTTGCATTTTTTCAACACCCTATATGCTTCTACAGCAACTTTGCTTATTTCTTCAAAAAACATTGTAGTGTTAAGCAATGATATATCTCCTTCTATCCTGTTGCTATATTTTATAATATCTGCGTAGGGCGGATGTGTACAAATGAAATCAATCTTTTCATTTTTTATAAACGATAAGTCATTTGCATTTCCATTTTTTAAAAAAATATGAGATTGTGTATCACACTCAAAATTGAGATTTGCTTCTGATAAAGAAACAGAGCGCGGATTGATATCAATACCAATCGCATTTCGGTTTAGTAGTTTGGCTTCAACCAAAGTTGTTCCACTACCTACGAATTGATCTAGAATCCAGTCTCCTGGTTTAGAATAACGAAGAATCAAGTTTCTTGGAATGTACGGTGACCAATTCCCTCGATATCGCCCTGAGTGGGTCGCCCATTTTCCTCTGTCTGGAAAAGACCAAACAGTTGTCTGCTCTGGACTAAAGCTATTAGGTTGTAATTCTATAAAACATTCCTCCTTCTTGTTTGAACATAACATATTTCTACCTACACAAATTCCGATTTACTCTTTTCGTGCAATAACTAATCCATGTTCGCTATATCCTATATTACTTTTTTTATCACATAATTTCAAGTGAATATCCATAAATGTATCAAAGTCCTTTTTATTCATTTGTTCGACTATATCCCTATATATAAACATAGGTCCGTCGGTTGCAATATGGTGAAGTAATTTTAAATTATGTTTTTCTAAATCTTCCTCTATCATCTCAGGAGTCGATGAATAAAATAACGTACTATCCGGTATATGTCCGGTTTGCATATAGTCTGCCAGAAAAGAAAGATTGTCTTTTAACTCTTCAAAATGCGCCATATAATTTGCGCAGCGATTGACATATGCAATCATATAAATTCCATCAGCTTTTAACACCCGTAATGTTTCAGACAGCGATTTTTCCCTGTCTGACTCTTCACATAAATGATAGTAAGAGCCTAGATTTAATACTACATCGAAACTATTGTCTTTAAATCTTGTTAAATCTAAAACATTTCCCTGATAAATTTCTTTTAACTTATGATTTTTTTCATTCTCTGATTTTATATACGCCACATTTATGTCAATCAAATCGCCTGCCGTCACGTTGCACCCTAAATCAGCAAGCGGAAACGAATAAATGCCGCCGCCTGCACAGGCATCAAGAACCGACATGCCTTTTTGGCAATATTTTTTCAAATATTTCATAGTGGTTATATACTCAATTTGTCCCGACTGACAATTCAGACGCTGGCTTTCGCTGCAATCTTCATGATAAAATTTCTGTATTTCTTCCATAAGCTTTACCTCAATATATCTTTTTCAAAATGCTGATAATCCTTTTGGCTGTTCCAGATACCGCCCCATTCAAAACCATGCTCTATGAAAAGCTTATAGCAAAGGTCGTCTTTATCAATCTTATGTTCAAAAGGCGCGGAGCGGTCGGCGTAAATCTCGCTGTTTGATGGATAGACGTTTGTAGTTCCGTCTGTTTCGTTTGTCGTGACATACGGATTATAAAATGGGTTGATATCAATAGCGCAGCCGTAGGCGTGGCTAGACAAAGAAGAAGAGCCTGGAACTGTCCTATAGTTGAAACAGGACGTATTATTGTCCTGCATGGAGGCATCATCGTCGCCCTGATATTCGTCGATAAGCCTTATTTTTTCAATTTGGTATTCTTCAAGGTATAGCGCATAGAAGATTTCCACTAAATCTTCGACGATTTCTTTATTGCAGATAAGTTCGCCCGTCTGCACGGCTCCATTAAAATCATAGTGCAGTACGGACAGATAACGCAAGTCGTCATAAGAAATATCGGCGTCATTAGTTTCGCTGTTGGGATAAGAAATGCCCGTGATTTTGGTTTTGACTGCATCGGAGAGCGGCTCATAGTAAAAGCCGTCCTGATAAGTGACGCGGTCGGCGGGAACAACGTCGTTGTCCGAGCCTTGTCCATTGTCAGAATTTTGCTCATTCGTCGGATTCTGCCCAATATTCAAATCCTGAATTTCTTCGGGCAGCAGGTCGCTATATGCAGAATCGTTACCGCCGCCTGTTTCAACGTCGTTCTCTGTGTTTGTAGGCGAATCTTCTGTATGTCCGTATGCCTGTTCAGGATTGTTCGCGGCATAGTCCGAAAGCGTTTCCGAATCTGTCAGGGTACGCACCAGAAAACCGCAGACAATCGTAAGCGCTGTTAGAAAAAATATTGTTTTTGCTAACTGTTTTATAAGTTTTTTCTTTTTCATATGACACATGCCTTTATAATTAAATTATTTTAATTAGTCAGTTTCATCCTTTAAATAATCCCAGAGCATGATATCAGGCTCCTGATTTACTCCATGCATATAGAAACCGTCAGAATAGCCGGTGGCTGGAAAGTCGAATAATTGTAGTGAGTACCAACCAAGTTTCGACTCATCTTCGTCGGATTTTTTATAATAAATAATGCGCAGACAGTATGTTTTGTCGTCCACGGTAAAGTCATAAGACGGCGTCAGGATATTTGTTATTTTTCCATGATTTGACCAGCGTTCAAATGTATCGCTTAACTCATAATCCTCATTCCAGCCCGGAAATTCCTCTATTAAACGGTCTACTTTTTCTTCAAAATTATCGATTTTACTTACTGCATAAGGAGAAAACATGTCTTTAATTGCATCAGCGTCTTTTCTGTCTATTGCATCAAGCAAAAACGCAATTGTGTCTTGGGCGTCCGCATAAACAGGGTTTACGGTTCTTTTTTCAGAAGCGCCGCACCCTGTTATTTCCAAAACCATAATAATACATATTAGAATAGCTGATATCTTTTTGCTCATAAGTATTCTCCTCATTTCAATAAAATAATTTTTGCAGTTAAGTCCGCTGAGGCTGAGTTTATTATAGCATGAATGAGAAGAATAAAACACTGGGAAATTAGCATAGGGAAATGAAGCAGAATTTAATAGAATAGTAGGTGCATTTGTGCTATGATAATAACGTTGAATAATTCAATAAATAGGAATTTGATAAGGCACACCTTGTCAGGTAGTAAAATACGATATTTCTCGCTTTGTGTCGTGTTCTTCACCAGATATTTTTGATAGGATTTTTCTGAAAGGAGGCAAACAATGGATCAAGAAAAAATCGGAAGATTTTTAAAAGAACTCCGTAAGCAAAAAGGACTTACACAAGAACAACTTGCAGAAAAATTTAATGTATCAAACAGAACTATATCCCGTTGGGAGAATGGCAACAATATGCCGGATTTGGATATTTTAATTGAAATATCCGATTATTACGAAGTTGATATACGGGAAATTTTGAATGGAGAAAGGAAAAGTGAGAATATGGATAAAGAAATGAAAGAAGTTGTATTGCAGGCAGTAGATTATACAAATACAGAAGCAGAACGATACAATAAACGTGTACGCATATGTAATGGAATAGCATTACTTTTGATATTAGCTTATACCATTATTAAAGACACGAGCCTTTATAATAATTCAACAGTTATGATAGGATTGGATATTGCAGAAGGAGTTGCAGTCGGAATGCTTTTAGCAGGTATATTGTGTTCAAGCCGTTATGGTGCAAAAATTAGGGCATTCAAACATCGACTGATGAAAAAACGATAATAAAACATATTCTGTTTTTGGAAGGACAGATATATAATCACGAAGGGAGCAAATTATTAACATGTCAGATTACATTGTACGCGCTACTGCGGCAGGCGCACAGATTCGCGCTTTCGCATGCACTACTAAAGATACGGTTGAAACGGCAAGGCAGGCTCATAATACAAGCCCTGTAATCACGGCTGCGCTGGGGCGTCTTCTAAGCGCGGGCGCCATGATGGGTACGATGCTTAAGGGCGATAACGACCTGCTCACCCTTCAAATCAAAGGCGACGGTCCCGTACAGGAAATTATTGTAACGGCGGATTCTCAAGGCAATGTCAAGGGATATGCCAATGTCCCCGATGTCCTGCTGAGCGCCAATTCCATCGGCAAACTTGATGTTGCCGGAGCGGTAGGGAACGGAGTTTTACGGGTTATTAAGGATATGGGCTTAAAAGAGCCCTATGTTGGACAGACCATGCTGCAGACGAGTGAAATTGCGGAAGACCTGACATATTATTTTGCGACCTCCGAACAGGTTCCGTCTTCCGTAGGTCTGGGAGTCCTTATGTCAAAAGACAATACAGTAAAGCAGTCCGGCGGATTTATCATTCAGTTGATGCCTTTTGCAGATGAAGCGGTAATCAGCCGCCTTGAGCAAAACTTGAGCAGACTTACTTCCGTCACAGCCATGCTTGATTCAGGGAATAGCCCGGAGCAAATGTTAGAACAAATTTTAGAGGGGCTTGAATGTAAAATAACTGACAGGCTGCCCACAGGCTTTTCCTGCAGCTGCAGCAGGGAAAGAATCGAACGGGTTCTGATCAGCCTTGGCAGAGCAGAACTCGAAGATATGATAGCCGATGGGCATGAAACTGAAATAAACTGTCAGTTTTGCAATAAACATTATGTGTTCAGCATAGACGAGCTGAAGGGATTATTATCTTCCGCACGTTAATCCGTCTGCAAGGCAGCTTCCATAAAATACAATCTTGAGGCAAAATCGGGGAAGTGCCGCACTTCACCACTATAGCCGGTGCCCCCGAAGGACTGCCTTAGCTTAACCCCGCCATACATCAGCGCATCTCCGTATACACAGCAGTCTTCCGTTTCACCGTCCATTTTGACAAACTTTGCCACCACATTATGCACCAACGAATCCTGTTTAATATGGATAGGGGAAACTGTATTTACCAAATCTCCAAATTCTTTCACGTTATATTTTAACCCGCGGTTATAGAAATGGTACTCTAAATCCGGCGCAAGCCCCTTTGCCTTATAATACCCAAACTGCGTATTCGGCGTGACAAGTTTCTGGAAAAGAAAGCCCACGGCTTTTTGCTTATCCTTTGATACGCAGGTCCACTCGGTCACGTTGCCATCTGATGCGCTTAACACGCTGCCGTTTTCATCCGCAGCCCCCGTAAAAGTCCTTCCCCGGTAGAAATCTCCTGTCTGCAGCGTTTCACGCCATTCCTTATACAATGCAATCTGCGCTTTAACCGTTTCCAGTTCTTCTTTCTTCATATCGCAGAAATTACATTCATATCCGCATATGCCAAAAGCCGCAACATTAAAACGCGTTTCTAAGGGAGTTACGCGCAGCGTCTGGTGGTTCGGCGCAGCGGAGACATGCGCGCTGACGACGGACATGGGATATCCGTAGCTGTATCCCGTCTGTATCTCCGTGCGGCAGAGCGCGTCGGTATCGTCGCTCGCCCATATCTGCGGAAAATAACATAATATGCCTAAGTCGAAACGGTTGCCGCCCGCCGCGCAGCCTTCAAACAAAATATTCGGAAAACGCTTAGTCAATTCCTTCATACAACGGTACAATCCCATAACATAGCGATGCGCTACTTCCGTCTGCCGCTCTGCTGGAAGGTTAGCGGAAAAATAATCGCTGAAAGTACGGTTCATATCCCACTTGACATAAGAAATATCCGCCGAAGAAAATACGCGGCTCATTTCTTCTATGATATAATCCTGTACTTCTTTTCTCGTCAAGTCCAAAATCCTCTGATTTCTTCCTTCCGAATGTGGTTTGTCAGGAATCTGCAGTACCCAGTCAGGATGATTTTCATAAAGTCTGCTCTTGACATTCACCATCTCAGGCTCAACCCAGATTCCAAAATCCAAACCTAACGCTTTGATTTTTTTCACAAGTCCGTCCAAACCATCAGGCAGTTTAGAACGATTTACTTCCCAATCGCCAAGCGACTGTGTATCGTCGTCCCTTGTCCCAAACCAGCCGTCGTCCATTACGAAAAGTTCAATGCCTACGTCTTTACCCGCTTTGGCAAGATTTAAAAGTTTTCTCTCGTTAATATTAAAATACGCTGCTTCCCAACTGTTGAGCAGGACAGGCCTTAATTTGTTTTTCCACTCGCCGCGTACTATATGCTCCCTTACGAATTTGTGCATATGTCCGCTCATGCCGTTATAACCTTCGTGGGAATAGCTCATAACCGCCTCCGGCGCTTCAAAGCTTTCCCCCGCTTCTATAATAAATGTAAAAGACTGCGGGTTAATTCCGCTTACGATTCTGGTCTTTCCATAGCCGTTTACTTCTACCGCCTCATAATGATTGCCGCTGTAAATCAGGTTGAAGCCGTAGCAGTCTCCGAAATCTTCCGTGGTTTTTGCTTTGCTAAGCATGACAAACGGATTGGCGCGGTTTGACGACGTTCCCGTATATGAAGCGTTCACATGCTTACCTGAGGACATTCTTGTATCCGTCCTTTTCATTTCCCTTGCCCATGCGCCGTTAAACGTCGTCAAGACAAAATCCTGTGTATCAAAATCTATCTGCATACTCATTATTCTAAGCAGCTTCACAGCATCCGCACTTTCGTTGATAAGCTTCGCGCTGCGGGTAATAACATCGCAGTCTTCATACACATAGTAGTGCAGTTCCAAAGCAAGACCATACCGGCTGTCTTTTAAAGTTATGCACAGATGCCCCACTTCCCCGCTCTCATCATAAGAACCCGGCAGCGTGGCGTATTCGCCCTTTCCTTTATTAATCTCAGCCTTATCAAAAATAAAATCCGAGGTATAGCTGCCGTCACTATGCACGACTTCAATAAACGGCTCCCTGATATCACCTTTGCCATAGGACGACATTTCCAGCCTGATATCTTCTAATGAAAACGTCGTGCAGGACTCGTTATAGGCATTGGTATTGCCCGGCATAAAAGCGTGTTTTTCAACCAAAGCCTCCACATTTTTCTCCGACGCAAGCCTAATCTTTTTCCCATAATAAAGATGCTCTAAGTGTCCTGTTTCAAGTACATGAAAGCAGTAGGTCGTATTTTTTGTTTCCAATATAAAGCAGCGGTTATTTTCTCTAATCATAAGCCTTCCTTTTCACTCTGTTTCTTTTATGCTATTTCTTTTATGTTATTTCTTTCATTTATGTTATTTCTTTTATGTCATTTCTTTCATGCTTTTTCTTTCACTCTTTTTTCCTTAATCTGCGCCGCGATTTCTTCTACCTTGTCTTCCGTCAAGATGAATTTCTTATGGAATACAAATACCGCCACAAGCAAGCCGATAATCGGAATCACAGTCATAGTCATGCGCAGCCCCACTACGGAAGAAACCGCCGTCTGCGCCGTTTCAACTACAGCTTCTGTGTCGTCGCTTAAGTTAAACAGCGTAAGGCATGTGGAGGCGATTAATGCCGCCACGCCCGAAGCCAGCTTGACTACAAAGGTCTGCATGGAGAAGATTACGCTCTCATCCCTTCTGTTATTTTTAAGTTCGCCGTAATCGACGGTATTAGCAAGGAAAACCGTTACTAACACGGTCAGCATTCCGTTTGCCGCGAAGATAAAAAAGCCGGGGATAAAAAGCATATATACACTCGACATATCAGTAAAGGCGAGAATGAGCAACGCCACGTATCCTACAATCGCCATGGCGAAACTTATATAAAATACTTTAATTGCGCTGAAAACTTTGCGCAGCAGCGGGAAGAAGAGCATCATGGATAAAATCTGCACTGCTCCGCCGAATGTATTGAACAATGTATATGCGTCGTACCACTTTTCTCCGCCAAAGTCGTATTTGAAGAAATAGATAACGAGATTGGAAGTGGTATAAATGGCGCAGTTGATAAGTACGATTGTGATAACCACAGCCATCGCCTGGTCGTTCTGAATCAGCGCCTTAAACATCTGTCCAACAGATGGCGAATCTACATTTACCGTGGATTTCTCCTTGATATTCAGGCATGTGCATATGATGAATACCGTGAAAATCACAGCTATGATAAAGGCAAAACGCATGAATCCGACGCGCTCGTCTTCCTGCCCCAACAGATACACGCATTTCATCGTGACGATGGTTACAATCGCCGAACCGACGCCCGCGCAGGAACGCGCCAGAGTAGAAAGTCCCTCGCGCTCTTTGCCGCCTTCGGTAAACGCCGGAATCATCGACCAGTAGGGAATATCCATCATGGTATAGGTAACTCCCCATACGATGTAAGTAATAGCGGCGTAAGCGACCAGTCCGCTCCCGTCAAGCGACGGCGGAGCCGCAAACATAAAATACAGTACGACGGAATTAAGTATCGTGCCAATCAAAAGCCATGGGCGGAATTTACCCCACTTCGTCCTCGTCTTAGCCACCAGCACTCCCATAATCGGATCGTTGAAAGCGTCAAATACACGCGCCGCCATGAGGATAATTCCCATCGCGATTGCGCTCACCCCTAAGATATCCTGATAGTAGTACAGGATATAACTTGCGGAAAGCATGTAGACCATGTCCTTGCCTACCGCACCTAATCCGTAGGATATTTTTTCTCTTAATGATAGTTTCATGATAATGCTCCTTTCTTCATCGCCATCTCCACTACTTTATATGCGCCGTCATAGATGCCAGCTGCTTTATTTGCTACAATGTTGTCACACATGTCTTTCAGGAAATTTTTATCTTCCATAAATATCTTAATCATTTGCAACGTATGCGGTATGTCGCTACATTCCAGCGTGCCGTCGCCGATTTCTGCTGAATGAATGGCACCCCATCTCTCATGTCCGCCGACTCTTTTTATAAAAAGCTTCGGCACGGGATAAAACGAAAGTTCGCTCGGTTTCGTCACCAATACGTCGCAGCTTCTCATAAGCAGATTGGTGCAGTAAACCGCCTCGAAAATATTTTCATGCCAGAAGGCGTGGATGCCACGCACATTGCCTTCCGTTGTATCCATAAGCGCTTTTTGCGCAAACTCCTGCGTTTCCTGCCAATTATTAAAATGCTCGGTAGATTCTTTAGCTAACTCCGGTATTTCTTTCACCAGTTCTTCCCATACGTTCCTATAGTCTCCAACATTGACATAAAGCGCCGCCCTGTTCTCACGGATTGAAGGCATGAGGAATTTTATTATCGAGGAGAAAATCTCCTTCTGCGCACCCGCGCCGCCGATAGTAAGAAGAAACCGCATCGGTTTTCCTTCCTCTTTACGTTTTACTCTTGCTAAGCAGTCACTTTCGATATTTGATACAAGCTCATGGTCGATATAATGTCCGGTATAAACAAGTGACTCAGCGGGCATCGGTTTCAATACGTCTTTACCCTGCATTCCGTTTAAAATACGGTAGCCCTGATAAGCAAAATGCGTCTGTACCGTGTGCAGACTCCCTTCCGATAGATGTAACGCCATCGGCCAGTTGTCAGGAATAGCGTTGACGACATGTTTCATGCCGGCATGAATTGCAGCCTGTGCCGGCCATACATGCGTCGCCACTACGGGAATGTCCTTCGGCACATTTCTATATACCGCCGCCATCAGTTCGGCGTTCTTCTGGTCGGAAGCATTATAGCTTAATTTGCGAAATCCTTCATAATTCATGGGTTCCCACACTAATTTATTAAAAAGCCTGCTCTTGCCTGAAATCCTCGAACCCAGCGAATACAAATCGTTCTGCGCACTGATAACCTTCGTACAAGTCGTGTGCTTATAGGAATTAAGGTCCATCCAGTACGGCACATAGCCCATGGATTTTGCCGCGGAAGCAATCGCCATAGAAATTCTGTAATGTCCAAACCCCATACGGATATTGCCGACAATAATTCCTTTCTCCATGTCAAAAGCTGTGCTTTCGGCTGCAGAAGAACCGTTTTCACCTAACACCACGTTCATAACGCCAAGTGTATCCCCTATATGCGCATTTTTCTCAGTTGTTACGGGATAGCTTGTATTGGAATCGTCCCCGAACTTTTTCGCATATTTTTTCTTGGAGTTTACTGCCTTGCGGTAGACTTTTTCCGCCATTTGATTGCCGAAAATTACTTTAGATTTTTCGTCCATTTCTTACCTTCTCCCTTCCTTATTATATTGGCACTCTATATTTATATTGATACATTAAATTTAAGCGTAACCGCATCGGTCTGCGTGGTGCGTATCGTAACGAGCGCCTCTCCTGCAGTTCCTATGGTCTTTATATAGGTTCCGCCCATGCCGCCTTGGAGCGATGTCACCTTCGGTCCTATAATCTCAATCGATCCCTGCATCTCAAGCTGTACAGGCTCGTTGTAGAAATACATCTGATTTCCGTTTTCATCAAGCATGCGTATTCTTATCGCCGCCACGTCATATGTACTTTTCTCCGCCAGTTCGTAATGATCCGCCTCTGCATGGATATGCAGGGAAACCGTCGGCTCTTTGGTAATCTCCTTTATTACTTTTCCGCCCTTAACCGCTTCAAACCTATATGACGTGGATGCGCCGCCCCAATCACCTATATAGCGGTTATAAAGCGTTACGGCATCCTGCGGTTTCATATGGTATACCGCTATCAGCTTCGCGGCAAGAAGATATACGGATTTAGGCAGGTTGGAAAGCCCATACATTGCCGTTGCATTTAGTATTTTCTTCACTGCTTCCGCCTGTGCCGGTTTAAAATTCTCATTTTTCTCAATCGCATCTCCGATAAAATCATCTATTAAAATCGGTCCGTGTTTCAAATGGGTATAAGGGGAATTTTCCCTCGTATATTCTTTGATAAATCTGCCGTTTTTATACATGCGCACGCTGTCGGCGTTTGTCATGATATAGGTTTTGCCGCGGTTACAACTCGGATGTTCTCCTATATCCATAGAGGAACTTAAGGCAAGTACCGGCATTTTCTCCTGCTCACAGGCATATATATCAGCCGCAGGCTTGGGATTTCTGAACATATCCATAACTCCGTGGTAGCAGACTCTGTCGCCGCTGCCGAAATCTTTATGGGTATTATAGTCAAACATACACCAGCCGAAACTCCCTGCGATATCTTCCTGAGCCGCCACAGCGTCAAGCACATTGGCATGCCGCATCGCATGTTCCAGTCTGTGTTCTTCCCAGTCATAAGCTTTAGTCGGATACATATGACCGTTGTATTCGCTGACCAGATACGCCTTATTCATATCCGTTGTCACGTCCGACTTTTTCTCACAGCCCTTTGCCTTGCCGTCATGAAGAAAATCATTATATGTATATACATCCTCTAACAGGCTGCTTTTCTTATGCGCCCTTACTCCTCCTGTCGCACGGGAACTGTCAAGTTCATGCGCCGCAGCGTTAGTCCTTAAATAAAACTCATCATCGTCGGCAGACTCATTAATCCTTACTCCCCACAGTATAATTGAAGTATGGTTTCTATATTGCAGAACCATATCCCGTACATTTTCTACCGCCTGAGCCTTCCATTCATCGTCTCCGATATGCTGCCAGCCCGGAATCTCCGTAAATACTAAAAGCCCGATTTCATCGCACCTGTCAAGGAAATAGTGCGATTGGGGATAATGCGAAGTCCTTACCGCATTAACGCCTAATTCATTCTTAAGTATATCTGCATCAAGTTTCTGCATGGACTCCGGCATCGCATATCCTACATACGGAAAGCTTTGATGGCGGTTAAGCCCTCTTATTTTTATCTTTCTGTCATTCAGGTAAAAACCGTCTGCGCGAAACTCCGCTTTCCTGAAACCGAATGTATTGATTTTTTCGTCCAGAAGTTCGCCGTCCTTTATAAGCTCTGTCTTAAGCTCATACAAGTTCGGAGTTTCTATATCCCAAAGGTTAGCATTTTCCACCTGATATCTAAGTGTAAGCGTCTTGGCTGCTTCCTGTTCACCGAGCCTCTGGTATTCTCCGTCCCCGCGTTTCTTTATCGACTGGCGTATTATCAACCCCTTAATTTCTTCTTTAGCCTCTTCACTTAAAGTAATCTGTGAAATGACTTCGGATTTTCCACTTATAATAGCCTGTGAATTGGCATCGGTTTTTCCACTTATATTAGCCTGTGAATTAACATCGGTTTTTCCACTCATATTAACCTGTGAATTAGCATTGGTTTTTCCAACTGAAATATCGGTTCTTACAAATATGTCCTGCAGATGTATGGGATTTTGGATATCCAGCCAGACTTCCCTGTATATGCCGCCGTAGGTCATATAGTCAACCACAAAGCCAAACGGCGGTATATTTCTGTCTTCCCTGCTGTCCACTTTAACTACAAGGATATTATCTTCTCCGTATTTGAGTTTATCCGTAATGTCCATGGTAAAAGCAGTATAGCCGCAATGATGTTCTCCGACTTTGCCGCCGTTTACAAAGACTTCGCTCTCATGCGCCGCTCCGTCAATCGTAAGGAATACTTTTTTCCCTTTCCATTCTTCCGGCACGTTAAACGTCTTACGGTAGCCGCTCACCATCTGGTAAATATGCTCGTCAAAATAGTGAAACGGCGTCTCCTTACAGGTATGCGGCAGACGCACGCTGCTAATCCCGCTGTCGTCATAATCATCATTAAGCAGCTCATCGCTATAGCTTTCCGTAAACTTCCAATCATCATTAAGGAAAATTCGCTTACCCATCATATACCTCCATATATCAAGATAATTCCTAGCCAATTGCTAATTCTATTTGAATATCCAGAGTTTAGCCAAAATGAACAAAATAGGGAGCGACTTGCCACCGCATCTGAACTCCGTTTCTGTTTTTGACCTAAACTCGTGACTAGTAATAATAGTTTTATAATTACTTATATGATAATTCCATCTATCAAAATATCCACGACCTCGTCCAACGCATCTTGATATGAAATGTTATTCTGAACCAGTATATCTCTTTGGAAAAACTGCTCCAATACGGACTCCATCATAGTCTTCAGAATCGGTATCCTAATCGGGCGGATGCTTCCTTCGGCAATCCCTTTCTCAATAAGCTCTATCGTCGCTTCCCAGCCTGTTTCCAGCCTGAACTCTACCTGTTTATATATCTTCGGATATTTGTCTTTCAGAAGGTACAGCTTTCTAAAGTCCACGTCCCTATATCCTTCCGGCATCACGCCGAGAACCCTGCGCACTTTCTCCACGGTATCCAGCTCATCATTTTCCAGAACCGCCCGCTCGCTTTCTTTAATCGAATCGAACAGATAATCAACCATCGCCAGAAACAATTCTTCTTTATCTTTAAAAACCGTATAAATCGTCTTCTTGCTTATCTTAAGCAATGAGGCGATATCGTCCATTGTAAATTTAAGCCCTTTTTGATTAAAAGCATGAAGCGTTCCCTTCAAAATTTCTTCCCGTAAATCCATGTTGTCTCCCTGCGAAACTATTTTTTATATTTCAGTTTCCATCATTATAACACTATGCTATATGCCTAACAAGAAACTAATTTAACAAAAAGAGTTTCCGTTTTTTATACAATTCTACTAAAATAATAATAGATAGGAGATAATAGGAAATCAGATTATGATTGAAAAAGCAGGGGTTTCTCTGTATAATATTCTTAAGAACAACGAGGAGATGATACCGCTTGGCAAAACAGGATATTTCAACAAAAGTAATGCTATATCATAACGATGTGTTTTCGGACGTTATAAACGGTTTGATGTTTGAAAAGCCTTACATTGATGAAAACAAATTAAAAGATGTGATACCTGAATCAGCGTATGACGATTTTGTCGGCAATCTTCGTTCTATGGAGCGTGACTTACTAAAGGAATATGGAGATGGCGACAAGGCAAATTATTTTGCGATAGCAGAGTTTGGAATCGACAACCAGACCACAGTTGATCCGACCATTCCTGTCCGAGTAATGGGATATGATTATACCGTGTATAAACGTCAGCTTGACGAGTATAATAACAAAAAGAGAAACTTATATCAACTGTTAAAGAATGCACGGGAAATCGGAAATGTGGAATTAGTAAATCGAGTGCAAACAGACATTGACAAACTTGGAGATTTCAGACTTGTGCCAGTGATTACGATTGTCCTGAACTTTTCCCGAACAAGATGGAGTAAAGCAAAGTCACTAAAAGAGCTTGTATCAGCCGGACACCCAGAGATTACGGACCACATGAAAAACTATGATGTTGAGATATTTGATGTGCTATATCTGGACGAGACAACTAAGAGCAAATTTACCAGTGATTTTAGAGATATAGTGACGGTGCTTTCCGAGGGTAAAATTGATAAGAAACATGATTTTAGAAAGTTAAAGTATCCAGTGGACACATTGGATATGATTTACGCTTATACAAAAGATGAGCGTTATCGGAACATCAGAAATGAAGTCATTAAAAAAGATATGAAAGGTGAGGCGCTTAGTATGAGTGAGTTTTTAGATGAACTTGAGAAAAATAAGGTTATTGAGACTGCCGGAAGTATTTATAGAGGAACAAAAAATACGGACGTAGCAATTCAGGTTATTGAATACGGATTAAAGATTTCAACAGAGGAAGCACGGGAAATTTTTGAAACAGAGATTTTGGGTGTAGCTTTAGCATAAAATGCACAAATTTCATAAGTCAAAGTCAAAGACCATTTTGCTGAAAATAATTCGGTAAAATGGTCTCTCTTATTTATAATCACTTACCATAAACTTCATTCCATAATTATTATTTTTCTCAATATACTCTAATAAACCTTTATCAATTTTGTTCAAATGTTCATCAAAATACTCTACAATAATTGCACTAACCCAATATTGACTCCCCTCTTCAGGAGTGTAACCCATTTCTAAAGCATCTAAGTAATCCATAATCTTTTCTTCTTTTTATTGTAATTTATTTGATGTCCAATTTTCAGGTCTTTAATTTTTATTTGCCTATTTAATTCAATGCTATTTGTCTCACTTATTTTCTATAATATAATAACATAAATCATTATAAAAAACAGTATAATTTACACTTGAGCGGCATGGACTTATATGCCGCATCCAGCCACTATGAATATTAACTAGCCATACCCTCATAACTATGGTAAAATGCTTATAATTAAAGAAAACACATTAAAATAACCATTTAACAGCTCCATTTACGCTTGAGCGGCGGAAAAAGAAAGGAGAAAACATGGACAGCTATGAAAAGGCGCTTGCCTTATGGCAGAAGAAAAACGTCACTAATGACGCCGAACTGGCGGAAGCCCTGAACGGACACAGCATCACATTCGCCTACCACTCCGGCAAAATAGAAAATAAAAATATCACTTACCATGACACACGGGAGATTTTCGAGCATGACTGCGTGACCTCATACACAGGCGATCTACGTACCTTATTTGAAATACGGAACGCGAAAGAAGCCTATGAATTATTCCTCACGGCGTTCCGCGAAAGACGTCCAGTGGATGAGAGCCTTGTAAAAGAATTTCAGCACAAGCTGACACAGAATACCTATGATACAAGGCGTTACCAGTTGAAAGAGAGACCGGGAGAATACAAGCATCATGACTACGTGACTGGGCGAGAAGAAGTGGGCGCGCCGCCAGAAGACGTAAAGGAAGAAATGGACGAACTGCTCTCAGAGCTTACGGAAATTCCTAACAGCAAGACACTGACAGCGGCAGCATATTTCCATGCGAAATTTGAGAATATCCATCCATTTGCGGACGGGAACGGGCGCACTGGGAGACTTGTAATGAATTATTTCCTCGTTCTCCATAACCATCCGCCCATAACAATCCATGAAGATGACAGGAAAAGCTATTATGAAGCACTGGAGGCGTGGGACACGCATCAGGAGCTTGAGCCGCTCTGCGCCTTCCTACGCTGGCAGACGGTAAAGACCTGGGAGAAACAGGTCATACGTGAGGAAAAGAATAGGGAGAACAAAAAAGCCGACCATAGCGCATGAAACATACGCAGCAAAATACACCTAAAAACAGAGTATGAAGTACGCCATACTCTGTTCTCAATCATATCTTTATTTAATTATTATTTCCCACAAAGAGACTTCATATAGAATTTATCCTATACCAGTTCCAGCACAACCTGCATTGCTGCATCGCCCTTACGCGGTCCGATTTTAATGATTCTTGTATAACCACCGTGACGGTTTGCGTATTTAGGCCCATACTCATCGAAAAGTTTTGCCACAAGGTCAACTTCCTTGGTACCTCTCTTTCTTCCAGCCGCTGTGGTCGGAACCTCAGTTGCAGGATACAAAACCCTCAAAATCTGGCGTCTTGCATGAAGCCTGGAAGGCATATCCTTTTTGATTTCCTTCTCTACCGTATCATATACAGTAACCCTCTTGCCGTCTACCACTTCTTTTACCCTCTTGCCGTCTTTGTCTTTTCTGGGTACTTTTGCCGTTACCTTAACGGTCTCATAATTATCTCTTTCCTTGACAGCCATCGCAATAAGTCCTTCAGCAAACTTGCGAACTTCTTTTGCTCTTGCTTCTGTGGTAACAATCTTTCCATAACGGATAAGGTTTGTCACCTGATTTCTAATTAATGCTTTTCTCTGGCTTGATGTTCTGCCTAATTTTCTGTATTTTGCCATAATAATCCTCCATTCTGGCTACATCCTCACATAAAGTCTTCTGTTATGTCAGACTTATATGATACATCGGCTATGCCCTTTGGACTTACTTGCCGAGTGTGTCAACAGTTCCATAAATGGCACATGCGCGCCTTTTGGACTTATCCCATATGCCTAAGTACACCAGCCGCTCTGTTTAGCGTACCGGTATTATGCTTCGTCGCTTGGATTAAGCTGAAGCCCTAATTCCTTTAATTTAGCCAAAACTTCTTCTAAAGATTTGCGTCCTAAGTTACGTACTTTCATCATATCTTCGGAAGTTTTGTTTGTAAGTTCCTCAACGGTATTGATACCTGCTCTCTTCAAACAGTTATAAGAGCGCACAGACAATTCAAGTTCATCAATGCTCATTTCAAGAACTTTCTCTTTTTCATCGTCCTCTTTCTCTACCATGACTTCTGCTGTCTTGGCATTCTCTGACAAATCAATGAAAAGGCTTAAGTGTTCGCTGAGTACCTTTGCCGCGAGGCTGACAGCCTCGTCCGGAACAAGTGTACCATTGGTGTAGACATCTAATGTCAGTTTATCGAAATCCGTAATCTGACCTACACGCGTGTTGTCGATAGTTATATTAACTCTTTCTACAGGCGTATAAATTGAGTCTACTGCAATAACGCCGATAGGTAAATCTTCTGTCTTATTTTTGTCGGAACTTACATATCCTCTTCCTTTAGTGATTGTCAGTTCCATATATAACTTAGTATCTTTACCGCTTAAAGTAGCAATAACAAGGTCGGGATTCATAATCTCAATATCCTGATCAACCTGAATATCAGCAGCACGTACAATGCCTTCGCCTTCATATTCGATGTAAGCGGTCTTAGGCTCGTTGGTCTCGCTGTTATTCTTGATTGCAAGACTCTTGATATTCATGATAATTTCCGTAACATCTTCCTTTACGCCCTGAATTGAACTGAACTCATGCAAAACGCCTTCGATTTTCACCTGACTTACAGCCGCTCCGGGCAAAGAAGAAAGCATGATTCTTCTTAAAGAGTTACCAAGGGTTATACCGTAACCTCTTTCAAGGGGTTCCACTACAAATTTACCGTATTTTTTATCTTCAGAGATTTCTACAACCTCAATATTTGGTCTTTCAAAATCAAACACCGCAAATACCCTCCTTTACGAACAATATAAAATACTTATCTATATGGTATTATTTGGAATACAACTCGACGATAAGCATCTCGTTTACGGGAACATCTATCATCTCTCTCGTAGGAAGATACTTTACAGTACCCTTGAACGCTTCCTGATCTACCTCAAGCCATTCCGGTACAAGTCTTCCGCCTGTTACTTCGATTATGTCTTTGTATCTTTGCAGGCTCTTGGATTTCTCCCTTACTTCAATAACATCTCCAGCCTTAACCAAATATGACGGTATATTAACAGGTTTTCCGTTCACAAGAAAATGCTTATGCCCTACAACCTGTCTTGCTTCTCTTCTCGTCCTTGCAAAACCCATTCTGAAAACAACGCTGTCCAGCCTGCTCTCAAGCATAACCATCAGGTTTTCACCGGTCATGCCTTTCATCCTGTCGGCTTTCTCATAATAATTTCTGAAGGGTTTCTCCAATACGCCATAAATGAATTTGGCTTTCTGTTTCTCACGAAGCTGAAGTCCATATTCACTTACTTTCTTACCGGCTCTTGCCGATGTTCTTTTTGATTTCTTATCATAACCTAAATAAGTAGGATCCAAATCAAGGGATCTACATCTTTTTAATACAGGTACTCTGTTTACTGCCATTTCCGGCTCCTTTCTAAGAGGGGCTGCCTCTTCACAAAACTCTACCACTAGGGTAAAATTCGTTGTTTACAATACCGCTGATTAAAATGCGGCACATTCTTCCAACAACTTTGCTCGTCAGTCTGTTATACGCGGCGGCGTTTAGGCGGACGGCATCCATTGTGCGGTACCGCTGTTACGTCACGGATGCTTGTTACCTCAAGTCCACATGCCTGAAGCGCACGGATTGCTGCTTCACGACCTGAACCCGGTCCCTTAACCATAACATCAACTGTCTTTAAACCATGAACTAAAGCAGCTTTGGTAGCTGTCTCAGCCGCCATCTGCGCTGCATATGGAGTAGATTTCCTTGAACCTCTAAAACCAAGACCGCCTGCACTTGCCCAGCTCAAAGCATTACCCTCGTTATCTGTCAAAGTAACGATTGTATTATTGAAAGAAGACTGGATATGTGCCTGTCCATGTTCAACGTTTTTCTTTACACGCTTTTTTGTTACTTTTTTTGCAACTTTTTTAGCCATAATAAACTAACCTACTTTCTCATAAAATTATTTCTTCTTATTTGCAACTGTACGCTTAGGACCTTTTCTTGTTCTTGCATTGGTCTTTGTCTTCTGACCACGAACAGGAAGTCCTTTCCTATGACGGATTCCTCTGTAACATCCGATTTCCTGAAGCCTCTTGATATTGAGGGCAACTTCTCTTCTCAAATCGCCTTCTACCATGTAGTCCTTATCAATTACTTCTGAAATTCTCTTCACTTCATCATCCGTCAATTCTCTGACACGAGTGTCAGGATTAACATTTGCTGCTGCCAGAATTTTGTTAGAGCTTACTCTGCCAATACCATAGATATATGTCAGACCAATCTCCACACGTTTCTCTCTGGGTAAGTCAACACCTGCAATACGAGCCATTTTCGTTTCCTCCATTTCCTGTACAGCTTACTGCTGCACTTTTGTTACTAATTGACTGAGGCAGCTTCTTACTATTATAAGTTTTCAGTCTGCCCAACCGGACTTAATCCGGCCTTTCCAAACATGTGGTATCAAAAAGTAATCTCCTGTAGGCTCTTCCATCTATAATAAATAGTCTGGACAAGAACCCCTTTCACCAACATTCAAATATGATAAAACCGGGGATTAACCTTGTACCTGTTTGTGTTTCGGATTTTCACAGATAATTCTGATCTTTCCTTTTCTTTTAATGACTTTGCACTTCTCACAAATTGGTTTTACTGATGATCTAACCTTCACGTTAAACCCTCCTTTCAAAAAAGACCGCTTTATATTATATCACGGAGGTATCACTCTTTCAAGTATTTATTTAGCAAATTAGCATTATTTTTCCACTATTTTCTTCTTTTTTACTTATCACGCCAGATAATTCTGCCTTTAGAAAGGTCATAAGGCGACAATTCTAAAGTTACCTTATCGCCCGGCAGGATACGGATAAAATTCTGACGCAGCTTACCGCTTATATGCGCCAGCACCACGTGTCCATTCTCCAGTTCTACCTGAAACATTGTGTTGGGTAACTTTTCAATAACTGTTCCTTCAATTTCAATTACATCGGCTTTTGACATCTGCTACCTCCCATTTTCTTCAACTATACTATCTGTCATATACATCTTTATAAGTTTCCGGACTTCCATATCATTTGCCGTCCCCTGTCTGACCCGTTCAGTCGTATCTAAATCCGGACACTTCTTTATAATCTGGATGTGTTTCTTGTTCTTTTTCTTCGGTTTTGCCATTGTTCGTAAGTTTCCGTCAGCTAAATATACATATTCAGCATCTTCATATATAATGACATAAACCAAACCCTTATCATGTCCAGCCTTAGAGCTGGCAAACATTCCTATCATATTAATAACCATGCCCCCTTTTAAGTCCGTGGACTCGGACTCTAAGGCACAAGCCTGCGTTATGAATGGAGCGTTAGGATTTCCGGCTCACCGCTTGTTACCAGAATCGTATTTTCATAATGTGCGGAATATTTGTTGTCCGCCGTTACCACCGTCCACTCGTCGTCGAGCCACCTTACGTCTCCCGTACCCATGTTAATCATCGGCTCTATCGCCAATGTCATTCCCGGCTGTAAAAGCAAGCCTTTTTTCTTCTGTGCAAAATTAGGTATCTGTGGATCCTCATGCAGCTTAGTCCCTATTCCATGCCCGACCAAGTCCCTTACTATGCCGTAGCCATGCGCTGTGACATATGCAGCTATGGCGTTGGAAATATCATAAAGATGATTCCCTGATTTTGCCATTTTAATCCCTTCAAAGAAACTCTGCCTCGTTACATCAATCAGCCTCTGTGCCTCGGGGCTGATGTTTCCCACGGCGTATGTTCTTGCGGCATCGGAATGATACCCTTTATAAATAAGCCCGGCATCCAAGCTGACGATATCCCCTTCTTTCAAAAAATGGTCCCTGCGTGGTATTCCATGTACCACTTCCTCATTGACAGACACACATACCGAAGCCGGAAAACCTTGATAATTCAGGAAATTAGGAATACAGCCATAGCCTCTTATCAGGCTCTGCGCAAGATTGTCAATATCCTTAGTGGATATGCCCGGACGAATAGCCTTCCCCAGCTCATCATGCACGATTTCAAGCAGCCTCCCTGCTTCACGCATCAACTCTATTTCCCTGCCTGATTTAATTGTAACAGCCATACGACTCCATACCACCTCTCTGTTGAAAGAATTTCTTAAACAATTCTTACTCCAAAATTGTAGTAATTGCGGTAAATACGTCTTTCATATCCGCTGTTCCGTCAACGGTCTTAAGTACGCCCTTTTTCGTATAGAACTCAATCAAAGGCTGCGTCTGCTTGTGGTATACTTCAAGACGATTCTTCACCGTCTCTTCTTTGTCGTCGTCGCGTTGTACCAGCTCTTTACCGCACTTATCGCATATCCCCTCCTTTTTAGGCGGAACATGTTCTATATGGTATGTTGCACCGCATGACAGGCATGCGCGTCTTCCTGACATCCTTCTGATTATGTTCTCGTCCGGCACGTCTACATTAATCGCATAGTCGATTTTTTCACCAAGCTCATTTAAGGCGTTATCCAGAACTTCCGCCTGTGGAATCGTTCTCGGGAAACCGTCCAGCACATAACCGTTCTTACAATCGTCTTTTGCCACACGGTCTAAAAGAATCTTCACTGTCAGCTCGTCGGGAACCAACAAGCCTTTATCCATATATTTCTTTGCCTCTATTCCAAGTTCTGTGCCATTTTTAACATTTTCCCTGAAAATATCGCCTGTGGAAATATGCGGTATGTTATATTTATCAGCAATCATCTGCGCCTGTGTGCCTTTTCCTGCTCCAGGCGCGCCTAACATTATAATCTTCATTTATATACTCCTCTCAAAGGCTTTAGGTTTACGGATAAGACACTCGAAGAATCGCCTAAGCGATTCTTCGTAGATTTAGTCATTTAAAAAGCCCTTATAATTACGTACCAGCATTTGAGATTCAATCTGTTTTATGGTCTCTAAAACGACGCTCACGATAATGATTAAGCTTGTTCCTCCAAAAGATACGCTTGCTTTAAATATACCATTAAAGAAATACGGCAATACGCATACGATTGTAAGTCCGACAGCTCCTATAAAAATTATATAATTCAGTATCTTACTCAAATAATCACTGGTTGGCTTGCCGGGACGGATTCCCGGAATAAAACCGCCCTGTTTCTTCATATTCTCTGCAACTTCAAGCGGATTGAAAGTAATTGACGTATAGAAATATGCAAATAAAATAACCAGCACAATATATACAAGCAATCCTATCGAATACACAGGCCTTTGCGGGTCGCACCAATTATTGGAGCTAAGCCCCCGTAAAATCTCAGCCCAAATCCCTGTTCCGCCAATGTTTGCAAAAGAGCAGATAAATACCGGAATCTGCATCAGCGAAGATGCAAATATGACCGGAATAACGCCGGAAGTGTTGATTTTCAGCGGAATGTTTGAAGCCGAACCGCCTACCATCTTTCTCCCCTGCATTTTCTTAGCATACTGTACGGGTATCTTCCTTACGCCGTCATTTAAGATTATTACCAAGACCACCATTCCGATAATAACCGCCAGTATAATTATGGCTGCTACGACCGCTTTCGCAATCGGCCTGTTCAGAACGAACTGTTCAAACAATGTAGTGATATCCTGCGGCATACGAGAAAGAATATTGATTGTCAGGACTATGGAAATACCGTTCCCGATACCTTTTTCCGTAATTCTTTCGCCAACCCACATAAGGAATGCGCTTCCTGCCGTCAATGCCGCAACAACCGTAATAATGCTGAATACATTATAGACTTCAAGCAATCCCTGACGGCCAAAGCCAATCGCCATAGCTGACGATTCAAGCAGAGCAAGTCCAATGGTCACATACCGCGTAATTGATGCAATTTTCTTTCTCCCATCTTCTCCGTCCTTCTGCATCTCTTCCAGCTTAGGAATCGCAATGGTAAGAAGCTGCATAATAATTGAAGATGTAATATACGGAGTGATGTTTAATGCAAGGATGGACATATTAAGAAATGAACCACCCGTAAAAGCATCAAAAAAGTTAAACGCATCTCCGGTCTGTTGTGCAAACCATCTTGCAAAGTAGGTTCTGTCAACACCGGGAACCGGCAGCTGTGAACCGAAACGAATCACAACCAGCATCATAAACGTAAAGAAAATCTTCGTTCTTATCTCTTTAATTTTGAAAGCATTTTTTAGGGTAGTAAACATTACATCACCTCTGCTGTTCCACCAAGCGCCTCGATTTTTTCCTTTGCAGAAGCGCTAAAGGCATTAACCTTTACATCGAGCTTCTTAGTCAATTCTCCATTTCCGAGTATTTTAACTCCGTCACGTGGGTTTTTGATTATCCTCTTCTCTATTAATGCGTCCACATCAACTGTCGCACCGTTATCGAATACTTCAAGCGCGCTTAAGTTGATTGCAACTATATCTTTAGAGTTCCTGCACTTAAATCCTCTCTTGGGAAGACGTCTGTACAAAGGCATCTGACCGCCTTCAAAGCCTACTCTGGGCGCTCCTGAACGAGCTTTCTGTCCTTTATGGCCTTTGCCGGCTGTCTTTCCGTTTCCTGAACCATGTCCACGACCTCTTCTAAAATTATCACTGTGTTTGGAACCTTCTGCAGGTCTTAAATTTGATAATTCCATCTTATTAGCTGTGCTCCTTTCCCTAACGAATATTATGCTTCTTCAACCTTAATCATATGTCTTACTCTCTGAATCTGTCCTCTTGTCGCACCATTATCAGGTAATTCAACTGTCTGACCGATTTTTCTAAGTCCCATTGCCGCTATTGTCGCTCTTGCCTTGGGAATCTGACCGATTGTAGATCTAATCAAAGTTATTTTAAGTTTTCCTGTATTTACAGCCTTTTCAGTTTTCTCAGCCTTAGCCGTTTTTGTGGTTTTAGCTGCGCTTTCAGCCTTAACGGCTTTTTCTGTTTTAGCTGTGCTTTCAGCTTTAGCTGCTTTTTCAGTCTTAGCAGCAGCGGTCTTTGCCGCAGGCTCTTTTACTGTCTTAGCGGCTTTTTCTGTTTTAGCTGCCTTTGCTGTTTCAGCTTTTTTTTCTGTTGTAGCTGCTTTCGCTGTCTTCTCTGCCATCTTTTTTCTCCTTTCCAAACGTGCCCTATGACGTAACTTCTTCTACAGATTTGCCACGGTTCTTAGCTACCTCTTCAGGAGTTTTTAACTGGCTCAGTCCCGCGATTGTAGCAAGCACTACATTCTGCTTATTGTTGGAACCGAGGGATTTCGTACGAATATTAGAAATGCCTGCAAGTTCGCACACAACACGCGCCGGTCCTCCGGCGATAATTCCAGTACCTTCCGGAGCTCTCTTGAGCAATACGGAAGCTGAACCAAATTTTCCTATAAAATCATGTGTAATACTATGATTATCATCCAGTGCAACTGTAACTAAATGCTTAATCGCATCTTCTTTTCCTTTACGAATGGCTTCCGGAATTTCAGTCGCTTTCCCCAGGCCTGCGCCAACGTGGCCATTGCTATCGCCTACAACTACCAGAGCAGTGAAACGGAAGTTACGACCACCCTTTACAACCTTGGTAACACGCTTAATAGTTACAACTTTTTCAGTCAATTCTAACTGACTGACATCAATGATTGTACGTCTCATGTGATTATGTCTCCCCTCCTAAAATTCTAATCCGGCTTCTCTGGCCGCGTCAGCTAACGCCTTAACTTTACCATGGTATATATAGCCGCCTCTGTCAAAAACAACTGCCTTTATGCCTTTTTCAAGCGCCTTCTTGGCAATTACCGTTCCTACATATGCTGCTGCATCAACGTTATTGGTTTTTTCAAGTTCAGCCTTTACATCTTTTTCAAGTGTAGACGCTGCAACTAATGTCTTTCCAACTGTATCGTCAATAATTTGAGCATACATATGATTATTACTTCTGAATACAGCCAAACGCGGTCTTTGCGTAGTCCCGCTTAAATGGTTACGCATTCTTCTGTGTTTCTTAACACGAATTTTTTGTCTTGATTCTTTTCTAACCATCTTCATACTCTCCTTATCTGTTATTTCTTACCAGTCTTACCAACTTTACGTCTGATTGTCTCATCAGCATACTTAATGCCCTTGCCCTTATAAGGCTCCGGTCTTCTCTTATCTCTGATATCAGCAGCGAATTGGCCAACTTTTTCTTTATCAATGCCCTTAACAATTATAACGTTCTGTCCTTCTACAACAGTCTCAACGCCTTCAGGATCCGTCATTTCAACCGGATGCGAATAACCCAGATTCAATGTCAGAACCTTGCCTGATTTAGACGCCCTGTAACCAACGCCGTTGACTTCCAGTTTCTTTTCAAAACCTTCTGTAACGCCGATTACCATGTTATTGAGCAATGACCTTGTCAGACCGTGAAAAGATTTCATTCTCTTCAAATCATTAGGTCTTGATACTACTACTTGCGCACCTTCTGCCTTGATTTCCATCTCAGCCGGGAATACCCTTTCAAGAGTTCCCTTAGGACCTTTTACAGTCACTTTATTATTTTCTGCAACCTCTACGGTTACTCCCGCAGGAATTGCGATTGGCATTCTTCCTATACGTGACATGCCCGTACCCTCCTAATTTTATTTGTGTTTATTTATTTGTTTTTTACCACACGAAAGCCAGAACTTCTCCGCCTACCTGAAGTTCCCTTGCCTTCTTGTCTGTCATAACTCCCTTGTTTGTAGAGATTATTGCAATACCAAGACCGCCAAGGACCTTCGGTAAATCCTCTTTACCAACATACAAACGAAGTCCCGGTTTAGAAATTCTCTTAAGTCCGGAAATAATCCTATCGTTCTTATCCTCGCCATATTTCAATGTAATATGGATTGTTTTGAAGTTTCCGTCTTCAATCATATCGAATTTCTTAATATAACCTTCATCCAACAAGATCTGCGCAATAGCCAGTTTCATCTTAGATGACGGTACATCTACTGTATCATGCTTTGCAGTAATTGCATTACGGATTCTTGTAAGCATATCTGCAATAGGATCGCTCATTGTCATTTGAATTGCCTCCTTTTTAATTTCATAACTTTACACATTCTACCAGCTGGCTTTACGAACGCCGGGAATCTGACCTTTATATGCTAACTCACGGAAGCAAATTCTGCAAATTCCGTATTTTCTTAAATAAGCATGTGGACGACCACAGATTTTGCAGCGATTATATCCTCTTGTGGAGAATTTAGGTTTGCGCTGCTGTTTTATCTTCATTGCTGTCTTAGCCATGAATTTACCTCCTTTTTATTTTGCGAATGGCATATTGAACAATCTTAATAATTCACGAGCTTCTTCGTCGGTTTTGGCTGTCGTCACTATAATAACGTCCATACCTCTTACCTTATCAATCTTATCATACTCTATCTCAGGGAAAATAAGCTGTTCCTTAATTCCTAACGCATAATTGCCTCTGCCGTCAAAAGAGTTAGGATTTACACCCCTAAAGTCACGTACACGAGGCAGCGCAAGGTTTACCAAACGGTCAAGGAACTCATACATCTTATCTCCACGAAGAGTTGTCTTGCAGCCTATTGCCTGACCTTCCCTTATTTTGAAGTTTGCAATAGAGTTCTTAGCTTTGGTAATAACTGCTTTTTGTCCTGTGATTGTTTCCATGTCACTTACTGCGGATTCCAAAACTTTTGCATTTTCTTTCGCCTCACCAACGCCCATGTTGATTACGATCTTTTCAAGTTTCGGAACTTCCATGACATTTTTATATCCAAACTTCTTGATCATGGCATCCATGATCTCGTCTTTATACATATCTTTAAGCCTACTCAACTTTTTAGACCTCCTTCCTTAGAATCAATCAACGATGTCGCCTGTGGATTTTGCGAAACGGACTTTCTTGCCGTTTTCAAATTTAAAACCAATCCTTGTCGGCTTTCCTTTGTGTACATACATAACATTGGAAATATCAATGGGAGCCTCTCTCTGGACAATGCCGCCGTTCTGATTAGCCGCCGAAGGTTTTTCATGTTTGGTTATCTTATTGATTCCTTCAACTAAAACTCTTTTAGTTTTTCTGTCTATGGAAATAACTTTGCCTTCCTTGTCTTTGTCTTTACCGGCAATTACTTTGACAGTATCGCCTTTTTTAATCTTCAATGTTGACATACCGGCACCTCCTATAATACTTCCGGAGCCAGTGAAACAATTTTCATAAACTGTTTATCACGAAGCTCTCTTGCTACTGGTCCAAAAATACGAGTTCCTCTTGGAGTCTTATCATCTTTGATGATAACAGCAGCATTTTCATCAAATCTGATATATGAGCCGTCTTTACGGCGTGTGCCTTTTACAGTGCGCACAACTACGGCTTTCACAACATCGCCTTTTTTTACAACACCGCCCGGTGTTGCATCTTTAACAGTAGCAACGATAATATCACCAATGCGTGCATATCTTCTTGTAGATCCGCCCATGACTCTAATACACAGAATCTCTTTAGCACCGGTATTGTCAGCTACTTTAAGTCTGCTTTCCTGTTGAATCATACTACCTTTCTCCTTCTCTTTATTGCTATTTTACCTTTTCGACAATCTCAACAAGCCTCCATCTCTTATCCTTAGATAACGGTCTTGTTTCCATTACTTTAACGGTATCTCCAATGCTGCACTCATTCTTTTCATCATGTGCTTTCAGCTTATAAGTTTTTTTAACGATTTTACCATAAAGCGGATGCTTAACATGGTTTTCAATCGCTACGACAATCGTCTTATCCATTTTATTACTGGTTACTTTGCCAATACGGGTTTTTCTCAAATTTCTTTCCACGACTCATTCTCCTTTCAGTTAGCTGCTTTTGCGTTCTGCGTAATCACTGTTTGGATTCTCGCAATGTTTTTTCTTACATCTTTAATCCTTGCCGTATTATCTAACTGATTTGTTGCGTTCTGGAATCTCAAATTGAAAAGTTCTTTCTTAGCGTCTACCAGTGCCTGTGCTAATTCTGCTTCTGATTTTTTCTGCAAATCTTCTACATACTTATTAGTTTTCATTTGATACACCGCCTTCCAAGTCTGCTTTAGAAACTATTTTACATTTACATGGAAGCTTATGTGTTGCAAGACGCAATGCCTCTTTAGCAATCTCTTCACTCACTCCTGCTATCTCAAACATTACGCGTCCCGGTTTAACAACCGCTACCCAGTATTCAAGAGTACCTTTTCCGGAACCCATACGTGTTTCCGCCGGTTTAGCCGTTACCGGTTTATCCGGGAAGATTTTAATCCAGACTTTACCGCCACGCTTAACATAACGTGTTATCGCAATACGCGCTGCTTCTATCTGGTTAGATTTAATCCAGCATGGCTCCATTGCTACAATACCCCACTCACCGTAGGTAATTGTATTGCCGCGAGTGGCTTTGCCCCTCATGGAACCACGGAATTGTTTACGACGTTTTACTCTCTTTGGCATTAACATTATTTATCGCTCCCTTCCTTGTTAGATTTCGTAGGAAGTACCTCGCCTTTGTAAATCCATACCTTGACGCCGACCTTGCCATAAGTTGTATCTGCTTCTGCAAATCCATAATCAATATCTGCCCTTAATGTCTGAAGCGGAATAGTGCCGTCGCTGTAAAACTCTGTACGAGCCATATCAGCGCCGCCAAGACGTCCTGAACATGCAGTCTTAATGCCGAGCGCTCCCGCTTTCATGGTTCTTCCCATACATGACTTCATGGCACGCCTGAAAGATACACGGTTCTCTAACTGCTGTGCAATATTCTCTGCAACGAGCTGGGCATCCCTGTCCGGTCTCTTGATTTCTTTAATGTCTACCAGCACTTTCTTCTTAGTAACCTTAGAAAGCTCTTTCTTGGTAACTTCTATCTCATTACCGCCCTTACCGATAACTACGCCGGGTTTAGCCGTATGGATAATTACTTTTACTCTGTCCGATGCTCTTTCAATCTCAATTTTGGACACACCGGCATTGTATAATTTTTTCTTTAAATATTTTCTGATGTTATAATCTTCTACTAAAAAGTCAGAAAATTCAGCATCTGCATACCATTTGGAATCCCAATCTTTAATAACGCCGACCCTTAAGCCGTGAGGATTAACTTTCTGTCCCATGTTCTTCTCCTTCCTATATCATTCCTATCTTTCATCAAGCACAATAGTGATATGGCTCATTCTCTTCTCGATTCTGTATGCCCTTCCCTGTGCTCTGGGTTTGATTCTCTTCATGGTAGGCCCTTTGTTTGCATAACACTCTGCAATATAAAGGTTCTCCGCATTCATTCCGTTATTGTTTTCAGCATTTGCAATAGCCGACTCCAATAATTTCTTGATAAGGCCTGACGCATATCTTGGATTATATTCCAGAATAGCCAATGCTGAAGTTACATCCTTGCCTCTAATGGCATCTAATACGAAACAAGCTTTCTGTACAGATACTCTTGCATATGATAACTTTGCTGAAGGCCTTGTATCCTTGTTCGCATTTCTTTCTCTTTTTATCTGGGATCTATGTCCTTTAGCCATAGATAAAACCTCCTTTCAATTTAGCGAACTTTGGACTTTCTTTCGTCCTTGTCATGTCCTCTATAGGTTCTGGTTGCAACAAACTCGCCAAGTTTATGTCCAACCATATCTTCCGTAACATATACAGGCACATGCTTTCTGCCATCATGAACGGCAAATGTATGCCCTACAAAAGATGGAAAAATAGTAGAACGGCGCGACCAAGTCTTAATGACCTGTTTCTGGCCTGACGCATTCATAGCGTCTACTTTTTTCAGTAAGCTCTCATCTGCAAATGGTCCTTTTTTCAGTGATCTAGCCATGACGTCTCCTCCTTATTTAATCGCTTTACCGTCTCGTCTTCTTACAATCAGCTTGTTAGACGCTTTTTTCTTCTTACGCGTCTTTAAACCAAGCGCCGGCTTGCCCCACGGTGTACATGGTCCCGGACGTCCTATCGGAGCCCTTCCTTCACCACCGCCGTGCGGATGGTCGTTAGGGTTCATGACTGAACCGCGGACTGTCGGGCGTATACCCATGTGACGCTTACGTCCCGCTTTACCGATCTTAATAAGGTTGTGGTCAGCATTTCCCACATTGCCTATTGTCGCCCTGCACACAATCGGAATCATCCTCATTTCGCCTGAAGGAAGCCTTACGGTTGCATATTTTCCTTCTTTTGCCATTAACTGAGCCCCGTTGCCCGCGGAACGAACCAGCTGTCCGCCCTTGCCCGGATATAACTCAATGTTGTGGATGACTGTACCTACAGGAATTTCTGATAACGGCAGGCAGTTGCCAATCCTTACTTCCGCTCCCGATCCATTCATGACCTTCATGCCGTCCGTCAATCCCTCGGGTGCGAGAATATATGACTTCTCACCGTCTTCATAACAGATTAATGCGATATTTGCAGACCTGTTAGGATCGTATTCAATACCTATTACCGTTGCAACAATTCCATCTTTCTTTCTCTTGAAATCAATATTCCTATACAGCCTTCTGTTTCCGCCGCCGCGATGTCTGACTGTTATCTTGCCCTGGTTATTACGTCCGGAATTCTTCTTAAGAGAAGTACAAAGCGACTTCTCAGGTGTGGACTTTGTAATCTCAGAGAAATCAGAACCAGTCATATTACGTCTCGAAGGCGTATATGGTTTATATGTCTTAATTCCCATGATTTCTTTCTCCTTTTCTTTATAATCATACGTTTCATTTCAATTCCCGACAGAATCATTTATGATTCTGTCAGACGAAACTTAGGTTTTCTTAAGCAGCGCCTCTTGACGCTTTAGAAAATCTTTTCGTCTTATTATAGGCCTGTGAAAATTTCTATATCCTTACTGTCAGCCGTCAACTTAACAATGGCTTTTTTGGTCTTGGCCGTCTTACCATATACCGTGCCGCGCCTCTTGGTCTTGCCATCCAGATTCATGGTATTTACTCTTGCAACCTTTGTTCCTTCGAACATTTTTTCAACAGCCTCTTTAATCTGAGTCTTATTTGCTTCCGGATGAACCAGAAAAGTGTATTCCTTCTCACTCATGCCCGCCATACTTTTCTCTGTAATAACCGGTTTGAGGATTACATCATAATATTCGATTGCTGCCATTATGCATACACCTCCTCAATATTAGCTACCGCATCTTTGGTGATTACTACGGTTTCATATTTCATGATGTCATATACGTTAATCGTACTCTTAATCTCCTTCGCTTCGCCAGCCGCCTCAATCATGACATATGAGGTCTTAACTTTAGGAAGGTTTCTTGCAGAGCAGATTACATTATTATCAATATTTCCCATTATCACTAAAGCTTTGCCGACTTTAAGGTTATCAAGGACTTTCTTAAAATCCTTCGTCTTAATCGCATCAAGCTTAAGTTCGTCAAGTACGATAAATTTATTCTCCTGCACTCTGCTTGTAAGCGCGGACTTAACTGCCGCTCTTTTTTCTTTCTTATTTAATTTGAAAGAATAATCTCTCGGAACCGGAGCGAATACAACGCCGCCGCCTTTCCATTGCGGAGCTCTGATGGAGCCCTGTCTTGCATGGCCTGTTCCTTTCTGTCTCCAAGGCTTTCTTCCGCCTCCGGATACTTCCGAACGGGTCTTCGCTTTCTGCGTTCCCTGACGCTTATTTGCAAGATACTGAACAACTGCCATATGCACTAAATGTTCATTCACCTTAACGCCAAAGACCGCATCGTTTAAATCAATTTTGCCGACTTCTTTACCTTCCATATTATAAACAGATACGTTTGCCATCTGAATGGTCCTCCTTTCATCTGTGACGCAGCGCCACTACCTCGCCTCGACCTTAGTTGTTTCTTTAATTGTTACCAAGCCTTTACGAGGTCCCGGTACAGAGCCTTTTACAAGGAGCAGATTCTTCTCTGCATCAACACTTACTATCGTAAGATTCTGAACCGTAACTTTTACGCAGCCCATATGTCCGGGCATTCCTTTGCCTTTAAATACTCTGCTTGGTGACGAACATGCACCGTTAGAACCCTGATGACGATGGAATTTAGAGCCGTGAGTCATAGGTCCTCTGTGCTGGCCGTGCCTCTTGATTGCGCCTTGGAATCCCTTACCTTTGGAAATCGCAGTTGCGTCAACCCTGTCTCCTGCCTCAAAGATATCCGCCTTAATCTCGCTTCCAAGCGTATATTCTTCTGCATTTTCAAGTTTCAATTCCCTTAAAAATCTCTTGCTTGAAACACCTGCCTTATCGAAATGTCCTTTTTGCGCTTTATTAACGCCATGTCTGTGGATAATTTCTTTCTTGCCGCCCTTATCTTTGTTGATAATTCTTTCCTTCTTGTCCACAAAGCCGACCTGTACTGCACTGTAACCGTCGTTTTCAACTGTTTTAATCTGTGTTACTGCACACGGTCCTGCCTGAAGCACGGTTACTGGTGTTAAGCTGCCGTCTTCATTGAAGATCTGAGTCATTCCGACCTTTGTTGCTAAAATTGCTTTCTTCATTTCTTTACCTCCTGTGATTCTACAGCGGACCACCAAGTGGTCATCCTAGTAGGGGTGTTATTTGGTTTTCATTTTGATATCGATATACACGCCGACCGGCATTTCCAGTCTCTGCAGTGCATCAACAGTCTTAGGTGTAGGAGCAATGATATCGATGAGCCTCTTGTGCGTCCTCTGTTCGAACTGCTCTCTCGAATCTTTGTACTTATGAACCGCCCTCAAAATCGTAACTACTTCCTTCTTAGTAGGAAGGGGCACCGGTCCGCTTACCTGAGATCCGTTTTTCTTAACTGTTTCGATGATTTTTTTGGCAGATGCATCAACTAACTGATGATCATAAGCTTTTAATGTAATTCTCATTACTTGACTTGCCATAAAAAAAGTCGCCTCCTTTTCGCACTTTTAAGTTCTAAGTACGACAAGCGGTGACTGTACACTCTCCCGTGTGTGTCTAATAGAAGCTCCTCTGTGGGAGTCGCATCTAACAGAAAATTCGTTTCGCGAATTATCTGCCACGAATGTGCGCTTCGCGTGCCATTCGTGTGTAACCCGCTACACTTTGTAAATTATCTACCATGCTACACTACACGTCGTTTCTGACTTTGTCAGACATTCTTGCTTGTACAGTGACTTGTCGTCAGTTTCCTAACTTGACATTCGCTCCGCGGAAAACCTGCCACGTGGGCAGCAACCTCACGTTTCACAGCTATCATGTCACAGCAAGGGATATTATACATGATGTTTTTTTAATATGCAAGCATTTTTTTGATTTTTTTAAATTTTTCTGCTATAATCTTTTTTGACATATGAAAATATGCTATAGAAGCAACAATGTTTTAGTTATTTTAAGGAGGCTTAAGCCATGGCAGCAAGTGATTACTCATCAGCATTAAAACAAGGAATTAAAAGTTATCAGAACGCTCTTTCAAAAGGTGTTTACCCATATCTTCCGGCTCTGGACGATATTATATCATATACTGAAATTTCAGCACAAGTCAGTCTTGGGCTGATGGATATTCCGTTATCCAAAATCATCGGCACCAAGACGGCAGGGCGCACGAACGCCTTTGCCTATAATTTTATGCCCTTATTATCCGATACTTCCGAATTTGGGCATAAATGGGCGTCGCTCTACGACCATCAGGTAGAGGACGGAATACGCGATCCGATTGTAGTCTATGAATTTATGAACCAGTTCTATGTCCAGGAAGGCAATAAGCGCGTCAGCGTCATGAAATATCTTGGCACATACAGCATACTTGGCACAGTGACGCGCCTTATCCCCAAGAAAACCGATGATAAAGCCAATCGCCTGTACTACGAGTTTATGGATTTCTATGAGGCATCCAAAAGCTACGACGTCTGCTTCACTAAAGAAGGAAGTTACAAAAAACTCTTAAAGCTCATGAAAAAAGAAGACGGCGAACCTTGGAGCGATGAAGATCAGCAGCAGTTCCATTCTACCTTCATTACCTTTGAAGAAACATTTATGAAAGCACACGGCGAAAAGTTGGATTTGACTGTATCCGACGCCTTTCTCATTTATGCGGAAATCTACGGCTATGAACAGATGGCGGAAGAGACTGAACACGAAATGCTGCCCGCGCTGCAGAAAATATGGAAGGAAATCACCCTTGCAGATAAGGGTAATCAGGTTGAATTGGTACAGGATCCCGTGGAAGCTAAATCATCCATTTTCAACAGGCTGATAATATCCGGAACAATCTCGCCGGAAACTATCAAGGCGGCGTTTATTTATACGAAGACCACGGATACTTCAAGCTGGGCGTATGCGCACGAACTTGGAAGAATGTACATAGAACAGGCATATAATGGGAAGATTAAAACTATTGCAATCGACAATGCGGACACGGAAGAAGAAGTGGATAACGCCATAGAGCAGGCTGTTGATTCGGGCTGTAACCTGATTTTCACTACCGCGCCGCAGATGGCAAACCAGAGTGTGCGCTCCGCTATCAAGTACCCGAAAGTGCATATTTATAACTGCTCCGTCAATCTTTCATATTCGTCCATCCATACCTATTATGCGAGAATGTATGAATGTAAATTCCTTATGGGCGCAATAGCGGCGGCAGTATCAAGGTCTGACAGGCTCGGATACGTGGCGGATTATCCCATATATGGGACAATGGCAAATATAAACGCTTTTGCATTGGGGGCAAGAATGATTAACCCATATGTACAGGTGTATCTGGAATGGGCTAACTTAAAAGAGCAGGATGCCAAAGAACGCTTAAAACAGGAAGGCATCGTGTGCATCTCCGACAGCGACATGATAACTCCGCAGCGTGCCTCAAGAGAATATGGTTTGTATGCCAAAAAAGAAGACGGCTCATTGGAAAACCTTGCAACACCCATCTGGCACTGGGGCAAATTCTATGAACGCATTATCAATAACCTATGCAGCGGCAATGCCGATGACGATTCCCTGAAAGGCAAAAAAGCCGTAAATTACTGGTGGGGAATGTCCGCCGACGTAATAGACGTTATCTGTTCCAAAGATATGCCGCACGGCACCCACAGGCTGATTGAATTTCTTAAAGCGGCAATCCGTGCCGGTGACTTCCACCCGTTTGACGGTCTGATTTACTCACAGAACGGAATTATCCGCTGTAAAGAAGGCAGTTCGCTTGAACCCGAAGAAATCGTCACCATGGATTGGCTTGCAGAGAACGTCGTAGGACGTATTCCCGAACCTAACGAACTAACGGAGGAGGCTCAGGCGCTTTTACAGCTTCAGGGCGTTAAAATTGATGAAACCAACACAGACAAATGACCTTGTTAAAATCCTTATACTGGGAGACCATGAATCCAAGTTGCTCTACGATTACTATGATCCGGAGCGGCTTAAGGATATTGACCTCATAATTTCCTGCGGGGACTTAAGGGCGGATTACCTTTCGTTCTTCGTAACCCTCTGCAACGTACCCCTGCTCTATGTCAAGGGCAACCATGACACCAAATATGAGGTCAAGCCTCCCGAAGGCTGCATCTGTATTGAAGATGACATCTATGTCTTTAAGGGAATACGCATCATGGGGCTTGGCGGCTCTATGGAATACATTCCCAAAGCGCCGAACCAGTATAGTGAGGAGAAAATGAGAAAGCGCGTGCAGAAAATGCGTTTCAAATTATGGCGGCATAAAGGTTTCGACATTCTGGTCGCGCACTCCCCCGCCTACCACATCAATGATTTGGAAGACCTGCCGCACCGTGGATTCGAGATTTTCCGCACGCTCATGGAGAAATACGAGCCGAAATTTTTCTTCCACGGACATGTCCATTCCAATTACAGCAGAAAGTTTAAGCGCACAGACGTATACGAGAAAACTACGATAGTAAACGCCTATGAATATTCTATCGTGGAATATCATTTTGACTAAAAAAATCAAATATATCTTCCACTGTAGACTCAATGAAATCCTCAATACGCCCTGCTGACAAAAAGCGGTAGCCCGATATGTCAATCGTGTCGACATTATACTGCGTATATAATAAGTGGTTTCTCTGTTTCTCGATATCCTCTCGCTTCACAAGCCCTTCCACGTCAAACGAGGCGGCATTTTTAAGCAGTTCCATAATTGTCTTGCTGTGCCTGCTGTTCTGGTATAGCCATAAGTCGATACCCTTTGCTTCCACATAGTATGCCTCTTTAAATTTCGGTAAGCTCATAGGCGGTATGTATTCTTTTTGAAACGCCCTCCACATCTTTACATCATTATTGTAATCAGTCAGACAATGGACGCATAAGCCGAGCACAAAATCCTTAAAACCGCTTTCTTCCCATCCGGCAGCATACTTTTTAAGCACAGCCCTGATATTATCCCGCCATCTCTTATAATCCTGCGTATTGCTCCATTCGCCGCAGCCCTCAAACATATGGGAGCGGACCTTCATGTCTATATTATAATCTTCATTCATATGTACCGAATCCGGAGCCACGCTGCCTAAGATAAATTCCGCCTCATGCTCTATTGTAGGCATATGCTTTATTGTAGGCATACGCTTAAGAATCCTATATGCAGTTTCCATATGTATCATCTGATAAGACATAACAAGTCCACTCCCAATCTAATTATTATTCATTACTGTTCACAGTCGTATATGGCATGAACTCATATGTTTCCATGAGTGGCACGTTCTCACTCCGTGGAAAATCGCAGCGGTACTAAGCTCAAAAGCTAAAAAACAGCTTTTTCACTAAGTACCGGCGTTTTCCAAGGGCCACTCATGGAAACATATGAGTTCATGCCCCTACACTATGAACAGCAACTATTACTCACTCTCCCTAAGCCTCTCCACTATAGATTTCTTAGCTGCAAAATGATATACCGCAAGCGGCAGCGCCACGCCCAGCAGTACAAACACAGGTATAACAAATATCATCGGCGTTAAGGCAAATTTAAAGCTAAACCACCAGAACATGCCCTCAGCGATACGTCCGGCAAGCGGCTCCATAATAAACGACACCGCCAGCGATATCACAATCGCGCCCAGCGCATAAACCATGCCTTCACATACCAACATCTTCTTTAACTGCTTGCCTGTCATACCGACCGACTGCAGCATGGCAAATTCTCTCCTGCGGCTTAAAATCCCTGTCAGAATAGCGTTAAAGAAATTTAATATGCCGACAATTCCCACGACGAAGCTAAGTACGCCGCCGACTATCCCGAACATATTTTTAAAGCCTTCCAGGTCTTCCCTAAGCACCTTTTTACTCTCGTACATAACGCCGGAGCTTTCACCTTCGCATAAAGCGGCTAAAAATTCCTCCGCCTCCGCTTCCGCCGCATCGTCGGGCGTATCAAACAGGTAAAAGAGACGAAACAGTTCCAAACCGCTATCGCGCTCCATAATATCTTTAGGCAGCACTGCTTCCAGTCCGTTTACCCCATAACGAAATCCCATGCAGTACGGAACCTCAATGTATGCACATATATTATACTCTACATCATGGCTATTGTCACTTCCCAATGCGCGATATTCATCAGGTGTAGTTTCATCAGAAAGCTCTCCCGTCCTGCTATCATACACATATAAATCGTCAAGATATCTTACAGGCAGTTTATCATCGATTTTAGGATAATTTCCTATGACGTTTCCATCATCGTCCAACCGTACCGCCAGCGCGATATTGTAGCTGTCTTTATCAAAAAGCGGGGCAATATCGCCTTCCACAACCGTAATTTTATCAAACAGCGCTTCGTCCAGCCCTTCCAATAAAAGATTGGTTTCCACAAGCTCCCCTCTTCTTGTCTGGTACGGCAAAGCTTCCGCCGCCATCTCCTCTGACAGATGCGTCATATCCTTCCATTGCTGCTCAGTCACATAGCAGTTAATCATATTGGCTGCGCCATCCCTTGAATATCCGCTGCCCGCAAATGAAGAGTTGACGTTATCTGCAATCGTGTCTACCATTTCATCCGGCAGTCCTGACCGCGAATAGTGCGCATTATATCTGAAATAATCCGTCGTCCCGACAATAAAGTCCGCCTTAAGATTATGGCTCACATACTTCTCCATATCGAACCCTATTACAAACACATACACACTGTTTAAAAGAACGACTGCAAGCGACAGCGATATCAATACCAGCACCGTCCTGCCTTTACTGCGTCCCACATTTGCCGACGCCATCTTAGCTATGGAAGCCCCGCCTTTTGCTACGCGGCTCTTTTTCTTCCCGATATCCGTTTCCGTATACCTTACCGCCTCAACCGGAGATATTTTCGCCGCCAGCCTGCCCGGACGCCTGCATGAAATCAGCACAGTAAATAATGCGAAGACGCCTGAGAATAAGAAAATCGCCGGAGATGAACTCACTTTTATAACCTCTCCCATCGTAGTTGTCGCCATCACAATCGGAGTCAGAACGCTTCCGATAAAATATCCCAGCAAAAATCCAATCGGGATACCGGCGATGGAAAGCGTCAACGCCTGGTAACGTATAATCCGCTTAAGCTGCCTCGGAGTCGTGCCGATTGTCTTAAGCAATCCGTAAAAGCGTATATCATTGCTGACCGAGATTCTAAATATATTATAGATGATGAGATATCCCGTAAAAACCACAAGCAACAGAAACGCTATAATCGCAAATACAAGCGAGAAATCAATAGAAGAAGCCAGTTCAGACGTCGTGTATCCCCAGTTGACGCCGATACGGACGCAGTTATCCTGATTTCTATCCTCCCACTGATACCCTAAATCCGTATCTATGCTTTCCATAACTCCGCGGATATCGACGCTTGACGCAAGCATGACATTCATATCCGAGCGAAAAGGCTCGCCGCCCGATGCCAACCATTCAGCCTCTACCTCTTCTAAATAATCCTGCGATATATTAATATAATGCACCGGACTCAAGCTGTCATATTCCCAGAAGCCAACAAGGACAAATGTATCCGTGCGCTCTATTCCACGGTCGATATCGCCCAACATATAGGTCAGTTCCACTTCCTGCCCTAACTGCGCCGGTATTCCGAGTTTCTCAAGCGCGAGAGTATCCAGGATGATTTCATTTTTTTCTTTAGGTAAATGTCCTTCTTTTAAATCAATATAAGACCACTTTGAACAGTTGTCGTCCATCCAGCTTATCTCAGCCGTAAGCTTGGCAAACGGCGGCTCATAAATAAAGCCGCATGTAGTACGCATTCCGTATTCTTTTACCTTCTTATGCGCGGCAAGAGCCTGTTTTTTAACCTCGTCTACTTCTTTAAATGCTCCGTGATTATAACCTCCTAACTGGCGGAACTGATATTCCTCAAAGCTTGAATTAATCGATAAAGCCAGCGTAAATAATGATGTAAACAGCACTGTAGTTAAGGCAATGGCAAAGATGGCGATTATATTCCGCGTTTTTGCCGCTTTTAACTGATTAAAGCTGATACGGCGGATACAGCCTTTATTTTTTACATTCATAGCTGCACCCCCTATACGCGCCCGACAATCTTACCGTCCTCAATACGAATGATACGGTCGGCAAGCTGCGCGATTTCTTCATTATGGGTAATCATTACTATCGTCTGGGAAAACTTCTGTCCGCTCACCTTAAGAAGCCCCAGTACGTCCTGACTGGTCTTAGAATCCAGATTGCCGGTCGGCTCATCGGCAAGGATAATCGCCGGCTTAGCCGCTAACGCCCTCGCGATTGCGACACGCTGCTGCTGCCCGCCCGACAGATTATTAGGAAGATTATTAAGTTTGCTCTCTATGCCGAGAGTCTCGATAATGCTGTCAATATAGCCCTTATCCACAGGGGCGCCGTCAAGCTGTACCGGCAGCAGAATATTCTCATAGACATTTAAGACCGGCACAAGATTATAGTTCTGGAATACAAAACCGATTTTCCTGCGCCTGAAAATAGTAAGCTCCTCATCTTTTAAGGTAAAAATCTCTTTACCGTCCACAACCACCTTGCCTGATGTTGGACGGTCGAGTCCGCCAAGCATATGTAAAAGCGTGCTTTTACCGCTGCCGCTGGTGCCGACTACCGCCACAAATTCACCTTTTTCCACTTGGAGATTGATTCCGTCCAGCGCATGGACTTCATTCTCTCCGCTTCCGTAAATTTTTTTCAGATTTTCCGTGATTAACTGCATGATTTACCTCCTTTAATGCGTAATCCCGCATCATTTTTTCTTATGAGGTTATTGTAGCTCGGAAATCTTTCCAGAATCTTTCCCCTGAAAATGAATTATTACGGTTTTGAAAGATTTGGCGGCAGCGCCGGAAGATATATAGAGAACTCGCTTCCCTGCCCTTCTAACGACTTTAACTTAATATAACCGCCTTGACTCTGAACAATCTGTCTGGCAAGAAACAGACCGATACCGACTCCCTTCTCATCATTTGCGTCCTGCGAGCAATAAAATCTGCCAAACACCTGCGCCGTCTCTGACTCCTTTATTCCTATGCCGCTATCGCTTACCTTAATACAGATAAAAGATTCATAAGCTGTTACCGCAACGTCCACAGTGCCGCGCTCCGTATATTTTATGGCGTTATCCACTATATTTCCGACAGCTTCCAGAGTCCACTTAGCGTCAAATACCGCCCATTCATCACTTTCATGCACGATGAGCTTAAGCCCTTTCTTATCCGCCGCCGGCTTGTACTGTTCATAAATCTCTATAAGCAGCTCATTAAGCGCTCTGGCGGATGGATTGACCTTGACGATACCGGTTTCTAAGCGTGACAGTTTGACAAGCGAAGAAATGAGAAAACTTAATTTTTCCGCCTGAGCATGAATCTTAACCACGCTCTCATCTGCCTCTGCGGGAAGCTGCTCCTCGCTAAGAAGTTCCGAATATAGCAAAAGATTGGCAATCGGCGTTTTCGTCTGATGGGATATATCGGAAATCAGCATATTTATTTTATCCTTTTCGTCCGTAAGTTTCTTAACGGCAAGTTCATTCGCAATAAGATATTGCATGAAACGGCTCTCAAGGCGCGATAACCTTGTCTCGTCATAAGTAAGCTCCGTACAGCGTCCGTCCATAGCGGCGTCCAACATTTCCTCTATGTGCTGCATTATCTTATTGATGCGCCTTTTCTCATATATGATATATAAAACAATTACCACAACGCAGACAACCACTGTAAAAAGAAATAATTTATTCATTTTCATCCCGCCATACCTATGAATTTCCTTTATTTCATGCACAGCCATGCTTAACTTATTCATCCGCATTTCTCCATACATACCCGATTCCGTATACAGTTTTAATGTTATCATTTGCATGAAGCTTGTCCCTTAACCTTTTCACACATACGGACAGCGCATTCTCATCCACATACTCTGTCTGTCCCCATACATAATCTATAAGCTTCTCTCTGGTAAGCGTGATTCCCTTATTTTCCATAAAAATCCATAACAGCCTCTGCTCGGTCTTGCTAAGTTCTACCGTTTCCCCACGATAGGAAAACTTCATGCGCTCAAAATCAAAAATCCAGTCTTCAAACTTCTCAATCCGGCTCTCCCCCGCATGTCTTTGTTCCAATCTTCTAAGCTGCGTATTCACACGCGCCCGCAATACCGCAAGCGAAAAAGGCTTCGTTATATAGTCTTCTGCCCCCGCTTCTAAGCCTGTCACAATGTCCGTCTCCATATCGTTAGCGGTGAGCAGGATAACTGCCGTCTGTGAGCGCTTTTTTATTTCTTTTAAAAACTCAAAGCCGTTGCCGTCGGGAAGGTTTACGTCCAGAATCACAAGGGCGTATCCTTTTGTATCAAGCAGTTCTCTTGCTTTCTTGATTGTAGGGCAGGACTCCGATTTAATACTGTCAGAATTAAACGCGCGGCATAAGCCTTCCGCCAGCGCTTTGTCGTCTTCAACTATTAAAATGTTATACATTGGGATACCTCATGTTCTGTGTGTTTTATGCGTTCTGCGTGCATTGTGGTATGGGGTTCACTTTGTTGTAACAGTAGGATAACATATTCGGGGAGCATCACTCCTACAAACCCACAAGGCAGCCGCCTTTCACTTCCACGCAATGGCTGTCATCCACCTGCAGCCAGACACTCACAGCGCTGGGATTATAGACTTTCCTGTTATCAGCAGTAAACTGTAACCGTTTCGCGGCATCCATATAGTCAATTATTTCAATATTTGTGGCATACCAGATATCCTCCCTGCCGCCCATGAATCTGCAGAACTCCTCAATGACTTCCCAGTTGTCCATATTATCAAACTCATAGCTGTGCCCCCAGACATACATGAGCTTTAAATATTGCTTTTTATCAAAATCAGCAAAGAACTTTGCCTTCTGCATGAGCTCCGAGTCATTATGATGGCATGTGGGATGCCACTCCATAGGATCTTCCGGTAGTTCAAAGTCCGGCACCGACGGAACAACCCGTGCGTACGCAATCCCCAAGTGACGGAATAACTGCTTGATTTCCTCACTATATGAGCCATTGGGATAAGCATGCCCGCGGACAGGCACGCCCACCAAACTCTCTAACCCTTTCCTGTCCTCCAAAATCTCATCAGCAACACCGGTTAATGGACAGCGTTCAATTGTGGGATGCGTCATGGTATGTGTTGCCACCTCATGCCCCCTATAAAGTTGTGCAATACGGTCTCTACTGATACGCGCCGGTGTCTGCTCACGCTCCATCAGACCATAATTTAGATTAAATGTGCCTTTTATCCCATACTGATTAAAGATTCCAACCAGCCTTTCGTCCTGCACCTTGCCATCATCATAGCTCATTGTCAGAGCCTTTGCTTTCCCCTTCGGGAAACAATAATATACTTTCATTTATTATACCTCCTGTGGGAAATTCCCACCAATCCATGCCTCGTGTTTCGTCTTCTATTGGGACAAAAATTGGCAACAGCATTATTTCATTACCTTCTCCATCAAAGACTTGTAACTGTCAACCACATCATAAACCACATTTCCACCAGAAATTGCCTTGAAGTGTTCTCTTGCGCAGTGAATCTTGGATTCTTCAATTAGACGAAGCTGCATGGAGTTCATGGAGCCTTTTGTCTCCGCTATGAAATAAATATGCTTAACTTTTCCTTCATAAAAAGCGATTGCCCAATCCGGATTATAGTGTCCGACCGGCGTAGAAATATAGAAACCATCCGGCAGTTTCACATAGACTGCAACATCGGTATTTGTATCAAGGTCTGCAGCAAAATCGCGCTCGTTCGATGAATCATAAATGATGTAATCATACAGATGCCTCTTCGCTTTCATCGCATTCACGCCCAGCCTGCCCTTGATGGCCGGTGCCGTGAAAACCTCTTTGCCATAATGTTCATCAAGGACATCATAAGTGATATGCTCGATAATAGCTGTCGCTTTTTCATCATTGATAAGCGCGGCTGCCTTAACAATAAACTCTTCCGGATTGTTCCTAAACTGGTTAAATATAGTCGGCTTAATTCCCTGAAGAATCGCAATGACAGCCTTACGGGTAAGTCCGGTCTCGTCCACAAGTTTCCCAATGAGGTCGTACTTCACATTGGAGTTTGCCGTGATAGTCATGCCATAACTGCCAGATTCTTCTTTCACAAAGGAACTACCTGAAAGCAGCTCGTCTTTAGACTTGATGTTATCCATTGCACCTGTCTCCACACGGAAGTAAATCTTTGAAACACGCAGTTTCGAGTCAAGAGAGGCAATCGCCTTTCTGATAAGCTCGTCCGTATCAAAATCAACAACATAAACAGATTTTGCATTGATTTTCGACCACAGTGCTTTAAACTCCGGCATTGCCAGCTTCTCCTCATCAAGCTGAAGCTCAACATTATTGCTGCGGGCATTTTCAGGCTGCATGCTGCAGGCATCGTAAATGGAATCGACAATCGCAATCACCGATTCCGCAGAGTCCGCCACTTCTTCCGCCACTTTTATTTCCCCGTTAGCTTTGTCTTCATAATACTTGTCTGTTAGAACGCCTTTGCGGTCAATATAGCCGTTTACAATCATATCATAATGGATTGCCGATGCCGTATCCTGATCAATGACCTGCTCATTACCCTTGTCATCCTTTATCACCTTGCCAACAAACAGAGCAAGGGTAACGGCACGCGGTCTGTCAGCCACAGCATCTGCTATTTCTGTTTGCAATCCTTTAGCAAAAGACTCATAACTTTCGCTTGCAATAACCGTAAGAATATTCACATTATGAACGTCATTTCCAAGAGCATTGGTATCCATACGCTCACCATCCTGATTAACACACAGACGCAGTCCCCTACCAACTTCCTGCCGTTTACGGACATCGCTGCCTGACTGCTTTAGAGTACATATCTGAAATACATTAGGATTATCCCAACCTTCACGCAAGGCAGAGTGTGAAAAAATAAAACGCACCGGAGAACGCTTCGGATCACGATCAAGGAGTAGCTCCTTGTTTTTCATAATCAGTTCATAAGCACTAACATCATCAGAGGTGGTCTCTTTCCGACCGACCTTACTGTTTATCATCTTGCCCTTGCCATCCACGGAAAAATATCCTGTATGTGTCTTAGACGCTTTGATGCTCTGCAAATATTTGATATAGTCATCCTCACCGATAGAAAGCTGAAGATTTTCTACGATATCTTCGTATTCTTCCTCAAACATTTTCGCATATCTGCCGTTCACAGACTGACCGGCAGCATCATACTCCCTGTAATTTGCTACCTCGTCAATAAAAAACAGCGACAAGACCTTAATTCCCTTATAGAACAACTGGCGCTCTCTCTGGATATGGGAAAGTATCGTCTCACGAATCTGGATACGGCGAAATTGGTCTTCATCTACCGCACCTATTACATCTCCTGCATAAATCTTAACGCCGTTCAAAAACTCCACAGAGTCATCACGACCATCAATCTGCTTGATAACAAAACCATCTTTGTATTCTTCCAGTCCGCCAGAATAGTCATAGAGGTTATCCCCAATTTTCACGATACGGCTCTTTTTCTTCAATATCCCGCTAGCCATCTTGACTTCAAACTGCAAAGTCGCAGTGGGGTTGCCTTTTGAAAAGTTAAGCCCTTCCAGATAAAGATAACTGTCCGTAGCTGTGCTGCCGGTTTCCGTGATGCCTTTCACAGCAATCTTTTTCACCAGACGCTTATTGTAGGCTTCCATCGCGTCCAGACGATAAATCATGTTATAAATGCTGTCCGATTTATGCGTAGCAGAATAACGGAGCGTCAGCAAAGGATGGAACTCCTTCAAACGTTCCTTTGTCTGCTTGCCCTCCACAGACTGCGGCTCGTCAATAATCAAAATGGGATTCGTCTTCGCAATAATGTCAATCGGTCTGCGGGAGCGGAACTCATCTAACTTCATGTAAATACGTCTTGCATCTTTGCCCTTGGCATTGAACGCCTGCGAATTAATAATCATAACGTTAATGGAACTGTCGGAAGCAAAGCGATCAATCTCCGTCAGCTGCGCGGAATTATAGATAAAGAAACGAATCTTCTTTCCGTACTCTTCTGCAAAATGCTCCTGCGTCATTTGGAAAGATTTATAAACGCCCTCACGAATGGCAATGCTCGGAACAACAATGATAAACTTGCTCCAGCCATAAGCGCGGTTCAGTTCATACATTGTCTTGATATAGGTATAGGTTTTACCGACACCCGTTTCCATCTCAATCGTAAGATTAAATCCATCGCTGCGCCCTTCCAGTTTGGAAGAAGGCTCAATCTGGTTCGTCCTCTGTATTTTCTGTATATGCTCTAAAATAAGCTGGTCGGATAGTTCCGGCACGATCTTCTGGTTGCTCCATCCAGTAAAGTCCTGCTCCTCATTCATTCCAATCTGATAAGTGCCGGTTCCCCTGTCCATCATATAAGAAGGCATCAGATAAGGCTGCCCTGCAAATACATCCACGACTGCCTTTGCCGCATCTGCTTGGAATTTTTGATGTTTATATTGTATCTTCATTGTCCTTGTCTCCTGTTTCCTCGGCAATCCATTCTTTCAGTTTCTCTTGGAGTTCTTTTTTATTCGGCAGATATAATTCATACTTTGAAGCATAAATATTGGAATCTGTTGGCAAGGTTAATTCAACAAGCGCATCACTTTTCTGCTGGCAAAGCAATACTCCAATCGTTGGATTTTCATCTGCTGTCTTTTCGTATCGGTCATAATAATTAACATACATTTGCATTTGTCCTAAATCCTGATGCGTTAATTCACCAGTTTTCAAATCAAACACCACAAAACAATGCAGCAAGCGATTATAGAAAACCAAATCAACCCGAAAATGCTTTTCATCAAATGTAAAACGCACTTGTCTTCCTATAAAAGCGAATCCTTTTCCTAATTCAAGCAAAAACTCCTGCAAATGATCCAACAGTTTACTTTCCAGTTCAGATTCAGAAAATTCTGTACGTTCTCTCACTCCGGTAAATTCAAGAATATAGGGATCTTTCAACATATCTTCCGGTTTTTCTATAATCTGCCCTTTCAGTGCCAATTCTCTAATTTTATCTTTATCTCGACTAAGCGCAAGACGTTCATACAAAGCACTGTCAAATTGCCTTTGCAATTCCTTTAGTCCCCAATGGTTTTGTACTGCTTCAATTTCATAAAAATGTCGTTGCTCCACATTATCAATACGCATCAACTTCAAATAGTGAGACCAACTTAATGGAAATCTCCTTCCAGTAGATACAGCTGGCAGATTTGCGAATTGGTCAGAAAGCGTCTGACCAATTTGATCTTTTGCATATACCTGATAAAATTTCCGCATTTGCTTGAGATTTGTAACAGAAAAGCCACGTCCCATATGCGTTGTCAAATATTCTGAAAGTTCCGGTATCACATATTTTCCATAAGCGGCACGTGAACTTCCGTTCTGCTCTTCCTCAATAATCAGTCTGCCAATTTCAAAATAAGCATATACCATAGAAATGTCTATGGCAGTCTTTGCATTTTTCTTTGCCTGCTTCAATATACCTGCAACATTTGTAAGAAATTTTTCATTAATCTGTCCACTCATGTCGTATCCTCCCACATGCCATCTCTTTAAATTTCCGAAGCATAGTCTCAAATTTCAGTTTGGTCAGAATCCGTCTGACCATTTACAATACTTTCACTCTAGTATCCGGTGCAAGCATCTTGAAAATTTCACCGACATTTATTTTTGCTGGACTGCCATTAAAACTGCTGTCACGAAAAACAGCACGCAGCGGCTGACGCTTGGCAATTTCTCTTACAACGGAATCAGGGATGTTTTCGTCAAAGCAGGCAATAAGTCCATCTCTAACTTCCAGTTTTACATCACCGGGAGCATATATATGAACAATGCAACCTTCAATTTGCTCAGATATATATGGCAATGAAAGCGGAAGTCCCCATTCAAGCAAACATCCAAACAATAAATCAAGATCAGTGCGGTCTGGCTTTATATTGGACTCCAGCATGGAAAGCATATCCTGGTTGTATTCTCCCGCAGAGTAATAAACATCTGTCATGTTAGTGTCGTCTAGCTTGAATACGCGAAAACCACCATCAAAGGACTTGTCAGGATTTTCAGCGGCGATTTTCTTGGCCGCACGGCGGATACGCTCTTTGCCGATTTCACAGATATTTACATATCCATTTTCCCTCACTTCACTATCTTCTGCTATTTCTTCTGGCAATTGTACCAGCATAAACTTTCTATTTCCTTCATCTTCTACATTAAGCTGCATAACTGCCTGCGCTGTTGAAGCACTCCCAGAAAAAAAATCCAAAACAATAGCATCCTTATCATTTCTGACCATTGTTAAAAGAAGTTGCTTAATCAGGCCTGAAGGTTTTGGAAAGTCAAATGGTCGAAAACCAAATAGATTCCTTAATTCCGCCGTTCCCTGAGCTGTATTACATTTATCTGATGTAATCAAATTTCTAAAAGGAATTGTTCTTTCCACTCGATTTCCTTCGTTATCCATATTGGCATAACGTTTATTGTAAACATTCCACTGTCCATTAGTTTGCTTAAACTCGATAAATCCGTTTTCTATTCCCCATTGAACCTTTGTTTTACTCCAAAGATAATTCCATCCTTCTGTAGATTTTTCGCATCCGCCACCTGGAAATCTTATCATTCCATCAGGCATTTCAATTCCATAATTCAAGGTTTCTGAATAATGTCCAGCTACCCTGCGTCTATCCAATTTATCTAATGCATACTTTCCTCTTATAGACTCATATTCATCAGACAAGAAATAGCTTTCGCCATCTGATAGCATTCCGTCAAAGGTAACTTCGTTTCGTTTTCTCGTATAAATAAGTATATTTTCTGTAACCGTAACTATATCTGTTCCCGTGTTAGATCCTGCCGTTGACTGCCATATCATATTGGCAACAAAATTACTTGCACCAAATATTTCATCACATATTTTTTTCAAATTATCTAGTTCATTATCATCTATTGAAATAAAAATCGCCCCATCATCTCTTAGAAGATTTCTTGCCAGCATAAGACGCGAATAAATCATACTACACCAATCAGAGTGAAATCTTCCATTTCTATCAGTATTTTTAAGGAAATGATTACCCTCTTCATCCGTAATACCAATCTCATCTTCATATTCGCCGATTGACACATAAAAATTATCCTTATATACAAAGTCATTCCCTGTATTATATGGTGGATCAATATAGATGAATTTAACACTTTTTAGATAGCTCTCTTGAAGCAATTTAAGTACTTCCAAATTATCTCCTTCAATATATACATTTTCTGTCGAATCCCAATTGACACTTTCTTCAATAACAGGTCTTAAGGTTTTTCTTATTGCTTTATTTGCTTCCACAACCGCTCTCTTTTTTCCAACCCAAGTAAACTCATATTTTTCTCCTCCATCAACTTCTCCCTCACTAAGCATTTGACGAAGCAGTTCAAAATTCACAGACTTTACAATTTCTCCATTTTCAGTTAAGGATTCACTAGCACAATTAGGAAAAAGCTCACAAATTGCTTCAATGTTGTTTTTCACCTTATTGGCCGTCTCCATTTTCATTTTTTCCATTCACCTGTTTCTCCTTCATCTTACCAAGATAATCTACAAGATAATCTAAATTTCGAATACATTTATCATTAGATTCAATCTCAACATATCTTTCTCTGCGGCCTCGGATATACGGGGTTACCACTTTAAATTGACCTCCACTGAATCTTTGCTTAAATTCTTGGTCAATATGTATTACACGCCATAAATCAGCTGAAATGCAATGATGTACTAAGAAAACATCGTGTTCTCTATTTTTTATGGCATTATTAAGTTTATCTGGTCTAAACCATAGTGGTGCTGTCGGCGACACCGTAGCTACCAATGGACCTGTTACCTCAATATAAACATTTGTCCCTTGAATCAGGAAATCCGCATCTCCTTTTTGATATCCATTTCTTACAGCACTTCCCGAAATATACTGTGATGTTCCGGCGCCAAGACCTGATTCTGCACACTTCATTCCTGTTTGATTTTCAAGATATCGCATAAGTCTTTTTTCTCTTTTTGAGGATTCAGCCCATGTATCTTTATACGCATCTTTCCAATAATTTTCACCCATTCAGTTATAACGCCTCCAGCTCTTTTTTAATTTCTTCAGCTCCACATTCTACCTACTCTCATTTCACTTTATTTATCATGTATTTGCAATGCTGCCTTTACTGTTTTATATTGTACCATACCCACAACAATATGTTCCACAGAATTTTTCCATATACCAAATACATATCCTTAACCCTACAACCAACGGTGATGTCAGCGTTGATGTCATAATTAAAAAATCAGGAGTTTTGAGATACTTCAAATATCCCGAAAGCCCTGATTTAATGTGGATTTCTTAGTTTTGACACTTCATGACTCTTTATACTCGCATATTTTTCTTCCAATGCCTGTGCCAGTTCTTCTTTATAATCAATCTCTATGTCACTGCACCGGCGGAATTGTTGTAAATCTTCACATGCTTTTTGCTCCACAGTCATCGAGTCGTCGTTATCTGCCAGCAATTTATCATCTGAAAAGCGTTTAATCATTTCATAGGCTTTCTCCCGCTTTATACTCATAACATATCCGCCACCCTTTTATTGTCTCATATCAATATTATTTTCCATTATGCAGCATCACTATAATTTACAATAGAGATTTCCTGCGCAAACTGTTTCGCCTGTTCCGTAATCTGCTCCAGTCTCTTAATAACATCACCTGTATAAATAATCTCATTACATTCCGTGCATTTATAGCAGGGAACATTCCGCACGATTAACAGGCAGTTTCCTAAATCCGTTACACTTGTTGTATATCCTTTTTCGGCTTTTGCGCCACATTCCATACATAACATAATCAAATCCCCTTTCTTGTCTTAAAATCAGCTTCCCATATTTCAGGATTGGGAAAGTATGCAGTTATCAAATATATAAAATCTGTATCACAGCTTACTACTATCTGTAATTGCTATATTTTCAGGCTTGTTCAATGTCCTGAATTGTTCTATTGTTATCATTTTACACCAACTTTTCTATTAATATTATAATTATATCAGATTCCGTTCAATATTCAATCTTTTATTACTTTAATGCTTTGCATTGCATACTTTTTATGCGACACGAAATAAAAATGAACAATTCCGCGTTGATGTCACCGTTGATGTCAAACACAAAAAATCAGGGTTTTTGAGACACCCTAAATATCCCGAAAACCCTGATTCAGTGCGGATAACAGGACTTGAACCTGCACGTCTGCTGACACCAGAACCTAAATCTGGCGCGTCTGCCAATTCCGCCATATCCGCATATCAATTTATCTGCTCTTTAATAATAAAAGCCCTTACTCTTCAACAGCTTTACAAGCTTAAAGATTTCGTCTTTGCCGCTATCGTAATCAAGCATAAAGCAAAACCCGATTTCCTTTTCCCCGCTTTTCCTTATATTTTCCCGAAACTCTAAAACGGTCATTCCCGAAACATAATAATCGGAAAGATAATCGTCCACTCCAAACGCTTCACAGGGAACTTTTATTTCATCAAAATTATATGCCAAGGCACTGTCACGTTTCAGCTTAGTCGATACTGTGATTTTATCAAAACCTATTTCTATATCGCAGCAGTCTTTCACACTCATGACAGGTATCGGAAAATAATCCATTATATATTCTCCGCTTTCATCCTTATTGTAATGACCGTTGTACCAGCGCGTTTCCGTTTTAAAGATTCTCCCTTCCCTGCTTTGGAAAACCGAACTGATTTCCAATGCTTTCATATGAAGGGGATAATAAATTTCATTAAGCTTTTTTCTTTCCATATTCATATTTATAGCACTACGAGCCTTTTATGTCAATCCGCCACGCCGATGCGGCTGATGATTTTCCGATTGACTCTAATCAGGAAAATTATCGTCACGCAAAGCGACATCAGCTCTGCAATCGGGAACGACCACCATACATAATTCAGATTTCCCGACAGCGACAAGAGGTAAGCTGCCGGCAGCAATACTACCAACTGCCTTGCAATCGATACGACCATACTGTATACAGCGCAGCCCAAAGCCTGAAATACCGTACCGCATATAATGCAGAAACCCGCAAGCAGATAACTCACACTGATTATTCTCAGCGCAGGAACTCCGATTCCAATCATTGTCTCGGAAGCCTCAAACAGCCTAAGAAGCTTATCAGGTATCAACTGGAATATCGCCAGACCTATAAGCATGGCTCCGACGGCATACATAATTCCAAGCTTCATTGCCTTCATAAAGCGTTCTTTTTTACCCGCCCCGTAATTGTAGGCAAGAATCGGCACAAGCCCGTTATTCATGCCAAAAATAGGCATAAACACGAAGCTTTGAAGCTTATAATAAACTCCGAATACCGCCGTAGCGGTCGAAGTAAATGATATCAGTATACGGTTCATGCCGTATGTCATAAGCGAACCGATTGCCTGCATTATCATAGAAGGTATTCCTATTTTATAAATCTGTTTTATTATTTCACCGTCCGGCTTCATGCCGTTTTTGCTTATTTTTACTTCTTCATTTTTGGTATAATTAAAATATATGGCAAGAATCCCCGCCACGCTCTGTCCGATTACCGTAGCGACCGCCGCGCCCCTCACACCCATCTTAGGCATGCCTGCAAGTCCGAATATCAGCACGGGATCCAATATGATATTGATAAGCGCGCCTGTTCCCTGAGTAATCATTGTATAAAAAGTCTTTCCGGTCGCCTGTAGCAATTTTTCAAAGGTGAACTGTGCAAAAATACCGAATGAACAGCAGCATACCACGGAAAGATACTCTGTTC
>JAMPEU010000019.1 GCA_023664865.1 Butyrivibrio sp. | reverse complement strand
GGATATGAGGCTGGAAAATCGGAGGGTATAGCCGTTGGAAGGTCTGAGGGTATAGCTGTTGGAAGGTCTGAGGGTATAGCGGCTGGACGAACGGAGGGTATAGCCGTTGGAAGAACTGAAGGCATACGCATATTAATTCAGACTTGTCATGAATTAGGCTTATCCAAGGAAACCATCATACAAAAGTGCGCGGAAAAGTTTGATATAGCGTTGGAGAGTGCCGGAAAGTATGCAGAAGAATATTGCATATGAGTAGTAAGTCCAGAAGGAGCATGATACTTTCAACGAATACCGCACCGGTTTAAGGCAGGTATTCAAAGGACAAGGAGATGCTTGAGAAAGTCATGGAAGAGAACAAAGAAGCATATAGCAATATAGACAGCGAAACAAAGGACATGCTTGAGGTTGTAGCGAATGTAAAGATACCAGATAAATTTAAAACGGAAGAAAATGGAGAGGAGAGATACGATATGTGCAAAGCATTTGAGGATATGAGACTTGAAGGATATGAGGCTGGAAAATCGGAGGGTATAGCCGTTGGAAGGTCTGAGGGTATAGAGGCTGGAAGAACTGAAGGCATACGCATATTAATTCAGACTTGTCATGAATTGGGGTTATCCAAGGAAACCATCGTACAAAAATGTGCGGAAAAGTTTGATATAGCGTTGGAGAGTGCCGGAAAGTATGCAGAAGAATATTGTGTCTGAGTAGTTTAACATATAAATAGCATAAACACTTCACAGTCTTTAGGCGACATGGAAAATCATATGTTCCCATACCGCCATATACCACCATATACCGCCATAGCCTGACTATTATTACTTATTTCAATTATCTTGATAATTTTTTGCAAATCCCTCTTTACAAAATTGCATCAACTATGTTATGATTAATAAAACATATCTGGGAGTCTTAAATTCTGGAAAATCTTTTTTCACGTCATGGAATCTGAATCCCTTATATGGCAAATAAAATAAGGGAGGATAACTGATGGGGAGAAAAGACGATTATCAGTTTGATTATCTGGACGACAACGCAAGGTTTGCAGACCAGATAAACGGAGCATTATTCAAAGGAACACAGGTTGTAAAACCGGAAGAGCTGGAGCCGGAAGACTCGCAGATTGTAAGTACGGGAAGTATTGACGGTGATGTAAGGCAGGAAGGAAAAAGCGGCAGGAAGAGCCGTAAAGGAAAAAGCAGAAGGCAAAAATCCGAAATCGAAAGCATCAGGACGGTAGTGGACAAGGCGCGCATCTGGAAAGGCAGAAAACTCCATATACTAGTAGTGGAGAACCAGAACTATGTCGATTACCAGATGGTGTTGCGAAATATGCTTTCAGAGAGCGTTGGATACCGTAAGCAGTGGAAGCAGAAAAAGCGATTGCATGCAGCAACGGGGGACTTACAAAGCAAGGACGAGTATTTGTCAGGAATAAAGAAGGATGAAAAGTTTGCGCCCATTATTACGCTTGTGGTATACTTCGGAGACGAGCATAAGTGGGATGGTGCAAGGTGTCTGCATGACTTGTTGGACATTGACGATGAATTAAAAGAATACGTGACGAACTACAAACTGAACCTATACGATTGTCAGGAGCATGATACTTTCAACGAGTACCGCACTGGTTTAAGACAGGTATTTGAGGCGGTCAGGTATTCAAAGGACAAGGAGATGCTTAAAAAGGTCATGGAAGAGAACAAAGAAGCATATAGCAATATAGACAGCGAAACAAAGGATATGCTTGAAGTAGTAGCGAATGTAAGGATACCAGATAAATTTAAAACGGAAGAAAATGGAGAGGAGAGATACGATATGTGCAAAGCATTTGAAGATATGAGGCTTGAGGGATATGAGGCTGGCATAGCAGATGGACGAACGGAGGGTATAGCCGTTGGAAGGTCTGAGGGTATAGCCGTTGGAAGGTCTGAGGGTATAGCGGCTGGAAGAACTGAAGGCATACGCATATTAATTCAGACTTGTCATGAATTAGGCTTATCCAAGGAAACCATCATACAAAAATGTGCGGAGAAATTTGATATAGCGTTGGAGAGTGCTGGAAAGTATGCGGAAGAATATTGCGTCTGAGCAGTTTAAAACAATAGAATAGGAACACTGCGAGAAACAGCCTGAATCATTATCTATTTCAATTATTTTTTATGGTTATATTTTTTCATTATTATTTACAGTTGTCGGCATCAGTGGCACATAGGCTAACTAAAAAGGTCCTTGGAAAATGCAGCCCACTGAAAGTGGGCTTGTCCTTTAGTGAAAAAGGCGCAAAGCGGCTTTTGAACTTAGTACCGCTGCGATTTTCCACGGAACGAGAGTGTGCCTTTTCAGTTAGCCTATGTGCCGCTGACGCTCCATATACCTTTTAATTTTAGCAAATAAATTCAAAATCCCTCTTTACAAAATTACAACAACTATGCTATGATTAATAAAACATATCTGGGAGTCTTAATTTCTGGAAAATCTTTTTTCACGTCATGGAATCTGAATCCCTTATATGGACAATAAAATAAGGGAGGACGACTGATGGGGAGAAAAGACGATTATCAGTTTGATTATCTGGACGACAACGCAAGGTTTGCAGACCAGATAAACGGAGCATTATTCAAAGGAACACAGATTGTAAAGCCGGAAGAGCTGGAGCCGGAAGACTCGCAGATTGTAAGCACGGGAATTATTGAAGACGTTGCATGGCTGGAAGGTAAAGGCGGCAGGGAGAGCCGTAAGGGGAAAAGCAGAAGACCAAAACCCGAAAGCGAAAGCATCAGGACGGTCGTGGACAAGGCGCGCGTCTGGAAAGGCAGGAAACTCCACATACTTGTGGTAGAGAACCAGAATTACGTTGATTACCAGATGGTGCTGAGAAACATGCTTTCGGAGAGCGTTGGATACCGCAAGCAGTGGAAACAGAAACAACGGTTACATACAGCGAAAGGCGATTTAAAGGATAAGAACGAGTACCTTTCAGGAATAAAGAAAGATGAAAAGTTTGCGCCCATTATTACGCTTGTAGTATACTTCGGGGACGAGCATAAGTGGGACGGAGCAAGGTGTCTGCATGACCTTCTTGATATCGACGACGAACTTAAGGAATATGTAACTAACTACAAACTGAACCTATACGATTGTCAAGAGCATGATACTTTCAATGAATACCGCACAGGACTGCGGCAGGTGTTTGAAGCGGTCAGGTATTCAAAGGACAAGGAAAAACTTAAAGAAGTTATGGAAAAGAACAAAGAAGCATACAGCAATATAGACAGCGAAACAAGAGATATGCTTGAGGTTGTAGCGAATGTAAAGATACCAGATAAATTTAAAACGGAAGAAAATGGAGAGGAGAGATACGATATGTGCAAAGCATTTGAGGATATGAGACTTGAAGGATATGAGGCTGGAAAATCTGAGGGTATAGCGGCTGGCATGGAAAAGGGTATACGCATACTAATTCAAACATACCAGGAATTAGGGCTATCCAAGGAAACCATCGTACAAAAGTGTGCGGAGAAGTTTGATATAGCGTTGGAGAGTGCCGGAAAGTATGCGGAAGAATATTGCGTCTGAGCAGCTTAACATATAAATAGCATAAACAATTCACAGTCTTTGGGCGACATAGCCTGAACTATTATTACTTATTTCAATTATCTTGATAATTTAGATTAATTTCCAAAAATCTCTTGATTTATTGTCAATACTGTGATATTCTATCTGAAATTTTATAGAAATTTCAAATTTTAACGAGGGAAAATTATGAGTAATAGAAGAAATAATATGCAGTCCATTATGATTATGCAGGTCCAGCTAAGACTTTCTATTACGGTTACTACCTAAATCCGATTGATTTCGGGAATACGCATGGCCGTAAGATAAGTAAGTCTTATTCGGCTATGCGGTAATCAGGGCTATAATTTGAACCGCATGGTATATGCACACAAGTGTATGTAACATAGCGGTTCTTTTTTTATAGAAAAATGCGAGGAGGGATTATTATGAAGGCAATCACGGTAGAGGATTTGTCTAAAACCTTTCTGGTAAGGCAGAAAGAAAAGGGAATGAAAGGAAGTCTCAGGGCGATAGTGAAACCTAAAACTGAAGAAATAAGGGCGGTCGATAAGCTGTCCTTCGACGTTGATGAAGGCGAAATGCTCGCATTTATCGGTCCAAACGGAGCGGGAAAAAGCACCACCATTAAGATGCTGACAGGTATTCTTTATCCTGACAGTGGAAATATTGAAGTTCTCGGCATTAATCCCGTGAAACAAAGGAAAAAGCTTTCTTACGAAATAGGGACTGTATTCGGGCAGAAAGAACAGTTGTGGACTCATTTAACGCCGTATGACAATTTCCGTTTTTTTGGCGCGATTTATGATCTTTCTGATGAAGAGACTGCCGCGCGGATTGACGAGTTTACGGACATCTTCGAGCTTGGTTCATTTATAAATACTCCCGTGCGTAATCTTTCATTAGGGCAGCGCATACGTTGTGAAATCGCGGCTTCGCTTATACACAGACCTAGAATTTTGTTTTTAGACGAACCCACGATAGGTCTTGACCCTGTGGTTAAGGAAAATATCAGGCAACTAATACAACAAATGAACAAAGAGTTTAATACCACGATTTTCCTTACCAGCCATGATGTAGGAGATATCGAGAAGTTATGTAAACGCATTATCATCGTAAACCACGGACAGATTGTGTTAGACGATTCCATGCTGAACCTTAAACACAATTACCTGAGTAACAATATTGATGCAGATAATATGAAAGACGTCAATATTTCAGATATCCCACTTGAAGATATCATTACACATATTTATAAGTCAAGATAATTGAAAATTCATTATTTCACGGCATGTTACTATTCACAGCCTAGGGGCATGAACTCATATGTTTTCGTGAGTGGTCCTTGTAAAACGCCGGTTCTTAGTGAAAAAGACGCAAAGCGGCTTTTGAGCTTAGTACCGCTGCGTTTTGCATGGAGCGAGAGCGTGCTACTCATGGAAACATATGAGTTCATGCCATACGTGAATGTGAACAGTAACCACGGCATGAGTTGTATATATGTATGTATTGTACAACGTAGCCGCAAGTAAAAGTTTAATCATTATGAACTCAAACGAAAGGAAAGGCACCGTATTATGAAAAAATATTTCGTAATCTACAAATCCGTATTAATTGAAAACCTGCAATATGCGGCAAATATTGTCATGGGATTTATCAGTTATTTTATATTTATCTTTATTTTCATAAGGCTCTGGGACTACATATATGACGATCCTGGCAGGCTGATAGCAGGATATACCAAAGTTCAGATGATTTGGTATGTCATGATTACCGAAATGATGTGGCACGGCGGCAGCTCAGCGAGTATAACATGGCAGGCGGCGGAAGATATAAGGTGCGGCAATATAGCATATCATGTCAATAAGCCATACCATTACGCCTTATATATTTTGTCAAAATATATGGGTGAGTGCAGTATAAAAATGCCGATGTACGCTGTGTTCTGCGTAGGAATGGGGGTTTTTATGGTGGGAAGGATTCCGGGGCTTAGTATAGTCGGACTTGCCGCAGGCAGCATAAGCCTGCTGCTTGGAATTACCATCAATGCGGTCTTTAAGCTCTCAATCAGCTTGATTTCCTTCTGGATAGAGGACTCTAATCCTTTCCAGTGGTTATACAATAAGACTCTTTTGATAGTAGGAACATTATTTCCAATAGAAATTTTTCCCGCATTTTTGCAGCCGTTTTTTAAACTGACGCCGATTTATACAGTTTGTTACGGTCCGGCAAAGCTGTTTGTTGATTTTAGTCCGGAGAAATTTCTTGAGATAACTTCAGCCCAGGTAATATATCTGGCGGCAGGCTTTATGTTTATGTTTTTTCTTTACGGAAAGGGGGCTAAGAAACTCTATGTCAACGGCGGTTAAAAATCAGATAAAGGTATGCGCGCTTTCAATCAAATATAATATAATGCGTGAAATGATAAATAAGGTTACGTTTTTAACAAATATCTGCTTTATGATGATTAATAACGCCACGTTCATAATACAATGGGGCATTTTGTTTAGGATAAAGGAAGATATCGGCGGCTATACGCTTAACGACGTCATGCTTTTGTGGGGGCTTGCCTCAAGCAGTTACGGGCTTGCGCGAATCCTATTTGCCAGAGCGTTTGCGCTGCCATCCCTTATAATAAACGGCAAGCTGGACACCTATCTGGTACAGCCTAAAAATGTGCTTTTGAGCGTCATAACATCATCGAGCAATACTTCGGCAATCGGGGATTTGCTCTATGGAATCGTAGTTGTGTGCATATTTTCATTCAGCCCGCTTAAGTTCGTGCTGTTTTGCGTTTTCACCATAACGGGAGCAGTGATAGTAACGGCGTTTGCGCTGCTGATGGGAAGCCTGTCCTTCTGGTTTATCAGGGCGGAAATTTTCGGCAACAATATGATTAATATATTTATCAGCTTTTCCACCTATCCGGATGGCATCTTTAAGGGCGCGGTCAGATTCATGATGTATCTGCTTATCCCGGTAGGCATGTCGATATATCTGCCCGTGCATACAATACTGGATTTCAATATAAAAAGCCTGCTTATTGTACTTGGATACGCAGTTTTACTCTCAGCGATAGCCGCCTTTGTGTTTTATAGGGGACTGAGAAGATACTCTTCAAGCAACCTGATGGAAGCACGCATGTAAAAAATTACATTTATTTTATTCAATTTGCAAGAGGCAGGGACACATATGTTACTACCACCTGTGTAGAATTGTAACGGTTCAGCCTTCCATTCTTAGGAGCATTATTATTCACAGTCTTGGGGCATGAACACATATATTTCCGTAAGTGGTCCTTGAAAAACGCCGGTACTTAGTGAAAAAGCTGTTTTTTAGCTTTTGAACTTAGTACCGTTGCGATTTTTCACGGAGCGGGAGCGTGCCACTTATGGAAATATATGTGTTCATGCCATATATGACTGTGAACAGTAACATGGCACTGTTACAACATGAAAGTTTTTTTCCAAATTTTGTATACATCAAAAAAAGATTGTGATAAAATAAACAGTGTATGTTTATGGGAGGTAACTATGAGTAAAAACAACTGGGCGTGCTTTTTATTAATATTGGCAGGCATCGTAATAGGCGGTTTTATCGGCAATATCCTGCCTGTCGCATGGCTGAATTACGGACAGACATTCGGCTTGTCATCCCCGATTGTTTTAGACTTAGGCATATTGTGCATTACCTTCGGACTCTCAATCAAGATAACGGTTGCCAGCATTATAGGAGTTATTCTGGCGATTATAATTTATCGCATGATTTAGGGTTTTCCCATGCAGAAGGAGAGAGCTGCTGTCGGGAAAGAGACTGAATGAAACTGGTAAAATATGAGAACAATGATAATGGCATTAAGCAGAACCTTCCATATGAGAAATTCATTTCCCATGGGGCGGAAGCACTGACGGATTCGGAATTGCTTGCGATTATCCTAAGAACCGGCACTTCCAAGATGAGCGCGTGTAAGCTGGGCGAGGAAATTCTTAAAGTATCCGCCGCATACGGCAACGGGCTGCTCGGACTATACCATATCCCGCTGTCTGAACTGATGGGAGTTAAAGGCATAGGGAAAGTTAAGGCCATCAAGCTTAAAGCGCTTGCGGAGATATGTACGAGGATGTCGCAGACTAAAGCTAAGAAATCCCTTACATTCACGGAGCCTTATTCTGTCGCCGACTATTATATGGAACGGCTCAGGCATGAGAAAGTAGAGCATATCCTGCTGCTTTTGCTGGATTCAGGGCTGCATTTGCTGGAAGAGGAAGTGATTTCCACGGGGACTTCCAACGCTTCCCTTTTATCACCGAGAGAAGTGTATATAAGCGCATTCCGTTCGCATGCGTCGCATATCATGCTGCTGCATAACCATCCGGGCGGCAATCCGGTTCCTAGCAGCAATGACATCGAGATAACGAAAAAGATTGCGGATATAGGGGAAACCATTGACGTTACGCTCTTAGACCATATCATTATAGGTGACAACAATTATTTCAGCTTTAAGGAAAGCAAACTAATTTAGCATAAAAGGGGGCAGTTTACCTTGGCGAATAACGCATTTGGAATTGATTTAGGAACAAGCAACATCAAAATTTACAGCCGCAGCGACGACAGTGTTTTGGTAGAGAAGAATATGATAGCCATTGAAAACAAAAGGGATGTTTTCGCATATGGCAATTCGGCGTTTGAAATGTATGAGAAGACGCCGAACAATATCCATATAACATATCCGTTGACCAATGGAGTCATTGCAGATATACAGAACATGGAGAACCTGATTAAGTATTTTATGGCGGATTTGATGAAAGGGAGCATCCGCCCTGCCGATTATTATATCGCAGTGCCGTGGGACGTGACGGAAGTTGAGAAACGTGCCTTTAAGGACCTCATCAAGGAATCCAACGTCAAAGCCAAGAAGGTCATGGTCGTGGATAAAGCCGTGGCTGACGGCTTAGGGCTTGGAATTGATGTAAAAAATTCCCAGGGCATCCTTGTGGTAAACGTCGGTTTCGATACCACGGAGATATCGATTTTATCGCTTGGTGGCATAGTTTTGAGCAAGCTTATCAAAGTGGGCGGAAGAAAATTTGACGAGTCGATAAAAGGCGCAGTCAGGCGTGAATTCAGCCTTGTGATAGGCGGAAAGACCGCAGAAAACGTCAAGATTGCCTTAGCGGAGCTGCAGGCGTCTAAGAGCGGCGCGGTCGTATACGGGCGCGATATAGTTACCGGGCTTCCCGTGGAGCGCGAGATTCCGGTATCGTTGATAGAAGAGTGCATGATAGAACATTTTAATACCATTATAGATAATATTAAAGTTATTCTGGAGCGCACGCCGCCCGAACTTGCCGCCGACATATACAGGCACGGCGTATATCTTACAGGCGGAGCCTCTCAGGTAAGCAAGCTTGCGCAGCTTATGAGCAAGGGAACAGGACTTAAGGTCAATATTTCCGAACATCCGATGGAAAGCGTCGCTTTGGGGCTTTCCAAGATTATCAACGACGGTAATTATAAATCAGTAGCTTATGCAATAGAAGGAATGAGTAAATGAGTCCAATCATAAAAAAGAAAGGGGAAAAATTTACTCTTCCGGGTAAATATCTCCTTTTTATTTTAACAATTTTATGTACCGGCATGGTTCTGCTCACTTTTAATACCAATATATTCAGCGGTCCGCTCAATGTGGCGGCGGGATATGTGATTGTACCTTTTGCGGAAGGCATAAGCTCTGCAGGAAGTTTCTTAAGGAGCCGTTCCGAGGAACTTGGACAGATGCGGGACTTGCTTGCAGAGAACGAGAGTTTACGACAGCAGATAGACGAGCTGACCATAGAAAATACCGGATTACAACAGGACCGCTATGAGCTTACGAATTTAAGGGAGTTATATCAGCTTGATTCACAATATGACGAGTATGAGAAAATCGGCGCCAGAATCATTACAAGGGATTCGGGCAACTGGTTTTATTCCTTTGTAATAAATAAGGGCGAAGACGACGGGCTTGCCGTGGATATGAACGTGATGGCGGGGAGCGGGCTCGTGGGGCGCATCATAGATACCGGTCCTAACTGGGCGAAGGTCAAAGCCATCATAGCCGACGACTCCAATGTCAGCGCCATGGTTTTGTCAAGCTCTGACAATATGATTGTTTCCGGCGATTTAAAGCTTTATGCCTCGGGCGTTATTGCCTTCGAGCAGCTTGTAGACAGCGCGGACGTCGTAGTGGAAGGCGACAAGATAGTTACCTCAAATATCAGCGATAAATACCTTCCCGGCATACTTATAGGATATATCAGCGCCATAAACAGGGATGCCAATAACCTTACCAAATCAGGATATATTACGCCGGCAGTGGACTTTGAACATCTTGAAGAGGTGCTTGTTATTCTTGAAGTGAAGAAACTTCCTGAAATGCAGTCCGAATAAGAATGGAGATTATAGATGTTACGTGCCTTTATAACCGCTTTGTTAATATTTGTGTGTTTTTTAACTCAGTGTACCGTATTTCATGCACTGGCTTTCGGCGGGATTGTGCCTAACCTCATGATTGTGCTGACGGCGTCTTTCGGTTTTATGCGCGGGGAGAAGGCTGGGCTGCTCATCGGCTTTTTCAGCGGTCTGCTTGTCGATATATTCTTCGGTTCCGTTATAGGTTTCTATGCCATGATATATATGTACATCGGTTATGCTAACGGTAAATTCTGCACCATCTTTTATCCGGAAGACATTAAACTGCCCATTATCCTGATTATATGCAGCGATTTATTATATGGCGGCGTCTGCTATACGACTCTGTTTTTACTGCGCGGCAGATTTGACTTTATTTATTATCTGGTACATATCATTGCACCGGAGATTGTTTATACGGTTGTAGTAACGCTGTTTTTATATCCCATAATCCTAGGGATAAACAGTATGCTTGAGAAGAGGGAGAAGAGGAGAGAAAAGAAATTTGTTTAAGGAACTATGGGAACATCTGAAAGAAAATATATTCACGATGGTAGCTTCCAGACTGCTCATCCTTTTTTTGCTTATCATAGGCATGGGCGGCTATCTTATATATACGATATTCCAGCTGCAGATCGTTCATGGCGAAGAATATTATAATAATTTTCAGCTGAAGATTACTAAGGAAAAGACGGTGGCGTCCACACGCGGCAACATATGGGACAGAAACGGAGTGCTGCTTGCATATAACGAGCTTGCTTATTCCGTGACGATTGAAGATGTATATGAGTCGGGGCGCGGCAAGAATGACAAATTAAACAGCACCATTCACCAGCTTATTCAGATGATTGAAAGAAACGGCGACAGCATTATTAATGACTTTAATATTAGTCTGGATAGCGGCAACAGATACCGTTTTAACGTTGAAGGAACTCAGCTGTTGCGTTTCCTTGCGGATATCTACGGCAAGGCTCTTATTGACGACCTTAAGGAAGAAGAGAAGACTGCCACTCCGGATGAGGTGATGGATTACTTGTGCGGGACAAGCCAATACGGTATCGGCGGATATGACGAAGAGTCCGGCGATGATGAGTTTATACCCGGCTATGGCTATACTAAGGAAGAGGTATTAAAAATCCTTACAATTCGATACGCCCTTAATGCAAACCGTTTTCAGAAGTATATCGCTACTACGGTAGCGAAGAATGTTTCCCCGCAGACCGTTGCCGTCGTCATGGAAAATGCGGACATATTGGACGGCGTATCCATAGCGGAGGACACTATCCGCAAATACAACGACAGCATTTATTTCTCGCAGATTATAGGATATACGGGGAAGGTTTCAAGCGACGAGTTAAAGGTTCTTCAGGAAGAAAATCCAAGTTATGATCCTAATGATATTGTCGGCAAATCAGGCATAGAGTCCTCTATGGAGCTGATGCTGCAGGGATCTAAAGGTTCCGAAACAGTGTATGTGGACAACCTCGGCAAGGTAATAGAAGTCAGCAACAGGGTGGAAGCGGTCGCGGGAAATGACATTTATCTTACTATAGATTCCGAGCTTCAAAAGGCGATGTATAAAATTCTGGAAGAGAATATTGCAAGTATTCTTGCAGCGAAAATCGAGAATATTAAGGAATATGTTCCGGCTGAAAATTCGGGCAGCAGCGGCATCGTTATCCCGATTTATGACGTTTATTTTGCCTGTATAGAAAATGGCATTATAGACACGGGGCATTTTACTTCCAAATACGCCGGAGAGAGCGAAAAAGCGGTATATGCGGCATATTTGGAAAGAAAGATGCAGATATTCGATGAGCTTAGGGAAGAGCTTATGCAGACATGCACTCCATACAACCAGCTCACTAAGGAATTTCAGGTGTATGAGAGTTTCATAATGTCCATGCTTTATGATGATAAGATCGTTCCGTCAAGCGAGGTGGACAGGAAAGATGCAACTTATCTTGCATGGACAAACGAGGAGACAATAAGTCTAAACGAGTATATAAACTATACTATATCCAAGAACTGGGTAGATGTTTCCAAATTGGATATTACGGAACAGTATTCAGATTCGCAGGAGATTTATAATAAGATTATAAGCTATATCTTTGAGAACTTGGAAACTGATGCGGAGTTTGAGAAAAAGATATACCGCTATATGATAAACGACGATAAGGTGAGCGGCCGCCAGATATGTTCGATTCTTCTGGAACAGGAGCTTGTGACCGTGGAAGATGAGGAACTTGCAAAATTTGAGAACGGCTCGCTTTCTCCTTATAACTTTATGATGAACAGAATTAAAAATCTGGATATTACGCCTGCACAGCTTGCGCTGGATCCGTATTCCGGCTCGATTGTAATTACGGACGTAAATAATGGAGACGTGCTGGCGCTTGTGTCTTATCCGAGTTATGATAATAATAAAATGGCTAACGGCGTAGATGCGGCTTATTTTGCGAAACTGCAAAGCGACCTTGCCAGCCCGCTCTTAAACTATGCGACACAGCAGCGTACCGCGCCGGGTTCCACGTTTAAGATGGTTTCTTCTACCGCCGGGCTTATGGAAAATACCATAGGACTCAGGGACACCATAACATGCGTGGGGACTTTTGATAAAATCCGTCCCGAGCCAAGATGCTGGATTGCTGCAAATGGCGGCGCGCACGGTTCGCTTAACGTAATCGGCGGCATAGAACATTCCTGCAACTATTTCTTCTATGAGCTGGGATACAGGCTTGGCATCGTGGGAGATTCCTATAACAGCGACGTAGGCCTTAAGAAACTGGAAAAATATGCGGATATGTACGGGCTTTCGGAGCCTTCAGGCGTGGAAATTGATGAATATTCCCCGATAATATCCGATACGGACGCCGTTCGTTCCGCAATCGGGCAGGGGCGTAACGCTTTTACCACTACGGGGCTTGCGCGATATGTTACAACTGTCGCAAACAGCGGAACATGCTATAATTTAACATTGATAGATAAGATTGCCGACCATAACGGAGATATAGTCGTGGACAATCAGGCACAAGTCCGCAACACCATAGACATGGACTCTTCGTATTGGGACGCCATACATCTTGGCATGCGCAGGGTAATAGAGAGTAAAAATTATTACGCTAATTTCGGCGTGAGCGTTGCCGGCAAGACGGGTACCGCGCAGGAAAGCAACTCCAGGCCGAACCATGCCTTATTTGTAAGCTACGCCCCCTATGAGAATCCGGAGATAAGCGTGGTAGTGCGTATTGCTAACGGCTATACTTCGGATTACGCCGCCCAGGTCGCAAAGGAAGTATACAGATATTATTATAAACTTGCCGATGAAGATGAAATTATCACAGGTACTGCCGGTACGCTTGAAGGCGGTTCCATCAACGCAGATTAAAAGCTTTCAATACGGCTTGTGATTTATAAAGATAAAAGGATAGGTGATGTGCTATGAAGAGTCCGGTTTTAATTAAGAGTTTCCCCAATGGACTGTCAATTTATCTCGATGAGAATATTGAATTTGACAGCCTGCTTAATGAAGTTGCCTTGAAATTTAAAGAATCTGCTAATTTCTTTAAAGATGCAAGGATGGGAGTCTCATTTGAAGGCAGGAAACTGACTAATGATGAAGAATGTCAAATTGTAGAAACCATTTTGTCTAATTCGTCTTTGAATATCGTATGCGTAGTAGGCAAGGATGATGAGACTAACAAAAAATATATCCATGCCATTCAGCAGCTTGATTTTCATAAGCAGGAGATGGAAAATGCCGGACAGTTCTATAAAGGAACCCTAAAAGACGGGGAGACGCTTGAGACGGAAAACAGCATTATCGTTCTGGGCGATGTCTATCCCGGAGCCAGCATTATATCCAAGAAGGATATTATAATTCTGGGGGGATTATACGGACATGCTTATGCCGGCGGAAACGGACTCGACGGTCATTTTGTCGTAGCGCTTGAAATGTCACCGGAGAAATTAAAAATAGGTGAATTCAAATATAAAACTTCAGAGAAACAGAGCAGATGGTCAATCAGGCCTAAGGTTCAGCCTAAGATTGCTTATGTAAATGACGGTCATGTGATTATGGAAGCCATTACCAAAGAATTACTGAACAGCCTGCCAATTTAGGCTAAAAGGCATGGCGTTTGGCGGACGATAACGATTCATCCGGGAGGGTTTTAAGCATGAGTGAAGTAATTGTCGTCACATCAGGTAAAGGCGGGGTAGGTAAGACCACTACTTCCGCAAATGTTGGTACAGGTCTGGCAGCCATGGGTAAAAAAGTAATTCTAATCGACACGGATATCGGATTGCGTAATCTTGACGTAGTCATGGGACTCGAAAGCAGAATCGTATACAATCTGGTAGACGTAGTGGAAGGCAACTGCCGCATCAAGCAGGCCTTAGTCAGAGATAAGCGTTATCCGACGCTGTTTCTTCTGCCTTCTGCGCAGACAAGGGATAAAACCGCGGTAAATCCCGCACAGATGGTAAAAATGATAAACCATTTAAAAGACCAGTTCGACTATATTATTCTGGACTGTCCCGCAGGCATCGAACAGGGATTCCAGAATGCGATAGCCGGGGCGGACAGGGCGCTTGTCGTTACTACGCCGGAAGTCTCCGCCATAAGGGACGCCGACCGCATAATCGGACTTTTGGAAGCCAATGAAATACAGAAGATTGATTTAATAATAAACAGAATCCGCTATGACATGATAAAAAGAGGCGATATGATGTCGTCAGCCGATGTGGTTGACATTCTCTCAATTCCGCTTATCGGTCTGGTTCCGGATGATGAAAATGTAGTAATTGCAACCAATCAGGGCGAACCGCTCGTCGGAAGCAGCACTCTTGCCGGACAGGCATACAAGAATATCTGCGACAGGGTGAGCGGAAAGGACACGCCTTTTCTCGATTTTGAGAAAGGCATATCCTTCTGGACAAGAGTAACGGGCATTTTTCATCGGAGTTAGGGGGTAAGCGGATTGTTTAAGAATATTTTAAAAAGAAAAAGCTCCAGAGAAATAGCCAAAGACAGGCTCAAGATACTGTTGATTTCCGACAGGGTGAACTGCTCGCCGGAAATGATGGAAATGATAAAGAACGATATCGCCAAGGTAATATCAAAGTACATGAAAATAGACGCTAAAAGCATGGAAATCCAAATCACCAAAACAGGCGGCAGGGGCAGAAACATGAAGCATCCTGCGCTGTATGCGAATATTCCGATATTGGATTTGAATAGTTTTAAGGATTGAATCAGGTATTATGTATGTGCTGGGACGAGCTTAGGGGAAATGAACAAAAACGGAGCTCCATGCCTGAAAAGCGGTAAGTCGCTCCTTATTTTGTTCATTTCTCCTAAGCTCTGGGTATTGCAGTTTCAAGATATTTTACTGATTACCTAAACCCTGGTTATGGAAAACTTTAAAATATTTTAGGGAATACAGATAGGAGAAGGACATGATAAAACATTATCATATAAGGGATTATGATTTTAAGCTGATTATTCTTGTAGTGGCGCTTACGGTTATTGGCATAATGGCAATCGGAAGCGCGAAAGAAGAATTACAGTCAAAGCAGATTGCCGGGTTTGTATTAGGCTTTTTCCTTATGATAGTGCTTTCCCTTTTCGATTATTCCGTCATACTTCGTTTTTACTGGATATTATATGCTTTAAACTTAGTCTTGCTTATACTTGTTAAAGAAATGGGCGATTCTGCGGGCGGCGCGCAAAGATGGCTTGATATATTCGGAGTCCGCTTTCAGCCGTCCGAAACCGCCAAGATTCTGCTGATACTGTTTTTTGCACAGCTAATCATGCGGCACAAGGAACAGATGGGTTCGCTGCGGTTTGTTATCATCTGCCTTGCTTTATTTGCCATTCCGTTATATCTTATTTATAAGCAGCCGGATATGTCAACAAGCATTCTGGTGGCAATCGTGTTCTGCGTCATGATGTTTGTAGGCGGGCTGCACTGGAAATATGTTATTACGGCCCTCGCGATTGCGATTCCGACTTTTGCCATTCTATTTACGCTTATTTTACAGCCGGATCAGGATTTAATAAAAGGATATATGCAGAACAGGATACTTTCATGGCTGTATCCTGAAGAATACGCCACTACGGAGGCGTACCAGCAGCTTAACTCCGAGATGGCTATAGGCTCCGGGCAGCTCTATGGCAAAGGCTATAAGAGCAACGAGTTCAGCTCTATGAAGAACAGTAATTTTATCTCTGCCCGTGAAAATGACTTTATTTTTGCGGTAATCGGCGAAGAATTTGGGTTTATTGGGGGCTGCAGTGTAATTGTGATATTGATTTTAATCTCAATAGAATGTATTATGATAGCTAGGAGGGCAAAAGATTTAGCAGGGACTATTATAGCGGCAGGCACTGCCGCGCTGATAGGCTTTCAGGGGATAATGAATATTGGGGTTGCTACGGGGGCTATGCCCAATACCGGAATTCCGCTGCCGTTTGTCAGCGCGGGGCTTACATCTTTAGTCAGTTCATATATTGGAATAGGCTTTGTGCTTAATGTGAGATTACAGTGCAAAAAATAAGGCAGAGGGGTATGACTATGAATATTGCGTTGATTGCACATGATGCAAAGAAAAAACTTATGCAGAATTTCTGCATTGCTTATCGGGGGATTTTAAGCAAAAATGAATTGTATGCGACAGGCACGACCGGAAGGTTGATCGAGGAAGTCACGAATTTATCCGTTCATAAATATTTAGCGGGGCATTTGGGCGGCGAACAGCAGATAGGGGCGCAGATTGAGCATAATCAAATCGACCTTGTTATATTCTTACGCGATCCGCTTACGCCTAAATCGCACGAACCGGATATAAGCAACGTCCTTCGTCTTTGCGACGTCCACAATATTCCGGCGGCGACCAACCTTGCATCTGCGGAACTGTTGATTAAATCACTTGACAGAGGAGATTTAGAGTGGCGTGAAATGTACAAATAAGATAAGTATGAATAAAGCAGACTCAAATAAAAAGAATATCCATAAAAAACTGACAGCCGGCTGCATACTTGCGGCGGCGTTAGTCTTAACGGGCTGCGGTTCAGGCAGCTTTGAGATGCCGTATGACAGCAGTTATCCTGTCAGCAGCTTTCAACTGGTGCAGGGTGAACAGCAGCAATATACCGTGACTCCGTTTGCCGCCGATTTATGCGTGGTGGACGGCGACGTTTCCAAGCCCGGCGTGACGATTGACGAGGTTGGGGCGGCGGCATTGTTTGACTTGGCTAACCACGAGACGCTGTATGCTAAGAACGCCAATACGCAGATTCATCCGGCAAGCCTGACTAAGATAATGACGGCGTTAGTGGCGTTAAAATACGGTTCTCCCGACGACGTACTCAAAGCTTCCGAAAATGTTATCGTTACCGAATCGGGAGCAGTGCTTTGCGGGATAAAGCCGGGGGATTCGATGACCTTGGATCAGGCGCTGCACATTCTTTTAATATATTCCGCTAATGATGTGGCGATATTGATTGCCGAGGGCGTAGGCGGCACGGTGGAAGGCTTTACGGAACTTATGAATAAAGAGGCGCAGGCGCTTGGAGCCACAAATTGCAATTTTTTAAATCCTAACGGGCTTACCGAAGAAGGCCATTATGTTACCGCCTATGATTTATATCTGATTTTTGCCGAGGCGGTTAAGTATGATTTGTTCAATGAGATAATCCAGATGCCTTCGTATACGACTACATATATGAAGGCTGACGGCACACAGATGGCATTTGATAAGCAAAGCACAAATGGGTATGTACGCGGAGATATACAGATGCCGGAGAATATTACGGTTATAGGCGGCAAGACGGGAACGACTAAGGCTGCGGGACACTGTTTGATACTCCTTTCCCGCAACAGCAGCGGCAACCCGTATATATCCGTAATTATGAATTCAGATTCTACAGAGAATCTGTATGATAAGATGTCGGAACTTCTGAATTCCATAAATCAATAAACAGAAACAGATATTTTAGTTGTTTTTTTATATAATTTAAAGTATAATATTTATATTAAAAGGGTTTTGCATTTTTATTTTACTTTAGGAGGGTTTACAATGGTTCAATTAATAGTAGGCAGAGCAGGAAAAGGCAAGACAAAACAGTTATTAGATAAAGTCAATGCGGAAGTAAAAGATATTGCGGGCAATATCGTTTACCTCGACAAAAGCACCAAGCATATGTTTGAGCTGAATAATAAAATCAGGCTGATTAACGTCGGCGATTATATGGTTAGCAATAGAGACGAATTTCTGGGATTTATCTGCGGCATCATTTCTCAGGACCATGACTTACAGCAGATGTATTTTGACAGTTTCTTGAAAATTGCATGTATGGGTACGGACGATATTGAGAAGACGATTGAAAAGTTAGATGCAATCAGTGAGAATTTCAGTGTAGATTTTGTTTTAAGCGTTTCACTGGACGAGCATGAGTTGCCCGAAAGTTTAAAATCAAAAGTGATTGTTTCACTCTAAGCAGCATTACATAATCATAAGACCTCGGAGTTTCCGGGGTTTTATCATATACGCATATTGGGCGTATGATGAAGGGAGACTGCATTTTGGCAAGGTCGCAAGGTAATATAAGGAAATACAGACGACCGATTAATTTTAATATCGGCATGATTATTTTTGCCGTTATTTTCATTTATGTTATTATCTGTATTTTCATGTATTTTTCAACTGAACATATCGTCGGCTATGAGGTGCGGGAGGGCGCGCTGTCTTCGGATAATATATATAAGGGAATCGCGCTTAGGGACGAGAACATCATTACCAGCACCAGCGCCGGCTATACCAATTATTATGCCAGAGAAGGCGAGCGCATAGCGGTAGGCAATCTGGTCTACACCATCGACGAGACGGGAAGGCTTTCTGATTATATTAAAACAAGTGAAACCGGGGAAAATTCGCTTACCGATAAGGAGCTTGCAGAGATAAAGACTGAAATAGAGTCTTTTGCCAACGGATTTGACCGTACCAATTTCTCGGAAATTTATAATTTCAAATACAACCTTCAGGGAACGGTCATCAAGCTTGCCAATTATAACATACTTGAAAATGTCAATGAGCTGAACGGCTCTTCCAATACGACGTTAATAGGACGCTACTACGCCAACCAAAGTGGCATAATTGTGTATTCTACGGACGGTTATGAGGATTTGACGCTGCAGGATATGAATATGGAGTATTTCAATCAGGAGAATTACGTTAAGAACCATCTGCTCAGCAACGAACTGGTAGCAGCCGGAGATCCGGTATATAAGCTGTCCACCAATGAAGACTGGTCGATAATTATCCCGGTGGAGAAAGAGCTTGCGAACCGCCTGGTTGAGAAAGAATACGTCGAAGTCCGATTCCTTAAGAACCAGTATACGTCTTGGGGCAAGGTTGAGGCATTTACCAATGCAGAGGGAGATACTTTTGTGTCATTGACCTTCACTAACTCCATGATAACGTTTTGTACGGAACGGTTCATTGATATAGAACTTCTGTTGGAGAATGAAAAAGGGCTTAAGATTCCCAATTCAGCCATTGTTAAGAAGGAATTCTTCATCGTTCCCAAGGATTATGTGACGCAGGGCAGCAACAGCAGCTCTTATGGAGTCTTATTAGAAACCGTTGAGGAAGGCGTCATGACGACGAAATTCGTGGAAACGACCATCTATGAAGAAACAGAAGAAGAATACTATCTTGACGATACTACCTTGCGAAGCGGCAATTACATCATCAAGCCGGATTCAGATGAAAAATACGCGATAAGCAGGATTGGCTCACTTGAGGGCGTCTATAATATAAATAAAGGATATGCGGATTTTAAACAGATTATAGTCCTGTATCAGAATGACGAATATTCCATAGTGAAGTCCAATACTACATACGGACTGAATGAATATGATTATATCGCGCTTGATGCGTCTGCTATAGGGGATAATGATCTTATATATGAATAATAAATATGTTCTGGCACGAGCTTAGTTGAAATGAACAAAAACGGAGCTCCATGCCTGAAAAGCGGTAAGTCGCTCCTTATTTTGTTCATTTCAACTAAGCTCTGACTGTGGAAAAGAGGTCGATTATTTTATGATTAAAGAAAATATAGAAGAAGTGAAGAGTCGGATTCAAAAGGCTTGTGCGGACTGCGGCAGAGACTCAAAGGACGTCAAGCTGATTGCAGTCAGCAAGACGAAACCCATAGAAATGCTTAAAGAGGCTTATGAGTGCGGCTGCAGGGATTTTGGCGAGAACAAAGTGCAGGAACTTGTGGATAAATGGGAACAGATGCCTAAAGACATACGCTGGCACATGATTGGGCATTTGCAGCGCAATAAGGTAAAGTATATTGTAGATAAAGTATATCTTATCCATAGCGTGGATTCGCTCAAACTGGCTGAAGAGATAAGTAAAGAGGCTGTTAAAAAAGGCGTTACGGTCTCCATACTGGTTGAAGTCAACGTGGCTGAAGAAGAAACCAAGTTCGGAACTACATGCAGCGAGATATATAATTTGGTGGAAGAAATTGCCAAACTTCCGGGAATTTTGATAAAAGGACTCATGACAATAGCACCATATGTAGAAAAATCAGAAGAAAATAAACAATATTTTGAAAAATTGAGACAAATATATGTTGACATAATTCACAAAAACATTGATAATGTTTATATGGAAGAACTTTCTATGGGAATGACCGGTGATTTTGAAACCGCCATTGCAGAGGGAGCTACTTATATAAGAATAGGAACAGCCATATTCGGAGAACGCCTGTATGCGAACACATAATAGATACAGGTATAGAAAGGGGCAGTATTGATATGAGCGTTATGGATAAATTTTTAAATGCAATGAAATTAAACGACGAAGACGACGACGATTTCTACGATGATGATTACTATGATGAGCCGGAACCGGTAAAGAAACCTTCTCCGGCAAGAGATGATGCTCTCGACGATGAGAAATCCGTAAAGAAAACAATGCCTAAAGTAACGCCTATGAGGCAGACTAAGAAAATGATGGGTTCAGGTATGGAAGTATGTGTTATTAAGCCTACTACGGTAGAAGATGCGCGGGAGATTACCGAGACTCTGTTGGCGAACCGCACTGTGGTGCTGAATTTGGAAGGTCTGGACGTAGAGATTGCGCAGAGGATAATTGATTTTACTTCCGGTTCATGTTTCGCCATCAGCGGAAACCTGCAGAAAATATCACAGTACATATTTATAATCACGCCTGCGAGCGTTGATATTTCCGGTGATTTTCAGGATATTCTGGCAGGTTCTTCTTTCGACGTTCCTATTAACCGGGGGATTTAGCTTATGCAAGTGCCGTCGTCTGGCGGCGCTTTTTTTATAGAAAATACATTAAAGGAAGAAAAAACTATGGCGGACAGAATGACTGTAAATTATGATAAAAAACCCTGCTATGATATTGTTTTTGCGCAGGATTTCGGCGGGCTGCTGGAAGAGCTTAAAGATTTAGGGATTGAAGGGCGCAGGGCGGCAATTATCGCGGACACTAACACGGCGGCTTTATATGGCGAAGAGATAAAGAACATTCTTGACGGGAACTGTAAAAAAGTGATTTTACACAGTATTCCTGCCGGGGAAGAAAATAAGACCTTGGATAATGTTAAAGATATCTATAGGACGTTGATTGAAGAAAAATTTGACAGAAAAGACCTGCTCATCGCCTTGGGCGGCGGAGTAGTGGGCGACATGACCGGTTATGCTGCCGCGACATATCTGCGCGGGGTTGACTTTGTACAGATACCGACCACGCTTTTATCACAGGCTGACAGCAGCATCGGCGGCAAGACAGGCGTGGATTTTGACGGCTATAAGAACATGGTAGGCGCATTTTACATGCCTAAACTTGTCTATATGAATGTTAGCACATTAAAAACACTGGACGACAGGCAGTATTATTCAGGCTTTGCTGAGATTATGAAATATGGTCTGATAAAAAATTCTTCTTTCTACGAATGGCTGCTTGAAAATATGTATGAGATACATGACAGGGATTTGAACGTATTGGAAGAAATGGTAATGCAAAGCTGCGCTATCAAGAAACTTGTGGTGGAAAAAGATCCAAAAGAGCAGGGCGAGCGCGCATTGCTGAATTTCGGGCATACGATAGGACATGCAATAGAAAAAGCAACAAACTTTAAAATGCTTCATGGCGAGTGTATTGCGCTCGGTGCCGTTGCCGCGGCATTTATTTCCTGGAAGCATAACTGGCTGTCGATGGAAGAATACTACGAAATCAGGGACATGTATGTGCCATTTAACCTTCCTATCAGTATTCAGGATATTAATCCGCAGGAAATTCTTGACCTGACTAAATCAGATAAAAAAATGGCGGCAGGACAGATTCGCTTTATCCTGCTTAAGAAAGTCGGTAAAGCCGTTATAGATATGAACGTTACAGATGAGGAAATCCTAAATGCCATAAATGAAATACTCTATACCGAAGAAGACGCAAAAGAGTAAAGAAAAGTGTAAAATGGGGGCTTAATTATGAGTAAAGCCAGAAAAAAAGTGAACGTGCGTAAAATACGTATGCTTATAATTGATATATTACTGATTGCCGCGCTGATTTTCATTGACCAGTTCAGTAAATACCTTGCCGTTATCAGGCTCAAGGATAAGCCGGCGTTTCCTATTATTAACGGCATCCTTGAACTTAATTATCTGGAGAACCATGGGGCGGCTTTTGGAATGTTGCAAAACCAGCGGGTGTTTTTTATATTTGTCGAGGTCATAGTCCTTGGCGCTATAGCATATATCCTGTATAAGACGCCGAACAATAAAAAATATACGCGTATGCACATATTGCTTTCACTGATTGCTGCGGGCGCAATCGGCAATATGGTTGACCGTATACGGTTTAACTATGTGGTGGACTTTATTTATATTGTGCTTATTAATTTCCCTATCTTCAATCTGGCGGACGTGTATGTGACATTTTCTACGGCGATACTGGTGCTGTCGCTTTTATTCTACTATAAAGAGAGCGATTTGGAGTTTATAAGCTTAAAACAGAAGAAATATAGGGAAATTAATTGATTCTGTCACGAGTTTCGACGACATGAACAAAAACGGAGCTCCATGCCTGAAAAGCGGTAAGTCGCTCCTTGTTTTGTTCATGTCGTCGAAACTCTGGTTATTGAAAAAGTAATTTACGAGGGAATTGTATATGGAAGAGTTTAGTTACCGTGTTTCTTTGGAAGATGCAGATGAACGGCTTGATAAGTGGATAAGCAGCGCATTGCAGGATATATCGCGTTCATATATTCAGAAATTAATTAAAGATAATCTGGTATTCGTCAACGAGCAGCCGCAGAAAGCAAGTTACCGCATAAAGACCGATGATGAAATCCGTTTTCAGATTCCGGAGGCGTTTAAGCCTTCCATTCTTGAAGAAAATATCCCTATAACAATATTATATGAAGACGATGATATTCTTGTCGTTGATAAACCAAAAGGCATGGTAGTTCATCCTGCTCCGGGACATTATAGCGGCACGCTTGTGAATGCTGTGATGTACCACTGCAAGGACAGGCTTTCGGGCATAAACGGCGTAATGCGCCCCGGCATAGTCCACAGGATAGACAAGAATACCACAGGCTCAATCATCATCTGTAAGAACGACCATGCGCATAATTCCATAGCCGCGCAGTTAAAAGAACATTCTATTACGCGAAAGTACCGCGCCATCGTACATGGCAGGATAGCGGAAGAGGAAGGCTGTATTGACGCCCCCATAGGCAGGGATGATAAAGAACGCAAGAAAATGGCGGTTAATGAACAGCATGGAAAGAGAGCCGTAACTCATTACAAAGTATTGAGAGCATATAAAGAATACACCTACATAGAGTGTCAGTTAGAGACAGGGCGCACGCACCAGATACGCGTACATATGGCGTCAATCGGGCATCCGCTCCTTGGCGATGAGGTATACGGCGGCAATCGTAAGTCGCGCTTCCATACGCAGGGACAGACGCTCCATGCCATGACAATCGGCTTTATTCAGCCTGTAAGCGGGGAATACATAGAAGTGTCCGCGCCGCTGCCGGAGTATTTTGAGAAGATACTTGCGGCGCTGGAGCAGGGGTAAAAACCAGGGGATAAATCGAACCATTGACTTTATATCACTATAGTGATACTATATTAACAAAAGCGAATGGAGATTGAAAAAATGGGTAAGCTGGTTACTATATATCATGGTTCAGAAAGGATTGTGGAGCAGCCAATTTGGGGCGAGGGTAAAGAGAATAATGACTTTGGCATTGGATTTTACTGTACTGAAAGTGAAGACCTTGCCAAAGAATGGGCAGTATCTTCATTGCGCGATGGGTTTTCCAACTGTTATACGCTGGATACAGAACACTTAAACATCTTAAATTTGAATAGTCCTGATTATACAATCCTTAACTGGATAGCTGTTTTGGTTCAACATCGCTTATTTGCTATAAAAACTCCTGTTGCAAGGCGGGCAAGGCAGTATTTAATAGATAACTTCAGCGTCAATGTAAATGCTTTTGACCTGATTACGGGTTATCGTGCGGACGATTCCTATTTTGATTATGCAGAGTCCTTCATTAATAACGGTATTTCCGTAGAGCAGCTTGCAAGGGCTATGTATCTTGGAAAATTGGGTGAACAAATCGTTATAAAATCAAAATTTGCTTTTTCTAAGTTGAAATATGAAGGCTTTGATGTAGCGGAAAAGGACAGATATTATGTTCTTCGCAAAGCCAGGAACGATGAGGCAAACCGGCTTTATACGGATATGCTTGAAGAAGAAAGCGACGGATTGTATATTCAGGATATTATGAGAGGGGGCATTAAAAATAATGACTCACGCATACCAAGAAATGTATCTGAGTAAAGTACAATCGGTACTTGGCGACGCCTTTGATTACGCAGTGGATGTATGCGATATCTCTGGCGATATTTTTGTGAAATTGTTTATTGCAAGTTCTGTAAGCAAGCGGATGGAAAATGGTGAGCCTGCATATCTTGTGGGGAAAAGCGGTATTGAAATCGTTATGGATATTCTGGCAGAAACAAAGGGGCAGGAATTTAAAACCGAGCCACGGGAGCAATTCAATCGTTCAACAGAGTATTGGATTGGCTGGGCAGTTGCCTATTATCAATGGTATTCTGACAGAAAGTATAGTGATATTTTTAAAGCAGTATCATTTGAGGATTTGCAGAAAATGTACTATACCCTCCACGAAACGGACATTACAAAGTTTGTTGATATTATGGATTTGCAGATGAAAAAATATTTTTATGATACTAATTTAAAACATATGCGTACCGCTTATGGGTTTACCCAGGCGGAATTATCAAAGCATTCCGGCGTCAGCCTTCGTTCTATCCAAATGTATGAACAGCGAAATAAAAACATTAATAAGGCAAGCATGGATACAATATACAGGCTTGCCAAGGCATTAGGCTGCACAATGGAAGATTTGATTGAAAAATGAATTTTCAAATTCTTAAATTTCTATTAAATTATGATTGTATTTTATACATATGTGTGGTAAATTAATAATAAGTTTGTTTTATAACCATAAAAATATATAAACAATGCGGAGGAATATTGCATGAATACGGTCGATTATTTAGATAGACTGCTGGCAAAGTACTCCGGTACGTTCGATATTTATCAGCCATATGTCATTAATGGAAAAGAGTATCCTGCGTATGGATACTTTTTTTCACATATTGAGAAGTATGTGCTGATCAGGGAGGCTAATATGTGGTCTTCCGACAGCTATGAACATATAATTTTTATAGAGGCTAAAGAGCTTACGCAGGAGCTGCTTAGCGAGGCATATGCGCTTGTAAAAGATTATATGGAGCCGGTTCTGGTAAGAAAAGGAGAGGAGGCTCCTGAACCAAACCATATGTACAGTTATCTTACGATTGCATTTTTATCCGAGCAGCCTGTTTCTAAACCTCTACAGAAGAAAGTAAAGAAGTTTAAGTTTGAAAAAGGATACAAATTCGGAATGCGCGGCTTTTCACAGGCACATATAGTCTGCGCCTCGATGGAAGATGAGTGCGTATACAGCAATTTTGCAGCCCGCTCGTCTAGGAAAGTCTATAAAGACACGTTTGCCGATGTAAAGAAAGGCAAGCCGGGATATAAGCAATTAATGTCTGAACAGGGTAAAACAGGATAAGGCTAATGCGCTTATATAATAGAGCAATCTATTTAAATATAAGAAGTTCCAAAATTTTTTAACCATTTTAACAAATTTATAGGAGGGATTTAGTGTGAATTCAGTAGTATTAATTTTGCTGGCTATTGTTATCTTCGTAGTAGCTTATCTTACATACGGCAGATACTTAGCTAAGACATGGGGAATTGACCCCACTCGCAAAACACCGGCTCATGAATTTGAAGACGGTGTGGATTATTGTCCTGCAAAGACGCCTGTTCTTATGGGACACCACTTTTCATCAATCGCCGGTGCAGGTCCTATCAACGGTCCTATTCAGGCAGCATTTTTCGGTTGGATTCCATGTTTCTTATGGATTGTAGTCGGTGGTATTTTCTTTGGCGCCGTTCAGGATTTCGGTTCCATTTTCGTATCTATCCGTCATGAAGGCAAGTCTCTTGGCGAAGTTATTGAAGAAAATATCGGACGTAAGAGCAGAGTTCTCTTTACCGTATTTGCATGGCTGGTTCTTTTGCTCGTTATCGCAGCATTTGCAGATATCGTAGCAAATTCCTTTACGGGAAGTGCAGCGAACGGCTCTGTTGCAACAGCATCCATGCTTTTTATCGTACTGGCAATCGGTTTCGGTTTTGCAGTATATAGAAAGAATGCTCCGATGGTTGTTGCATCTGTTGTAGGCGTCGTCCTGTTGGCAGCCTGCGTTGCAATCGGTCTTGCTTTCCCGATTGAACTTCCTAAGACTTTCTGGATTGCATTCGTATTTGTATACATCATGATTGCATCCGTAACGCCTGTATGGATTCTGTTACAGCCCAGGGATTATTTAAGCTCTTTCTTACTTTACTTTATGATGATTGCCGCTGTAATCGGTATTTTCGGTGCGCATCCGGCTATCCAGATTCCGGCGTTTGTTAATTTCAAAGTAGGAAATAACTATTTGTTCCCGACACTTTTCATTACCATTGCCTGCGGTGCGATTTCCGGTTTCCATTCACTGATTGGCTCCGGTACTACATCAAAGCAGCTTGATAATGAAAAAGATGCGTTATTGGTAGGTTACGGCTCCATGTTAATCGAGTGCGTGCTTGCGGTTATCTCCCTGATTGCTGTTGCAACATTAACAACAGACGGACAGTTTGCTGCAGCAGGCTATGCTTCTCCGACAGTTGTATTCGCTACGGCGGTTTCCGGATTCTTTGCAACACTCGGATTTTCAGAAGGCGCGGTTTCCGCAACTTATACGATTATCGCCTTGGCGGTATCCTGTTTCTGCCTGACCTCTCTTGATACGGCTACAAGGCTTGGACGTTTCATGTTCCAGGAATTGTTTGCAGGAACAAGCGTAGGCAAGAAGTTAAAACTTGAGAATATGTATGTGGCTACCGTTATTACGGCGTTATGCGGTTTTGCACTCTGCCTTGCAGGATATGCAAAGGTATGGCCGTTGTTCGGTGCTTGTAACCAACTTGTAGCGGTTCCGGCGTTCCTTGCCATCGGTACTTATTTAAAGAAAATCGGCAGAAACAACAAGATGCTGTATATCCCGATTATCTTTATGTCATGTGCGACACTGGTTTCACTGGTGCTTTCATTTAAGAACAACATGGCTGCTTTACTTGGGGGGGGACTCGACGGTACTGCAACATTTACAAACGTACTGCAGAACGTTATCATCGTTCCTATCGTAATACTTGCTATTATCCTTCTTATTGACGGCGGCAAGGTATTATGGGGCAAAGAGAAGAAAGCGGCATAAAGGCTGATAAATTTATAAGATAAGAATGTTTAAAAGGGACTATGTGTAATGGCATAGTCTCTTTTTATATTAAAATAATTGCTATTTTCAACCAATTTCTATATAATAAATATATAAGAAACCGCTTGTTATATGGCAGGGCTGATATAACGGCGGATTAAGGAAAGGGTGAAGAGTATATGAATACGATTATAACTATAGGCAGACAGTTCGGTTCAGGCGGCAGGGAAATAGGCGAAAAACTGGCGGCACATTTCGGAATCAAGTATTACGATAAGGAATTATTGACAAGAGCCGCAAAAGAGAGCGGATTTTGTGAAGAAATGCTTAACACTCATGATGAAAGACCTACAAGCTCATTTTTATATAATTTGGTTATGGACACTTATTCATTCGGATATAATTCGGCGGCTTTTGTGGATATGCCGATAGGGCATAAGATATTTCTGGCACAGTTTGACACTATTAAAAAAATCGCCTCAGAAGGTCCCTGCGTCATTGTAGGAAGGTGTGCAGACTATGCTTTGAATGAATATAAAAACTGCCTGCATGTTTTCATTCATGCCGACGAACAGAGTAAAATTAAATTTATTATGAATAAGTACCCAGATGTAAATACCGAGCAGAAGGCGCGGGATATGATGATTAAGAAGGATAAGCAGCGCCAGAGTTATTATAACTATTATTCTTCCAAGAAATGGGGACGTTCAGACAGCTATGACCTTTCGATTAACAGCAGTATTCTGGGCGAAGACGGAACCGTTAAGTTGCTGGTGCAGTATATTGAAGATTTTGAGGCCAGGGGACAGAAGTAAAGTTCTGTTCCTTGATGAAATAAGTTTTCATGCAATTATGAAACTCATTTTTCGGAAGTTGCAAAGGAAGAGGTATACTTTATGAAATTAAGCAATATAGAGACAAGATGAACAACAACAGGGTGACTTACCGCTTTTCAGGCATGGAGTCCTATTGTTGTTCATTTTGTTTCAATTCGTGACAGCATATAACAGTTTTATAATTTTCAATCTTTCCTTTTCTCCCTGAGCCTGACTTTATCAGCAGCCGAGCGTCTTCGTTCGTCTTCAAGCGCCGCATAATGCCTTTTCGTAGTATTAACGTCTTTATGCCCTAAGACGTCAGCGACCAGATATATATCGCCTGTTTCACGGTATAATGAAGTGCCGTAGGTACTGCGCAGCTTATGCGGCGTGATTTTCTTTAAGCTTGTAACGGCGGAAGAGTATTTTTTTACCATATTTTCAACTGCACGCACGCTGATACGACGGTTCTGCATGGATAGGAAAAGCGCATGCTCATGACCGCTTTGTGCAATAATATGGTGTCTCTGTTCAAGATAATCCAACAGCGCTTCTTCAACTTCTTCGCCAAAATATACAACCGCCTCATAGCCGCCCTTACGGCGTATTTTGATGCCATCATTTTTAAAATCCACATCTTCTATATCCAGACCCACGCATTCGGACACACGGATTCCAGTACCCAGAAGAAGAGTGAGGAGCGCGACGTCTCTTGTTTTGGTTATCTGGTGGCAGCGTTTCTGGGACTTGCTTAAGTTAGAACCATCTTCAACCATATCCAGCAGTTCAGCTACTTCGTCAGCGTCCAGCCTGATAATCTCTTTGTCATGCAATTTAGGCAGAGGTACTAGCACGGCAGGGTTTTTTTCGATTAACTCTGCTTGATAAAAATACTGGTAGAAACTCCTAAGAGCCGCCAGTTTGCGCTTTTTACCACGCTCATCATTAGTATATATCTTATCGTCTTTTGTATAATATGATAAATATTCAAGATATTCTTCAATGTCTTCCCTTGCAACCATATCTAAAATGGACATGGGGAAGTCGGTAATTTCCATTTTCTTGCAATATGAGTTTTTATCGTGGAGATATTCAAAGAAAGTTCTGATATCGTAAGCATAGGCAAGCCTTGTCCGCGCGGACGTATATTCCGTTATCCCTCTGAAATACTGTCTGCAAAAAGATGGGAGAGTGTCGAGAACGGCGCGCATTTTCTCGATATTATGTATATTTTCCTGGTCGTGGTAATTGTTATTATTCTTGCTGTCCATTTTCTGATAATCCTTTCCATTCGTCCATGCCGTTTTGTATTGCGGTAAACATTCGCTCCCTAACGCCCGGTGCCTCAAGGTTTATGCCCTGTATAAGCGTTTTGGCATATTCACGCTTGGTATGCCCGTCGGCAGGGCAGGGGCTTTTAACAACGGGTACTTCGTATTTATTTACGAAGCCTATGACATCGACTTCTTTCATATATATGAGTGGTCTGATTACCGTAAGCTGCATACGGTCTAAGTAGGTGACGGGGCGGAAGGTGTGAAAACGTCCTTCGTAAATCAAAGACATCATCATTGTATCGACCACATCATCTTTATGATGGGCGTAGGCAACCTTATTGCAGCCTAGTTTTTTAATCGCATCGTTTAACGCGCCTTTACGCATCTTGGCACAGAGTGAACATGGATTGCTTTCTTTCCTGTCTTCAAATATTATTTTTCCAATATCGGTCTTTACAATATGATACGGGATTTCCAGTTCTGCGCATAACTTCGAGATTTCATCAAGATTCCGATTGTCAAAGCCCAAATCCACAGTTACGGCATAAAGTTCAAAGCGTTTGGGGTAGAAGCGTTTGAGCCCATGTAAGGCATATAACAGCGTCAGACTGTCCTTGCCGCCTGATATGCCGACGGCGATTTTATCATTTTCTTCAATCATATTATAATCGTCAACCGCTTTTCTTACAAGGCTCAACACCTGCTGTAATTTCATAATCCAACCCTTCCGCAAGCAAATCTTATTTCCTATTATATTATAGTCGCAGAAGCAACTAAAGTAAATTATTGGCTGAACCTATTATAACAGGAATATTGAATTTTTTCAAAAATTTATATTTATATAATACATTCTCTATAAAAAGGTGATATAATATAGTAATCGCAAAGAAAAACAAGCGACGCGAAGCGGCATTTGTTTTTCTGCGATTATTAACGAGCAAATGTCCGATGAAATCGGACATAGAGCGCTGAAAGCGCGAATTTGCGAGTCTAATCAGCAGCAGAAAGCGAGGTTGTTATTTTAAATGAAGTTTCGTTTTAACAAAAAATACATATACTGGGGGCTGACCGGCGGATTTGCCATAAGTTTGGGGATTTTGTTTTATTATATCCTTTTCCATAGGGAGAACCTGTCAAGCGCCGTCAATAATGTTATAAGCATCTCCATGCCAATCATAGACGGGCTGATTCTTGCCTACCTGATGACTCCGATTCTAAATACGATAGAGAATAAGCTGCTCAAGCCGATTTATATCAGGGGAAAAGTTGAAATTAATGAAAAAAGCAAAAGGAGGATGCGCTCATTCTCAATTATCCTCACTATTGTCGTCGTATTGATAGTTGCTTATGAGTTCCTGGGAATGATTATTCCGGAGCTTATTACGAGTATTCAGAACATTTATTCACAGTTCCCTACATATATAAAGAACTTAACCGATTGGGTTACCGGACTCTTAGAGAATAATCCTGAATTGGAAAGCACAGTCATGCAGCTTTTGAACCAATATTCAACCATGCTGAATGATTTTCTGAATACCAGCATACTTCCCAGGCTGAACGATATACTTAAGGTGCTCTCGTCAAGTGTAGTAGGGCTTTTTAAGGCGACATGGAACTTTATTATCGGCTTTATAGTTTCAATTTATATAATGGGAAATAAAGAGTTGTTTGCAGGGCAGGCAAAAAAGGCTATTTACGCCTTGTTTGAGAAAGCGTCGGCTAACCAGATTATAGCAAATGTCAGATTCGTACACTCAACATTCAGCGGTTTTATCGTAGGTAAGATTATCGATTCCGCCATTATTGGAGTGATATGCTTTATCTGTACGACCATTATAGGGACGCCGTATTCAATTTTAGTCAGCGTCGTTATCGGCGTAACCAATGTTATTCCGTTTTTCGGTCCGTGGCTCGGAGCAGTTCCGTGTGCGTTGCTTATTTTGATGGTAAATCCGCTCCAATGCCTGTATTTCATCATCATGATACTGATTATACAACAGGTTGACGGCAATATAATCGGGCCGAAGATTTTAGGCGATTCCACAGGCTTGTCAAGTTTCTGGGTAATCTTTGCGATTACCGTTTTCGGCGGAATATTCGGAATTTTAGGCATGATTGTAGGCGTACCTATATTTGCAGTGCTTTATGCCGCAATTAAGTCCGTTATTAATAAGCAGCTTGCCAAAAAAGAGCTTCCCACAAGCACAGAACCATATTTAATGGTGGGTTCAATTGCGGAAGATAATACTTTTGACGAATACATGCCTGAGAAGAAGAAAAGAAAAAGCAGAACTGCTAAGAAACCTAAGAAGGAAGTAGACGATAAACAATGAAATTCTTGATACAGCGGGTTAAGGAAGCAAAGGTGACGGTCGCTTCAAAGACTGTGGGGGAAATTAACGAAGGTTTTCTCGTTTTCGTCGGGGTAAGCATGGATGATACTTACGAAACAGCCGACAAAATGCTTAAAAAGATGCTAAATTTACGAATTTTTAAAGACGATGCCGGGAAGGTTAATTTAAATTTATCAGCGGTACAAGGAGAACTGCTAATAGTTTCACAGTTCACCCTGTATGCAGACTGCCGCCACGGCAACCGTCCTTCATTTACGAACGCCGGAAGTCCCGATTTGGCAAATGATTTGTATGAGTATATAATAGCTAAGTGTAAAGAAACCGTCCCCAATGTCCAGCATGGCAAGTTTGGAGCCGACATGAAGGTTTCGCTCATTAACGACGGTCCTTTTACCGTTATGCTGGATTCTGAGGAAATTTAAGCCTAATATTATTTAAATTTCTTTGCGAGTTCAACTAACATAAATAAAAACGAAACTTAGCTTAAGTCTGGTATAATAATATAGAAAAGGAATTTGAGATAATAATATGATTAAAGTATTTGTGTTGATGGGCGTATTTATTATAATTGTATATGTCTATAGTTTTATCAAAATTAAGAAAAACAAAGATAAGACTAAAAATATCGATTCAATCCGCGATTTTCATGATTCATATGGTAAACTTATAAATACTCAGCCTAAAATCGAAAAAATAGACGGTTATAACAGGTATGTGACAAAATATAACAGTTCCGAGGATTACCGGGAGAAATCATGAAAGCCAGCAAATTCGGGCTTTTCAACCCATTGTGTAAAACCAGCCGCAACGCAAGCAACTATTCGTTAAACAAGAGTTTTGCGCATAGTACGAAATCAATTCAGAACCACTCTTTTTAAGTTATGTCTATATTATTTGCTTATACTTAAAGCTCTTCATATTATTCCTTGAAATAGAGAAAATGACCATCCTAATCCCCATAAGCATAATAAGGCACAATCAGATGCGCTCCATATGTAATGTCATTGGTGCTTAACACATTTATTTTCTTTACTTCCTTAATATAATCGTTGACAGAATCATAATGTTCATCGTCCATATATTCTTGAGCAATGGACCATAAAGTATCGTCGTTCGCTATTGTAATACTTTTGTAACATTTATAACAGGTCTTCCCGCTGTCTTCTTTTGCATTGGATAAGAAACTGCTTAAGCTCAATGAAAATGTTATTACTAAGCATATCGTCATAATCGTTAAAATAATATTCTTGCGCATCTCTCTTTGCCTTCTTATTTTATTATTCCTTATTCTTCTTTCGCTTCTCTTATCGCTCATAATCATACCCTCCATAATCATTTAAGATTTACAAGCATATTCATATTCTACAATACGAACAAATGTTGCGAACACCTGTTCTTTATGCTTCAATTATATCGAACAAATTTTCGGTTGTCAACACAAAAATCGAACAAATTTTCTGAATATATGTTTGCTTTTTCTTTATTCATGTGTTATAATAAATACAAATAATTGCAAATAACCAGAGTTTAGGCTAAATGAATAAAATAAAGAGCGACTTACCGCTTTTCAGGCATGGAGCTCTGTTTTTATTCATTTTGCCTAAACTCGTAATAGCAATTAATTGATGAAACATGAATAAAGGAGGGTTTTATGGGATACGGTAAAATTACAAAGAAGCAACAGGAGATTCTTGATTATATTAAAGATGAAATTTTGAAAAAAGGCTATCCGCCCGCTGTGCGTGAGATTTGCGAGGCGGTTTCACTCAAATCCACCTCTTCTGTCCATTCTCACCTTGAGACATTGGAGAAGAACGGATATATAAGACGAGATCCTACCAAACCGCGCGCCATTGAGATATGTGACGATAATTTCCAGATGGTGCGCACCGAGATGGTTTCCCTTCCGGTTGTCGGGCGTGTTGCCGCAGGCGAGCCTATCCTTGCGGAAGAAAACGTGGAAAGCTACTTCCCTGTTCCGGCGGACGTAGTTCCCAGCGGAGAATCATTTATCCTTAAGGTAAAAGGCGATTCGATGATCAACGCAGGCATATACAGCGGCGACCAGATATTTGTCAACAGCTGTTCTACCGCGAATAACGGCGATACCGTGGTGGCGCTCATTGATGATTCCGCTACAGTAAAGACTTTTTATAAAGAAAATGGGCATATCCGCTTACAGCCTGAAAATGATTATATGGAGCCGATTATCGTAGAAAATATGGAAAATTTCCAGATTTTAGGAAAAGTGTTCGGCGTATTCCGTTTATACCACTAATTTTTCCAGTATACACTCTTTCCTACATGGAATAATAATACATGATGATTGAAACTTAGGAGTGGCTATGTTTTTAAAGGATCATCAGATTTTATGATTTCTTATGGAAAGGGGAATGAATCATGAATAATAAGGCATTGGACTGTCTTGCCCTGACTATTGCCATCATCGGTGCAATTAACTGGGGATTGATTGGTTTCTTCAGTTTTGACCTTGTAGCATTTATATTCGGTAATATGTCTTGGCTTTCCAGAATTGTTTACGCTTTGGTTGGCGTTGCCGGCCTGTATATAATCACATTCTATATGTATGCGGGCGGAACTTCCAAAGAGTCACAATAATAAGAATATGAAAAAGTTCTAAGGCGGTATCTGTTTTATTATAACGCTGCCTTAGAACTTTTTGTTTATTTCATATAAATTAAATTATGGCCTTCACAACTGGACATTTTTCTGCGGGGTGAATGTCCTTATTTTAAGCTGTCTAAGCTTACCTCCACGCCGTCACGCCAGATGCGCTCCAAATCATAGAACAAACGGTTTTCTCTGTCAAAAATATGGACAATTATATCCTGAAAATCCATAAGTATCCAGTTCGCATTCTGGTAGCCTTCAATGTGTTTATGAGGCCGCCCTGCCCTTCCCAACGTCTCGGCGACATTATCGGTCATGGTCTGAATCTGGCTCTTATTAGTGCCGCTGGCGATGATAAAATAATCCGCAATAGTGGAAATATTGCTTATATCAATAATTTTGACATCTTCCGCTTTTTTATCCTCTAATGCCGTAATTGCAAGTTTTGCCATTTCTTTAGAATCCATATATTTTTATCCTTTCTATTATCATGGTATATTTTAGTTGTGCCTTATTTTTATTATATCTTATTTTTGCAGCATTTTATAATAATTATATGCCTCTGCTGTCATAGTATCAACTTTTCCATCCGCAGACGACAGATAGGCAAGGGTGTCTTCCAGAATCTTAACCATAGTCATATCCAAATCCTGAAACGCCATGCGGCGTATCTGCGGCAGATTAGCGGCATGTTTCCTGCCTGGTTCAATATAATCCGCTATATATATTATTTTCTCCAATCTGCTCATACCCGGACGTCCCGTGGTATGATATCTGATGGCGTTTAAAATATCCTCATTGTCAACGCCGTATTTATCGTGTGCCAGAAAACTGCCAACTCCGGCATGAAGAAGCGCCATCGGGTTATCTTTTTCCGCCTCTGAAATATGTATCTTGTTTTTTTCACAAATATCAATCAATTTGTGTCCGGGAAGGCATTTGGCGCAGTCATGCAACATTCCGGCAATTATTGCCAACTCGGTATCTTCACCATGCACCATGGCGAGTGAAGACGCCGTATACGCCACGCTCAATGTATGCTCATACCGCTTGGGGCTAAGCTCTTTTTCCATCGCCTTTCTTATTTTCTGCAAATCCTGTGTTTTCATACACGCATCATGCCTTTCTTATATGCGATAACAATAAGCTGTAATAATAAATTATATAATAAGCTGTAAAATTCTGTTTAATTAGACAAAAATAATCTGTGCTGTATAATATAATTATATACCTGTTCAGGCACAAGGTAGCGCACAGACTCTCCCGACGCAAGCATATTTCTTATCATGGTTGACGAGATTTCTATACCGCTGTAATTAAGTAAAGAAATATCCGCCCCGTATTTTTCCTTAAGATAAGCCGCCTGCGTTTCCATTTCTTTTAAAGAGCGCCCATTTCTTACCGCTGCCAGGATATGACAGTTTGCAAATACCTTTTCAGGCTCTTTCCAGTTTTCTATCGTCCATAGGCTGTCAGCTCCCATGATGAAATAATATTCCATATCGGCATTGGCGGTTTTTAACTGCGCTAAAGTCTTATAAGTATAGGTTATGCCGTCTTTATCCACTTCTATTGTGGAAAGTTCGAAAAATGGATTATCCATAATTGCAAGTCCGGTCAGCTTAGTGCGCGCATCTTTTGACAATATGTTGTTATCTTCCTTAAGATGCGGTATTCCGCAGGGGATGAAAAGCACCTTGTCGAGGTTAAACTGCTCTCTTGCCCTTTCAGCAATAATAAGATGTCCGATATGAATAGGATTAAAAGTACCGCCCATTATTCCTGTTTTCTTCACCCTTTATTACACGGCTCCTTTCTGGCTGTCCTATACCGGCAGTATTATCTTGGGATTTTTCCTATCCGGCTTATATAATATAATTTTCTTCCCAATCACCTGAACTACCTGCGAGTGTGTTCTCGCCGCCACCATATCCGCAATCTCATTCGGATCATCGGCGCAGTTCTTTAAAACCGCAATTTTAATTAGCTCCCTATTGTTAAAAGCCTCATTTATTGCGTCTGTGGATTCCGGCGTAAGGCTCGATTTCCCTATCTGAAAAATTGGATTCAGATTGCCAGCCAGACTTTTTAAATATGCTCTCTGCTTGCTTGTCATAATGCTGCTCCCTTCTCGCTCAAGCTGTAAGTTTATGTGCAAAAGACTCCACGATGCCTGCATAAACTATTTATAGTAATCAAACGAAAGCCCGTACATTCTGACGGTATCGCCCTCTTCTATCCCGAGTTTCTCCAGTTCCTTTAAAATACCATTTTCTTTTAAGAAATTCTGGAAGAAACGAAACCCTTTTTCAGATTCCAGGTTCGTATATGAAAGCATCTTCTCAATTCTCGGACCTTCTACTACATATTCATTATTCGATTCGTCATATTCCACGGTATATGGCTCGTTTGGAACGCTCAAATGCTCTTCCGGCACATATTCCTGTTCAAATACTACAGGCTTATCATCAAGCCCATCCAGCATATTCTGCACGGCATAAAGCAATTCCCTGATACCCTGTCCGCTGACTGCCGAAATCGGATAAACCGGGATTCCTTTTGGCTCAAATTCCTTTTTGATACGTCCTATTATATCATCTTTATCCGGATTCATAGCCATTACGTCAATCTTATTGGCGGCGATTATCTGTGGTCTTGCGGCGATTTCCGCATTATATGCCTTAAGTTCTTTATTGATTGCGTAAATATCCTCAATAGGCTCCCTGCCTTCAGTAGAGGCTGCGTCCACTATATGGACGATTACCTTTGTACGCTCAATATGCCTAAGAAACTCATATCCAAGCCCGATTCCCTGCGACGCTCCCTCAATAAGCCCCGGAATATCCGCAATCACAAAGCCTTTGGCATCCTCTAGGTCAACTACGCCCAGATTAGGATTTAAGGTAGTAAAATGATAGTTGGCTATCTTAGGTCTGGCATTCGTTACCTTGGCTAAAAAAGTCGATTTTCCTACATTAGGAAAGCCCACCAGGCCGACGTCGGCAATCACTTTAAGCTCAAGTATCAGCTCTAATTCCATCGAGGGCTGTCCTGGCTGCGCATATTTAGGCGCCTGCATGGTGCTTGTTGCATAGTGCTGGTTGCCGTTGCCGCCTTTTCCGCCTTTTAATACCATTACTTTCGTATTTTCACCGGACATATCAGTAATGACTTTGCCGCTTACCGCCTCTTTAATAACGGTGCCTGCCGGAACTTTAATAAAAATATCTTCCCCGCTTTTACCGGCGCAGTTGCGTTTCCCGCCTTCTTCGCCGTTGCCTGCGCTGTATTTTCTAATATGACGGAAATCCGTCAAAGTGTTTAAGCCTTCATCTACGACAAAGTAGACGCTGCCGCCGTCGCCGCCGTCGCCGCCGTCAGGTCCGCCGTTTGCCACATATTTTTCCCTGCGGAAGGAAACATGTCCGTCGCCGCCCTTGCCGCTTTTAACAAATATCTTCGCTCTGTCCGCAAACATAATAAATGCACTCTCCTATAGTGTAAAAAGGCTTCAAACAATAAATATGTTTGAAGCCCGATTCATTCGCGCACTGAAAGAAACGTATTCTCTCAATCTTTCTCTACAGGATATACGGAAGCTTGTTTTTTATATCTTCCTTTTCTTTCAAATCTAAGCACGCCGTCAACCTTTGCGAATAATGTATCATCTCCGCCTCTCCCTACGTTTACGCCGGGATGAATCTTGGTTCCGCGCTGTCTGTATAAGATATTTCCTGCTTTTACGAATTGTCCGTCAGCTCTTTTTGCACCTAATCTCTTGGATTCGGAATCCCTGCCGTTCTTGGTAGAACCGACACCCTTCTTATGTGCAAAAAATTGAAGGTTCATATTTAACATAACAATAGCCGCTCCTTTCTCTTGGGATGTCAACTTTCCGTGAATTTAAGCCTGCAATATTTTTCCCCATATTGTTTTTCAATCTGGGTAATTCCAAGTACCAGAGACTCTATAAGCGCCTTTGACGTTTCTTTCAAAGGAGCCTTAAAGCTGCATGTAATGACGCCGTCTGTTTCGTTGGAATCCACATCTATCTGCTCGTGTACGATTTCTTCCAGTGAATTAATCGTATTGATTACCAGTACGGAAACAGATGCACACACGATATCTTTGCCGTAATCGTCGAATCCGGCATGTCCTTTACATGTAAAGCCCTTATATTCCCCTGACTTAGTTTTATGAAATGTTACAGTTGTCATTTTACACCTTTAAGCATTAATCTTGTCGATTTTTACCTGAGTGTATGCTTGCCTATGGCCTTGTTTCTTGTGATAGCCTGTTTTTCTCTTATATTTGTAGACGATGATTTTCTTGCCGCGTCCCTGCTCCATTACTGTTCCGGATACGGTTGCTCCTGCAACATCGCCTGCAACTTTCAGCTCTTTATCACTGACGGCTACTACCTGGTCAAATGTAACAACAGCTCCTACTTCGGCATCAAGTTTCTCTACCCTGATTATATCGCCTTCAGAAACCTTGTACTGTTTTCCGCCTGTTGCAATAATTGCGTACATATGGCACCTCCTTCATGGATCTAAGTCCACCTTACTCGCCGGCTGTGGTGACGTCCTGATGCAGTAACAATATATTACGCATATTTCAGGGCATACTTATACCTCGCTGTGCGGCATACTCTGATATTTTATACTTTATTTACGGATTTGTCAATATGTGGAGGGAATTATTTTTATATAAATTATTTTCATAATAAACCTAAATTACGATAGCTTTTTGCATTATCTTGTCGTATAATAGTGAAAAATGACATATACATAATTATAGAATAGGAGCATTTGATGGGTGAATATACCTTATATTTGGATGAAAGTGAAACAAAAAATAGTAGTGGGAAAAAATACTTTTGCATAGGCGGTATTATTGTTGAACGTTCTTATCATGATAACGATTTGACAAATAGACTTAATAATAGCAAAAAGCGCATTTGGCAAAAAGATACGGATTATAGTAAACATATTCTTCATGAGTTAGAAATATACGAAGCTCACCAGAAACATTTTTCTGAAATTGAAAAATATAATAAAATGTTTTGTATAGAAGCAAATTATACACGTGCATATAAAGAAATGGCTTATATTTTATCAGATAAGAATATTACTACCATTGGAGCATCTTTGTGCGTTGATAATGTTGAAAATTATTATGACGGCAACATAGCTAATAATAAATTTACAATATGCATGCAATTAGTTATAGAAAATTTCTGTCATTTCTTAATCAGAAATAATTCAATAGGTTCTATTTGTTATGAAAAATTGCAAGATAAACAAAATGAATCAATTCTAAAAAATATAATCAAATTTATTATTCAGGCACTATATTCTATCCTTCTAGTGTAATTCAAAAAAGTATTTCCGGTTTAGAATTTAAAAGTAAAAAAGATAATATCACCGGATTGCAAATTGCCGATTTTATACATAATGACTTAGCGCGTAAACATGCTGGAATGACTCCAAAGTTCAAGAAAACACATAAAAATATTCAGATGCGGTTGTATGATGGCGGAATAAATCGCAAAGATATATTTGGAAATAAAAAAATTCTATAAAAATATTGACATATTTAATAAATGAATATAGTATAAATATAAGGGATTACACACAAGGATTTAACCGTAGCGTTAATATATCCGTTGCTTTAGGCTGAAGTGGAGGATACAGATCATCTGTATGGTAAACCCGATTTTATAGTAATTAAAGCATCTGCTTATGTAGATGCTTTTTACTATGAAATATTCCTCCCTACACTCCTTTTACAACTCCGTTGTCAATCAAAGATTACAGCGATTTCATAAATACATCGCGGTTTTCCCTGGCGGTTTCTGCGGGGCGTGACAAATCGGCGCGGGATGCCAGAGACACCATAATTTCATAGAATACGGGGCCTTTCTTAGCTGCAAGCCCTTCTTTTATCCCCAACAGCCCTTCCATATCCGTAATTCTCTCCGTATATACATAGCCTGCCGTCTGCGCCAAAGCTGCAAAATTCGTATCAGGGCAGTCTGTGGGCATTGCGCCTACGGATTCGTGCGCCTGATTGTTAATCACTATATGGACATAATTCTTAGGAGCATGTGAAGCAATAAACGAAAGAGCGCCCATGTGCATTAAAGCCGCTCCGTCGCCGTCTATACATATTACCCTCTTATCAGGTCTTTGCTTTGCAATGCCGAAGGCTATCATGGAAGCATGTCCCATGCCGCCTACCGTCATAAAAATGGAATCATGATTGCCAAAAAGCTTGTTGCTCTGCTCATACAGCTCTCGCGAGATTTTACCCGTGGTTGATACAATACAGGCGTCTTTTGGCGCAAGCTTAAGGATTGTGCCAAGCGTCTGCTCTCTAAGAAGAGTATTTCCGTTTTCCCATGTGAATTTTTTATCCGCCTCAAACGTGCCTTTTTTAACAATAATGGCAAATTGGTTATTTTCCTTAAAGTTTTTTTCTGCTTCCTGCAGTATTGCAAGCATCTCATCTTCCGTGGTGGAAGAATCCACAACGGCATAGGGAACATCCATAGTCTCAAACAGTCTGCATGTGATTTTTCCCTGAAATACATGCTGCGGTTCATCTTTTACACCGGGTTCCCCACGCCAGCCCACTATAAACAGTATCGGAATACCGTACACATCTTTGTTTGCAAGGGAAGCAAGCGGATTGACGGCATTGCCGATGCCTGAATTCTGCATATAAATACATGCAGGTTTCCCTGAGGCAAGATATGTGCCTACGGCAATTCCTACGGCAGCGCCTTCGTTTGCCGTCACATAATGGCGGAATTTACCGTTATATAACTGTAATCCGTCACAAAATTGTTTTAAAGTGGAATCGGGTACGCCCGTGATTACTTCAATTCCCATATTTTCTATCTGCTCTAACAATTTAAATGCTTTCATTGATTTTCTCCAATTCTTCCACAGTATCAATTTCAATAAGCTGGCCTTCCGCTACAGACTCAACGGTTAGATAAAGTTTATCCAAATTGTTGTTCATTACTTCGTCCCAGAAGAGACTGCCGTTTTCTTCCTCTATATAGGCTTTTTCAATTTCCTCTTTTAATATTAAGGCGTCGGCATGCTTTAAATAGGAAACCCCTACCATGTTGTATACGTCCGTACCGCCTTTGCCGATTCTTACGATATGACCGTCTTCAAGGTCAAATACCCAGTCGTCGGAATATCCTGCCTGCATACGCCCGTAATAACAGGAATTTGACAACTCTTTCTTAAAAATAGCCGAATCCGCAATATATAAATCCGACTCGCATATAAAGCAGTTACCACGCTCAAGCGCATCTTTTGCCGCATAAATGGAAGAGATATTATTCTTCACATTGTAGTCGGGATTATGAATCAGCCTGACCTGCGGATACCGCGCAGGCAGATACTCAAATTGTTCTGCAAGATAACCTGTAACCACATATATCTCATCGACCGGTCTGGTCAAAAGTCCTTCTATTACAGTCTCTATCATCGGTTTTCCCTTTACTGCAACAAGCGGCTTAGGCATTGTATCCGTAATCGGCCTCATGCGTGTGCCAAGGCCTGCCGCCATTAGTATTGCAATCTCCTGCATACTGGACCTCCTAAATCTCATCAATCAGTCTTATTATATCTTTAAACGGCATTAAGCGGGAATCAATCTCCAAAGCCCTGTGGTGTTTTAAAATATCTATTGCGGCTCCCTGCATTGCCGGAAATGCGCTTCTGGTGAGCTGATTAGCATAAATCACAATGTTTACGCCTGCAGCGGCAAGTTCTTCTTCCGTAATGCTGTTAAAAGAAGTGGGAACTACAACTATAGGCGTTTCCTTATTTTTACTGCGGAACAAGCTGCAAAACTCAAGTATCTCCGTCGGCTCTTTACGGCGTGAATGAATCATGATGCCGTCCGCCCCCGCGTCAACATAGGCAAAAGCTCTTGTCAGTGCATCTTCCATTCCACGTTCCAAGATAAGGCTTTCAATGCGGGCAATAATCATAAAATCATCAGTCCTAAGCGCCTGTTTTCCTGCGCGGATTTTAGCGGTAAAGTTTTCGATGCTGTCCTGAGTCTGCTCTACCTCCGTACCGAAAAGAGAATTTTTCTTTAGTCCCGTTTTATCTTCTATGATAACTGCCGAAACTCCCATTCTTTCCAGTGTGCGCACATTATAGACAAAATGCTCTACCAGTCCGCCCGTATCTCCGTCAAGAATAATGGGCTTGGTCGTCACGTCCATTACATCGTCTATGGTACGGATACGCGAAGACATGTCCACCAGCTCAATATCGGGTTTCCCTTTTGCCGTTGAATCACAGAGGCTGGAAATCCACATAGCGTCAAACTGATCCAATTCTCCGCTGCTTTCCACCACAGTCTTTTCAGCAATCAATCCTGTAAGTCCGGAATGAACCTCCAACGCCTTAACTATATGGCGCATCTTAAGAAGCTGGCGAAGGCGTTTACGCCTGAATTCCGGCATGGAAAGCTTCTCCTTTATGCGGTCGTCTATCTTCTTAACTTCCTCATTGTAGGTATAGGGAATTTCCACCAGTTCCCCGCCATAGCGGGCAATATTATCAAGCACGTTGTCACGGATTACTTTCTCCGGTCCTTCCTTCCAGTTGTCTCCATGGACCACATAGTCAGGTTTTATTTCAGCAAAAATACCGTCATACATTATTTCCTTCTGCACAATTACCCTAGCCGCCAGCCCGGTATCTTCTACCATCTTAATCCTCTGCTCTATTGGCACAGTGGGAAAACGGTTGAAACGCACCATTGCCTCGTCCGCCAGTATGCCGACAATAACTTCACCGTATTTTTTCGCATTATTTAAGATATTAATATGCCCTTCATGAATCACATCCGTACAAAAACATGTATAAACTCTCTTCACAATAATCCTCCTAGTATATAAATTATTATCACTGACAACTTTGGGCGGCATAAACTCATATGCTTCCTCTTGAGGTACGCTCCCGCTCCGTGGAAAAACGCAGCGGTACTAAGTTCAAAAGCTAAAAAACAGCTTTTTCACTAAGTACCGGCGTTTTCCAAGGACCTCAAGTGGAATCATATGAGTTCATGTCACATTCAGCTATCACATTTTCACAGGTATTGCCACATTATTTACCTCAAGCGCCTCTCTAAACACCTTAAAGAAATCATGTATATCCGCCTCGTCTATCGCGCCCAGCGCACACAGCCTGAACATTCCGGTATTTTCAACTTTGCCGGGATATATTGTGAAGCCGCGCTCGTAACAATAATCGTGAATTTTCGTAAAATCCCAGTTTTCATCATTAGGATACAACGCCGCAGCCACTAAACCGGAAGCGATTTTCTCCGGCATATATATCTGAAAACCAAGTTCCCTAAGACCGGAGCAGATTGCATTAAAGACGCGCGTATGCCTCTCCCACTTTGCCGTTTCTCCTTCTGCAAAATATTCCTTTAATGCCTGAACTGCAGCATAGATTACCTGAACCGGGGGTGTAAAGTGCATCTCGCCATGTTTCTTAAAATAGTCATACTGCATATAAAGATTACAATAATAAGAGCGTTTGGGATATGACGCAGAAGCTTCAATTTCCTTCTTTTTGCCGATAACAAATGACAGTCCTGTCATTCCCATAATGCCTTTTTGCGCAGACGCCATGCAGAAATCTATTTCATCTTTCGCTATGTCAATAGGTATCATGGCATAAGAAGATGTGGTATCCGTCACAAAAACCGCATTATATTTATGCGCAAGCGCGCCTATTTTGCGTATGGGGTTAAGCAGCCCCGTACCCGTTTCGTGGTGCGTTATATATACTAATGCTATATCGCTGTTCTCCTTTAGAACTGACTCCACTTTATCTAAGTCAGGCTGTGCGTTAAGCGGCATCTGCAGGTCAATATGCGGCAGACCGTAATATTCGCAGATTTCCACTGCCCTGCGGCTGTATGCGCCGTTATCGATAATCAGTATCTTTTTATCCGCAGGCAGCAGGGAATTTAAACAGATATCCATGCTGATAGTTCCCGAACCGCAGAATAATACCGCCGTATATTCATCAGGATTGGCATGCACGATTTTCAAAAGCCCCTCTTCAAGCTCCTGCATAATTTTCACAAATTCTTTTTCCCTTGGACATATATCCGGTACTACCTGCGCCATCTTGACTGTGTCCGTAGTTGTTGCCGGTCCCGGATTTAGTAATACATTTCTTTTTACCATATGAATCTAATTTCCTTTCTTATCTGATTCGCGCTTAACCAAGCTGTCTATAATATATTTGGCTCCGATTTTGCCGCTGTTGCCGACATTATAGATATAGTTATCCCGCATATTTCTCATCGAATCTTTTGAGAACTGTTTATCGCCTAAAAGCCGCTCAACCATTCCCGCCGTTTCTGCAATTTTGCCTTCTTCCACGGAAATGCCGACTTTATTTCTCAGTTCAATATCTATCGGCACGCATGAAAGTTCAGCGTAATCCGGATTTACTATCTTCATGGGCGTATCGACAAAAAGCACAGGCTTAAGCGTGGAAAAAGCATACTCATACGCAATGCTCGACCAGTCTGTAACCAGTAAATCTGCCGTATATACCGTGCTGTTTGAGGAAAAATCCTTTTGAAACTCAATGCCGTCTTCCTCATACTGCTTGGCAAGCGCGTCAATCCTTGCCTCAAAGTGGCGTACATATTGCGGATGCGGACGCACAATAATCCGATGCCCTGATGTCTTTAATCCATCAAGCAGCGGCTCGATACATGAGTCAAGTATATTGTCTTTCTGCCATGAAGGGGCGATTAAAATCGTTTTTTGACCATCTTCTTTTACTGCGGTAAGCTGCTCATACGCCTCTTTCATATTGTCAATAACGCTTGAACCCCATTCTACAATGTGTTTTTTAGGCAGATTGTATTTTTCTTCCCGCTCCATAATTTCTTCTTTATTTTTCGGTCCTGATGCAAAAATAGTGTCAAAATGGTCTAACGCATCCTTGTGGAACGTCAGATTGGCGCTGTTTACATCATGAGGCACATAAATATACTCAATATCTTTATCCACATAAGAACGCTTAAGCTGAAAATTTTCCAAATCAGGAGTCGTCATTACCATAATAGCAGTTTCCAGTTTCATCATCAGGACAATTAATCTGTTTTCCCCTATGTAATATGGCTTAAACTGTTCATTCGCCAAAGCAAAAACCTCATCCTGCGGATCGCTTGTAATATAATGGACCGTTATATTGGTGCGGCGTATTATTTCTTCTATAATATTTCTGTAATATTTGTAGAAACCGTTTTTTTCCGAATAAAATACCAGCTTTTTCCCGGATGCTGCAAGAAATCTTTTATAATCTTCTTTCTCTTTCTTACGATACGGGTTATTGCGCGCCTCTTTTTTCTTCGGCGCCATAAACTGTTTCGCCTTGCGCAGCTCTTCTTTGCTTTCCTCAAGCGCCTCATAATCGATATACTTCTTAGGATTAATCCAGATATTTAAAAGCACAAGCTGCAGTACAGATAAAAGATTACTGTATATCCAGTATACGCCTACGCCTATTGAGACGAAAAATCCCAGATAGAGCGATAAAGCTACCGAAAAAATCATCGTGCCGTATCTGTTAAGCGCTCCCTGTTCCGACTGCAGGACATTAATCTTGTTTTGCACAAAACACATGAAAAACGCCGACAATGCCGCCAATGCAGGAACAAGCAAAGTAACACCCATTTCGTTTATAGGCACTGCCGTAAGCGTCGTCCCGCGTTTAACCGCTTCCACAACGCCCATTAACAGTGCAAGCTGTACAAACAGCGGAATCAAATCTGCAAATGGATTATATCCCTCTTTTTTAAATAGCTTATACTGTTCCTCGGATATCAGTTCACTGTTACCCATATAAGCTGCTTTGATATGATTCATCTCCGGCTGCATGCGGACGGTCTTAATTGAATTCTTCTGCACCCAGACTGACAATGGCAGTAATATCACCTTTGATAAAAATGTAAAGAGCAAAATAGCAATCCAGTAGTTGTGGCAGACAAGATAACAGATATTGATTATCCATAAAAGAGCGTCCACCACGGCATTTACAATCATTCCCATAATATTTCCGTGCCTTTCAACATCATACAGCTTTGCGCCTGCATTTTACAGACACAAATACATTTTAATCTTCGTCGTCAGTCTTCTTAAATTCAATCTTTTCCTCAGTATCCGTTTCTTTCTTTTTGCCTTTAAAAAGTGCAAAAATCTTATGACGGAAAATAGTAAACGCCGCTCCAAGCGCAATCAGCACGCCGGCAACGCCCTGAATAATGTATGTAACGGCAGACGGATCAATGTAGGCATGCGCATGAATAGTAAATAGTGTAAAAAAGCAGCTAAAGAAGTAAGTAAATTTAAAGATTTGTAATACAGTTTTTTTCATTGTAATAGTCTCCTTTTAAAAAATAATTATTTATGATATAAATATTTCTATTTATAAATATTTTACTTTACAAATATTGTACTTTATAAATACTTTGTATTTATAAATAACTACCGCTATATTACCAGAAGGAATCCGCCATAGGAATAATTACGTTTGGACCTTCGCTAATTTGATTTAATAAATCATCAATATCTCCTGTATAGGTATAGCCATAGTAAACGTTGGAATCCCCATCCTTAAGCCCCGTATAACACGGCACCTGTGGATAATCCGAATCGTCCTTTCTTACCCATACGGTACGCTCTCTAAGCTCATCTTGCGAAAAATCATATATAGTTTGTCCATAATTAGAAGAATCAAGCCCTGCCGCGTTCGCAATAGTCGGCATAAATTCATTAAATGATGCCGGCGCGTTGGTAACAGGACTTACTTCATGGGTCTCCCCGGGTTCTTTAATATAGAAAATAACTTGTGAGTCATTTACATCACCATGGTCCGCCGTAATTATAATAGTCGCATCATCATATACCCCAAGTTCCTTTAGCCGGTTCAGATACTCTTCCACTATAACCATACAGCCTTTCACAGTCTCCGCTAAAGACGCGTATTCCTTATATTCGCCGTTTGCGTCTGTGGTAAGGTAATGCGGTCCCATTAAATGTTGAAATATAACATAGTTGGCGTTTTCGTCCGCATGTAATCCATTATCAATAAGTCCATGATAAAAATCACTGTTTTTATAATTAATTCTATTTACATCTGTATAGACAATATCTTCATATTCGTCTACGTCGGCATAGAAATAGGTTTTTAATATCTCCGGGAACATTCGGTAAGCCGACATCTTAATTATTGTCTTAAATAAAAGCTTATGGTCTACAGCTATATCCTGAGCATCGTCCGTAATATTTGAAATCATACCGTCAAGCATCTTAGCGTCATTTAAACCGCAGAGTATATTAATTTCCGGAGTATATACGTTAAATTTAAAATTATTTTCGGCAAGTCTGCCATAAAAAGCAGTTGTTTCTTCACTTTTCCAGATATCCATGCACCAATCGTCCACAGGCTGCGACATAACTACTTCCTGTCCTGTAAGCATATGCGGCAGAGAGGGAAAAGTGCCAAAGTAGGTGCAGTCCATGTTGCTATAATATGTAAAATCATGCAGAAAATCTGTGGCGTCCGGATATTCCTCATAGCACGGGGCAAGATATTGATTACTGAAATAATCCAAAATCAGTACAATCACGTTTTTATTGGCAGATACCGTGTACTGGTCTTCTCCTGAAAGATGCCAAATATACTCAGGACGTTTATAAGCGCTTTTGTCCGCCGAAATCAAGAGAAACACCAATGCCACAAGCTGTATGCACAGCAAAAACGCCGAGAGACCTGACACCAGCTTTTCCCAGATATCTGATTTAATGAAAAACAGCGTCACTGCAGCAGTTATTATTACAAGCCAGATAATTATATTTAAAATTGCCCCCCCCGAGCGTATTTTATATCGCTCCTGAGTTACTCCAAGCAAATCCAGATTTTTATTGAGAAACATAACCTGTATGTACCCTGCCAGAGATATGCCGAATACGACCGAAAGCAATACTCCATGTATTTTATCAGGCAAGAAAGCAATTACCGCCGTCAGAATTACAGCCGCCGCTAGTGCCAAGAGCGCCATATATCCGCCGAAATCCCCATATACAAACTTAAATCCTGTGACATTTGCAAAAAATATCTCCGACGGTCCAAAAATACACAGCATAAATGCAAATAGAAAACAAACTAAAAATGTAATTCCTATTTTGGAGAGCTTGTTAGTCATCTTATGGTAATGCTCCTTTTTATCTATTAAAAGTAAGAATCTGCTATAGGTTCAATTACGCTTGGCTGTTCATCCGCCATTTTTAGCAAATCTTCAATGTCTCCTGTGTAAGTATAGCCATAATAAACATTTGAACTGCCGTCCTTTTCACCAGTATAGCATTGGACAGCAGGATAATTTTCATCATACATTCTAAGCCATACAGTCCGCTCCCTAAGCTCGTCTTGAGAAAAATCATATATAGTCTGTCCGTAAGCGGAAACGTCAAGTCCTGCCGCTTTCGCAATAGTCGGCATAAATTCTCTAAATGAGATGGGCGCATTGGTTATCGGCGATACATCATGCGTTTCATTTGGTTCTTTTATATAAAAAATTACTTGAGAATCATACGGACCGCCATGATCTGCGGTTACAATAATTGTAGCGTCATCATATACTCCAAGTTCTTTTAACCGGTTCAGATAATCTTCCACAATTACCATGCAGCCCTTAGCCGTCTCTTCCAGCGTGGAATCCTCTTTATAATTGCCATTCTCGTCTGTGGTATAAAGATGCGTTCCCATCAGATGCTGAAGTATAACATAATTAGAGGATTTATCCGTTTTCAATCCATTTTCCATAAGCCCCTGGTAGAAGTCATAATTATTATGGTTTATCTTATTATCCTTTACTGCAACAATATCCTCGTATTCATCTATATTGGCGTAAAAATATGGTTTCAGTAACTCAGGAAACATACGGTAGCTCGACATCTTAGCCATTGTCTTAAATAAAAGCTTATAGAATACGTCTATTTCCTGCGCTTCATTTGCCACATTGGAAATTCTGCCATCCAGTATCTTCACATCATTAAGGCCGCAGAGGATATTAGTATCCGGCGTATATACGTTAAATTTGAAATTTTCCTTTTTCAGTTCATTATAAAATGAATAGGTTTCTTCGTCTTCCCAGATATCCATACACCAATCATTGACCGGTTGTGACATAACTACTTCCTTGCCGGTAAGCATATGCGGAAGAGATGGAAAAGTTCCAAAATAAGTGCAATCCGCATTATTATAATACGTAAAGTCATGCAGAAAATCCGTTGCATTCGGATAGGCTTGCTCAAGCGGGGCAAGATACTGGTTGCTGAAATAATCCAATACCAGGATAATTACATTTTTGTCGGCGGATACAGTATACTGCTCTTCACCTGACAAATGCCATTTCCCCTCCGGATAATGATATGCCTCTTCACCTGCCGAAACCAAAAGTGAAATCAACGCCACAAGCTGTATGCACAATAAAAATGCTGAAAGCCCTGTTACAAACTTTTTCCAGATATCAAATTTAACAAAGGAAAACACTATTACGGCAGCGATTATCACAAGCCAGATAATGAGATTAAAGACAGCTCCCGACTGTGCTTTATACCCTTCCGGATTCACGCCAAGCAAATCCAGATTTTTATTAAGAAACATAACCTGTATGTATCCTGCGAGGGATATTCCGAATACAATCGAAAGTAATACTCCATATATTTTATCAGGAAGGAAGGCAATTACCGCCGTCAGAATTACAGCCGCAGCTAATGCCAAAACAGCCATGTATCCTCCGAAATCTCCATATACAAACTTAAATCCTGTAACATTTGCAAAAAATATTTCTGACGGTCCGAAAATAAACAACATAAAAGTAAGCAGAAAACAAACTAAAAACGTAATTCCTATTTTGGGGAGTTTCTTCGACATTTTACAATTATGCTCCTTTCCCATCAATTTAAAAAAAAGAATCTACCATAGGTTCAATCACACTAGGCTGTTCATCTATTATCCTTAATAAATCTCCAATGTCTCCGGTATAAGTATGGCCATAATATACATTTGCATTACCGTCTTTTTCACCCGTATAGTATGGGAGTGTAGGATAATCGTTATCATACTCTCTAATCCATATAGTCCTCTCCCTAAGTTCATCCTGAGAAAAATCATATATAGTCTGTCCATATGCAGAATTATCAAGCCCTGCCGCCTTCGCAATGGTAGGCATAAACTCCCTAAACGAGATAGGCGCATTGGTTATGGGCGATACGTCATGAGTTTCTCCCGGCTCTTTAAGGTAAAAAATAACCTGAGGTTCTTTACGACTTCCGTGATCAGATGTAATGATTATCGTTGCATCATCATATACTCCAACTTCCTTTAATTTATTAAGATATTCTTCAACAATTACCATGCAGCCTTTGGCAGTTTCTTCTAAAGTGGAGTTCTCTTTATAATTTCCATTTTCATCTGTAGTATATTCATGCGTTCCCATCAGGTGCTGAAATATAACATAGTTAGATGATTTATCTTTTTTCAGTCCATTTTCCAATAACCCCTGATAAAAGTCATAATTAAGATGATTTATTCTGTTTGCTTTTACCTCAACAACGCTTTCATATTCGTTCATATTAGTATAAAAATACGGTTTTAATAACTCTGGGAACATACGGTAGCTCGACATTTTAGTCATTGTCTTAAATAAAAGCTTATAAAATATATCTATCTCTTGTGCTTTATTTGTTACATTGGAAATTTTGCCATCAAGTATTTTTATATCATTAAATCCACAAAGAACACTGGTATCAAATGTATATATATTAAATTTAAAATTTTCTTTTTTGAGTTCATCATAAAAGGAATTGGTTTCTTCATCTTCCCAGATATACGTAAACCAGTCATTAACCGGCTGCGACATAACTACTTCCTTGCCGGTAAGCATATGCGGCATGGAAGGAAAA
>JAMPEU010000018.1 GCA_023664865.1 Butyrivibrio sp. | reverse complement strand
TGTTTCCAAGGGCGTCGCAGGCTTCCCTCAAGTGACCTTCACTGTCATAGGCATAGGACATCTCTGTGCCGTCCTCTCCATGTACAGCCGTCAGCCGCCCCATGGCGTCATAAGTAAACCGCACGGTATTCCCCATCTGGTCTTCCGCACTGGTGCGGCTGCCGTTTCCGTCATATGTATATTTTACCATATTTCCCATGGCATCCACAACCCATATAAGACGATTATTTGCATCATAACAGTAACGAATTTCCGCACCATCAGGCGCAACTACACTGACAGGATTCCACATGGCATCATAGGCAAGCCTTGTAGTCCTTCCCATCTGGTCGGTCATTTCCTCCGGCTTGTTAATTGCATTATACCGTATTTTAACAACGCTACCGTCAAAATCCGTGACTCCGATAACCTTATTGCTTTCATTATATTCAAATCTGCGGACGTTCCCAGCCGCATTTGTCAGCGTCCTGATATTATCCGCCGCGTCATAGGACAGCCCCGTCTGTTGTCCTTTAGCGTCTGTTACCCGGACGACGCGGTTTAATTCATCATATACATAGCGGGTGTTCCTGCCCATGGCATCCGTTATCCCTGTGATGTTGCCCTTTTCGTCGTACTCCATGCGGATAACGCTTCCGTCAGGCTGTGTAACGGTCTCAGGAAGTCCTGCACTGTTATATGAAAAGACAGTCTTGCGTGAAAGTGCGTCCATAGTCTCTGTCAGGTTTCCTTTCCCATCAAAGCTGTTCTTCTGTTTTTCCTTTCCGTTTATCTTGATATTGACCGGATTATTTAAGGCATCATAAGTAACGGAGACTTTCTCCCCCAGCGCATTGATTATCTGCGTCAGGTTCCCCCTGCCGTCATACGCATATCTGGTGGTGTTGCCGTTCCTGTCCACATGCAGGATACGCCTGTTCTTTCCGTTGTATTCGGAGTGTTCCTTCGTTCCGTCCTCATATATGATATCCGTGCAGCGGTATTTGCTGTCATGGACATAGGTAGTCTTACTTCCGTTGCGCTCCGTCAGGATTACCTGTCTCTTATTATCATCATAAGCATACTCCATGTGTCCGCCGTCGGGGAATTCCTGTCTGGTAACGCGGCGTTTATCGTCGTATGTGTTCTTTACCGACGTATATCCGCGTGGGTTCACTGTCTCTTCCAGCCTTCCGTTCCCCGCATAGCTGTATGCGTAGGAGCTGCCTGATGGCGTCTTTACTCCTGCGAGTTTACCCTTGGCATATGAAAGCTCCGTCATTCTCCCTGTATGGTCTGTAACCTTTACCAGCATGCCTTCCTCATCGTAGCCGTATTCAAGGTATGCCTTATTGTCGGTCTCCGCCTTCTTAAGCTTTCCATCTTCATCATAGGAAAATGTTATGCCCCTGCCGTTTAGGTTCTCTTTGCGCGTCATATGACCTTCTTTGTCATAGACGGTCCTCGCCCCGCTCAGTTCCGTCAGGACGAAAGTTTCCCCTTCCCTTGTCAGGATTTCCACTGCAGAATGGAGTCCCGTGTATGTCCCGTCTTTTCCGGCACGGAACGTCTTCTTCTGTCCATCCCCCATGGTTATGGTTGCTTTTCCCTTTTCCTCATCATTCTCAAGATATGAGCAGTAGTTATGCACGAAACATCTGCCGAGGCTGCCTTTTCCGCGGGCTTTGGAGTTATAGTAACGATGGAAGGAGAGCGGTATCTCCCCCTTTATCTTCATGTCCTCATGGTCGTATACGAAGTTTCCCGTGGAAAGGTTGACGGGGTCCGAACTGTACTGCACTGCTGCCGCCGACACTCCCAGCATGTCGTTCTCTATCTGCGCCAGCTGCTCCGCCAAATCTTCCGTGGTTTCATCCCACCCCGCCTTTATCTCATTAATCCTGCTGCCGAACTCTTCATAGCTTAAATTCACATCCCCCGCATCAAGCAGGCTCTTTAAGTCGCCTATCCTTCCTTTTATGGAATTAAGAGCTTCCACTATTCCGTCCATGCCCTGTGCAAGGCTAGTATCATATGTCGGTATATCGTTTATAAGTTTGTTTATAATTTTATCCATGCTGTCTATGGTATTCTGATAGCACTCTTTCTTAAGGGTGCCTGAAAGGGCGGATGCGTCAGAGCCTAAGGCGCTTACCCTGTATTCCGGCTCAATCCTGTTATATACGCCTAAGATGGCTGCGATGGAGTCCTCCATATTTCCGCTGATATCTATCGCCGCCTTTAAGACGGTTTTTCCCTGTATCAGCAAATCGTTCAAGTTATTTGTATCAAACGCCCTGTCCCTGTCTAATGTCGTCTCGCTGTAGTTTCCCATTCTTATTACCATTTTCCTTTCTCAGCATGTAAAATCTGCTCAAATCTTTGAGGTATTATACGTCGTGTCCACGGTTGCAAAAGCATCTGCTGCTGACTGAATATAGTTTGCCATTGCAATCAGCAGTTCTCCCGCCGCATTCACAATCTCCGTTTCCTTCTCTACTTCGCTTATTAATGAATCAATGAAATCGCCTGACGAATCCACAACTGCATTCATAATATTATCCTTAGATGTCTGCGCCGCGTCTATGATGTCCGTCTGAATTGCAGTTATAAGTTCTGACACGGCAGTTTCCGTACTACTGCTGCTGATACTGATATCGCTCATCTCTTCCGTCTCTCCCTTCTTTCATTAACCGCATGCGCTATCCGTAGTCGTTATAGAAGTTATCATATTGGCGATTCCCGCCTCGCTGTCGTTAAACGCCTGTTCCAAAAGCGATACTATGTCGCTCGCCGCCATATCAAGCATATCTTCCATTTTCTTGGATGTCTGATTCGCCGAGAAGATATCGTCACTCGTCACTATATTTCTCAACTTAGTAATTGCATCAGCCACACACTGCAGCTGGTCTGTATGCATTTTTGATAATTCCGTCACTATAGTCTGATATTCTGTCTGCCTTAAGTTTACTATTTGCGCCATACTGCCCCTCCCGCCTAAATAGAATTCAATTCACTTCTTAGAGATGTAAGTTTCGCGTTGATAACGTTGATATATTGGCCCAGCAGGCTTATTTGTTCTCCTACATGGGCATTAAGCCCGCTTACTTTGCTGCATGTCTGGTCCATCTGCGTTACGGAATCGGTTAAATCATCCTTTATCTTATCAGCACACACGCCTTCAAAGACATTCAGAATAACTACCTCTGACAAAATGTCGCTCCCATTGTATGTACTTTTCTGCGTATCCCATTCACCCATGTATATATTCAGCTTAGATTGTTCTGCAGTGAGGGCAATCCGCTGCGAGTCAGCCTGGGATAATTTTTTATTCCATTGGTCAATCTGACTTTGTATCGCCTTTCGTTTAGCTTCTTTTGCTTTTCGTATAGCCTCTGCCGCCATTTCACCTATTATCCCTTTAGTGACGTCTCCCATCTCTAATCCTCCTCCAGCATTTCTAAAATATCGCCCGAATAAATTTTCGCCTCTTTATATGTTAAAAGTATGTTTACCTGATTATTCGTCCTCAATGATTTCACATATTTAACGTTGTCTTCCGCTTCCTCGTCCAGAACCCCCCTGTCAATCAGTATCTTCATCGTCTCTGCAATCTGCTGTTCATCAAATACCAGCAAATCCAAATCCTGCCTTCCTTTAACTCTCCAAGTTAATTTCAACTGCATCGTATTTTCCCCTCTTTCTCCTGCCCGCCCTGATTTTCATGAGTATGCATATGAATACTAAAGCAAACAATATTTCCGCCATTGCGAAACATATGGAATAATCGTCTTCGGTCCTGCTATAGTCCCTTAGCCTGGAAAACTGTATTTCCTGTGAGAAAATGCTGTCAATCATGTCTTCATCTTCGCCATTTGCCTGCATCCGCCCGGAAAAAACATAATCCGTCAGTTCCTGCTGCTCTGCATGTTTTTCTTCTTCCATTTCCCGGTATAGTTCCGTGTTTTTGGCAGAAAACAAATCCTGTGCGCCGTAGCGGTCTAACAATGATGAATACGTTGTAGTATTTCGTTTCTTCCACGCCTCGCCGTTTAAGTTAAGACTTCCCATCGTATGTATTCCCCTTGATTCATATATCAGCAGCTCCACTGAACCCCATGTAAAGCAAAACGAGCAGAGGCAACAGTATGCCATTACCCCGCCCGTTTACCGCTTAACCTACAGATACCTTGGATTTGGAATAAGCAGTATCCACTGCCTGCATATCTGCAATGTAGTCTGAAGTTGACTGAATTAAATTTCTTACAACTTCCAAAGTCTGTGAAAAATTGTTCGCCAATGCAGTGTAATCCTCACGGTATGTTTCCGTTGATGCCGATGTCCAGCCGTCGCACAAAGCAGCCACGCTTGTTGACATCGAGGTTGTAGCAGTCTCAAAATCATTTGCATACTGAGTCAGCTTCGTTATTTCAGCCTGCATATCGTCATAACTCATTTTCAAGCTTCCTTCTCCCATCTGAACGCCCCCTTTCTTCTATTGATTCTTTATACTGTTGATAAAAACTAATTACAGCTTCTATTAGGAAAAACATAATTCCGATTCCAAGCGCTATAACCAGGAGGATTTTTACGGAATTATCCTCTTTTAAGACCGGCTCGGAAATATTCTTAACAGTCTGCCCATTCTCCATTGATACAACCGGATTAACGATATAGTCATAGACTTCCGTATTTTCCAGACTCCCTACCCTCGTATACCATAAAGCATTGGGAAATTCCCCTAAGATGCTTACATTCTGACTGTTTACCTCTTCTCTTGACAGTATCAGTTCCCCGACGCAGTCCTCGACATTTATCACAGTCTGCGCATTTGCTTCGTCTAAAGCGGTTTTCACCTGATTAGTATGCTCCGTCGTACTGGTATACATTTCGGACGCATATGACATATAATCGGAATTATTCTGTTCCACGGCGCTATACATATCCCCGGCATTCAACTCTATATCCGTCAAATATGTATCTAAATTGGCGTTCTCAATATATTGCATGGGGTCATAGTTAATAAGCAGCGCCTCGTAACTTTCGATGCTTTGATTTAACAGCAGTTTCTCATCCGCCATTTTACCCATCTGCACTGCGCTTTCTTCCGCCAGTGCATCGACGAAGTATGTCTGTATTACGTCGTCAATCTGCCCAGACTCCACTTCCATTTTAAATAAATCCAGTGTATTCGTTACCACGGTATTAACCGTCTCTTCATCTTCAAATACAGTCAGGACGATTTCTAATTCCTCTTCCTCACCGCTTTCATCGCCTGAATCTTCGCTGCCTTCCGTACTGCCGTCTTCTTTCTCATCATCTTCCGGTAATATAGGCAGCTCTATCGGTAATTGCTCCCATTCTATAATGATGCCGCTTAATTGTTCCCCGACAGCCGCTTTAAAGTCTTGGATTTCTGCATCGGCATCTTCTTTCATCGAATCGCTCCCCCCGCCTAAATCGCTCACGGCATCGTTATATCCCTGAATATACACATCATGGATTAACTCTTCCAGCCCGATACGGCACGCCTCTGTTTTCTGTGCAAGATTATCGTTTACTGCCGACGGTATATTACGGTAACCTTCCACAATCCCCTTAAGCTGGGTTTGGGCAGAAGCCTTGTCCGCTTCCAGCTGCATGTTAATGACGCTTTCCAGCGCACTCCTTACTCCCGCCTCCTGCTCGTCCACGCTCTGATTATACAGCCCGATGGCTTCCGTCAGTTTATCGCGCCCCGTGGTTAAAAGCTCCGCCTGTCCTGTCAGCGTATCTTGAATAACCGTATCATATGCTGATATAAAACCATCCGCCGCTGTCTGGACTCCGGTGTTTTCTTCCTGTATAGTCGCGTAATCGTCCTTTCCGGTCTGCACCGCTTCCGAATAACCAAGCATCATGCCATCAAGCAAGTCGTCGTTGCGCGTCGTATATGTAGTCAGTTCTACGGGTTCTATGTCATTGGTTACCTCTATTTCTTCCACGGGCACCGCTGATGCTATCAAATCAGACGCCTTTACGCTTGCAAGATGCTCCCTTTCCATATTATCGTTTTCCAGAATTGTGGAAGATTCGTCCTGAATGCGGTGAAACTCCGCCATAATTGCGTCCATATACATATAGGCAATATTTGAATTCAGAAGGGCAATAAAAGTGTTTACGTCATTAACCGCCTGTATCTCGGTTTCTTCCAACAGTTTATTATTATATTGGTAAACCAGTTCTACCTTGCCGGGGTCATTCTCAATCGAAGTCACAGAAGATGAAAACGTCTCAGGTATCACGATATACGCTGCATAAGCGCCGTTTTCTATTCCCGCTTTGGCATCAGATAAGCCTGTTATAATGAAATGCTCGTTAGGAAAGCTGATAAGCTTGCTGGCGTAATTAATATGTTCGTTGTCTATAACCACGCCATTATCCATATTCACGACGGCAATAGTGGACACGTTTTCTTTCTGTAATTCTATGGCGTTCTGGCGGTTGCGCTCAATCCTTATACCCAGCACGCCGCTTAAAAGCAATGATGCCGCAAGTCCCAACATGCAGAGCGTAATTTTTATCCATTTGTTTATCTTATTTTCCATAAGCCTCCGCTAACTTAAAGTATCTCTCAAACCTGTCCGTTTCCATTTGTAAGGTAAAAATATATAACCGTGATGCGTGTGTCTGTTTTGATGATATAATAATACGGCGTGCAAGTCCATGACGTTTAAAACTAATTTTCGGGGGTAAAAATTAGTCGAAAACGTCATAGACTTGCATGCCGTATTGGTGTATGATATAGAAAAATAAATTAAACTAAAGGAGATTCACTATTATGATGAAAAAAATGCTTGTTGTTATTCTTTGCCTTTCACTTTTTATTACTGCCACGGTTCCCGTTGGGGCTGATTGGGGCGTGGGTACACATGATTATATGAATAAAGAAGATTTAAACTAATCTAATAATGTGCGATATATTTCCTCATACGCATTTTTTAACATTATTTTATCACGTTCATACATATACAAATCCATCAGATAATAACTATTACTTAAGCAGTTCTTTGCCCGTTCCGCATCTTTCTTCATATTCCTTTTATCATAGACACAGGAAAGATTTGCGAGAATCATCCCAGCAGCGTCTCCCCTCTGGCAGTCAAGCATCAGGCTGATTCCTTCCCTGCCGACTGCCTCGGATTCGTCCAGTTTGTCCATCGTTTCTAATAATCCGGTATAATTAATGTAAATCAGCATAGCAGACACCGAATGGAATACATTCAAAACCCTACTGCCATTATAACGGTTCAGAATCTGTGCATAAATCTCTGCTGCCGCCTCTTCCTTTTTAGCCCTTCTCAGGCACCTCGCCATTTGGTTTAGAATAACCACTTCCTGCCTGAAAGGAACCCTGTAGACCGTACCAACGTAATCTTTCATGGTATAATCCAATATCTGCTTTAATTCCTCATAAGCGGACTCGCAGTTGATTTCCTTTTTTCTCAATTGTTTCGCAATTCTGTATGTATCAATAAACTGCTTATTGACAACATCCTCATAATCCAGTTTCTCTGCCAGTTCATCAAATATCTGCTCCGCCTGTTCTGTTTCTTCCCGTCCTATATTTCTTTTGTACAGCCGCACTTTCTCATAAAGCGCATAATCATCGGTGGCAATAAAGCCGTAGTAGCGTTCCCGCTCTATCCCAAGCCGCTTAAACATCTGATACAGCTTGTTCGTATTCGGGGTGCGCATGCCGTATTCAATCCGCGACAGGGTTTCCTGCGTGCATATATCGGCGCTCAATTCTTCCTGTGACATCTTCTGCGACAGACGCATTTCACGGATTAACTCATTGGTGACCACTATCTCGCCCTGTATGCTGGTTAAGAAAATCATGACTATCTTGTCTGAAATGCGCGGTTTCCCCACAACTTCATGCAAAAATGCGATGGAATCCTTGTGGTTTTGCGCCTTCTGTATCCCCTCAACGGCTCCCAGCTTCTCAAGGCACTTAATTTTCACCTCCAGAAGTTCTTCCATCACGGTCAGGACTCCGTTTTCGGCGAGGCAGTCCACGCCCTTTTGGCAGATTTCATACGCCGTCCTTATATCGCCGCGCCATAAGCATGCCTGTGACAAAATCCATGCGCACTGCGGGTACACTTTGGCGCGTTCTTCTGCGTCTGTGTATCTGCTATCAATATAGTCGTACAATTTTTGCAACATCACAAATGACTGCTGTTCTTCTTCGGGCAGATTTATGAGATTATTATCCTGATTGCCTTCAATATTCAGCTTAATATAGAGGATTGCCAGAAGAATCCGGATTTCCTGCGTGCATAAGCGGACGCTTATTAATTCCGTCTCCCGCCACTTCGGGAAAGTGATTTCCAATGCTTTCTCAAATAGGACTGCGTTTCTTCCTGCGTTTCCATTTTCTATGTAGGATTTAACGGCATGCAGCAGCATTAGCGCCTGCCTCTGAATCGGCTTGCTGTCGTCTATGTAAGACGCGTATTTTTCTATGTAGGCATCCGGGGTTTCCGTGCCTTTTGGCTTTTCCGCATCTTTGGGCTTTTTCACATCTTTGGGCTTTTCCGCGTCCTTTACGGAAAGAATATTTAAAATATTAAAGCGCAGTTCAAGCAAGCGGTATTCGTCCATAGACATGGCAAGTTCCATCTTGTCTAAGGATTTACCGATTCTCTGGAATAACGCCTCCAGACTCATTCTGTCGATTCCCTTTTTTCCTTTTTCCACTTTCGAAAGCTCGTCAACCGTCAATATTCCACGCGCCAAATCGACTTGCGGAATCTCTGCCTGTTTCCTAAGCTGCGAAAGCATTAATCCGACTTTTCTGTACATAATACCACACAGTTCCATATTTTTCTTGCTTTCTGAATATAGATTTACATAAAATATGGAAAAATGCAAGGGGGATTTTAGGCGTGAATACCCGGCAGTGTTTGACAATGGCAATGGAATCTGCTACAATAAAAGCGCAAAAGGGAATACTGCCGATAGACGGTCAGTCCAAAGTTAAATTACAAAAAGTAACCATATCCTTGGCTGGAGGGCGGTTACTTTTTTTATAAGCAACCCCCTTTCCCGGTTTTACCCATAGCCAGAGGGATAGTCCCTCTGCGAAGAAGGACTGACCGCCTACCCGTTATGGCAGTACCCCATAAAAATATTTTACCAGAAAATTCCGGTCACTACAAGAAAATTTATTTTATTTCGTGCATAATATTATAGAATATGGAAAATACAAGGGGTCTTATTTGGAAAACAGCCCCTTCTTTTCGTAAGGCTCGCTGCTAACGGATACAACCTCATATCCTGTTTTGGCAACTACATCCTTCAACTCCTGCTCAGGAATATCCTGCCCGGCAATAATGACTGTCTGTTTCTTTGTATGCGAACTTGTTACCTTTTTGACCTGAAATGCGTTCCTCACGGCATCATTTATATGTGCCTCGCACATGCCGCACGCCATTCCTTCTACTCCCAATGTAATTTTTACCATGAAAATACCTCCCTGATTTTGTTGATGGCAGTTCTATCTACTTTGTGTTAGTAGGGCTAACCGAATACAAGTATACTTCTATTAATTTGTTTTTGTCAATAGTGGGAAGTTCACACTCCTGATTTCCTGATTACTCCTTTTTCAACAAAAACTTTACAGTCAAGTTTTTTCAAATAATCTTTTTGTTTTCGCTTCTTTACCATACATAAACATTATATTATAATAAACCTTGACACTCAATGTCATGTTTTAGGCGTTATTATATTCATAGTTGTATAACAGTTCCGCCCTCAGGCGCATGGGCGCATATGCTTATGAGGACTGAACGGTTACACAGACAGGGGCGATATCCATGCGGGAAAGCAGATTATTTAAAATTGTATATTATTTACTTGATAAAGGAGCCGCTACCGCGCCGGAATTAGCGGAAAAATTTGAAGTATCAGTCAGAACGATTTATCGGGATATCGACGCTTTAAGCAGCGCAGGCATTCCCATATACGCAGAAGCCGGCAGGAATGGCGGCATTCATTTGATGAACGGCTTCGTTCTTGATAAAGCGGTATTGTCGCAGGAAGAAAAGCTGGAAATCCTGACGGCATTACAAAGTATAAATACCACGCCTAATATTGAAAGCAATCAGACGCTGCAGAAACTTTCCGCAATATTTAATCTTAGTACGGAAAGCTGGTTTGAGGCGGATTTTTCCAGATGGGGCAATAACGGTACTGACAATGAGAAATTCGAGTTGCTAAAAACGGCGGTAATCCACTGCAAATGCGTTAAAATCCGCTATGCAAACTCTTACGAGGTTATAAGCGAAAGAATCGTGCAGCCGTGCAAGCTTGCATATAAATCGACGGCATGGTATTTGAAAGCATTTTGCCTAAAAAAGCAAGACTATCGGATATTCAAGCTAAACCGTATCTTAGATTTGGAAGTTTTAAACGAAACCTTCCCCCGCCGCGATTTTCCGATGCCGCTTGACATTACGGAAGGTGAATACAACCTGATTACTCTCCGATTTCCGAAAGAAATGTCATACCGCGTATATGATGAATTTGACGCAGACCAGATACAACGTGAGGAAAACGGAGACCTAATCGTATCGGCAAAAATGCCCGAAGACTCGTGGCTGATAGGATTTATCCTTTCATTCGGCGCACAGGTAGAGATACTTGCCCCCGCATATCTGAAAGAAGTCGTTGCCGCACAAGCAAAATTAATATATGAAAAAAATAAGTAACCATGAAGGAACTAAACAGTTACAAAATAAAACATGACGCAGGATGTCAGGTTTTCCATGTTATCCTTTACTTGTTAATACGATTAAAAATAACAGGAGGACAATGCAATGGGTGAAAATTTCTGTCAAAGCTGCGGCATGCCAATGGACACGCCAGAAACGCACGGAAACAATGCAGACGGCAGCACTAATAACGACTATTGCCGTTATTGTTTTGTAAACGGCGCTTTTACATGGGACTGCACAATGGATGAAATGATTGAGTTCTGCATTCCGCATATGGCGGCGGCTAATTCAGGCATGACGCACGACGAAGCGCGCAGCAGAATGAAAGCGTTTTTCCCTACGCTCAAGCGCTGGAAAAGTAAATAAGCGCTTATTAAGCAACAAAATTTAATTTTTCCAGACGGAAAAATGCAAGATAGGAGCAGGCGGCATGTCAGACCGCCTGTTTCTGCGTTTAAAAGAAGAATATATTCATTTTTTAATTTTCTAATTTTGCATGGGACATTTTGGCGTTTTCAAACATCTATTGTATAAAAGACGGAATGTAAGTCCTATTTCATAAAGCAACAGCTCGGACGGCAGGCTGAACTGTTGCCGTCAATTACGGAACGAGGAGGATTAATGCAGACACAATGAATACGGAAACTCTTATCAAAAAAGCTAAAATGAAAAACCATGACGCATTTACGGAATTGATGACATCGCAGATGCAGAGCATGTACCGCACGGCAAAAGCAATTTTGATGAATGACGAAGACGCCGCGGACGCCATACAGGACACGCTGCTTATTTGCTGGGAAAAATTGGGCGACTTAAAGACGGAGCGGTATTTTAAGACTTGGCTTACAAAAATTCTGGTTAATAACTGCTACGGCATAATCAGAAGCAATAAGCGGATTACATATACGGACACATTGACCGAACAAGTCAGTAACGAAAGCGTCAGCAACATCGAATGGCGGGAAACGCTCTCAACTATCGACGAAAAATACCGTGTAGTGCTTATCCTGTTTTATACTGAAGGTTTTCATACCAAGGAAATAGCGAAAATATTAGGAATCGCGGACAGCACAGTGCGCACAAGGCTTGCCAGAGGACGCGAACAACTGGCAAAGTATTATAAATCGTAACAGACACAAACATATTCAAGGAGGCGAAATTGATGGATAAATCCGATAATGCGAAAATGACTAATAAATCAAATAAGGCAAAGGCGATAGATAAATCCGGCAATACGAAACTGACTAATAAATCAAATAGAGCAAATACAATAGATAAGTCCGGCAATGCGAAACTTACTAATAAATCAAATAAGGGGGAAATGATGCGTAATAAAAAAGAAAATATTTTATATACAGAGTTGGAAATCCCCGATATCGTATGGGAAAAGGCGGACGCCGCTTTTTCACAGATAGCGCAGGAAGAAACCAACAGAAGAAAAGCCGCAAAGAAAAGGCAAGGCGCTCCATCTGCCAAACACACTTCCAGCCGTCAGAAACATTTCCATCTGCCAAAAGCGGCAGCGGCGGCAATTATCTGCTGCCTTATATTCGGGACTACCGTAACTGCGACGAAATTCTACAGCCTATACAGAGAGCGCATGGAAAACATGAAAAAGCAGGAAATTGACGAACTGTATGAGTTGGCGAATGTCGGTGAGACAAACGAATTAAACCGTAAGTACACCACTGAGGAAAGCGCACGGTATCAGGCTCTTTCAGTGGAATACGAACAAAATGGGCTTTTCCCAGACAAAACCATGACCATCATGCCGGACGCATCTTACTATGACGGAAAAGGCGTAGCGTTCGACTCGTCCACAAGCACAATTTATCTTCCCGCTGAAACGCTTAGCGATGAAGAACTTCTGGAGATTATAGATTTTAATCATAAAATGGCATACAGCATATATGAAACGAATCAGGAGCGGATTCTCTCCGAGGGCAGTTACGAAAGTCGTTTAGCAGCAATGACCGATGAAGATGTGGACAGAATCTATCTGGCTTACTGCGCGTCGAATTTGGACGTGGGCGGCGGATACAACAGAGAACTTAGCCAAGCGGAAACCGCGCGGTATGAAGAACTCAAGGCTCAGTATGAAAATGAAGGCGTATACGCGGAGTCGGAAATAAGTATTATCAAGACAGTTGCCGAGTACAGCGGCAGCGGCGTCGTATTCTGCGAAGAAAACAGCGAGTTCCTTCTTCCCGATGGGGAGTTGTCCGACTCAGAGTTTCTGCAGATAATTGATTTTGAGCATAAAATCAGTTATTGTTTCAGCAGAATACATGATGAAATAATGTTAGGGCTCCGCGACGGATATCCGCAGGTTGAGTAACCCTGAAATACACATATTGAAGGCGACATGAACTCGTGGGGAAACATATGAGTTCATGTCGTTTGATGGTTGTTATTAGTTATTGCTGGTTTCTACGCCCTACTTCCCGACTATCTCTTTGGCAAAATCCGCCGCCTTCTGCAAGTCGTCGCTGTTCGGGCGGCCTTTATGAGCCGGGCCGAAAGAACCCCGACAGTGAAAATCCTGCGGGTGCATTTCAACGCCTGCTGCCTCAGCAACCTTCTTCATCGGCTTATAAACTGACTTCATCATTGCCGATGTGCCGAAACATACGATTTTGCCTATCTTGTCCTTATTTGCCTCTACGAATGTCTTGATTTCGTCCGCCACATCAAACGCATAATACGAGCAGCCTAGAAAAAGAATGTCAGCCTTATCGGAAAGCGGCGCCGCAACATCTTTTGCCTCCGCTCCTACCGCCCTCCCGATTGCCTCCGCCAGCTTCTTCGTGTTTCCCGAGCGAGTGTAATATCTTACCTGAATATTCATTTTACGTTCCCTCCGTTTTTCTGTTTTATTTTTTATGCTATGTTTTATTTTAAACTTACTATGCTATCTCCAGCATTATTTAATACAATCTAATTGTATACAATTTATTTCCATTTGTCAAGCCTTATATAAATGAATTTTCCGAAAAGATTGTATTATGCTTATTCTAAATCGTCTTTCAGGTATTTCTCTATGTATTCCCGGCAGCCTGCCTCTAAAATATGAAATGCACAGCTATTATCCGTTAAAATCTGTTTTCGGTTTGTTGTCACCATTTCATATATTTTGTCAGCTTTCCTTTGAATACGCTCCGCGTTGTCCATACAAAACTGATACTCTTTATTAAGAAGTGAACGATACTTCTCATCATCAATTTCTTTAATCACCAGCTTTTCAAGACATTCATCTGGCACCGGAATCATATAATTAAATCTCAATGAACCCTTAATTTCCTTTTTATCACCCGGTACACGGATTAATATATTTGCTTCCTGCTTTTTATCAAAAGATGAAACAGCTACATAATAATTCATACCATTCACCTGCATAACTGCCCCAAATGCAAACTTATACGATAAAAATCCATTCTTTCCTCCGTAGTATAGAAAAACAGGGAGATAACTATCTATCTCCCTGAAAATTAACGTTTCGCATTTTAAGCTGCGAAGCACTTAAATTAAAGGTTCACGTTCAAAGTAGTGAAACACTTAAATTAAGCAAATTACTTTGCTCATTTATATTATATGCCATACTTCTGAAAAAATCAATAAATTTTCCAAAATCAAACTAAAAAATCATCTTCTCCGCAACCACAATATCCATACAATGTTTATGCGGGATTCCGCCGCTATTACAGTCAAAAATGACCTCCTCGGTCTTATGCAGTTTCCAATCGTGATAGAGCATAAAAAGCTCCCCCGAATCCCAGCGGAAACGATTGACGTCTTTATCCGGCGGAACTTCTATAAACGGCTTGTCCACAAATACATTGATAGCATGTACACCACCCTCGTTTGTGTGCTCTTTCAGGTTTGCCGTAATCTCTTTTCTTATTTCGGGCTTAATAAAGTGAAATACTCCGCTGCTGAAAATAATGTCATAACTTTCGCTTAGACGGAAATCAATTACATCGGCTTTAAAAAAGTCTACATAAACGCCGCATTTTTCAGCAAGTTTTTTACCCTTTTCTATTCCTGTTTCAGACAAGTCAAAAGCCGTCACAATATAACCGTTCCGCGCAAGAAAAACCGCGTCTTTGCCTTCTCCACAGCCAATATCCAAGACTTTTAACGGCTTAACCGGCGGGCGCAGTTTCATTAATTCATAGCATAAACTGTTCGGGGTTATACCCCAGTAATAATCCTCTGTATCATATCGTTTATCATAGTCGGAAACCACAGAAGATTTATATCCCAGAAGTGAATCAATACTTGTACCCAGCACGCTTGCAAGCAGCGGGAGCATATCTGTTTCAGGATAATTGGTCCCGTTCTCCCATTTTGATACTGCCTGAAAAGAGACATTCAGCTTGTCCGCCAAAGCCTGCTGCGTATATCCTAAAGCCTTTCTTTTATTCATAATTACTAAGCCGATATTCATAATAAGCATCTCCCTATTCTATTTAGGCGATTATGAAACTTATCGCAATTACCTTTTCTTTTATTTTATCATAGAAATGCGGAAAAACTATAACGGTATCGGTTAGTTCATCTTATAAATTCAACTGGTAGTAGAAAATAAGATATGTGAATGGAATTTCCAGCAAAGAAAGAAAAGCATAAATACTAAAGCCTTATCGCATCTCCGGTAAAAGGCTGCACTTTCTCAAAGCTTGATGCCTCGGCACTGATTTCTTCCGGTGTCTTCGTATCAAAATACTCCCTCTGCCATTTTGTGTAATCAAATTTTTCTCGAATAATAGCAGAAATAAACTGTTCAGCCTCAACTATTCCCATCTGCTCTGTCAAGCATTTCATTCCGCGACTCATAATTTCCACTGTACTTGCTATCATCTATTCCCCTCCTTCCATTTCTGTAACAAACTCTATCGGTGTCACCATTTTTATCTCTTTTGTAAGATATTTCAGCAATCGGACATCTGTAGATATAAAATATTCACAACCTGCATAAATTGCCGAGGCTACATGGCATGCATCCTTAAATTTAACTCCTGTTTTCATGATTTCAGTAGCTTTTGTTTCAATTATCTCTTTACGGTCAACACCTACATATCCATATGCATTTTCTTTCATAAATTCTAAAATCGTATTGCGCCGCATTTCAAACGGATTTTTACTGCACTCATATCTGAGCATATACGAAACAATCAATTCCAGTTTTTTATCTTTTATCAGCGATTGAATATACAGTTTAGACTGTGTTTCCATAGCAACTTTTAGTTGTGATTGGTCGTCGTATGGTCGATTATAACAACACATATCAAGGTAAACTCTCAAATTCCGTCCTCCCACAGCGGTTTCTTTAATCCTATTATAAACTCAAATTAACATATTTGGATAATATTCCGCGAAATCATCACCCATATATATATTTCAAAACTATTATATTTATATTATAACTTAATATGCATTTCATAACAAACAAAACTTTATATTTTAACTCTATTTATTTCATATAAACTTACAATTTTATAAAAGCTTATCCAATTCTTCACCTAATTTAGCTTTTAATATTTCCAGTTCTTCATCAGTAGGATTATATTTTTTATCAGTCAATTCCGCTCCAAGCTGCCAGACAGGTCCGGCAGCAGGCGTATCTCCGCTCCTTCTGGGGTGTATATGCCAGTGCATATGCAAGCCTTCGCCGACGCCAAGCAGCGAATAATTCAGCTTTTCCGGTTGGAACGCATTATACACAGCCTCGGACACAACCGCCATTTCATGAAGAAACTCGTCTCTGTAATGGGGTTCTAATTCATGCAGTTCATAGGCATGTTGTTTGCAAAGAAACAGGCTGTACCCTTTTATCCTTTGCTGGTCGCCTATCACAACATACCCCGTATTGAGTTCGCGCACAAAATACGGATTTTTATTTTCTTTTATTAATGCTATCCTTTTGCAAATCAGACAATTATCCATGCTTGCTAATCCCCAATTCTTTATGAAAATTGATTAAGCTTGATTCCCTAAACCGCGCAGTTTTCTCAACCCTATTTTTCATAGCAACCCTAATATATGATTTTACATATTCTATGGCTTCTCTTTCTATTACATCATAATTATTATGAATGGCAACAGCCTGCTTATTTGATATTCGTGGCGAATCAAATCTTAAGTATTTATCATTATTAATTACCATAATATATCTATAATCCAATCCAGCCTTAGGTTTGCTCATACTTGGAACTGGAAAACCTATTTTACCAAATACTCTGTCAGCATTTCCCAAATTTTTTCTCAATGGAATAAGTATATTATTTTCTTTGTATTTTACATTTAAACAAAGATGTGTTCTCACATTATGTTTTGTAGCATCATCAATATCTAATACCTTTTGTAAATCAGGGTGGTCTTTATAATACTCTTCCAATATGTAACAATACGACGGTTTACTACTCATTTTATCTCCCAGAAAAATAGGAAGCATTTCAGCTTCCTATTACAATTTTTCGATTTTGTATTAAGCCGGGTGACATCGAGAAACCCCCCGCAATATTTTCAGGTTATTTTTAGCCAGACACTCCTGAACCATGTCTCATAAAAGAAATCAAACAAGATTTCTCATTTATATTATATGCCGTATTTCCGAAAAAATCAATAAATTATTCATCACTTTTATTATTATTATTGGCTCTAAAGTTATTGCCTTAATAGATAATGGTTTTCACCCACTCTACCATTGCGCCCTCTTTATGAATGTCTATATATTTCTTGAACAGTTCCCTGCTTTCAGCCGCCAATACTCCTTACGTAATTTCAGGCAGGCAAAAGGACGATTCTACATGGTGTTCCTTCCAAGTTATCTTCGCCCACTTAGCTGCGCCGTCAGAAGGTGCATCAAGCGAGTAGTATACTTTGCCGATAAATGACGATATCGACGCTCCCAGACACATCATGCATGGCTCCAAATTTGTAAACAATTCCATTTGCTTTTTTCTTTTGCACTTATTTTTTTTCTTATCCAGTTCCATTAACGCTTTTAACTCTGCATGAACCAATAACCTTTTATCCTCGACTTCCGACGCACAGCCCTGAGATATTATCGTATCATTATGAAATATAATACATGCTATCGGCAATTCATTCTTTTCCAATGCCTTCTCGGCAAGCGCAATTACAAGACTCATTTTCTCATCCACGGTCATATCAATTTTTCCTCCGCCTATAAACTCCACGACATCGTATTAATATAAGACGTTGCTTATTGGGCAGCGTCTTTGCAATTATATTATATGCCGTATTTCTCAATGCCCTTTTGCACAATCCTATCGCAATAAATAGGGCTATGTCTTTTCAACAAAATCATTCGCCGCTTTAGCGTCTGATTTTGTTTTATAAAAAGCAACCGTTCCTAGCAGCGTCATTTGGTCTTTCCATGAATCTAAACGCTGCATAAATGCCTTAAAGTTATCGGCAGCCAGGTAGCATTGTTTTTCTTTGCTGATATAACAGATTGGTGCGCTGCTTTCCAAATCGCTCACTTTGCCAATAGTCCCTATATACCCGCCGCAGCTATCCGTCGCCATTATATCTATATATGGAATCGTGTAGAAATCCAGTTGAGGTATATTATCATCAAAAATAAAATGAACATCGTATTTTTCCGCTATTTTTTGATATTCATCGTTTTTATCTTTAACTTGCATTGAATAAACTGTATTTCCGGCAGCAACAATATCAACGCCTTTTATATATATGCTGGTACAGCCCCATTCTTCCACATCCATATATTTTTTTATGCCCAATTCTTCCGGCGTGGTACATGCGCATTCTTCCCAACCCTCTATCTTTTCCATATAGAAAAGTAATTCTACTGACGCTGTTGTTGTATCCGGCGGAAACGGAATGGCAACGGCATATCCTTTCAGCGGCATGCCATGCGTGCCTTTCTTTTTATCCGGCTTTAACCGCATCATAACAAAAGAGGCGCTTCCATTGTGGGACTCCGGATACGACTCTAAATAATCCTTAGAATAAAACTGCAGATTAATATCCCTGCTGCATTCATATTCAATTCCGATATAGCACATTCCCTTGGGGCAGTTCTGCTCAAGCGCTTCATAGTAATGGCTTTCTATCTCCTGCAGCTGTTCTTTGGTAAAACGCTCACGGTATTTAGATTTAGCATCACTAAACTGTTTCCCTGCATCTTCCCATACATCAATCAGCGTAACATTATTTATGTGGCACTGCACTTTTTCACCATCATGAACCGTAAACCGGAAAGAAAGGGGTTTTCCTATTTCCAGGGTAATTGTTTTTGCCCTGTTTAACAGATGCTTCTCCCAATTCGGTCCATGCTTTACCGTAATAGGCATGTCCGGAGAATATTTGGGAAGCCACTTAATGTTATCAATTCTTAATGTAACCAACTGCAGCCTGTCCCATTCCTCATTTTTAAGCCACTCCGGGACATTCCATCCCGCATCCATCATATCAAGAAACAGCTTAATCTCTTCATAATTTTCAGGTATCAGGGCTCCGCCGCTGCCGCCCTGTATGCGCAGTTTCTTATTGCCAATCCTAAACTCCCTGCAATGCAGATAGCTGAAACTCTTTGTTTCATGCTCTTTTAAGAGCATCCGCTGTGTACGCTTCTTTTGCGGATTACGCCTTTTTTGTTCTTCATATGGCTCTATAATGTAAAGCCTTGCGTCTTCTTCCATAGTCATTCCGATGATATGGTATTTTTTCCCGTCACGCTCGATGGTTTTCCCAATCACAAGAATGTCTTTCCATTTTTTACTGACGCCTTCCAACCATGAAAACTGCATACCTGACATCCTTTCAAGACAAGATTATATCTGTTTGATGTATTCTGTCTCTTTATTGTACATTTCTATATTGTTCCCATCAATTAAAACACCGTCGCCATCGTTTAAGCGAATCACTTCCACTGAATGTTCCTTCTCATATATCCGGCATTTTTCTTCAAAGGCGTCAAACCGCTTTAAAAACTTTTCATAATGCGGCAAAACTTCTATATTCGTAAGATTTAGCCCGCTTAAATCTGTTAAGCCCATGAAATTCATATCTGCAGAGTACATATTTACCAGTTCCAGAGTCGGACCAAATACAAATGCCGCCGCGCACCTGTCCACATGATAGTTATTTTCCTTATATTCGTTATCCGCCGTCACCACTAAAGCCGCCGTTTTGCAATTTTTGACTCGCTTGCTCATGGCTTTCAATAGATTTTTACTCGATAAACCGTTTGAACATAAAAGAAGCATCTTGTGTCCTCCGGGGAAATTAGGGTTGAACCAAAAATTACTGCTTTTTGCGTTCTTTCTCTTTTCTTACCATAAAAAATCTCCATACTATGTAATTTTATCTTACATCAGTTTGGAGATTTATATGTAATTTGAAGATAATATCATAATTTCATAGTTTTTTGGTCATTTATCATTGCGATAATATTCATAGCAGGTAGTACAATAGGAGCCATTCCAGGCTGTGTCGTAATAATAGATATATAGCTTCTAATGTAAGGAAACATAATTGCAATAGTATTTTTTTCCAATATATCCATGTTATTTTGCTGTGTACGGAATACTGCTTTTCCTTTTACACTAACATATATATTTTCGTTTTCATCTGAGACAATCGTATTTAATGTAATCTCATATCCATCTTCTCCAATATTTTCAACATTATGCTCTACATGAACATTCAATTCCAATCCTTCCAATAAAACATCTTTTTTCCTAAACGTACTCTCTGTGATTTCAATTTTTTCTAAAACAAGAGGACTTTCATATTTAGAACTAACTTTCATAATTCTCTCCTAACATGCAATAGCAAAATCTTCCTGAAAATAATATTCTCTTTTTATTACTTTTGCACCAAACTTTTCTCCAGAGTAGCCAAAGAAAGTCTGACATGTAGAAATAATTCGACTAACATCTTCGTTAGTTATTGCATGCACATTATCTCCGTCTTTAATCATAGGTTCCTTTGCGCTATTGCTTAACTCAACATTATATTTCTCACATAATTCCAAAAATAAATTTTTATCAAACATTATATCACCTCTTCCTCTTCATTATACACCAATTTTGTCAATTTAATACATTCTTTTTTTGAAACGCATATCTGTCGTTCATTAAACTTAATATGAATAATTTCCATTATTTTCTTTTGTTTTTCCAATTCTTCAGAATTTCTTCTTGTTGTATAACCTGCAATATCCTTTTGAAAAGTTCCTATTATAACAGATATCCCTCTTCTCTTTTTATAATAATCGAAAAAAACGGCACGAAAATTATCTTCTTTAAATATAGGCATATTTCCACAACATTCTCTTTTTATCTCATCCAATGTATTTATTGTTTCTGTTAAAAAACAGTCATATTGTCTATTATCATCAAGATTAAGAACTTCCTCATCATCCGCTACTATAACAGATTGAAAAACTACACCTCCACAATTACCATTTTTCGCTGAACTGTTTGATGCCCACCATAACGCTTTCTCATAATCATCAAAAAAATATACACCTTGACCTAACCAATGGTTACTTCTATACCTACATTTAGCAGGATCGAGTCCATTCTTCTCTATATTATATCGGTGCTTAGTGCAGGTTCCATGATACCCTAACTCTTTCATTATTCACTCTTCCTAAGCAATTTACAACTTTTTCTATAATTTTTTATTCATAAATTTTGCATATGAATAAATTGATGTTCCAAGTATATCATTTTTGATTTTAAAAATCAATCTATTAAATTCCTTTTTTGCCTCATTTTCATTATTTAATAATTTTATCGAATTTTTCACCTATAACTACTCTCCTATATTTAGCTGGAAACACAAAAAGATACATAAAATTTTATATAGTTTATTATATAACAGACTCAGCGGAACATCTGCTCCGTACTGAGTCTGTTATGTAAACCACGTTAAATCCCTTTCAGCACACCACGCATCTTACTATTTAATTTAATATAATATCTTATCTGCTGACAGCAAAATAACCTTCGGATGATGTTCCTTCAATTTCTGAATCCTCAACCAAAAGAGCTGCTTTAATATCTGCTATATCCCATGAACTCCTTGGTTCTTCAATCACATCTCCGGGTTCTAAATATATTTCCAAAGTATCCAGCTTTATCGTACCGCTTACATAATAACTATATGATGTATAATGCCACTTATAAGCATAACTTCCCGATATATTGCCATTATCATCCATTTCAGTAATATTTAATTCATCATAATCACCGATTGCACTTGTCCCACTCCAAAGCCCCACTATATCAACAGCCGTACACTCTGCGCTAATATCAACCGAATCTTCATTCCAGCCCTCATCTGAATAGTAGTAATACGGCACTGTAATATCAAGCGAAAAGGTCGCGCAGGGTTTCGTTAATGTGCAGCTGCAAATATATTGCTGAACCACTCCTTTATTCGATGATTCCTGACTTTTTACCGTAAAATCAGATATTTCATCTTTCTTGATGCTTATATTCTGACCTGCATATTTAAAAGTCTGCTCAATTACAGCATTAAGCAAAGCCGTATCATCAACATTTAACGCCGCGCTTGTTTTCATATCAGCGGTAAAATTCCCATTTCCCGACACGGAATCCATTACCCAGCCGCCATTATTAAATATGTAATTGATAACCAGTTCGCCCTTCGCCTCTTCTACCAAATCATCGACTGTCAGGCTCACAGTAACGACATCTGTTTCATTCTCGAGATTGGTTTCCTGACTGTTTACGGACATGGCTTTTATATTCTCAGCTGTCACATACCAGCTTTCGCTATTCGCAGTTATGTTTATCCCATTCAGTGACTCGGCAATTTCTTCATTGCTCGCTCCTGTCAATGGCTTTATCGTCCACTCGCTTCTGCTGTTGACGGAAACATCATCAAGTATCCAGCCGCCTTCATCATACAAGGTATAGGTAAGGACAAAATCCTTATCATATGCGCAACGCTCGTCTTCCGTCTGGACGCTGCACCATACGGTGTCGGTTTTATCATCTTTTTCGGTCTGCCGCTTGTCAATGGCAAGCCCCGTTATTTTTTCATTTGATGCTATAACACCGTTCTGCATATACGATGCTAAATCCGTTTGAAGTTTTTCTTCGTCCGCCACTTTTGCGCCGCAGCCCGCCAGCACAAACATCATCAAAATCATACTCCCTATCAGTAAACTCCATTTTTTCATAATTCCTTTTCCTTTCGTCTTTTAAGATTTTTATATAATTATTTATGGTACTTCCCGAAAACTCTGCAAAATCGCTATTACCTCCGCTTCTTCTTCCTGCGTAAAACTTCCTTCTGCAATAAATGTATACGGAATATGTCCTTCTTCAATAAATGTATAAGGATCAATTGTATATATAGAGCCGTCCGGAAATTCTATCTGATAGTCATCCGGTTCCGGATAATAAAACGAACACATCCTGTCATAACCCGGTAAATTGGTTGTTTGCAAGCCCACCTTATCACCAAGCATGACTGCATAAGAAACAGCGTCACTATCAAAAGAACGTGTAGTTCCAGGTCCATCCGGATTCCAATCTTCTGTACCGTCAAGTTCTTGTATTCTGGCTACTATGGCAGGTACATTCTTCAGTTTAAGGCTGGAATCCGCTACCTTTTCCACATAATAATCCATTATATAGTGGTACGCGGATCCACTGGCAACACCGCCGGGATCCATTTTATATTCTGTATATGTTATCCGTCCGCCACTGCCATTAGTTAATTCCACACTTTCACGATAGTAATCCATATAGTCGCCATTCCACTCACTATCCCTGGAGCTTTCCCCTGTCACAGTCCACCCGTCCGGATAATCAAACGCAAATCTTGTATTTCCATATTGTGTCACATATGTATTTTCAAAAGTATTCCCCTGCTGCGCCTCTGTTTCAGTCTCCGCTGCCGTTTCCTCTGCTACACTCTCTACATTTTCAGTTTCCGCTTTTTCTTCTGCATTTGCCGACTCTTTGTAGGTACATTCTGCTACCAAGCTGCTTACGCCGTCCGCAATCTCTACATGCGCGCCTTTCTTAAACGGGGCATCGTCTCCCGATATAATTTCCCACTCATCAGGTTTTTTTATTATATCCCCCAGAAACGTATCAAGCTCATCATCGCCTAATAGTGATATTTTTATCACTGGAAACGTCATTGACAAGTCCATGCAGACCATTTCCGTCGGACGCGTGCTTACTTCAGCCGCCACCGCTGCCCCTAAATCCAGTTCCATATCCATAATATCTCCAAACAGACAGGTCAGCACTGGTTCTACACGCAGCATAAAGTCCGCTTCACAGTCAACCGTAAGCTCCGGATTTTTTATTTGCGGCTTACTGCTTTCGTTACGGATTCCCTTGTCTTTATCATATCTTATGCAAAAACTTGCAGGCAGCTCTGCTTCCAGGGAAATCTCTCCATCTAAAGAAACCACAAGATACACCTGAATATTGATGCCGCATATGCCGCTGCCCAACGGTGTAGGCGTTTCAAATAATTTTATTTTGTGGCTTGCCTGAACGGTTTTAATTCCCCCTGAAACCGTACTCTTAATGTCAAGCGCCGCCTCTGCATATTCCAAATGCGCTTTTTTCATTTCTATATGGGCTGCCGCATTTATTTTAGAGACATCGAGTTCAACTTTATATCCGCTATCCCATGAAACCTCATATTTAATTGGCAGGGTTATGGATAAATTCGTATTATTATCAGTAATTTTTACCTGTATATAATTTTTTCCGCCGTTTTCCCCTTCTTCCACAGACGCTTCGATGGCGAAACCTTTATCAGATATTTCTTTTGACGCTCCCCACATGGGCATCATTGCCCCAGCCGAACCTTGTTTATATACTATATCCTCGGCGGTATATTCTTGCGCCAGACCATAATAGTTAAAGATATCCTCCGCGCTCAGTTCCACAATGTCCGATACGACAAGGGATTCAAGCACCTCTTCCATCTCCACATCATCTGTCAGGGTGAGTTTGCCGTTCTCATCTACATTCACGACTCTTGCGGCTGTTTTCAGTCCGACATTATTCGGTTGGTAGACGATAATAGTTCCCACGGCAATAGCGGAAACGGCGTTTTCAGACACTGTTATTTCAGAACCGTCCTCATTTACGGCAAGAATATCCGCCGGCGCAATCTCCACGACTCCGTCCTGATATACAACTTCTTCATAATCGTCCGCCCAGAACACGGTATATTTAAGCAAAGCAATCTGCTCTAAAACCTGCTCCGCCGTTTCCATGGAAACGCCCTGCGCCAGTTCTTCTTCCGCCAGCAAATCCTGTTCCAGCGCGGTCTGCAGATAAACATCATCTGTAATGGAATCTTCCGTATTAAGATACAGTTTCAGGTTTTTCTCGCCCAGGCTTTTCATCGCCGTCAAGAGTACAAAGCGTCCTGATGCGTATCCGTCGCCCTCAAATGCTTTATCTTCCTCAAGCACCTCCCACTCCACAGCCGACTGTATATAGGCAAAATATGGGCTGTCCGCGCTTACATCCGTAAAGTAGGGCTCCGTGTTTTGAAACTCTGTAATTCCGCTCTGGCTACAGAGCATTTCCATCCATTCATAGCGGGAAATATCGCCTTCTTCGGCTGACTTTATGTACTTATCGTCCCGCCCGCGTAAAAGCAGCGCCGCGCCAATGCACCCTATTCCTATGAGCGCAATGATGAGTGATGTTAGAATGATTGTTGTTTTCTTGTTTAATGTTTTCATTTATGAAATCCTCAATCTTCTTTTTGATATTCATAATAATGGATAGCAACCAAACTCTCATATTGAATGGTATAATTTATCAAGAGTTCTCCATCTGAAATATTTGTCAAATCAAATTCATACCTACAAGCAATATATCATCATCCCAAGAAGAATTGGCTGTATTATAACTATCCTTTTTATACTGATACACCTTATAATGATATTCGTCATCTTTAACTGCCGAATCCCCATAAACAAAATCTTCTATGTAATATGACTGTCCATTACTATTAACATTCTTAACCATACAGGGATTTTTATCTATATACTGAAATTCTAATGTTAAGTCTGCATACGTTGTTATCCCCTGAAATGTATATCCTTCTTCTCTCCATACACCATCTAACTTTTCCCAAAGTTCGTCAATTATTTTTGAATCACCCTTATTGTCAGTCTGTTCTGTTTGCATTTCTTCTAAGTCGGTTTCTCCGTCTTTTAATGAAGTTGTTGATTGAGCGCCACAGCCAAGTAAAACAACAAGCATCACTGGCAATAAGAGCATCTGTAATCTAAGTTTTTTTGTTCCTTTCATAAAAGTCTTCTCCTACCTCAATATTTGAAAATTGTCAATATTCCTTCATTCTGCCTAAAATTATTTGTATTCCGAAATATTAATTTCCTTACCCGCCTTAATATCATCAAGCATAGAATCAGGGAAATGTGTTTCTACATACTTAAGCGCTATTAGCACACGCCTAACATAGTCCATATTCACTTCCCCTTCATCCGGAGGAAGTATTTTTTCAATGATGTCTTTTGCCTTCTCCTGTTCCACTAATGATGGTAGTTCAACAGCAACACCTTCCAGTCGTTTGTAGAACTTATTTAACGCCCTAATTCCTTCCGGTTTAAAATCTTCTGTAATCATATCCAGCCTCCTGTTTTTATTTAATAAGACCATATGGTCTTATTCCGACTTGAATTATAGCATTATTTGTATACTTTGTCTATAAAATTTATAAAGGGCAGGTGTATACATTGAAATTTCAACGTATTCAGGATATGCGAATCGACCATGATATCACCATCAAAGAATTATCATCTTCTCTTAATCTGCATAGAGATGTTTATTCACGATATGAACGTGGTGTTCGGGATTTTCCAATAGACATTTTAATAAAACTGGCAGATTACTATGATTGTTCCATTGATTATTTAGTAGGACGTTCTAATCAAAAATAGTAGTGTTAAAAGGAAAGCGGTCACAGAAACATGACTGCTTTCCCATCTCAATTATAGCCATGCTTAAACACTGGAGATAACATTTAATATCGATTATGCCTTTCATCCCTCCATTCATTTAAGTTATTCAATATTCCCTGTTGTATTTGTCCATTATTTACTACTTGTTTTTCTGTACGTTCCTGCGATTCCAGCATCTTATTTTGTATATTAACCATTTCTTTACTTAACTCTTCATTACGTTTATTTTGTTCAGCTAATTCCCTACGCAGAAGTTCAACTTGTAAAGCAACCGGATCAAGAGAATCTAAATACATTTGGTCTATTTCTTTTTCAAAGGCTTGAATTTTGATAACAAACTCATCATTTATTTGTTTAATTACCCATAAAGCACTATCTTTATATTTAAGATATTTCTTCTCCGCCATTATTGCCATTACTCGCAATACAATAAGTACGATAACATAAAGATATGTTATCTTCTTCCCCAGCAAATACAAGACCTCTAAAGAACCACTCTGCATTGCATAAAACAGAAAAAATCTGATTAGAATTAATCCGATGCCGCACCAAATACATATATTATACGCTTGAGCCACCGATTTAAAATGGTTATACTTTTCGTTTTCTGTTGTCTTTTCCATTTCCAGATAACCAGTCAATTTAGCATCATAAGCGTCACCATCTTTTACAAAATTAGTATAACATTCCCTAAGTCCGCCAACGTTAAAATATTGTTTCGCCACATTAAGCGCTTTATTATATGGTCCCCACTTATAATGGCGTTCCATATCCATTCTAATATTTTTTCTAATAAAAATTCTCATACCGTACTCCTGTCATTTGTTTATTTTTATCGATTAATAAGACCAAATAGTCTTATTATTTTTCAAATTGTAACATCTTTTGCACTGTTTGTCTATACTTTTTTCAAGTGGCAGGAGTATTTAGCAGGGCATTCTAATCAAAAATAACAACATAAAAAATGAGAGCGGTTAAAATCCGCTCTCGTTAAATAAAAATCCTATTTGCCATACTTTTCTTCCATATAAGAAACTAATTCCTCATCATAATCAGCAACAGTTCCTTCCCTGCACAACTGCTCCAATCTCACAAACGTTTCCTGCCTTTCTGATTGCTTATCATGATAGCCCATTCACTTTTCGCATGATTTGCAAAATAAGGCTTATTCCGGAATGTTTTCAGCGAATCACCTCGTAACGCAGTCTCAAATATGAATTTTCTAAAACCTCGCATTTTTGCAGCTTCAATACGCCAATCTTTGATAATTCACTTTCAGACAACAGGGATTCCCCATCAATCAGGGTAGATGTATCTTTGCCGCCAATCAAAACAGGAGCAACCACAATATCAATGAAATCTAATAACTTTTCACGAAGAAACAAGCCATTTAATGTACCCCCGCTTTGTATCGCTATTCTTTCACACCCATATTCTGATTTAAGTTTAACAAGAGCTTCTCCCAAGGATAATCTTTTTTGGTATATGATATGCAGATTGCTTTTATCTGCATCAAATGCCGGATGATTTGCATTAGACGTAATGAGTACAAAGTCTTTTGATAAGGCGCAAAAATAATGTATGGCGTTTTTGTTCAAATGATTATTATCAATTATCACAAAAGAAACGGGCGTTTTGTCCGGCATTCCCTTTGTATTGACGCCCAATTTAGCTTGAACCCTGCCGGAATTTAGCGACCATAAGTCTGTTGTCTGCTCTATTTCGTAATATTGGTGCAGCCCCTCGCTAACCCCTGTAATTTTAGGAAAATCCTTATCTACATCCAAATTGTCTGTTGCACCAGTGCTTATTTTTCCATCCACAGACATTAACATAAACAATGTTGTAATTGGTCTATCCATATACATCTCCAAACGCCGATTTTTTATCATAATTATATCACATTATAATAGCATGGCATATAACTTTTTCCTTGCATCCAATTTACATCCAGAACCGCATTATATTACAAATAAAAGCTAATTTAATCTCGTTTTTTATAATCTACTTGAATAAAACCACAAAGTATGCTATATTATACATATAAAGAAAACAACCGCCCACAAGGTGGTTGACCATTGTATAAAAGATAGAAATTCCATCCTCGCTACCGGTCAAGTATACAAGGGTGGTTTTTCTATCTAAAAAATCAGAAAAACGCTACTGACTAATCAAAACGATTAAGGTCAGCAATGCAAGAATGAACATTCCAAAAGCCATTAGGTCTCTGAAACTAAACTTCATCCGCACCACCCCCCATCTTATGTAATAGGAGGTCAACACCTTGCAGTGACGCGATTGTTTCCATGCCCTGATTTTAGCATAAATCTAATCGCAGGACAATCACTTTATAGCAAAAATCATCATAGATACGTCTGTTAAATTCATACATTACCCCGCAAAACTCTAGGAAAAAATTTGTATCCAACTGTATCCAAAAGAATCCAACCAGAAACGGCTCTAATGAGAGTCACTTCTAGGCAAAAAACGAGCGGGAAACCGCTAAAATCAAGGTTTCCCGCACTCCTTAATAGTAGCGAGAGGGGGACTTGAACCCTCGACACCACGGGTATGAACCGTGTGCTCTAGCCAGCTGAGCTATCTCGCCATATTCTATGTTGTTGCCCTCGTCAAGCTTTCCGCTAAGCTTGTACAAGGAAATGGGACCTATAGGGCTCGAACCTATGACCCTCTGCTTGTAAGGCAGATGCTCTCCCAGCTGAGCTAAGATCCCTTTAGGTTGCAGGTTATTAAGCCATCGCTTTACACAACCCGCTTTGCTAGTATACAATTTCTACCCCCGCTTTGTCAAGGGGTTTTCGTATTTTTTTTCATAACAGTTCAGTCACATTCTCTCCGGCGCGGAAAAGCCAAGCAAATCGATACATGTTTCCAAAATATCTTTAGTCAGCGTAAGCAGCGCAATCCAGCCTGACTGTTTCTCCTTATCTTCTTCCGCCAAAATCTTCGTTTCATGATAGAAACTGTTGAAAGCATTCGCCAAATCATAAATATACGCGCAGATTTTATGCGGTGCGGCTTCTTCATAAGCGCCCTCGATTGCAGCATTGAACTTTGCAATTTCCAGCATCAGATTTTTCTCCGCTGCATTAACAGCATTGCGTAATGCGACGTTTTTCTGCACGGTAGTGTTGTTCTGTTCTTCATATTTATTCAGAATGGACTTAATCCTGACGATTGTATAAAGTATATACGGACCCGTATCCCCCTCAAATGACGTAAACCTGTCGATATCGAAAATATAGTCCTTCGACGCCTGATTGGACAAATCGCCGTACTTAAGAGCAGAAAGCGCCACGATTTTGGAAGTATCTTCCGCCTCTTCTGCACCCATTGCGCCGTTTTCCGTGATTTTTCTGTGCATCTCCTCATTGATTTCCTTAAACAGGTTTTCAAGGCGCATAACGCCGCCTTCCCTTGTCTTAAAGGGCTTGCCGTCCTTACCGTTCATGGTTCCAAAGCCGATGTGTATAAGCTGCGTTTCCGACTTGACAAGCCCGGTTTTTCTTGCGCAGCGGAATACCTGTTCAAAGTACAAATCCTGCCGCTTATCCGTCAGGTAAATGAGCTTATCCGGCTGGTATTTGTCCATACGGTCCATAATAGTCGCCAAATCCGTCGTATTGTATAATGCCGCGCCATCCGATTTAAGGATTATGCACGGCGGTATTTCCTTGGTATCAGTTTCCTCTTTAACGTCTACCACCAACGCGCCGTCGCTCTCATAGGCGTAGCCGCCCCTCTTCATTTCTTCAACCATGCCCGGAATGATGTCATGCACGTCGGACTCGCCTTTCCACAAATCAAACTCCACATTCAGATTGGCGTAGTTTTTCTTCAAATCCGCTATTGATACAGCCAATATGTGATGCCAGAGCGCCCTGTAGCCGCGCACGCCGCTTTGCAGCTTATATGTCGCTTCCATTGCGGCAGCCTTATACTCTGCGTCTTCCTTAGACTTGGCGCTTGCCGTAGGATATATCTCTTCGAGTTCCGAGATGGTAAAAGGCGCTTCCTGCGGATATTCCCCCGTATAATCGTCATTAAAATATACCAGTTCCGGCTGTCTCTTCTGCAGTTCGGTAATAATCAGCCCCATCTGCAGCCCCCAGTCGCCCAGATGTATATCTCCCAGAACGTCATGTCCTGCATAGCGGCAGATGCGCTTAATGCTCTCCCCTATGATTGCAGAGCGCAGATGTCCTACATGTAGCGGTTTTGCGACGTTTGGCCCGCCGTAATCTATGATAATCTTCTGCACATGTTCCGGCGTTTGAAGCCCGAATTTAGCATCGTTTCGCATATTTTGCAAGTAGTCTTTCACGAAACTTTCCGACACTTTCAGATTTAAAAATCCGGGAGCCACTGCGCTTACTTCTGAAAAAACGCTGCTATTTTTAAGTTTCTCTGCAACTTCTCCGGCAATCATAATCGGCGCTTTATGGTACTGTTTTGCGCCCGCCATCGCTCCGTTGCACTGGTATTCGCATAAATCCGGTCTGTTGGACACTGTTACTTTGCCCAAATCCGCCTGATATCCTGCCGCCTCAAATGCTTTTTTCATTTCCTCGGAAATTAAATCTAAAAATTTCACCATGCCTGTATTCATTCCTTTTCTTTAATTTAATCTTTTATTCTAAATCTCTTAATTTTAATCTTTTATTTTTGTCTTTAAATTTACAGTTTTTACTTCTTCTTTACAATTTCCGCTTAATTCGTACTACTTCTTATAATCCTTACTCAATTATCACGATTCTTACTGTTTATCAAGCCGCCGTCTTTCGCGTTCCGCATTAGAATATATGCAGCCGCAATAATCCTGCCTGTATAAATCATATTCCTTAGAAAGTTCAATTGAACGCTGGTATCCGCCCTTTTTCTTAAAATCGGAAGGCAGCCAGTTTATACCACATTCTTCTGCAATACGCTCTCCGATTTCATTTATCTTAGGCGCATTCTTCAAAGGGCTGATTGTTAAAGTGGTGGCAAAGTAGTCGTATCCGCCTTTGGCGGCAATTTGTGACGTTTTTCTAAGGCGCATTTCAAAACATTTAAAACATCTTTCCCCGCCTTCAGGACAATGCTCAAGTCCTTTTACCGCCGCAAAAAATTCTTCCGGCTCATAGTCGCCCTCGATTATATCAATCGGGTATGCCGTTTCAGGTATGCCGCGGCATTCGGCAGCTGCATCCATATTCATTACCCGCGTCCGGACAGTTTTAGGTATATCTTCAAGCATATGTTCAGACATATTTTCTGATATCTCATTATACGCCGCAATCAGCCTTTTCTGTTCTGCGACTCTTTTCTTATATTCCTCGTCAAGTGAAATATTAGGGTTATAATAAAACACCGTAATCTTAAAAAACTCCCGCAGATACTCCAGCACATAACTACTGCAAGGCGCGCAGCAGCTATGCAGCAGCAACCGCGGCGGCTCGCCGCCCGCTATGCCTTCTATTATTCTATCCAGTTCTTTCTGATAATTTCTCACCATATTCATTTAGTTATGTCAACCAATCACATAATTAACAGTTCTTTTCTCGTAACAGTTCAACCCACAAGCACATGGACGCATATGGTTTTCTGAGCGGTCCTTGTAAAACGCCGGTCCTTAGTGAAAAAGGCGTGAAACGACTTTTGAACTTAGTACCGCTGCGATTTTACACGGAGCGAGAGCGTACCACGAAGGAAACCATATGTGTCCATGTGCAGACGATAGAAACATTCTGTTCTGTCACTACAAATCAAAGTTCTCTTCTCGCAATCGTCGCGATATCCACCAAATCCATCTTGCCCTGCGAAGCCGCATTCTCAAGGCTGGAAACCAGCGCCGCCGCCGTATCCATCGCCGTGATGCAGTATATGCCCGTCTCAATCGCAGTCCGTCTGATTATAAATCCGTCTCTGCTCTTGTCGCGCCCCTGCGTCGGCGTGTCAATAACAAGGTCGATTTTATGTCCGAGAATCAAATCCATGACCGTAGGTGATTCCTGATTAATCTTATTGACCTTTCTTGCTTTGACTCCGGCGTCGTTTAGAGCAGCCGCCGTACTTCTGGTTGCATAAATGATATAGCCAAGCTTCTCAAAACGTCTTGCTACCTCGATTGCCTCGCCCTTGTCCGCATCTTTTACGGTGATAATCATCTGCTTATATTTCGGCAGGTTCACTCCCGCGCCTAAGAATGCTTTATAAAGCGCTTCGTTGAAGGTTCTCGCGATACCAAGACACTCTCCTGTTGACTTCATTTCAGGGCCTAAGCTGATTTCCGCTCCGCGGATTTTTTCAAAAGAGAACACAGGCATCTTGATGGCAAAATAGTCCGCCGCCGGCTGTAAGCCCGGTTCAAATCCAAGGTCTTTAATCTTTTTCCCGATAATCACTTCCGTAGCCAAATCCACTATCGGAATACCTGTCACCTTGCTGATATAAGGAACGGTACGCGAAGAGCGGGGATTTACCTCTATTACATAGACCTCGTCTCCTACCGCGATAAACTGTATATTAATTAAACCGATGACGTGCAGCGCTTTGGCAAGCCGTCTGGAATATTCCGCAATCGTCTCCCTGACTTTTTCACTGACGGTCGGCGCAGGATATACGGAAATGCTGTCGCCTGAATGTACCCCGGTTCTTTCTATATGCTCCATTATGCCCGGAATCAGAATATCCGTTCCGTCGCACACGGCATCTACTTCCAGCTCTTTTCCCTGCAGATATTTATCCACGAGAATCGGGTGTTCCTGCGCGTAACGGTTGATAACCGCCATAAATTCTTCTATTTCTTTATCAGAAATCGCTATCTGCATGCCCTGGCCGCCAAGCACATATGACGGTCTTACCAGCACGGGATAGCCGAGCCTGTTTGCCACTTCTTTTGCCTCATCGGCGGTATACACGGTTCCGCCCGCCGCTCTGGGAATTTCCGTTTCTTCAAGAATCTTATCAAAAAGCTCCCTGTCTTCCGCCGCGTCTACGTCTTCCGCCTTAGTTCCCAGAATCGGTACGCCCATCTTCATAAGGCTCTGTGTAAGTTTGATCGCCGTCTGTCCGCCAAACTGTACCACTGCGCCGTCAGGTTTCTCCACATTGACGATATTCTCTACGTCTTCCGGCGTAAGCGGCTCAAAATAAAGCTTGTCCGCGATATCAAAGTCCGTGCTGACAGTTTCAGGATTGTTATTGATGATTATAGTCTCATAGCCCGCTTTGGCAAACGCCCATGTCGCATGTACGGAGCAGTAGTCAAATTCGATGCCCTGACCGATGCGGATAGGTCCTGAACCTAACACCAGCACTTTTTTCTTCGGGTGCGAATACTCAACTTCCGTCTCCGAACCGAATACCGAATAGTAATAAGGCGTACTGGCGGCAAACTCAGCCGCGCAAGTGTCAACCATCTTAAACGCCGCTACGATTCCGTTATCATAGCGCAGCTTTTTGATTTCAGCTTCCGTTTTACCTGTCAATCGTGCTATGACATTGTCGGGAAACTCGATTCTTTTCGCTTCTTTTAAAAGTTCTACCGTCAGCGGTCCTTTTTCAAGAGCCGCCTCCATCTCTGTCAAAATCGCAATCTTATCAATAAACCAGACATCTACCATGGTAATCTCATGAATGGTATCATAGTCTATGCCTTTTCTTATGGCTTCCGCAATGATATAGATTCTCTGGTCGTCTACAATCTTAAGCCGCTCAAGCAGTTCTTCTTTTGATAAATCGGAAAAATCATAACTGCGCAGGCAGTCAACATGCTGCTCTAATGAGCGTATCGCCTTCATCAATGCGCCCTCGAAGTTATCTCCGATGCTCATGACTTCGCCCGTCGCCTTCATCTGCGTTGTCAGTGTACGTTTAGCCGTAATAAATTTATCAAAAGGCAGCCTCGGTATTTTCACCACGCAGTAATCCAGCGCAGGCTCAAAACTTGCATACGTCTTGCCCGTAATGGCATTTTTAATCTCGTCTAACGTATATCCGAGCGCAATTTTCGCCGCAACCTTCGCAATCGGGTAGCCTGTCGCCTTAGACGCAAGCGCCGACGAGCGGCTCACACGCGGATTAACTTCAATTACACAGTATTCAAAGCTGGTCGGATGCAGGGCAAACTGCACGTTGCAACCGCCTGTTATTTCCAATTCATTAATAATATTGAGCGCAGAACTTCTAAGCATCTGATACTCTTTATCACTCAGCGTCTGCGACGGCGCAACTACGATACTGTCGCCTGTATGAACGCCTACCGGATCTATATTCTCCATATTACATACGGTAATGCAGTTTCCGGCACTGTCGCGCATAACCTCGTATTCTATTTCCTTCCAGCCCGCGATACAGCGTTCCACCAATACCTGACCTACACGCGAAAGCCGCAGACCATTGGCGAGGATTTCTTCCATTTCCGTCTGGTTGTGCGCTATGCCGCCGCCCGAACCGCCCAGCGTATACGCCGGACGCAAGACTACCGGATAACCGATTTTCCCGGCAAAGGCAACGCCGTCTTCTATATTCTCAACGACTAATGAAGGGGCGCAGGGCTCGCCGATTTTTTCCATCGTTTCTTTAAATTCCAGCCTGTCTTCCGCCTTTTTAATGGTCTTGGCGGTAGTTCCAAGCAGTGTAACCCCATGCGCTTTAAGGAAACCGCTCTCATCTAATTCCATGCCGAGATTCAAGCCTGCCTGTCCACCCATATTAGGCAGAAGGCTGTCCGGCTTTTCCTTAATAATTATCTGTTCTAAGACCTTCGCCGTCAAAGGTTCGATATATACTTTATCCGCGATATCGCCGTCTGTCATAATCGTCGCCGGATTGGAATTGACTAAGATAACCTCCATGCCCTCTTCTTTAAGGGAACGGCACGCCTGCGTGCCCGCATAGTCAAATTCCGCCGCCTGCCCGATTACAATCGGACCTGAACCAATCACCAAAACTTTTTTTACATTTGGATTCTTCGGCATTTTACTTCCTCCGTATGTCTGTAATTCTTATCCACAACCCGACAGAATGACTTTAGACATTCTGTCAGGCGTTCTTCTTTATCATTTCTATAAACCTGTCAAACAAGTCCCCCGAATCCTGCGGTCCCGGACAAGCTTCCGGGTGGAACTGCACGGTAAAAATATTCTTGCCCGTATATGAAAGCCCCTCGTTTGTACCATCGTTTACATTGACAAAAGCCGGCACGGCAACTTTCGGATCAAGCTTACTTGTATCGACCACATATCCGTGGTTCTGGGAAGAAATGTACACCCTCCCCGTCTCCAAATCCTTTACCGGGTGGTTGCCGCCCCTATGGCCGTATTTCATCTTAAAAGTATCGGCGCCCGTGGCAAGCGCCATAAGCTGATGCCCTAAACAGATTGCAAAAATCGGGATATCTGAATCATAAAGCTTCTTAATCTCTTCTATGATGTCTGTACACTCCTTCGGATCTCCCGGTCCGTTGCTCAACATGATGCCCGAAGGGTGAGATGCAAGTATTTCTTCCGCCGTGGTAAGCGCCGGATACACAGTCACATCGCAGCCCCTTGCCGCCAGTGATTTTGCGATATTAGCCTTTGCGCCAAAATCAAGCACAGCTATTTTCAAGCCTTTTCCGTTCAATTCGCGTACCATGCTCGGCTTAGGCTCGCGCTTTCCATGCGCATACCCTTCCGCGTCAAAAGAAGAACTTCCCGAAACAGGACCGTTCTCGGATAAATCCCTGCTGCCTTTTATCTCATATTTATTCTCGCAGGTTACGATTTCTACAACCTTGCCTGTGGTATATGCCTTTAATTTGGGGATTATTTCGTCTAACTGATATGCCTCGTTTGTGGTAATCATTCCATTCATAGTGCCCTTTTCACGAAGTATCTTAGTCAATGCCCTAGTGTCGATGCCCGCGATACCCGGCACTCCGTTTTTTATAAGAAATTCCTGAATTGTAATATCACACCTGAAATTGCTCGGCAGCCTGCTTAACTCCCTGACAATGAAACCGTCACACCAGGCTTTTTGCGATTCCATGTCTTCTTCGCATACCCCGTAATTGCCAATCAAAGGATATGTCATGCACACAGCCTGTCCCGCATATGAAGGATCGGTCAGCACTTCCGGATATCCCGCCATAGATGTGTTAAAAACAATCTCACTGATAACCTCTTTATCCGCGCCGATGTGTATTCCTTCAAATACAGTACCGTCTTCTAAAATCAAAAATGCTTTCATATGAATAACCCTGCTTCCTTTCCAGAGTGCGTATTAACGTTTTGCATCTTTATATCAATAATCCTCAAAGCACCATTTGCTATTATATCATAGTACAGACTATGATTTCAATGGAGATATGAGAAAAAAGAAAGCTACCTGTTACTATTCGCAGCCCGTTGGGCGGCATGGACTCATATGTTTCCATGAGTGGTGCGCTCCCGCTCCGTGGAAAATCGCAACGGTACTAAGCTCAAAAGCAAAAAGCAGCTTTTTCACTAAGTACCGGCGTTTTCCAAGGACCACTCACAAAAACATATGAGTTCATGCCATATAGGCTGTAAACAGTTGCACCTACCTAACCCGCTTGTCCAATACCATGTTTCCAAAGGTCTCCTGACTCTGTTTAAGCAGGTCTTCAAGGTGCAGCACTTCTCCGTTCTCATAGTTGCGTATGCCGTGGCGCTGCGCCATTTCTTCTGTATAATCTTCAAGAAAATATACATCTTCCAGTCTGAAAGCGCTGTTATACTGGCACACCAGCGGTATTACGCCCGTATCTGCATCGGAAATCGCCACGCCGGCCTCGGTCACATGAAAAGTCACCCACGCCATTCCCTCAAGCATACATTTCGTCTGTTTCTGCAAAGACACATAGTTGCCAAGAGAATAATAGCAGAGCGCACGGTTGCCGTTATCGGCTCTAATCCATTCCACAGGCTGCGGCACATGCGGGTGCGTCCCGATAATCAAATCAGCCCCCGCTTCCGTCATTTCCTGCGCAAACTTGGTCTGGTATGCAGACGGCGTAGTCTTATATTCCGTCCCCCAATGCGGGAAGACAATCACGATATCCGCCTCTTCCCTTGCCGCCCTGATATCTTCAATGACTTTAGGATTCAGCGTGGTAAAGTCTATCGCTCCCGACTTTTCATTATAATTACACAACATATTCAGATGCTTTCTTAAAGAAGGCCCTATTGTTTCGCTGTTGGGACCATATGTATAATTCAAAATGGCAAATTTTACGCCCTCAATCTCAAGCATGGGTATGTCTGCTAACAGCTCGTCTCCTATTTCGTACTCTGTTTCCTCTTCTGCTTCCTCTCCCGCTATGCCTGTTACCAGTATCTCCGAATACTTTTCCCAGAACGACATGCAGTAATTTATGCCTTTTATTCCTTGATCCGCGGCATGGTTGGTCGCGTGGAGCACTACGTTGAACCCTGCTGCCGCAATGGCATCACCCACCTCGATAGGAGAGTTAAATTTCGGATACCCCAAAAATCCAAGCTCATTCCCGGCAAAAATAGTTTCCTGATTGATGACTTTAATGTCGGCGTTCTCAAGATGCCCTGCTATATTTTCAAACAAAAAGGAATAGTCCAGACTGCCATCTTCCAGCATCCCTGTCTTTATGATGCCCGAATGTAACAGATTGTCGCCTATCGCCATCAGGGTGATATCGTATTCTTCAAATGTGGGGAGCGGCTCATTATCTGCAGTTAAAGTCCCATCGGCACTATTTGGTAATTTTTCTGAATCATCACCGGGTGCAGTCACTGACTCTTCGATTGTCGCTGCGTCTCCAAATGCCGTCTCGCCGACAGTTTCCGGCTCCCCAAGCGTTCCTGTGTTGCCAACCATCTCCGTTTCTCCAGCCATCGTCGCCGCTTCCGTAACTTCTCCGGCAACCGCAAGGACTTCCGTTTTGTACAGATAGATATATATAAATGTGGCAAAATAAATTATTGCCATTATTATAGTCGAGAATAAAAACGACAACTTCAATGTTCTTTTCATGCCAAACCACCGTCCTGTATTATGTCAACCTACCTTTGCTTTTCTTTCGCATCTGCATGCCGCACACGCTTTTCTCCGCGCTATCTGCTTATCGCGTTGGGATATATCCGCTCCATTCTTTCATCGCCAAAACGCCCATCAATCGCACGCTCCCAGCCATGTACCGCCGCTTTGCCGTCTGTGCGTGAGTCATACCTTATTAAAGCCATCATGGAAACCACAATGTTTACTGTCATAAATACCATCATTATTCCGGTCAGCCATCTGCCCGTCTTTTCCAAAAGAATGCTTATAAGCCTCTCAACCCTGGGATACAGCCCTTTAATCCACACTACGCCTGCAATCCCCCAGAACAGACAGTATAACAGATTAATCCGTCCGCCCAAGTTAAAAGGCATAGAACTGTAATCCCAGAAAACTTTTCCAAATATAAGCTCCGTAAACACGCTGCATATATACTCATAAGCTCCGCCCAGCAAAACGCCTACAAAGAAAATGCGGTGTTCCTGCTTATCCTTGTCACGATAAAGCAGCACTGTCACAATAGCGATGGCAAGCCCCCACACGACGCTGAACGGTCCCCATACCAGACTGCTCCTGCTCATCCACGCCCCTGTCGTAATACGGCAGAACAGAGTTTCCACGATATCGCCCGCCAAAGCGCCAAACATAAACAGCCAAAAGACCTGAACTGCACCGCACCTGTCGCCATTCTTATCTTTTTCAGTTTCAGGCTCTATAAGAACTGACGGATACGACCTTCCTATTCTTCTTTCAATGCGACCCGAAAGCTTGGAGGCAAGCATAAACGTCAGCCGTTGAAGCTTATGGTTCCAACTAAGAAGCCGAGGAAGCCGCTCTTCCATATGGGACACCGACATAAAAGAACCCAGCAAATCTACCGCACCTACTGTCGTAAGCCCCCAGATAACCACCTGTCCCACTATTGACGGCAGACTATGATAAATCCCCAGAATCACTCCGTTTCCATAGCGCAGCGCCAAAAAACCCAGAATACCCCAGAGTATAGAATACTGCAGGCAGATATATCCGTCGAAATTCCACTTTTTATCGGAGTAGTCCCACCATTTCTTATGTTTCAGCCTTTCCAGTATCTTTCCGGCAAACCACTCTATAGCAGTCGCTACTGCCGTACAGCCCAAAAAGAGAAACGTCGCATTACCCTTAAGCTCATACAGAAAAACCGTCAATACCACCCCGGTAAGCCCATAGAGAAAGCAGAACGGTCCCGACGCAAAACCACGGTTCCTAAAGTCCTTCTCCTTTATCGTCGCAACCGTCGTCTCTGCCAGCCACCCTAGAAAAGAATATGTATAAAAAAGTATGGCAAGTTCATAAAAATAAGTAATCTTCATTGTATTTTCTCCAGCCTGTACCTTAACTTCAATAAATAAACAGCCATACTATGAATTATAGCATATGGCTGTCTTTTTTCCAGTATAAAAGAGAAATATAGGGAAGAAAAAATTTATGTCGTGCCTGCCTCGTATTTATTATATGCCGATTTAAGGATACAATCAACGAACAATTTCCGCTCACGGCTGACCAGGTTTAAATTCAAAAGCTTCTCCCGTTAAATGTTCTGATTGCGTTAATGTAACCAATAAATTATCTCCTTGAATTGTCACGTCCGCAGATATTATGCTTTCCTCGCCAAGCTCTGTCCCTGAAAAAGACAATACCCCGGAATCGGCATCATAACTTCCTACCGCATTATCCGTATACATTGATTTATATATGCCAAATTCAACATTGTAATTTTGACCGTCAGCCTTAGAAATAATCAACTGTGAACCCATATCATCATGATATTCACCCACCGGAAATGTTTCCGGATTCATTCTTTCCGGCATCTGCCCATTGCCATCCTTCCAGCCTGTCTTAAATATCAGCACATAGCTTGACATCCGTATATCTTTAGAATATCCCAACTCACCTATCGTCGTATCATTCACCAGCGCCAAATATCTGGTCTCGCCGTCTTTTTCATATGACGCATAATCTTTGCCTTCATACTGGTTATGATAAAGGACGTACTTACTTATGTCATTCGGTTCTATTGTTATGGTGTTGTCAGCGACATTGTATACATACATCTCTTCCATATTCATCGGATGCAAAAATACCGTCGTGCCGTCAGCCGTTACATTGATTTCGCATGCCGCCTCGCCCTGCGTGTAATTACAGCCAATCGGCTCTAAGTCCAGACTCCGCACAACCTCCTCATTCACCATGTCATATACGAAAAGCCCATAGTAACCGCCAAATATAAACTTTTCACTGTCAGCATAATAAATCGTACTACCATCTGCACCCGTAGGCATGTCGGGATTAAGCACAGGAGCTTTTACTTCAATGCTTTCTCCAATCGACTCCGCTTCCGCCGTAGCCGTTACCCTGACTACGCCTACATTTCTTACGGTAACATATATGGTTTTATCCTTATCGCTGTCATTGCCTGCATATACTCCTAATTTAAACCATGCGCCTTTTTCTGCATTGACTTTAGCGGTCATTCCCGGTGTTACATAGATAAGTTCATCGTAGGCATTTTCTTCCGAACATTCAATCGGCAGCAGTTCAACCTGCGAATCCCCAACATCCTGCCCTACGCTGCAAAAAATTGCATCATCATTCGGGGAAATCTCCTCATCTGAATAATACATGCCCGGTTCACTGTTTGCCGGAATCTTAACGCCTATTATGAAAGTGTCATTAACCGGATTAGTCAAAAAGCATACTGCTGCCACCGCACAGACGAGTGTAGCTGCGGTAATTACCCAGAACGTCGGTTTTTTATAATTAAGTATGCCCTTGATTCTCGCCTTGACTCCCACTTCGCCAAACGCAAGCGGACACCGCGGTATCAACCTTCCCCGCGCACTGTATGAAAGCAGCGCCGCTGAATACGTCTTCTTCGCCTCTGCGTCCATACTGCGAACCACCTTTTCATCACACGCCATCTCTATATCGCGACAAAAAAGTACATAAGCAAGAATACAGAGTGGATTAAACCAATATATCGCCAAAATCAGATATCCAAGCGCCTTCCAGATATAATCCCGCCTGTCGATATGCGCTTTTTCATGGGTAAGCACGATATCGGAATACGCCGCGTCAATATCTGACGGCATGAAAATGCGCGGTCTGACAATCCCCAGAATAAACGGCATGTCAACCCTGTCGCACACATAGATATTATCCCGAATCCGCACAGACTCGGCGGTTTTCTTTTTAATAGCATAGAAACTAACAACCGCATATATCAAAAACGCGAAAAATCCAACCAGCCAAACCGACATAGATATATCAATAATGTGCTTACGCGCTGCAAAACGCACATTTTCTTCACTTCCGTCATTTTCTCCGGTCAATCCGCTGCCGGTATATCCTTCCCCGTATCCTTCCGCATATTCATCTCCATATCCTTCCTCGTTTCCTTCTGCATATCCTGAGTTCAAACCGCCCTGCGCATTATTCTCCATAATATAGGCGCTGCCGCTATTCACTATCCTATTTGCAATTTTTAAATCGGGCAGAAGGCTAAACTTGCTCTCCACCGAAAACGGACAAAGCAGCCTAAACGCCACCAGCGCCCATAAAAAACAAATAAACCATTTCGGCGCGCGCCTAGAAACAGCCCTAAGCAAAACGACCGCCAGAATAAGCCACCCCGCTGCAACACTCATATCCAAAATTTTCAGAAAAAGTTCTTCCATGCCAAGTAAACCCGCTGAAATACTCATATTCAAAATCTCCAGAAAAAATTCCATCATATAAAGCCTCCCCTCTTACTCAGCCTGCGAATTATGCGCAGACCTGTTGAATAGTTACAAAGAATCAATCATTCTCTTTATCTCTTCAAGTTCTTCCTTCTTTAAAGACTTGCGTGTGGAAAAAGCGGCAAGAAACGCAGGCAGCGAACCGCCGAAAGTCTCCTCTACAAATTTCTCACTCTGCGCCGCGTTATACTCCGTTTTACTTATAACAGAAGAAACCTGTCCGTTCTCATTGCGGAAAATCCCGCGCTCGCACAGCCTTTTCAATACTGTGTATGTAGTGGACTTTTTCCATTCTAATTCTTTCTCACAAAGCTTGACGAGTTCCCCCGACGACAAAGGTTCGTTTTCCCATATAATATCCGCAAACCGCGCTTCTACCATGCCTAAAGCCATTTTATGTGTCCTCCCTGATTTGTTATCTACGTTACTGTATTTAAGTCGTTTTGGTCTATTGCTTATAGACCTGTATTGAGTCTACACCTTATAGACCATGCTGTCAAGGAAAAATTTTGAAATTTGAAAATAAGATGTTCAGAATGTTCAAATTTCTCCCTTCTTATCATTGTTTACCCACCAAAAACACGATATAATTATACTGATAAATCAGATTTTGGAGTACAACATCATGAATACCTTTTTAAACACTATACGATATAAGGAAAATGCGTTATGCTATAATGATTACTGCAGATTAAGGGAAAGCGTTGACTGGCTGCTCTTTTCCAAGGAACAGACACAAAAAATGCTGGAAAACAGTCTATACACCATAATTGCCATTGATGATAAGCAGACTATCGGAATGGGACGGTTGATAGGCGATGGAATGTACTTTTTAATAGCTGATATTGTAGTACAGCCGGATTATCAGAGTCAGGGCATTGGCAGTAAAATCGTCAATATGCTGAGTGAATATGTTGATAAGACAACGCCCATCGGCGGGCGTTCCACTATCCAATTGATTGCCGAAAAAGGCAAAGAAGCCTTTTACGAAAAAATGGGATTTAAGATAATCCCGCATGAATTTTGCGGTTCAGGCATGAGAAAGGTTATTCGGAAATAGTGGTTGAAATTTATCGGAAATTTTTCAATGGATATGAATTTTCAATGTATTGATAGACTTTAGCCCTTGATTATGCTATACTAAGTATAGTGTAATAGTTGCTTTTTCATTAGGTAGGAGGTAACACAATGCCATGCGCAACAGATATTATAAGAGATTCTGTAAATGAATTTTCAAGATTGCAAGGTTGGATGTTATCAGTAAAAGCCAAAAATGATATGGAAACTTACAATTCAATGCATAATAGATATATTGAATTGAAAGTAACGCTTACAAGTTTAGGCGTTAATCTGGCAGAGTTAGACAAAATCAAAGAATAGAACCAGAATTAAATACGCAGTAAACAATAAGGGTGCAAAAGGATTATCAATAAGCACCCTTTTGATTATAAGGTCTTTTCATAATCAAAAGTCTTTAATTTACGGAGAAAGTGAAATGATTAATCCATGGGAAGAAATATCGTTATCTGATTATGAAAACCACATGAAGCTGGACTCGGTTATGCAATTACAGAACATGAACCAAATGATGGAAAGTCAGCTTAATGATTATCCTGCCCGTTCCGTTATGATTTTAGGGATTGCCGGCGGCAATGGGTTGGAACATATTAACAGGAACAAATTCCAAACGGTATATGGTATTGATATTAACGGTAAATATTTAGAAACAGTCAAAGAGCGTTATACAGATATTTCAGATATATTGGAATGCCTACAATTAAATCTGCTTGAAGAAACAGACAAGCTTCCAAAAGCCGAATTATTGATTGCCAATTTATTAATTGAATATATCGGATATGATTGTTTTCAAAAGACAGTCAAACAGGTACAGCCCGAATATGTTTCATGTATTATCCAGATAAATGCAGGTGATAGCTGGGTATCCGACTCGCCATATATTCACGCATTTGATTACCTTGGTAAAGTCCATCACCCAATAGACGAAAATTCATTAATTCAATCCATGAAAAACATTGGTTATAAGAAAATAGCACAAACAGAAAAGCCGTTGCCGAATGGGAAAAAATTGGTTCAATTAGATTTTATCATGGAGAAGCAGGTATGCAGGCGGTTATTATCAGACATGGAAAAGTAAATTTTCAATGGAATAAATTTTGTACATCAAGACAATTTAACGAAGATTGCAAAATGTACGATAACGCACCGATTTTTTCCTCATTATATAATACTCCACGGATAGATTATCAAGATATCTATATTAGCAGTTTGTCAAGAAGCAGAGAAACAGCCACGCAGTTATTTGGTGAAAAAGATTTTATCTCTACAGAGCTGATTGATGAAGTACCGCTGTGCGCAAGTATTACTTCAAGAAAAAAACTGCCGTTAATATTTTGGAATGTCTCCGGACGCTTACAATGGTTTTTCAATATTTCTTTACAGAAGGAATGTAGAAAACAGACTATTCGCCGCGCAGAACAGTTTGTAGAAATGATAATCCAAAATGATAACGACTGTATTATTATTACACATGGATTTTTTATGCACACGCTTTTAATCGAAATGAAGAAAAAATCGTTTAAAATCAGCCATGCACGATTTAGTTATTCAAACGGTAAATGGGTTGTTGCACAACGATAAGTATCTTCTTGTTTCTCTTATCAAGAAAGGGAGGACACCCTACATGGAAATAGCAGTTTTCGCTGATATACATAGTAATTACGCCGCGTTTGAACAATGCGTGGAGTATGTTTTAACGCGCGGCATTGACACGTTCATCTTTTTAGGCGACTATTTAGGCGAATTTCCGTATCCGCAAAGGACTATGGAAATGGTATATACCTTAAATGATAAGTACAACTGCTTTTTTATCAGGGGAAATAAAGAAGATTACTGGATAAGCAGAAGGTATGATGCGAATTGTGACTGGAAGTGCGGCAATCTGACCGTCGGCGCAATGAACTACTGTTATTATAATCTGACGGAAAAAGATTTAGGCTTTTTTAAAAATCTCCCGATTGCACAAGAGTTGAATTTTGAAAACAGCCCCGTTGTACTTGCCTGTCACGGCTCGCCGCACAGAAACAACGAAAAAATGCTGCCTGATGATGATAGAACAAGGCAAATCATGGAAGAAAGCGCTTATAAGTATATTCTTTGCGGACACACCCATATACAAGGGGCGATAGCGCATGGCGGTAAAATAGTGTTAAACCCCGGTTCTATAGGCGTACCTTTATATAGCGGCGGAAAATCGCAGTTTATGATTCTTAAGCAGGATAATAATGACTGGACGCACGAATTTGTCAGCATAGATTATGATAAAAATAAACTCATGGCAGATTTTAAGGAGTCCGGCTTGGAAATGGCAGCGCCATACTGGACTCAGATAACGAAACATCTGATGTTGACCGGAAAAGTCGCGCATGGCACGGTTTTAGCAAGGGCAATGCAGCTATGTGCGAAAGAAAATGGGAATGCCGCATGGTACGACACTCCCGATAAATATTGGGAACAAGCGATTGCCGAGTTGCTTACCTGAAATACCCTACTCCCGACTCGAATATCTTCATATCCTGCTCGCCATAGATATTCATTGCCACAGCGTCTCCTCTTCTCTCGGAGTGCGCCATCTTTCCGAATATACGTCCGTCTAAAGATGTGATACCTTCAATCGCGGCGTAAGAACCGTTAATATTCCACTCTTCGTCCATAGATATATTTCCGTCCACATCTGCATACTGCGTGGCAACCTGTCCGTTAGCGAACAATTTATTAATCCATTCCTTAGGAGCTACGAAGCGTCCTTCACCATGCGATACCGGGTTTACATAAGTCTTGCCAAGTTCAGCGCTGCTAAGCCACGGCGACTTATTGGAAACCACCTTTATATACGCCATCTTGGATATATGTCTGTTAATGGTATTAAAAGTCAGCGTCGGTGAATCTTCCTTCTGTCCGGTAATCTCGCCATACGGCACAAGCCCCAGCTTGATAAGCGCCTGAAAACCATTGCAGATGCCGAGCGCAAGTCCGTCTCTTTCATTTAACAGCTTCATAACCGCTTCCTTCATACGCTCATTTTGGAATGCGGTAGCAAAAAACTTCGCCGAACCGTCCGGCTCATCGCCTGCCGAGAAGCCGCCCGGGAACATAATAATCTGCGCCTGCCCTATCGCCTTTTCAAAAACGGCAAAACTCTCGTCAATATCCTTAGGCGTCAGGTTCTTAAATACCTTCGTCACAACGTCCGCACCCGCGCGTTCAAAAGCCGCCGCGCTGTCATATTCGCAGTTCGTACCCGGAAATACAGGTATAAATACCGTAGGTTTTGCGACTTTATTCTTACATATATATACTTCCTTAGCTTCGTATAACGGCGTCGCTACTTTGCTCTTATCTTTATCCGCTGTATAGGGGAATACTTTATCAAGTCTTGACTTCCATGAGTCAAGCGCTTCTTCCATAGTAATCTCGATATCTCCATATACAAACGACGGCTTATCCGTTACCGTGCCGATTATTATACAGTTATTCCCGCCTTGTACTAACCTACTTTCTTTCTCTGTTCTGTCTGCTATATCTGTTTCTGCTAACGCAAGCTCTTCCGCCGCGTCTGCGGTCATTTCCACAATAATATTCCCGAGACCGTTGGCAAAGAGTTCTTCTTTAGAAACTGCCTTGTCTATTTCCACACCGAGTTTATTGCCAAACGCCATCTTGCTGACTGCTGCCGCCGCTCCGCCCGCATCAAGCGCATAGGCTGCAGAGATTTTTCCTTCTGACATTAATGTCATAACCTTATCATATACCTGAGTGACATTCTCATATACCGGCAAATCGTACTTATCTTTCGCAATCCTGAACAGCACCAGCTTATCCCCTGACTTCTTAAGTTCAGGACTTATTATATTCTGTGATTTATTGATGTCAACTGCGAATGACACAAGTGTCGGCGGCACGTCTATGTCGTTAAACGTACCTGACATGGAATCCTTTCCGCCGATAGACGGCAGTCCGTACCCTATCTGTGCGTCATACGCACCAAGCAACGCCGCAAACGGCTGGCTCCACCTCTGCGCATCATCGCTCATACGTCTGAAATATTCTTGAAAGGTAAAACGAATCTTCTTATAATCGCCGCCATTAGCAACGATTTTCGCCATTGACTCAGTTACCGCATATATTGCGCTATGATATGGGCTCCAGCTTGACAGATAAGGATCGAAACCATAACTCATCATAGTGACCGTATCGGTCACTCCTTTAAGCACAGGCAGTTTTGCCACCATTGCCTGTGTCTCGGTAAGCTGGTATTTTCCGCCGTAAGGCATATATACGCTCCCTGCTCCGATAGAAGCGTCAAACATCTCCACAAGCCCTTTCTGTGAGCATACGTTCAAATCGTTCAGCATAGTAAGCCATGCCTTCTTAACATTCCCCTGCTTAAGCGCCGCATCTACCGCAGGGCTTGCAATTTTCTTTAAATAATTATCATCCGGGTTCGGCATATTGACACGCACGGAAGTCTCCTGATGCGCACCATTGGTATCGAGAAACGCTCTGGAAATATTGACAATTTCCTTACCGCGCCATTTAAGCACCAGCCTTGGTTCTTTCGTAACCACAGCTACCTCGACAGCTTCCAGATTTTCCTCTGCTGCATATTCTAAGAACTTTGCCGCGTCTTTCGGTGTAACGACTACCGCCATTCTCTCCTGGGACTCCGAAATAGCCAGCTCCGTACCATCTAATCCGGCATATTTCTTAGGCACTTTGTCAAGCTCTACTTCCAGACCGTCGGCAAGTTCGCCGATAGCCACTGATACGCCGCCCGCTCCGAAATCATTGCACTTTTTGATTAATCTGCTGACTTCCTCTCTGCGGAAAAGCCTCTGAATCTTGCGCTCTGTAGGCGCATTGCCTTTCTGTACCTCCGCGCCGCAGGTCTCAATTGAACTCTCCGTATGCACTTTGGAAGAACCCGTCGCTCCGCCGCAGCCGTCGCGCCCCGTGCGCCCGCCCAGAAGAATGATTATATCGCCGGGCTCCGATTTGCCGCGGATAACATTTTTCCTCGGCGCCGCGCCCATGACTGCGCCGATTTCCATTCTCTTTGCCACATAATCCGGATGGTATATTTCTTTAACAAAGCCCGTTGCAAGCCCTATCTGGTTTCCATATGAAGAATATCCGCTTGCCGCCCCACGCACGAGCTTCTTCTGTGAAAGTTTTCCTTTTAAGGTATCCGATACCGGCACGGTCGGATCCGCTGCCCCCGTCACGCGCATTGCCTGATATACATAGCCCCTGCCCGAGAGCGGATCGCGGATTGCGCCGCCAAGGCATGTCGCCGCGCCGCCGAAAGGCTCTATTTCCGTGGGATGATTGTGGGTTTCGTTTTTAAAGAATACGAGCCACTCCTCAATAACAGGATCGTCGCCGTAATCCATTTCGACAGGAACTACCACTGAGCAGGCGTTTATCTCATCAGACTGCTCCATATCGTCGAGTTTTCCGTCTTTTTTCAATTTACGCATCGCCATCAATGCCAAATCCATAAGGCAGACAAATTTATCCTTCTTTCCCGCAAAAATCTCTTCCCTCGTCTTAAGATAGTTCTCATAGGTCTTTAACATAGGCTCTTTATAATAACCGTCGTCAAAAGAAATATCCTTAAGCTCGGTGGAAAAAGTCGTATGTCTGCAATGATCCGACCAGTACGTATCAAGCACGCGGATTTCCGTCATTGTCGGATTACGTTTCTCCTGCGTGGCAAAATAATTCTGAATATGCTGAAAATCCCTGAATGTCATCGCCAATCCGAGAGAATCATAAAGCTCTTTAAGCTCTACGCCGGGCATATCCACAAAGTCCTCACGCTCCGGCATATTCTCAAAAATTGCCACATCCGCAGGCTCATCATATTCGGTAACAAGCGTATCAGGTTTGACCATATCAGTCAACCGTGAATCCACCGGATTAATACAGTAAGCCTTTATTTTTTCAAATTCTTCATCGTTAATCCCGCCTGTGATAAGGTAGGTTACAGCAGTTTTAATATTGGGGTGTACTGCGGGATTTAAGAACTCCACACATTGAACGGCTGAATCTGCCCTCTGGTCGAACTGTCCCGGAAGGAATTCCACACTGAATACCCTTCCGTCCTTCGGAATATCTATTGTCTCATAATAGAGAATATCTACCGGCGGCTCTGAGAAAACGGTTCTGCACGCCTTTTCAAATACTTCGTCGGTTATGTTTTCCACATCATAGCGGATAAATACCCTTACATCCTTTACTCCGTTTATACTTAAGTAGCTTCCGATTTCTTCCTTAAGCTCTTTTGCCTTTACCGCATACGGCTCTTTCTTTTCTACATAAATGCGCTTTACGTTTCCCATTATAGCTTACGTCCTCCGTGCCTAATTCTCAACCTGTCCACACCACCTGATTTACAGCGGGTCCAATATATTTACTCGACTATTAACCCTTCCATTATATAAAGGAACTGCTCGTCCACCATAGCCTCGGTAATGCCGATTGTCTGCGAATTAATCTTAATTCCTTCCAGCACATACATGATGTTTAATGCCGCCCCCCTTGGATTTTCGCAATAAAATTCACCCGATGCGATTCCGCTCTCGATAAGTTTCTCTATAACCTTTACTCCCGCGTCAAACTGTTTGCGCAGCACTGAATTTTTCTTATTCTTATTGGCAAAAGCGTACTCATATACAGCCATTGTAAGGTTGTCCTTCTTCCGTAAAAGCTCTCTTTTCTGCTCCTTAAGGAAAAGCGTCAGAATATCCGCCGCCGAATCATCCTCCGATATTTTCTTGGCAAAAACATCGTCAGTCTCATCCGCTTCTTTCTTAAGCACCTCAAGCAGAATTTCCTCGGTACTGCTAAAGTACAGATAAAGCCCGCCGCGGCTTATCTCGCAAGCCTCCACAATGTCCTTCATCGTCACGTTTTTATAGCCTTTTTCCACAAATACTTTCCGTGCCGTCTCCAATATGTACTGTTTCTTCTGTATTGATTTTTCGCCCATAATACCTTCCTTACATTCTCATATTTATCTAAAGCATATGCTTTATCCCCAAAAATCCAGATTTTCTTTCATCTTCCGCACAACGTTTAAGAAAATGCGGTTCTGCACGGCGTCGGTCCACATCCTGCCCTTAGTCATTCCGCCCATTATATATTTAGACAGAATGCCTTTCAGCACATCCATCTGTGTAATGTCCGCCTGCGCGATGGCTTTAAGCTCATCCTCGACAGTCCTTATCTTATTCCTTGAATAGACATAGACATAATTGCGGTCTAAAAGCTTAGTCCTTTGCACTTCTTTGACAAAGCCCAGCAATGTAGAGTCATAGACAGGAAACGGAATAGAATGTTCGCCTATACCGGAACCCTCAAACTGCTCCGACACATTTCTTCCCGCTTTTTCTTCCAGCCACGGCAGATATCGCGTAAGACGCTCCACATCAGGCCTGTACTCGCCTACTACGCGTCTTCTGTATTCAATCTCTTCTTTTTCTGTTGACATATACCGCTATAGACCTCCTGCACATACTATAAATATTCTATCATATTCTAATTAAAAGTACAGTATCTTTTTTCACGAAAATCTCAGGTTCAGGTAAAAATCTCATGTATTTTCTTGTATTTATCATACAAAAGTCTTATAATATATTTTACTAAAATTTGCTTAAAGTAATTACCGGAGGGTATTTACGACATGAATAGGGGGAATAATCAATGGCAGTTAAAGAGTTTGCAGCAGGAACAATGCTTATTCAGAGCGGACAGCCGCTTACTGCTTTGCATGTAATTACAAAAGGTTCCGTGCGCGCCTCATATCCCGGAGGCGAATTTTATCTGCGAAAGGGCGATGTAATAGGAGTCTGCGGAATTAATTATGATTCATACGTCATTACTTATCAAGCGGTAGAGGATACTGCGCTTGCAACATATCCTTGCACTGGTGAGCGTTTAGCTACCATTCTCAGCGCTAAATCAGATCTGCCGAATATACTTGTGTCATCGCTTTTCAGACAAGTAAACGATATAATCGACCAATACGAGATGATGCGTTTTGACTGCGACAATTTCTATCAGTATCTACAGATAAGCTACTCTGAGTATTGCCGCTTTTCCACTACGCATGGGCTGACCGCGCGTGCGCTGCCCGGACTTGAAACCATATCGGAACTTAAGTTAGAGGAAGATGTGCCTGATTGGCTGCAGGGATATTATGCTAAGTTAAGACCGCTTGTTGAGGGTATGCAGAACAAATATCAAAGCGCAGATTTTATACGCGGCGTTTTATTGAATTCAAGTCATGACGTCCACCATATACTGAACATCTGCCGCGCCATGTATGAATATAAGGCGGATATCGCCAATCTGCTGATGAACGAAAACCGCCTTGATTTCTTCGATTTGTATGCAAGTATGCTCTATCGAATTGGGGCGAATGACAACGATTCCACGGCTATCACAGCCGCAATCAGCAAGATGATGATACAGCTTGAAAGTCAGGATTCTATCGACAATGATATGTACCGTGAGCGTATAAGCGAATACAAAGAAAAACTTAACTCTCTCGATGAGATAGTCGAAGCGCATCATGAGCAGGCTTCCGCTGCTGAATCGATGAACCTTACCGACTCTTTGAATGCGATTCTCACATATGCTGAGTGCGACGACGAGACAACCGCCAATTTCAGGGCATGTATAGATAAATATAACAAAATGACGGACAAAAACGCTTCAGACGACGCTGCAAGGAAACTGCGCCTGACGATTACCAAACTTTTCTATCAGGTATATGAAAAGGCGTTTTTCAAGAGTCTTTCCGATGCCAATGTGCCTAAGATAGTCAAAATGTTCTTCAATTTCGGCTATATGGACGAAAAGCTTGCCGGACTCGAAAACGCAGCGTACCTGTACTCCATCGTAGATATGATTCCAAGCGATCCCGCTCTCGGAGTCTATACGGTCTACGAATGGCTAAAGGCAATTTATGAAGGAGACAAAATACCGAGCCGTAACGAATTTGATAACGACTATCCCGCATATGTGCGCGAATTGAAGATAAACGGCAAAATAGCGGCAGCCGACGAAGCAAGAATGCTTAGCGATAAAAAAGAACAGGTAATATTTGAACTTAACAACATGATTACCAGCGTCAACAAAATGACCTTCGGACGCATAAGCATCTTCTCTCCGGTATTTTCGGAAAGCAATGTACTTAAAGATTTGTCAGAATCGCTTGTATCCGCCGATAAAGTGCGTAAAAGCCTCGACAATCTCCGTCAGATTGACTTTGGCGCATACTACAGGGAAACTATGTACAGCAGACCGGATGTTGGCATCGGCAAAGAATCAATCGATGTGGAAGTCCTTCCCGATGTCATACTGACGCCGAATGTGGGCGTCCGCGGCGTAATGTGGCAGGAAATTGAAGGGCGTAAGCGTACCTCACCCGCGCGTATGATGGTATCTATCTTCCAGATGGAAGATTTGAACAGCATTTTAGTCCGTCTTACCGGCGAATACCGTTGGGAAATGTGCAAGCGTATTCAGGGTGCGCGCTGGAACGATGTTTCGGAGCCTTCGCTTACCAGCGAATACTTCGATTATATCCAGTTCTATAAGAAGAACAGAGACCTTTCCGCCGATGCAAAGGATAAGATTAAAATCGCTATGCAGAAGGCGAAAAACAGCTATAAGGAAATGTATGTACGCGATTATGTGTCATGGATTATATACGAAGGCGCCGGTTCACCGCGCCTTAACAAGGTAGCGCGTACCATTCTGTTTACGCACTGTCCTTTTGCCAAAGAAATACGTGACAGACTTAAGATAAACCCATTGTATAAAGACATGATGGAGCGATATGATATAAAGCTTTCACAGAAACTCCACCACATGGATAACCTGATGCAGAAGCTTAAAAACACCGGCGTAGAAATACCGGAAGAAATCACAACGCAGAGGGCGTTTTTGCAGAAGTAATCTAAATCCCCGGCAGATGCCAAATCTATCGGCATTTACAGGGGATTAATTTTAATTCGTTCCCGCCAGTTGAAGTTGCTCTTGTAAACGCCGGATCTCCGCCGTCAGTTTGGCGTTCTCTTCCCTTTGTCTAGCAATCTCCATTTCCTGTTTGCTCATCTTCGCCTTATATTCCGCCTTATATTTCGCTTCATATTCCGCCTTATATTCCGCTTCGTATTCCGCCCTAAGCTTCGCCTCAAGTTTTTCCTGCCATTCCCTGAACTCATCACTGGGCAGTCTAATCAACCGTTCTGTCACATTATCGACCTCCTTTTGCAGTTCCGGATGTTGTGCAAATAGCCTTTTCGCTGCA
>JAMPEU010000180.1 GCA_023664865.1 Butyrivibrio sp. | reverse complement strand
ATGAAATCGTGACAGACGATAATGTACTTAAAGCTGTTGCAGGAGTATTCGGAAGTATGCTTGAAGATATTGAATTATCTTAAGGATAATCGGAGTACTGTGCATGCGCTGAATTGTATGGAAATTGCGTGAAAAAGTCAAAGTAAGAAAGGACGGATATGGAACATTTGAAGAAAATTGAACAGGAAAATGCTTCAAAGCTGAAAATTATCCCGTTAGGGGGGCTGGAGCAGATTGGACTAAACATTACTGCCTTTGAATATGAGGACAGTATTGTTGTGGTGGATTGCGGATTGTCATTTCCGGAGGACGAAATGCTGGGAATCGATTTGGTAATCCCTGATATTACTTATTTGAGAGATAATATTGATAAAGTAAAAGGATTTATGATTACACATGGACATGAGGATCATATCGGAGCGCTGCCTTATGTGCTAAAAGAGATAAATGTGCCTGTGTATGCAACGAAGCTGACAATGGGCATAATTGAAAACAAATTAAAAGAGCACGAACTTATGAACAATACCAAGCGTAAGGTTGTTAAGTTCGGACAGTCAATTAATCTGGGAAAATTCAGAATTGAATTTATCAAGACCAATCACAGTATCGTAGACGCGGCAGCATTAGCAATTTATTCTCCGGCGGGAGTAGTGGTTCATACAGGAGATTTTAAAGTGGATTATACGCCTGTGTTTGGCGACGCCATTGATTTGCAGAGATTTGCCGAGATTGGTAAAAAGGGAGTTCTTGCGCTTATGTGCGACAGCACTAATGCAGAACGTCAGGGATTTACACCGTCAGAAAAAACGGTGGGTAAAACCTTCGATATTCTGTTTTCGGAGCATAGGGATACAAGAATTATTATTGCAACGTTTGCTTCTAATGTAGACCGTGTGCAGCAGATTATTAATTCTGCATATAAATTTGGCAGAAAGGTCGTCGTAGAAGGGCGCAGTATGATAAATATCATAGAAACGGCGTCAAATCTCGGCTATTTGAATATTCCGGATCAGACCTTAATCGATGTGGAACAGTTGAAAAATTATCCCAATGAAAAAACCGTAATTATTACTACAGGAAGTCAGGGAGAAAGCATGGCGGCTCTAAGCCGTATGGCAAGCAATATACACAGAAAGATTTCTATTGTGCCCGGCGATACAGTTATTTTTTCATCGAATCCCATACCCGGAAATGAAAAAGCGGTTACTAATGTTATTAACGAACTGCTGATGAAGGGTGCGGACGTTATTTTTCAGGACGTGCATGTTTCGGGACATGCGTGTCAGGAAGAGATTAAGCTGCTTTATACGCTGCTGCGCCCTAAGTATGCGATTCCCGTGCATGGCGAATATAAACATTTGAAGGCGCAGGCGAAGATAGCGCATGAACTTGGCATTGATAAGGAAAATATTTTTATTCTGCATTCGGGAGATGTGCTAGAGATTAACGAAGAACAGGCGGAGGTTACGGGGAAGGTGCCCGTAGGAGCTATTCTGGTAGACGGTCTGGGCGTAGGAGACGTAGGTAATGTCGTCTTAAGGGATAGACAGCATCTTGCGGAAGACGGCATTATTATTGTGGTAATGGCGCTGGATTCTTATGGAAGCCAGCTTGTATCAGGACCGGATATTGTATCGAGAGGGTTCGTCTATGTCAGAGAGTCCGATGAACTTATTGAAGAGGCAAGACTGCTGGTTGACGATGCGGTTGAAGGCTGTCTTAGTAAGGGACAGACTGACTGGGGGAAATTAAAGTCTACGATTAAAGACGTGCTTAGTGAATTTGTATGGAAGAAAACACAGAGGCGTCCGATGATATTGCCGATTATTATGGAGGTCTGAGGATACAGAGGAGGTTTTAAATGGACATAAAACAGATAATAGGTTCAATTTTTGAGACCTGTATCAAAATAGTGGCGGTAATTTTCGTTGTAATGTTTGTATATAATACCTCGGTAAAAGCCTATGACTATGGATACAGAGTATTTGCAGAAGAACCGATGACCTTCGGAGAAGGTAGAACAATAAGCATATATGTAAAGAGCGAGGATTCCGTAAAAGATATCGGCGTCAATCTGCAGGAAAAAGGACTTATAAGGGACGCTAATTTATTTTATATTCAAGAGCTTCTTTCGGAATACCACGGGAAGATTCAACCGGGGATTTATGACCTTAATACTTCCATGAAACCGGAAGAAATGCTGGCGGTGATGTCGGAAGGTTATGTAGAACAGGGAGAAGAAGACGATGATAGTCAATGAGCGGACAGCGGCGTTTATTAACTCTCTGGAACCGGGTAATACGCCGCTCTTAAATGAAATAGAGAAAGAAGCTAAACTTGCCGACGTGCCGATAATTCGCAGCGAGACGCAGAGCTTCATCAAATTTCTGCTTGCCTTAAAAGCGCCGATGTCCATACTTGAAGTCGGCTGCGCTATCGGTTTCTCGGCGTTATTAATGAGTGAGTATGCGCCTAAGGGTTGTAAGATAACTACTATTGAGAAATATGAAAAAAGGATTCCTGTTGCCAGAGAGAATTTTAAGCGGGCGGGGAAGGAAAATGATATTACCCTGATAGAAGGTGATGCGGCAGATGTGCTGGAAGAGCTGAAAGGCACATATGATTTTATTTTTATGGACGCCGCTAAAGGACAGTACATAAATTTCCTGCCTCATGTACTGCGTCTGCTGTCAGTGGGCGGTATTCTTTTATCCGATAATGTGCTTCAGGACGGGGATATCATTCAATCCAGATACGCGGTTACAAGGAGAAACCGGACTATACATACGCGAATGAGGGAATACCTGTATGAATTAAAGCACCACCCGCAGCTTACCACGGCAGTTATTCCGCTGGGAGACGGTATTACGGTGAGTGTACGAGTTTAGACAAAATGAAAAAATAAGGAGCGACTTACCGCTTTTTAGGCATGGAGCTCCGTTTTTTTCATTTTGTCTAAACTCTGATTATCGAAATGGAGAATTGACATGCGAAAACCTGAGTTATTGG
>JAMPEU010000017.1 GCA_023664865.1 Butyrivibrio sp. | reverse complement strand
AGATAGACAGGCATAAGAGGAAGGCGTGGCTGGAGCTTGATTTGTTTGGGCGCATAGTGAAGATGGAGGCTGGGCTGGAGATTACGGAGAAAAGCTGATGAGTGCCGGGGAAAGAATGAAAAAAATATTAGTGCTGGTCAACCGTGACTTCGTTTTGTATAATTTCCGCTTTGAGCTGGTGGAGCGGCTGGTTTCCGAAGGGTATGAGGTGTATATCTGCCTACCGTATGGTGAGAAAGTAGACAAGATGACAGCAATCGGCTGTAAGTTTATTCCTGTGGAAATAGACAAAAGGGGTAAAAATCCGTTCAAAGATATCCCGCTAATCCGTTCCTATTACAAAATATTCAAGAAAATCAATCCGGACATGATTTTAATGTATACAACAAAAGTGGATATATATGCCGGGATTCTCGCGGGAAAAATGAAACTGCCTTATTTGATGAATATTTCAGGTTTGGGAACCGCCGTTGAAAATAAAGGCGTTATGCAGCGGTTCATGATTATGCTGTATAAAATGGCGGCAAAACATGCGGACTGCTTATTCTTCCAGAATATAGAGAATCAAAACTTTTTCAATAAATACCACATGTACCAGGGTAAGAGCAGACTAATTCCGGGCTCCGGCGTAAATTTAATACGTTGGCATCTGATGGATTATCCGGACGATTCAGATGGTGTGGAATTTTTATTTATCGCAAGGGTGATAAAGGAAAAAGGAATCGAAGAATACCTCGAAACGGCAAGGAAGATTAAGGCAGAATATAGCAATACGGTTTTTCATGTGCTGGGACCATGCGACGGAGAGTATGAATCAATGCTTGCGTCATATGAAAAAGACGGAATTATCAAATATCACGGCATGGTTGAGGATACAAGACCATACATAAAGCGGGCACACTGCACTATCCACCCGTCATACTATCCGGAAGGGATATCCAATGTCTGCTTGGAGAGCGCCGCATGCGGGCGTCCGGTTATTACTACGGACAGGAGCGGGTGCAAGGACACGGTTGAAGATGGCGTGACAGGTTTTGTGTGTGGGCAGAGAAACAGGGAACAGCTAGTTGCCTGCGTGAGGAAATTCCTACAGATGAATAACGAAGAACGACGAGAAATGGGATTAGCCGGACGCAGGAAAATGGAGAGAGAGTTTGACAGAGAACTTGTGGTTGAGGCGTATATGGAGGAGATTGTAAATGGATTACAAAAAGCTCATAAAGAGCCGGAAAACGCGGGTTCGGATTATGCAGGCGCTTAGTTTTGTACCGGATTCTATTATGGTGAAAATGCAATATAAATTAAAAACCGGACATAGGCTTAATCTGAAAAATCCGGAGCGTTTCACGGAAAAGCTGCAATGGTACAAGCTCTATTACCGCAATGAACTTATGGCGCAGTGTGCGGATAAATATGAAGTGCGGAAATATGTGGAACAATGCGGATTAGGCAGTATCTTAAATAAACTGTACGGGGTATATGACAGTCCGAAGAAAATAGACTTTAATAAACTTCCGAAATCGTTTGTCATAAAGGACACATTAGGCGGCGGTGGGAATGCCGTGATACTGGTGGAAGATAAGTCGAAGATTGATGAGGCGGCAGTCCGCAGACAGATGGCAGAGTGGGTTAATGAACCGGTACATGAGAAACATCCGGGGCGGGAATGGGTTTACGATGGAAAGAAGCACAGAATTATCATAGAAGAGTTAATTCCATCGAATCCGGAAACAGGAGGACTGATTGATTATAAATTTTTTTGTTTTAATGGGAAAGCAGAATATTTATATGTTATTGCAGACAGGAAAGTTGGGGATAAGGCTGGTTTTGGAATCTTTGATGCAGACTATAATAGATTGAATGTTATTAGGGCAGATGAAAAACCTCTGACCAGGAAAATCAATAAACCGAAAAATTATGATGAACTGAAACAAGCAGCGGAAATCTTAGCGAAACCTTTTCCGGAAGTCAGGATTGATTTTTATAATGAAGGAAATCAGATTCGCTTTGGGGAAATAACGTTTTTTGACGGAAGCGGGTATATGACATTTGAACCGGACGAGTTTGATTATATTTTTGGGGAGAAATTTGATATACAAGGATTGTATAAGTGAGTGTTTCATCAATATGCAAAATATTAAAATGAAGATAAACTTGTGTCAGTTAATATTAGTGAAGAACAGAAAAACTAATTATCTATCATCTGGAGATTAAATAAATGTCGCTCAAACAAATATACAGAGATTACATATATAAAATAGAAAATAAAAGTCAAAATATTCGTATTAAAAAACAATGGATAATGGAATGGAAAGGTGTTCTGTTCGGTAAAGAAGGCAAGAGAATAAGAAACGTTCATTTTAGTCATGACGAAATAGAACAAATACAGGATTACTGGAAAGAGCATTACGGAAAGAAGATACCGCTTTACTGGCATAAAAAATATTACGCATACAGCGGAAAACTGGATGTGCGGTATTTTCCTGAATATCTATACACCACTAAACTTGAAACACAGACAAATCCTGACAGGATAGCAAGGATTTTATGCAATAAGGCTTATATTGAATTTTTATATGCAAAAGTATTAGCACAGTACGAAGATTTGACAGTGCCAAAGTGTTACGGAGGCTGCGGGGGGGGATGCTTCTATGATGGGGACAGAAATCCTATTAGCAGAGACAGATTAGTCCGACAATTAGCAGCCATAAACCAAAAAACAGAATGTATTATAAAGCCGACAGTTGGCGAAAGCTCCGGACATGGCGTTGATTTGATTATTTTGCAGAATGGACAAGACTGTATTACGGGAAGGGATATCAATGATATCTTCAATCAGTATAAAACAGATTTCATCATACAGGAAAAGGTAAAGCAGGAAGCACACTATACAGCATTGCATCCAGAATCATGCAACACACTCAGGATTATGACATACAGAGTAGAGGATACTATTAAAGCAGCGCCGCCTATCATGCGGATAGGGCGTGGAAAATCACACTTAGATAATGCACATGCAGGCGGGATGTATATTGCGCTGGACGAAAGCGGTATTTTATCAGAATATGCGCATGATTGTGATATGAATACATATGAAATTCATCCTGATACAAATATTAAGTTCGAGGGATATCGTGTCCCAATGGTTTATAAGGCAATGGATTATGCTAAGAAACTCCATGCTTGTTTACCGGATATTGGTTTTGCTAATTGGGACTTTTGTATTAATGATAAAAATCAGGTTGTAATTATTGAAGGAAATCTGTCATGTCCGGGCATCTGGCTATTTGAAAACACTCATGGGTGTGGGGTGTTTGGGGACGATACAGAATATATGGTTCATAGAATAGGGAGATATGGTAAGAAAAATGAATAATTATATTAGTATATCAAAGACAGACAATTATGAATATCCTAATGATAAGTTTTTTCGTCCAGGTGAGCGTTATCCTGAATACATATTTAATGAAATTTCTGATGTAGAAAATCATGTTTATGATGCTGTAAGAAATGCTTTGATTTTATTAAAAATGGATCAAGAGCATATTGGAACAAAAGAATGGAATCCATTTGCTTCTCTTATTCATGAAGGCGATCATGTTTTAATTAAACCTAATTTAGTGTTGGATCAAAATACGAATATAAAGGGTGGAGAAAAGTGCTTATACACGCACCCATCCGTTGTAGCACCAGTGCTAGATTATGTTTTTAAGGCATTGAATGGAACCGGAAGTGTGATTATCGGTGATGCACCTATGCAGGAATGTGATTTTGAAAGACTGATAAAAGAATCCGGATATGATAGATTGATTACCTACTATAAAGAAAAAGGACTTAAAATTAAGTTGCAGGATTTCAGAAAACAGGTAACTGTGGTAAAAAGGAGATTATCTACTCGCAGTTTAAAAGATAATATTCCATCACAAGTCATTAATTTAGGAACAGAAAGTGAATTTTATGGCATAGATCAGGCAGCGACAAATAAGCTGAGGATTGTTATGTATCCATCAGATAACTTAATTACACATCATCATGATAATATACATGAATATTGTGTTTCTCAATATGTGCTGGACGCTGATGTAATTATTAATATGCCCAAACCCAAAACTCATAAAAAAGCGGGCGTAACAATAGCCTTAAAAAATCTTGTTGGCATAAATGCACAAAAAGATTTTTTGCCGCATCACAGTTATGGTTCAAAAGAAGAAGGCGGAGACGAATATAAAGACAGGAATATAATACAGTCGATTAGAAGTAGGCTGTATGATAAAAAATACATATTGGAGGATAAAGGATATTTATTCAAGGCAAGACTAATCTGGTTCGGCATCGCGGTTTGTACTACTTTGCTTAAAATAGGCGGTGTTAAATACGAAAACGGCTCATGGTATGGAAATGAAACGATTAGTAAAACAATTGTTGATTTGAATAAGATTATTTTATATGCAGATAAAAATGGAAAATTACAGGAGACAAAACAAAGAAGGTATTTTATTATTGCAGACATGATTATTTCGGGGGAGAAAGATGGTCCGGTTGCACCGAGTCCAAAACAGGTAGGGATGATAGCAGCGGGCAGTAACCCGGTATATTTTGACAAAGCAATTGCTTCCCTGATGGGATTTGATGTTTCTAAAATTCCTACTTTGCGCCAGTGCAGTCAGACAAAATCAAAATATAAATTTTTTGATGGGAATACAGACATTTATTTTGTTTCAAATGATAAAAGACTTGACTCAAAATGCGCATTACAGCTTCGATATGATGAGTCGTTAAAATTTGTGCCTGCGACGGGATGGAAAGGGCATATTGAGAAGGATATATAACATGAAAATCTTTTTTGCTAATACTTTGCTAGGGAGATTGCATTAATGGTAAAGCAGTTAAAGACAGTTGGAGTTTTATTATCTACATACAATGGTGAATCAACATTAAAGAGGCAAGTGGACTCCATCTTTAAACAAAAAGATGTCAATATACAAATTTTTATTAGGGATGATGGTTCTTGTGATAATACATGTTCAGTTATAAATAAATTATGCGAGGAATACAAAGGAAAAATTAATTATATTATTGAAGAAAATATAGGATATAAAAAAAGTTTCCTTAAATTAACGTCGTTGATTGGAAAATGCGATTATTACTGTTTTGCTGACCAAGATGATATATGGGAAGAAGAAAAATTGTATAACGCAATTACTGCACTTGAAAATATCAATGATCCAATTAAGCTGTATACATCTAGTGTAAAACTTGTAAATCAAGATTTAAATTCGATAGGATTTAATAATATTAGTAATATGCCGAATAAACTTGAAGCTTTATTCACCAGAGGAAGACTAGCAGGATGTACATTTGTTTTTTCATTAGAAGTATTACGCTTAACTATAGAGCTTGCTAGAGTTAATTATGAAAATAACCAAATGCCCTCTCATGATTTTTTGGTTGCAGCACTTGCGTTTTCATGTGGAACCGTTTATATGGATCAAAACAGTTACATAAAACATATAAGATATAAAGATAGTGTAACATGTGGAAAAAATGGTTTATTAAAGAGAATAAAAGGTGAAATTTACGGTATATTTTTTTATAAAAATATATGCTTGCATATGGCTCAAATGTTAATGGAGTACAATATACCATATTTACATTCAGAACTGATTCCATATTTAGAAAGTGTTGTTAATTATAAAAAGACAATAAAAAATCGAGTTAATTTACTAAAAAATTCAGAAATGACTTGTGGAATTAAAGTTTGTGATTGGGAAACTAAATTTAAGATATTAATAGGAACATTTTAAGGCGAATAAAGTTAGCTCTTACTCGAAATTGTGAATATTGATAAAACATGGAAGAAGTAAGGAGGTGCAAATGAATATATTAATTACATCATTATCTTATTATCCAAATGCTGATGGCGTTTCCATAGTAACACAGTATCAGGCAGAAGGACTGGTTAAATTGGGACATAATGTAACAGTGGTGACTGGTGAACGAAAAGAAGTAAAAAAATCAGAAGTACATAATAATATAAAAATTATCCGACTGAAAGCCTATAACGAGTTTATGCTACATTTTGGAAATAAAAAACAGTACATGGATATGGTATTCGACCTATCAAAAGACATGGATATTATGATTAATGTCTGTCTGGAAAGCTGGAATGTGGACTGGTTGTTACCTGTTTTGGATAAGATTCCATGCAAAAAATTTTTGATGATTCATGGAATATCAGATATGTCATGGAATCAGTATAATGACTTCTCGCTATATGGTTTGATTAGAAAAATTTGGGGCGATATACGTTGGCGGTGTTTTTTTCCTTTTCAATGGAAAAATATAAAAAAGTATGATGCCATTGCACAACTTCATGAGGAAGATTATGCAAACAGATTTTTTAAAAAGCATGGCATCACAGACTGCCATATTTTATATAACGCAGTTGACGATAGATTTTTTCAGAGAAGTTTACCCAAAGAAAATAGAATAATCAATGTTGGAACATTTTGTAAGAGAAAAAATCAAGTATATTGTATGGAACTATTTTATCAGTCAAATGTAGAGGATTATGAATTGATGCTAATTGGACCTCGAAAGAATAAATATTATGAAAAAATAATTAAGAAAAAGTATGAATTAGATAAAAAATATGGTGTGAGAAAAGTGCAAATTTTATATGAACAAAACAGAGAAGATACTATTGAATATATCAAAAGATCAAAAATATATATGCTTACCAGTATTACAGAGATGTTTCCTGTATCACTTATAGAAGGAATGGCGGCAGGATGTGCTTTTGTATCTACTGATGTTGGTATAAATAGATATTTGCCGGGTGGTATCGTTGGACGTAATAGAAAAGCAATGTGTGTGGCTTTAAATAAGATGCACAATGAAGATGTCTGTGTATCTTATGCGGAAATGGGCAGAGACTTTGCAACTCAAAATTGTAGAGAAGAAAAGCAAGTGAAAAAACTGGAAGGTATTTTATATGATTGTTTGAATACGGAGAAAAAATGAAATTTATGAGAGAGAAATTAAAGCAAATAAGAGATAGTGTAAGAGATATCACAATTAACAGATGTAACCGCCGTAAACTTACAAATCAAAATTTTACACTAATTTCGAGCGATTGCACTGGCGGAATGATTTATCATGATTTAAAGCAAAAGTTCTGTTCGCCAACTATTAATATGTATTTTGATGCGCGAGATTATATTAAATTTATTAAAAATATACACGACTATTTGGATGAACCAATGGCTGAATTAAAAGAAGAAAGTCAAAAAGAAGGTTATCCGGTAGCATTGTTAAAAGATATTAAGCTGCATTTGGTGCATTATCTCTCAGTTGAAAATGCACAGGAAAAATGGAATGAGAGAAAGCAGCGCATGAATTGGGATAACTGCTTTTATATTATGAATGATAGGAACTACTGTACAATAAATGACATGAAAGAATTTGATGATTTTGTTGTGCGGGGGGGGCGTAATGGCGTACTGTTTACACATAAATATCACCCAGAATTGAAAACAGCATTTTATATTAAAGGTTCTGAAGACAAAGATTTTGTTGATATAATTCCCCAATATGTTTCTCTGCTGCATAGGAGATATGATCAATTTGATTGGATAGAATTTCTAGAGAGGATATATAAATGAAAAAGTGGCATAAAGCATTGTTGGCTTTTTTATGTAGTTTTTTAATATGTAATTTATTATATATGGCATATGGCTCTGGATGTGGTTTCGTGAGCAGACAGCATGGGGCAACAGAAGGGATAAACATCCCAAATACGTATAATGTACATGGAACAGAAGGTTATAGCATTATCCGTTTTGATAAAAACGGTTATAACAACATCAATGGGGAATTAGAGAAATCATATGTTTTGTTAATGGGTTCATCGCATGTGGAGGGAATTTATCTTGCACAGGAAAAAAATATGACTTACATCTTAAATAAACTCTTAGGAGGAACAAATGACAGATTGAGAGCTTATAGTATCGGATGTTCTGGGAATTATTTCCCAAAAGTTGTAAAAGGATTTCAAGCTGGAATTAGCGAGTTTCAAGGTGCAAATGCGGTAATCATAGAGGTTAATTCAACTTCTTTTTCCATGGATGATTTACAGGATGGTTTGAATCAAACCATATATGATCCATCTTCTAATGGAAACAATTTAGTTCACTATCTTACAGCAAAGCAAAAAATGAAAGTATGTTTTAGACAAATGTTGCCACTTGCAAGGCATATTGTAAGCGATCAATTAAGAAATATAAAGCTGGTAGAAGGTGAGCCGTTCGGATTACAGATATCACATGAAGAGCAGACAGAACTCATTGTTGATGCGAGTTATTATAATGAATTGCTAAATCAAGTATTTACTTTAATCCGTGAAGAATATGAAAATCCAATTATTATATTCTATCACCCCGAAGTTGAATTAAATGGTAGTGAAATGCTGATTGTAAGAGATGAAGAAACGTATGATATATTTAAAGATGCCTGTGAGCAAAACGGTATTATTTTTGCTGATATGGGAGAAACCTTTGAGGCAGCATATGAATCAAGCTATATAGTTCCATATGGCTTTGCAAATACAGAAATGGGACAGGGACATTTAAATGAAGACGGACATGCAATTATTGCGCACGAGCTGTACCATATTTTGATGGAGATGCAGGAGGTACAGTTTTAGATGAACATATTGTCTGTGGCGTTTGTTGTTTTTGCCATAATGCTTTTTACTATACTCAGGTTGTCCAAAAAAGAAACCATGAGGCAGAATATTTTGCTTGTTGCAAGCTATATTTTTTATGCATATGCCGATATTCGCTTTTTGCCGATATTGTTGTTTCAAACAATTACCGCATACAGTTCAGCAAGGTTGTTTTCAAATAATAAACAAGATATTAAAAAATTGATTCTGTTTTTTGGTATACTGTTTGAATTTGGTGTATTGGCAATATATAAGTATAGTATTTTATTAATTGAGAATGGGGGGGGAACTCTTTCGCTTGCTTTGCCAATGGGGTTGTCATTTTATACCTTTCAGGCAGTGAGTTATATTATAGATGCCTATCAGGAAAAAATCCAGATAGAGAAATCGTTTAAAAAAGTCGCTTTATACATAGGATTTTTTCCGCAAATTACGTCAGGTCCAATTGTAAAAGCACATGACTTTTTAAAACAACTGGAGCAGCAGCATCCCGTTAAAATGCAGAATATTGTAGCCGGTGTGCAGATTTTTTTAATGGGTATTGTTAAAAAGGGTGTTATAGCAGATCGCCTGGGGCGCGCAGTAGACGCAGTGTATGCAGCTCCCGTTGCCTATAGTGGCTTATCGATACTTTTAACAACAGTGGCATATTCTATTCAGATATATTGTGATTTTTCAGGTTATTCGGATATGGCAGTAGGGATTGCGCGAGCACTAGGGTATGACTTAGGAAGAAATTTTAATTTGCCATATATTGCACAGAATCCAACAGAGTTTTGGAGAAGATGGCACATTAGCTTGTCAAGCTGGTTTAAAGAGTACGTGTATATTCCGCTGGGAGGTAACAGGAAAGGTGTACATAAGACATGCTGTAATATATTGATAGTAATGCTATTGAGTGGTATCTGGCATGGTACCGGTTGGACTTTCGTGTTGTGGGGACTATATCATGGAATTGGTTCTGTGAGCCATAAATTATTTACGGTTTGGGTGAAGCAGAAAGGATGGCATATAAAAACAACTGCTGGCAAGAGATTAAGCAGAGGTATTTCAATTATATTGACGTTTATGTTTGTTAATCTGGGATGGGTGTTATTTAGGGCGGATAGCATGGAAAACGCATTGATAATAATACACAGAATGTTTGTTATGGCAGATGGTGTTCATTATATCTATGTGTATACAATTATATTTGCTATATTGATTGCTGCTATATGTATTTATATGTTGTGGAAAAAACAAGGTGAAGCTGTATATGTTATGCTTGATTATAATAAGTTCTCATCGTGGTTTATATTATGGACAGTGATTTTAATAACGATAGCTTTTTTCTATCAAGGAGATACAGTGTTTATTTATGGGGGATTTTAGGTTGGTTTTGATAGTAGAAACTTTTGGATAAATAAAAATATTGGAGAGAAAATAAGACATGAGAATTGCATTTGTTTCAGAAGGATTGGCAGGAGGGGGTTCTGAGCGGCAAACAGTAGTGATTGCTGGCGCATTTAGCACTGAAGATAAAGATTGCGTATATCTTATTACAGGTGATGAAAAGGAGAAAGAATATACAGTACCTAAGAAAGTAAAGAGACTATGTGTATTAAAGGGAAATAAAACGATAGTTACCGATGCAGTCACTTTGTTAAAGATATCAAAAAAACATAAAATAGATGTAATAATAGGAATGGGTATATATGCAAATTTACTTGTATCTTTTGTGAGATTACTTGGTGGAAAGACACGTGTTGTTGTAAGTGAGAGAAGTGCACCTAAATATGATAATTTATCATATAAATCAAAACTGTTAAGAAAGGCCTTATATTGGAGAGCTGATGGTTATGTTTTTCAAACAAATGAGGAAAGGAAATATTATTCAAGGAAAATACAGAAAAAAGGCATAGTGATTCATAATCCGGTTATGAATAATCTGCCCTATAAAACTGATAAAAGAAATAAAGAAATCGTTGCAATTGGAAGGCTGATGCCAGAGAAAAATTATTCGCTTTTATTAAATTCATTTAGCATCGTCTGCCAAAAACATTCAGAATATATATTAAGGATATTTGGTGTTGGCGTAGAAGAAGAAAAGTTGAAAAAATTATGCAGTCAACTACAAATAGAAAAAAACGTAGTGTTTGAAGGCTTTCAGCTTGATGTGCATAATAAAATTACTGATTCAGATATCTATGTGATTTCCTCAGACTATGAAGGCATGCCAAATGCTCTTATGGAGACTATGGCAATGGGATTTCCCGTGGTTGCAACTGATTGTTATGGTGGAGGACCTAGAGAGCTGATTCAAGATGGTGTAAATGGCTTACTTACTCCGAGAGGAAATGTAGAAAGTATGGCAGATAGAATTATCAGATTGATTGAAGATGAGCAGTTAAAAATAAGTATGGGTAAACACGCAATGGAAATCAGAGAAACTCATAGTGAACAGAAAATTGCGGATATGTGGAAAAGATATATTTATAGTTTGGTGTGAATTGCAAGGTAAGGTGACAAATGAGTAAGATGTTGTTTTATTGTGCGATCGGCATATGTATTATTTTTTTATGCCAAGTTGCGATTGGTTTAATTCTTCCTATTCGTTGTAGAAACAATACAATTAAAGTGACATGGATAATATTTATTGTGGCATTATCGATTATTGCATTTTGGGCAGAGCCGTCTGTGAGTGATGATTTATATAAACACTATAAGCAAATTGATGATGTTTGCGCTGGGCGAGACCATAGTGGGATGGTTGTTTGGAGAATATTATTGTATGGCATTGGAAAAACAGGGGAAAAAGGTTTTTTGCCAGCGTTGACAGTATTGATATTTGGCGCTTCTATTTATTGCTTGATATCAAATAGAATGAAAAGTAACAAGCTATCAATGAGGACTTTTTCTATATATATTATAATTTTATTTGGTGGATGCTCTATTTTTATCATAATTTCCGGTATCCGTAATGTATTAGTATTTTCCATCTGGATTTTAGCTTATTACAAATTATATAAAGAAGGGCATAAAACATTATATTATTTAGCTTGTATTTCTTTGTGCTTGATACATTATTCTATTATATTTGTATTAGCTGTTCAGGGAGTTTATGAGCTGGTTAAAAAAAAGAATAAGAGTATAAAGATTGTGCTATTGCTGATTATGGGATTAGCGCCTTCTGTAATTATATGGCTTGGTCAAGTGTTAGCTAAGTATTCAAATTTATATGTTCAGACATTGGTAGGAAAAGTGGATGGATATGCAGGCGAAGAAGCATATTATAAAGTAAATATATGGTATATATTTCTGCCAATATCGACATTGGCGATATTTATAATCCTCTTAAAAGTGAGAAAATGTAAATTTATTGATAATGATGATTGGGGCTTGATAAGTCTATATACATACATAACACTAACGGTTTCAATTACATTTCCTGTTTTGTTGGATAGGAATTCTATGTTGATATGTATGATGTTTTGCCCTATCGTAGACGCACTGTATAAGTCGAGAAAGAAGATAGGCTTACTTATGAATATATTAGTTGTAACATGCGGAATTAGGGCATTATTCTATTTTAATGCAATGATTAGTCATATGAAATTTTATGGGATTGATTTTTATCATTTGTTAGGGCGTGGGAGTTGATAAGTGAAATCAAGAACTGAAAATGCAGGAAAAAATTTAATTGCAACTGTCATATATCAAATTACTAATATTATTATGAAATTTGGTATGCGTACGATTTTTGTATATTGCCTAGGAAAAGAATATCTCGGAGTCAATGGGGTATTTTCTAATATTTTATCAATGCTTTCATTAGCAGAACTGGGGCTTGGTTCTGCAATCGTTTATGATATGTATAAACCGGTTGCAGAGGGAAATGAAGAAAAGATTTGTCAATACTTAAAGTTGTACAAGGCTATTTATACATTTATCGGATGCTTCATATTACTTGCGGGAGTATGCCTGATTCCGTTTTTAGATAAAATACTGACAGATGTTCCTAATGTTGAACACATAAAAGTTATCTATATTCTTTTTCTGTTAAAAACATCTATATCTTATTTTTGGGCAGAGTATACGTCGTTGCTAGGCATATATCAAATGGAATATATTAATAAACGATATCTTTCTATTTTTGCAGTGATAAAGAGTGCTGTGGAAAGCGTATTCTTGTTAATAACGCGTAATTATATTATTTATCTTGTTATAGAAATTGTATTGATGATTATTAGTAATTACTGTATTTATAAAAAAGCAATTGTATTATTTCCGTTTATTAGGAAAAAAGTACTAATGTTGAAAAAGGAAGAAGTCCTTGCAGTATGTAAAAACGCTTTAGGAACATTTTCTATAAAATTTAATGGAACAGTTTTGGGCGCTACAGATAATTTAATTATTTCTGCGTTAATTAGTACTGTTTTAGTTGGAATTTATTCTAATTACGATATGGTCATACAGATGGTTTTATTTTTTACAGTGATGATAAAAAACGCAGTTACAGGAGGTGTAGGAAATCTTTGTGCAAAAGAAAGTAAAGATAAAAAGTATGAGGTTTTTAAAAAAATTTTCTTTTTATATGGAAGCATATATATGGTTGTTGCTGTTTGCCTGTTAAATTTGCTGGAACCATTTATTTTACTATGGCTTGGAGTAGGATATCATTTAGATAAGATAGTGGTATGTATTGTGGTTTTTAACTGTTATCTGAGTGGTATGTTGCAGCCAATAGAAATTTATACTTTTGCAGATGGACTCTTCGTTCACTATAAATGGAAACCATGGATAGAGGCTGCAATTAATTTGATAGTATCTGTTATACTAACCAAATATTTTGGGTTAATAGGAGTATTTTTAGGAACGACAATCAGCAAGATAAGTACTTCAATATGGTTTGACGCATACATTGTGTATCATTATTCTTTCCAGCTCAGATTTAATGAATATTGGAAGAGATTTATGTGTTATTTAGGAATTACAGTTATAGTAGCAATACTATCTTATTGGATTGTAAGTAAGGTTAATATATTTGTGGGTAAGGTAGCCATTTCTTTGGGATTATCATTCATTGTATGGCTTGGTGTTTTTTATAGAACAGAGGAATTTATTTTTTATAAAAGATTATTGATTAAAAGGATGAAGAGAGAAAAGAACTGAAAATAAAGGATATACACATACTTATGATATATTTAGTCTTTTTAGACAGGGAGAATTACTATTATGGAAGGTATTAAAAGAAATTCAGGAATTGAATTGATCAAGGTGTTTGCGATATTGTTAATTGTTTTGAGTCATGTTGTACAGACACTAGCAGATGAAAATTTATATATACCATACTCGAATTATGCTGTGAATCTTAGGCATGCCACCACTGATTTTCAGACGTTTGTATTAATTATATTTCGATATTCGGGTGCACTTGGCAATAGCATATTTTTTATGTGTTCAGCTTGGTTCTTATTGGAAAGCAAAAAGGTGAATATGGGGAAATTATTCACAATGATATTTCAGGTGTGGAGCATTTCTTTTATATGCCTTGTAGCAGCATTGCTGATAAAAGGCGGAAATATTCCTTTTATACTTATTATAAAAGCATTATTTCCGTTTAATTTTAATACGAACTGGTATGTTGTGTGCTATATAATATTTTATGCCATTCATCCAATGCTGAATTATTGTATAGATTCATTAAAACAGGATAGTTTGCTGAAAGCGGCGACAATATTAGGGATTTTATATTGTGGCTTTAATTATATTCATGGAGCTTTTTATTCTTCCGATTTGATTGTGTGGATAGCAATATATTTTATCATGGCATACATAAAAAAATATGTGCGGGGGGGGATTTGTAACAATGTCAAGATGAATATTGTTTTTATGATTGTAGGATTTTGTGGAAATATTTTAATTGTTTTTGTCACTAATATTCTTGGATTACATATGGGATTGTTTGAGGAACAGCTTTTTCATTGGAATAAAAATTGTAGCCCATTTTTACTCTTTATGGCATTTGGTATGTTTAATATTGGAAGATATCTGTCATTTAAGAATAAATGTGTAAATTATATATCAGGTTTATCCTTGCTGATATATATTATACATGACAATTTGTTTATAAAAACATATCTTAGACCATATTTATGGGAACTTATTTATAATAGATTCGGATATGATTATATATTATGCTGGGTGCTGCTGCTTGTTGCTGCAATATTTATCGCTTCACTTATACTAGGCATTTTGTATAAAGCCACGATACAAAGGTTTATTACATATCTTGTACCCAAAATGAAAGAGATAATATGCAAAATTTATAAAAAATATGAATCTGTGGTTATGAAATTGAGTTGATAGTATGTGACAGGAAATTTAAATCACAAAATATCGTTATAAACAAATTATCATGTGATATCTAACTGATTAATTAAAAAGTTTTTGGATAGGGATTGTGAATATTACTAATTTATAAATTAGGAGAGGATTTGTATGATAAATCAAAAAACAAGAAGCCAATATCTGGACATACTAAAAGTCTGTGCGTGTATTATGGTGGTATATGTTCATTCAGGTAATTTATTCAGATATGCGCAGGCACAACCGCCTGTTCTAATTCCGGTTTTATCCAAGCTTGCACAATGCGGAGTACCCATATTTTTTATTGTAAGTGGATATTTGGCAGTTTCGTTGGAAGAACGTCCTTATCTTGAAATGATAAAAAAGAAAATGAAATCTTTATTGCTCCCTTTTGTGATTTGGAATTTATTCTATTTTGTATTTGAATGGGGGGCATTATATTCTGCCTTTTGTGTTTGATGATGTAACAAAATGGACATTAAAAGAACTTTTATTAAACTTATTTGGAATTCCGTTTATCAAAAAGACTCTTTATGATCCGCTATGGTTTGTAAGGGAATTATTTGTTTCATTTTTGCTATATCCACTAATAGTATTATGTGTTAAACGTTTGCCTTCTGCCATTTTGATTATAGGATTTATATGTATTATCGCAGGAAAAATACCATTCTTATATGATAATGGTTATTTTTTAAAAAGCTCTATTCCATTTTTCTCATTAGGTCTTTGGACGGGCTTTAATCCAAAACCAGTACATATTAAAATCAAAGGCGTAATTATTGCAGCATTGGCAGCCATAGCATTAGTATATATCAATGACGGTAGTAGCATTTTTTCATCTGCCCTTAGCTATGCAGCAATATTATTTTTCTTTCCGGCAATTTTTAGTTTTGCAAAATATGCGGAGAGAACGAAAGAATTATCAGAAATGTTTCTGTTGGTATCTAAGCATAGCTTTATGATATTTGTTTTACATGGTAAATTGTTGACAATTCTTCAAAATGTATGTGTCAGAATTATTAAGCAAAGTGATGTGATACTGTATGCCGAGTATATAGTTTTACCAATAATTACAATAGCAGTTGTTCTAATAATATCGTCATGCTGTGACAAGAAAATGCCGAAACTATATCGTTTTTTTACAGGTGGAAGATAGTCTTGCTAAAAGAAGGTGTGTGTAGTTTAAGGAAGAGAAATTTCCTGATTACGACTGCTGGCAGGCGGATTAATCACATGTTTCAATAGATAGTAGCGAGGGGCTTTTGGCTGGAAATTGGTAGCTGATGATGTATTTTGATATACATAAGTAAAATAAGTTTAGAAATATTGACTTAGAAGAGATGAATTATGCGCAGAATACACTATAAGCCTTCATAATAGGAGACTTATAGTGTAAACACAAGTATTATATATGAACCAAAATATGAGGTCATTATATTACTTTTTTATCGCATATATAAACTGCTATAACTGCAGTTCCTTTTTGGTTTAAAGCTACAATAATAACTTTTTCTTTTTCCTCATTTAATAAATATGCCGGAGTAATCTCCAAATGATCATTTTTTAATATATAAGCGGGTATATTCTCTGTAATAGTGGTTAGATAATGTTCTTTTTTATCGGCTTCTGTAGTGATGATTAAAGCGTATTCCCGACACTTTATTGTGCAATCTATATATATTCCATCTTGGGGTTCTGATATAAGTTGGAGCGATTGACTTTCTGCAATTGGACTCCAATTGCCGTTTTGTTCAGTATATAGACCTGCTTTTAAATCTATATCTGGCAGAACTATTTCAATTTCTTTACCATCTTTAATTGCCCAATATATATTTTTATGTTCTTCATGCACATAATCACCGCTCAAATAAATGTATTTATTAAGTCCAAGAATAGAAAACGAAAGATATTCGCTATCAAAAACTTCTACCGGTTCTTTTTCTGTAATATCTGTGTGATTTATATTTTTTTCTTGTTGCTTCTGCTCAATTACCTCAACAAACATTCCAGTGATAAATGCTGCAATATCTAGAAAAAGGGCTAATACTAATGAGAATAAGGCCAATTCCCGATAAGGACTAAAAAGATAAATAATTCCTTGTTGTACCGCGTTATGGTCTGCAATATATAAACGAATCATTTCATCTAATATATCTGAAGAAGATGCTCTGTAATAACTTAACAACTTCTCATTTTCCAACCCAGTATAAATCGGAAGTGTTGCAATCTGGGATTTTAGCTCATTTAACTGAAGGGACCATTTGCCTTTCCATTCATCATTATCTATTAATGCCTCCGAATTATTGCGTAACTCATTTATTAAAGCTTCAAAATTTTGTGACGAAGTGACAATCGTATTATAATTCTGCAAATTATCTATAAAATCATTCATCTGAGTTAACAATTCCTGATATCTGTCTTCACCATCGGCAGTATTAATTGTGGACTGTAGTAGTTGAAAAATGGATGTTGCCTGTGTCTCTAAAGTTAATAAATCAGGTTGTTCCTTGAATAGTTCTAATTGTATATTTCTTAATGAGGCGCTTATCAAATTTGCCGTTCCCTCTGAACGTAAACCTAGGCTAATTTCATAAAACTGAATTCTTCCAAGAGCGTCCTGATAATCAGTCAATTGACCTTGCAATTGTTGTAATAAGTTTTGTTGTGACTCCAAATATTCCTGTGCTGTTTCTACGGCCGTAATCAATGAAGTTCTATCTGTTTCTGCCGTTGCCATATTCAAGCTTCTTTGTGCTGCTTGATAGTTTTCATTTGCTATTGTAAGATTGTCATTTGTACTAGTCACTCGGTCTGATAGATTATCGCATGAGTATTCAATACTATTACGCATTTCTATGATAATCTCTATAGCACGCTCTTGTTCATTAGGCGAAAAACCGTTATTTAAAGCAGATTCCACTGCATTAATAATCGTTGTCATTTCGCTTCTTGCAGCAAAATCATCGAGGGTATAATTGCTTTTTTCTTCTTCCCAATCTATTGTGTCTGTAATTGTAAATTCACTATCTTCTAGTTCCTTTGCTTGTGAATAAAGATTCATGATTTGCTGTTCTAACTCACTTTCAAGCAGTGTTGCATATTCATCGGCATAATCACTTGCAGCATAAAGCTCTCTTCGATAAGTGGATTGAATTAATAACTGGCTTTCTATTTCCCATGATTGACCATAAACATGTTCTACAATAAATATAAAACTAAACCAAGATGAGCAGAAAAGTACCACAATTGTTAAGGCAAATAGTCCTGCTTTTTGCAAAAAAGATTTCATAAAATGTTTGAAAGTAAGATAATAAAAATTTAATCCTAATAGTATTCCTTGGATTGCTAAAGAGGCTGCATATGCTTGCCATTTTTCAGAGAATACATAATTAACCATGCCTTGTGCTGTTGACCAAAAAGACACCACAGCCAACATAACGGTGCATAGCCGTAATAAATTAACCATTCCAACCATAGAAGTGTTCAACTTGATTACATTTTCATTTTGTTTATGTTCTTGCTGTTTCATAATTACTCCATTCTTGCATTAAATTTTATTATAGCTTATTATTTGTGCAAACGTCTTGAAGGAAATCTGGAAGAGTTAGAATGTTTTTTCCTTCTTCTAATATTATCTATTTCTTCATTTAAAGCATCATCCATTGTTTTTTCAACATTATTATATAGAGATTCATTCTCTGGATGTATAAAAAATGATATCAAAGAAGTAATAACCGCTTTTAAATTAATTCCTGTCAATACTCCAAGTACAATTCCCATTACATTTTCTATAATAAGTACAAAAGCAAGGTGCATTGCTGTTCGTAGCAAAGAATCGCTATGTATGCTTTGGTTTATTATCAAACGTATTGCATCTGCAGCAATCAGTGTTAAAATAATACACATTACGGTAGCAACTAAAGTTGTAAATAAGTCAGGCAAATTTTCAAAAATATTACCATAACCAATCATCGTAAGAAGAACAGATACTGCAATAATTAATATTACAAAAGGCGTACTGTATTCCGAAATAAAACCTGAGAATCCTGTATAAGCGGGTGCGCCTTTATATATCCATTCAAGTATACCTTCTACAGTTTTCCATATTAACAGTATCACTGAAAGAGCAGTTCCTGCTAAAGCAATATAAAAGATGGTATATTCTGTTAGAGCACCAATGGTTCCTTGATTATTACCTTCTTGTGTTGTGTTTTGAATGGTTTCTGGATTATTATTTTCTCGCGTTGCGTCTTGAATGGTTTCTGGCCTACCCTCTTCCAGTGTTGAGTCTTGAACGGTTCCTGGATTATCCTTTTCTTGTGTTGCATCTTGAAATGTTTCCATAAACTGTTCGGTCTGTTGGAGCCATTTATTAATTCCATAATCACCATCATTTGTTTCTTTAATAGGTATCTTTATGTATAAAAATATAATTATAGATGTAATTAAAAAAGATATTAAAAATTTAAAAATTTTATGAAGAATTTTTTCAAAAGGCTGCTGATTATTTTGGACCTCTTTTAACTTTTGGCTTTGACGTAAAGTTTTAATTTCATTTCTGTGGTTTAATTTATTGTTTAATTCAAGAGTCTTCATATCGTAATGCCTTTGAAGTAATTGTTTTTTCTGATCTGATTTGTATTGATTAATTATATAACGTAGTTGAATATGTTCTTTTATCCGATTTTTTTGGTATTCTCTTTGTATCGCTTTTACTTTTTCCCAATCGGCCTGATCCCATCTAACTACTCTGATACAAACAACTATAAAGTAAATAAAAACTGGAAGGGATATTATCAAATAAATACCACAAAACCCATTTAAAATTTCATGTATGGAAGTTAAGGGAAAATGTCTTCCTTCTTCACAAAAATTATAAATAATTGCCTCTAAAGATGAAGCAATTGTACCAATCACCCAAAAGAGTTTTGCGCTATTTTTTTGTGATGCAATTGCAATTATAAGTTCAAATAGAAACAAAATAAAGAAAATTAGGTTCACTTCAATTTTAGACATGAAAGAACCACCCTGGCGGTTTAATAATATTAAAATAGCTGCCATGACTGGTACAATTAATGTGCATACAGGGTTTTTATCAATTGCTTTTGCCAAGTTTGTTTTCATTTTAGATAATAGTTGAACGATTCTCATTTTAACTCCGTACAATTGATGTATGAATTATGGTATAAAATAAAGCATACATAATATTCCTTTTCATAATATTTATGTTTCAATATTTACCCTTTAAGTATAACATTTTGTATAGTAATTATTTATGCTATTTTTTCTTAATATTCTACAAATTTTGCTTAGTTGTAGTAATTTGCCATATGTTTTATTGACATAATGCATTAAGGAAATTATTTTTCAGAATGAATGGAATAATTTTTTCTGTTAGATTCAAATAAGATACTTGCAGTCGTTACTGAATTATGCGTTTTATATTTTAGGGATCTAAGAATTAAGCAAAGCAATTTTATTAATATAGTCAGCGCTTTAACATTCGTTTCGTAATAACAGTCCATTTTACTTCTGATAGCATTTGGTATGTTGAATTTATGGAGAAACCTAAACTTTAAGAACAGCTATGTAAATTACATATCAGGATTATCATTGTTGATATATATTATACATGAGAATATACCTATAAGAACTTATGTCAGACTATATTTATGGGAGCTTATTTATAATAGATTCAGTTATGGTTATATATTAGTTGGGTGCTGTTGTCTGTTGCTGCAATATTTATCGTTTCACTTATACTAGGCATTTTATATAAAGCCACGATACAGAGGTTTATTACATATCTTGTACCCAAAATGAAAGAGATAATATGCAAAATTTATAAAAAATATGAATCTGTGGTTATGAAACTGAGCTGATAGAGTGGTAATGGCAGTTATAACTTAATAGTGTATTTACCTCTCCCCCACAAAATAGGCTGACAAAATAATTCTCCGATTTTGTGGGGCAAGGATAAAGTTTACTGTTTTTGCGCTTCCTTTAACTTTTGGATTTCAGCACGCAGCTGTTCAATCTGAGCCTGCTGTTGTTCTATAGTAGATTCCTTCTCAGTTAAATCAGATTCTTTTTCAGCAATGACAGATTCTCTTTCAGCAATGACAGATTCTTTTTCAGTAATGGTAGATTCTTTTTCAGCGAGTTCGGCTTTCGCTTCCTCAATTGCCTTCGTAAGTTCTTCAAGTTTCTTTTGGAGAAGATACTCATCCGTCAGCCTGACGCGTTCAGCATCTTGCCTTAAAAACTCGCACCATTCACGGGCTTTTTTGTCCTGGTTTTTCTGGAAGATAATCTGTCCGGTTTCTTGGAAAATAGGGTCTTTTTGTGCTAACATTTTTAACTCCTCCCATGTTGTTGCCTTGAAAAGACGAGCCCAGTAGTCGAGTTTCCACTGTTTGTCTTCGTCTGTTGCCAGTTCAATCTGATTTAAGTCTAGCACATTGAGTGTGAATTTGTCATTATAAATATAATGTTTTTTGACATTCATCATCTTGTTGGTCGCGTAGAACTCAGGATACTTCGGAAACAATGTAAAATCCAGTATGCCTATGTGGTATGCAGGCTTGACGTTGGAATAGGGTTCGCCTGCATCAAGCTGGTCGAACAGGCGGCATAGGTATGAGAGCGAGCGGTCGGACCAGTAATCCTGGTTTCTGACCTGCAGTTCGATATCGATAAATGCCGCATTGTTAAGCTCAATCTTGACATCCAGAATGAAAGTTTTGTCAAGGGCGACCTTGCCGTATTCAAATGGGTTAAGGATGGTGACGCTTTTGACTTCTTCAGGTTTTAAGTGCAGCAGTGCGCATAGCAGGCCTGTCAGCGTCTTGTTGTTGGAACACATGACAATCTGGAACATGCCGCTGTCTGTCAGCGTGTAGTCAATTTTGCCTGTGGCGTTTTGAAAAGTTTTTGCCGTTAAGCTGCTTTTGTTTTTTGATTTGCTCATAGAAAATTCCTTTCTGATTTCCAGACGCTCTCTTAATGGAGCGATAGACTGTGTAGATGAAATGATATGTTATCTTGCTTATGGTAACATGTAAGATTTTGAAAAACAAGCATGAAATTCTGTGATTTATGTAGAAAAAAATATGACGGAATTGCGATAATTGAAAATAGAAATCATAATATAGTATAGAAAATGAGTTTAGATATTGAGATAATACAAGATATAGTATTGTGCAAATTTAACATGCCATTGACTGACCGTCGCTTTCAATCTCTTGCCTATTGGTATGGGTAATTAGCCTTAATTGCGAGACTAAGATAACTGTTGAATATCTGTGTATTCCTATCGCTGTTGCTCCCATTTTCCATGGGAATTGTGAGGGTTGATGAATTGAGTACATCATTCCAGTAATCAAGCATCCATAAATACTTAGGATAGATTGCAGGATTTGCACATATTTCTTTGAAATTATATAAGTTTATATAAGTTTATATAACTTTTTGTTTTTTATATAACTTTATATAACTTTTTTTATTATATAATCTCTAATCAGGCAACAGTAAAAATGCAAAAAGTAAAACGCTATTGCACTGCCTTTGCGCTTCTTGACATTAAATAAAAATATGATATACTTTGAACAACTGAATAATAGCATACAGGTGTCAAAACAATGCGTGAAAATGTGCGTTGGTTTTGGTGAAAAGGGAAACAGGTGAAAGTCCTGTACGAACTCGTCACCGTAATTAGGGAGTAGAAGCCATTATGTCACTGGGAAACCGGGAAGACGGCGGATGTGATGATCTATAAGCCGGGAGACCTGCCTGAATGCTGTACGGAAACATTTGTTTCAGACCACGAGTAACTGGTTGTACGTTAAGAACTTGTAGAAAGCACGAAGGACTTTTGTCTGTACTGGCGCGTCCTTAGTGTATTCTATAGGCTTATTTTGTGTACAAATCCTTTACCGTAGGTGAATTATGGTAGAGGATTTTTATTTTACAAAAATATTATCCCCCATAAATAACAGGGAAGAAAGAGGAGAAAAATGAAAAAGAAATTAGTAGTTGCTTTATTAATGGGTACGCTTATCTGTGCGATTGCACTGACAGGTTGTGCAAAAGATGCGGAGCAGGCATCGGAAAATGTCGAACAGGCAGGTGGTGAAAGTGGTACGGCTGTCAATTCTGACAAGGATGCGGCGGATGCGGTCGCAGAGATGATTGACGCTATCTATGTTCAAGAGAGGACGGAAGATACGGACAAGCAGTGCGAGCAGGCAAAAGCAGGGTGGGATGCTTTGACGGACGCTCAGAAGGAACTGGTCGAAGGCGAAAATGCAGATCCCGATTATTTTGGCAGGGATACGGGCGACGCCTCGAAAGATGATGCGAGAAATCAGGATGATATAGGAGAAAATGAAATTTTGGTAGTAAGTTTCGGCACATCTTTTAACGGCAGCCGTGTTGACGACATTAAAGGAATAGAGGACGCTATACAGGCGGCAAATCCTGACTGGTCGGTAAGAAGGGCTTTTACGGCGCAGATTATTATTAATCATGTTCAGGCAAGGGACGGAGAAAAAATTGATAATGTACAGCAGGCATTGGAGCGCGCGGCGGCAAACGGGGTAAAAAATCTGGTAGTTCAGCCTACGCATTTGATGCATGGGGCAGAGTATGATGAGTTGATGGAATCCGTTGAGTCATACAGGGATAAATTTGAAACCGTTAAGGTTGCTGAACCACTGCTTGGTGAAGTTGGTGCAGATGCCTCGGTTATCAACGCTGACAAAGAGGCGGTTGCAAATGCGATTCTTGATGCAGCCGTAGCCGACGCAGGTTACGGAAGTCTGGCGGAGGCGCAGGAAGATAGCACGGCGTTTGTCTTTATGGGACATGGCACTTCCCATACGGCAAAGGTAAGCTACAGTCAGATGCAGACGCAGTTGACAGACCTCGGCTGCACTAACGCATTTATCGGGACTGTAGAAGGAGAACCTGAGGAGACTTCCTGCGAGGCGGTTATCGAGGCGGTAAAACAGGCAGGCTATAAAAAAGTAATCTTACGCCCGCTGATGGTTGTAGCGGGAGACCATGCGAATAACGATATGGCAGGAGAAGACGAGGATTCGTGGCTTAGCATGTTCAATGCCTCCGAAAACTTTGAAAGCGTGGATGTGCAGATTAAAGGCCTTGGTTCTATTGCAGCAATTCAAAAGCTCTATGTAGAGCATACGGCGGCTGCACTGAATAATTAACAGATTTGAGGTTATCAGTTATGAAGAAGGCTATAGTAATTTTTATCGCAATCCTTTCAGCCGCCTTGTTTGGCGGCTGTGGAAGTGAAGGCAATAATACGCAAGATGCGGATAAACTTCCGGACGGCATTTATACGGCGGAATTTACGACAGACAGCAGTATGTTCAAGGTCAATGAGACTTGCGAAGGCAAGGGGACGCTGACGGTGGAAAATGGAGAAATGACAATCCACATTACGCTTGGCTCTAAGAATATTGTAAATCTTTATCCCGGATTGGCGGAAAATGCGGCAAAAGACGGAGCCGAGCTGCTTATGCCAACCACGGATACCGTGACATACAGCGACGGCATGACGGAAGAAGTCTATGGTTTTGACGTGCCTGTGCCAGTGCTGGAAACGGAGTTTGATCTGGCGTTAGTCGGCACTAAGGGAAAGTGGTACGACCATAAGGTCAGCGTATCTAATCCGGTTCCACTGGAAGAAACAGACGCTGCGCTATCTCTTGCAGACGGTACATACAGCATGGATATTACTTTTACAGGCGGTAGCGGGAAGGCGGAAATCCTCTCCCCGGTATCCGTAACGGCAGCAGGCGGAAAAGCGACTGCGCTTGTACAATGGAATAGTCCGAATTATGATTATATGATAGTGGATGGTGAGAAATATTTGCCGATAAATGCGGAGGGCGATTCCGTATTTGAAATTCCTGTACTTAAGTTTGATGAGCCGATGGATATTATCGGTGATACTGTGGCGATGAGCAAGCCGCACGAAATAGAATATACAATTACTTTTCATTTGAATACTTCCAAAACGGAGCCGGACTCGAATTTCGATTCGGGCTCTGTGTTGAACAATAGCTCTGATTTGGAAGATGTTCTTGTATATGAAGAAAGCATGGAATTACAATATGCCGAGAATTTCCAAGTTGATTATTACAAGGGCGGATATGTCATGCTGGCAACAGTGCCGGATGGGAGACGGTTTTTGATTATTCCCGAAGACAAAGAAGCGCCGCAGGATTTAGACGAAGAAATTGTGATGCTTAAAAGCCCTGTCAAGGATATTTATCTGGTAGCGTCTGCGGCGATGGATATCTTTAGTGAGTTAGGCGCGCTGGACTCCATTGCTTTTTCAGGGCAGAAGGAAGACGGCTGGTATATTGAAGATGCCAAAGAAGAAATGAGTAAAGGCAATATTCTCTATGCGGGCAAGTATAATAAGCCGGACTATGAACTGTTGGTATCAAACCATTGTGCGCTTGCGATAGAAAACATGATGATTTCCCACTCTCCCGAAGTGGTGGAGAATCTTGAAGGTTTCGGTATTCCTACGATGATAGAATATTCCAGTTATGAGTCGCACCCGCTTGGCAGGGTGGAGTGGGTTAAATTCTATGGGGCGCTGCTTGGAAAGGAAGAAGAGGCGGAAAAAATATTTACGGAGCAGACAGAGATTCTTGAGATGGTGAGTGCGTCAGAAAGGACGGATAAAACCGTGGCTTTCTTTTTTATCACTTCAAACGGCATGGTGCAGGTGCGGCAGTCTTCCGATTATGTTCCGAAAATGATAGAGCTGGCGGGCGGCAAATATATTTTTTCTAATCTGGGAGATATGGAAACAAAGCGTTCTACCATGAATATACAGGTGGAAGAATTTTATGCCGGAGCAAAAGACGCGGATTTTTTAATATATAACAGTTCTATTGACGGAGGCGTTGCCAATATGGAAGAACTTCTTGATAAATGTGGGCTGCTGGCTGATTTTAAGGCTGTAAAGAATGGGAATGTGTGGTGTACTTCCAATGATATGTACCAACAGTCGCTTGCGATAGGATACATGATTGAGGATATCCATAAAATGATTCAAGGAGAAAGTGACGGTATGCACTATATATACCGTCTGGAGTGAAATGACGGCAGAAGAGTTATAAGAGGCTATGGTATGAAGCGCGACGGTAAAAGGGATTGAGAATTATGTTATAAATGGGATTAAAGAGGTTATGAGCCTATGTTTAAGACTAGAAAAACTAAAACTATCTCCGCATTTATCTTACTTGGAGTCTGCGTGTTTCTCTTATTTATACTCAATATCTGTATCGGCAGCGTAAAGATTGGCATTGTGGATATCATTGCAGAGGCGGCAAAAGCATTTCGCATGCGTGGAAACAGTGGAAATGAAACAGTAATGCGGATTTTATGGGATATCAGACTCCCGAGGGCGGCGGCGGTGCTGATTTTAGGCGGTGCGCTTGCACTTGCGGGATATCTTTTACAGACATTTTTCAATAATCCGATTGCGGGACCATTTGTTCTGGGGATTTCATCGGGCGCAAAAATGATGGTTGCGGTTATGATGGTTTTCCTCATGGGAAACGGAATAAGGGTGACGTCGTCGGCAATGATTGTGTCGGCGTTTATCGGCGCTATGCTGTCAATGGGGTTTGTATTGTTGATGTCGCGCAGGATAAACAGTGCCTCGATGTTAGTAGTAAGCGGCGTTATGATTGGCTATATATGTTCGGCTGTGACGGAATTAATAGTTACCTTTGCCGATGACGCGGATATTGTCAATCTGCATAACTGGTCGCGGGGCAGCTTTTCAGGTATGACATGGGAAAACGCAAGGGTTATGGCGGTAGTGGTTTTAGTGGTGTTTATCGCAGTCTTTCTCATGTCTAAGCCGCTTGCCGCTTATCAGTTAGGAGAAGTTTATGCGAAGAACGTAGGGGTTAATCTGCCGTTTCTTAAGGTGTGCATAGTGGTTTTTTCCAGTATTTTATCCGCGTGCATAGTGGCGTTTGCAGGACCGATTTCTTTTGTCGGAATCGCAGTTCCGCATCTTATTAAGAGACTTTTTAACACAACGGAGCCTATTTTAATGATACCGGCTTGCTTTATAGGCGGGAGCGCGTTCTGCCTTTTCTGTGATTTGCTTGCAAAATCGCTGCTTGCGCCGACAGAACTGAGCATAAGCACGGTAACGGCGATTTTCGGCGTGCCTGTGGTGCTTTGGATTATAAAAGGAAAGAAAAGATAAAGGGTAAAATGATGGATTATTATTTTTCCACAAAAAAGTTGTGTGTAGGGTATGATAACATCCCCCTAATAAAGGATATAGAAATCATGCTGCCTAAGGGGGAGATTTTGTGTCTGATAGGTCCAAACGGAGCAGGAAAATCTACTGTGTTAAAAAGCATTGCCAGACAGCTTGACCTGATTGGCGGCACGGTATATTTGGGCGAAGATGTTCTTTCTGGGATAAAGGCGGAAGAACTGGCAAAAAGAATGTCTGTGGTATTTACGGACAGGATAAGGGCGGAACTTAAAAGCTGCAGGGACGTGGTCGCGACAGGGCGTTATCCTTATACAGGATGGTTTGGCGTATTGTCGAGCGATGATTGGAAAGTCGTAAATGAGATAATGGAGCTTACCCATATAGCGGATATTGGTGATAAAGATTTTGATAAAATAAGCGATGGGCAAAAGCAGAGGGTGATGTTGGCGCGTTCGCTTTGTCAGGAGCCGGAAATTGTGATATTGGACGAGCCTACGTCTTATCTGGACGTTAAATATAAGCTTGAGTTTTTGCTTTTATTAGAGGAAATGCGGGAAAAAAAGAATTTGACGGTTATTATGTCTTTACACGAACTGGAACTTGCAAAGATTGTCGCAGATAAAATACTCTGTCTCAAAGGCGAGTATGTGCAAAGATACGGAACGCCGGAGGAGGTTTTTGCAGAGGATTTTATAGAACGGTTATTTGATATTGATGAGAAGAAGTTTGTGGGAAATGAAAAACTCCGTGACTATATCAAGCAGATTGGAAGTAAGTAATTGCGGAACAGTCATTTGCTTTCACGAGTTTAGCCGAATGAAAGATATGAGAGGTAACTATGGCTAAAGTTATTATGATTCAAGGCACTATGTCCGGCGCGGGAAAGAGTCTTCTGGCGGCGGGAATATGCAGGATTATGAAGAGGGACGGATACAGGGTGGCTCCGTTTAAGTCTCAGAACATGGCGCTTAATTCTTTTGTCACTAAAGAGGGGCTTGAAATGGGAAGGGCGCAGGTGATGCAGGCGGAGGCAGCGGGGATAAGCCCGCTTGTATGTATGAATCCGATATTGCTTAAGCCGACAAGTCATACGGGTTCGCAAGTGATTGTAAACGGACAGGTTATCGGCAATATGAGCGCGAGGGAATATTTTTCATATAAAAGGGAACTGATTCCTGATATCAAGAGGGCTTTTAGAAAATTGGAAGAGGTGGCGGATATCATTGTGATAGAGGGTGCGGGCAGCCCGGCGGAAATTAATCTGCGTGAAAATGACATCGTCAACATGGGTTTAGCCGAAATCGTAGACGCTCCCGTGCTGCTGGCAGGCGACATTGACAGGGGCGGAGTATTCGCGCAGCTTTTGGGGACGCTGATGCTTTTGGCGGAAGAAGAAAGGAAGAGAGTCAAAGGCTTGATAATTAATAAATTCAGGGGGGACATATCTTTATTGGATTCCGGCATTGGGATATTGGAGCAAAAGGGCGGTATTCCCGTGACAGGGATAGTTCCTTATATGGATATACGGTTAGAAGACGAGGACAGTCTGACGGAACGTTTTGACAAAAGGAAAAAGAAAAAGATAGATATAGCCGTAATCAGATATCCGAGAATTTCTAACTTTACGGATTTTAATGTGTTTGAGCAGATGCCGCAGGTATCCGTGCGCTATGTTGACTCGCCCTCGAGCTTGGGGACTCCTGATATGATATTCTTACCGGGCAGTAAGAACACTATGGGCGACCTTGAGTGGCTGCGGCAAAATGGGCTTGAAGAAGTGGTGAAAAAAATGTCGGAGACAATACCAATCTGCGGTATATGCGGCGGATATCAGATGCTGGGAGAGCAGATTTGTGATTGGGAAGGAATTGAAAAGGGCGGAACCATGCAGGGAATGGGGCTTTTGCCTATCGTAACAAGCCTAAAGCCTGAAAAAGTGCGCAGACAGGTGCATGGAACGATTAATAAAATTGAAGGAATTTTTTCCGCGCTTTCGGGGCTTGAATTTGAAGGATATGAAATACATATGGGCAGCAGTGTAAATCAGGAGCAGGAGCCGCCTGCGGATGAGGCGTTTATTATGGGAAAAAACAGAAACGTCTATGGAACGTATATTCATGGAATATTTGATAAGGCGGATATTATGAAAGCCGTGGTGGAGTCGCTTGCAAAGAATAAGGGAGTAACGCTTGAATATGAAACTTACATGGATTATAGGGAGTTTAAAGAAAAGCAGTACGATAAGCTGGCGGATACTTTGGAAAAATATCTGAATATGGAGGCAATATATGGAATGCTTAGGGAGTCGCATATTAGCTGAACGCACGGAAGAGGCGCTGCGCGGGCTGGTTTTGGATAAGCAGGATGACTGCGCCTACAGGAGGGTGCTTGATAATTGGGATTCTATAGCCAAACCGCTTGACGGATTGGGAAGGTTTGAAACTATTACCGCCCGGATTGGCGGGATTTGCGGCACGGATAAAATCAATATTGCCAAAAAAGCGGTAATCATCATGTGCGCGGATAACGGAATAGTAGCGGAAGGCGTCAGCCAGTCGGGGCAGGAGATTACTGCGGCTGTGGCAGCGCAGATGGGCAAGGGAAAGTCTTGCGTAGGGAAAATGGCGGCAGCAGTCGGTGTCGATACTATTCCGATAGATATAGGAATTAATACTGATAAGCGGATAGAAGGGGTGCTTGACAGGAAAGTGCGCCGTGGAACCGGAAATTTCCGCAAAGAACCGGCAATGACAAGGGAAGAGGCTCTTAAGGCAATATTTATCGGAATCGAAACCGTAGCTGAATGTAAGAAAAAAGGATACCATATTCTTGCTACGGGTGAAATGGGCATCGGCAATACGACGACGAGCAGCGCGGTGGCAGCAGCGTTGTTAAGGTGCAGCGCAGAGGAAGTGACCGGCAGGGGCGCGGGGCTTAACGATGAAAAGCTGCTTTGCAAGAAACGGATTATAGCGGAGGCTGTTGAGAAATATAAACTGTATGAGGCGGATACCCTTACCGTATTGGCGGTGGTTGGCGGACTGGACATCGCCGGGCTTGCGGGAGTCTGCATCGGCGGGGGGATTTTTCACATGCCGATAGTGCTTGACGGAGTTATAAGCATGACGGCGGCTTTGGCGGCGGAAAGAATCGTAAGAGGCACTATACAATATTTAATCCCATCGCATAAGGGAAAAGAACCGGCGGTGGATAAACTGGTTAAAGAACTTAAACTTGAACCTGTGATTGACGGCGAAATGGCGTTAGGCGAAGGAACAGGGGCGGTTATGATGTTGTCGCTGTTAGATACGGCGTTATGCGTTTATGGCGGCAGGACTTTGTTTGAGGATATCAAAGCAGAGCCATATAAAAGGTACTAAAGCAGAGCCGTATTAAAGGTATGGGAGTGAAGTCGCGCAAAAGATATTAGGCGGGGAATGGTTATGATGGTGTTGGTTATTGGAGGGAGTGGGAGCGGCAAGTCTTTTTATGCTGAGGACATGGCTCTTTCTTTGGCAAAAGCCGGTATGAAAAAATATTATCTTGCAACGATGCAGATTTATGATGAAGAAGGAAGGCGGAAAGTTAAGAAACATAGAAAGCTGCGAGACGGCAAAGGCTTTACTACAATCGAGCAGCCGACGGAAATTGCAGGAGCGGTTGAGAAGATGGAAGAAGGGGAAAAGACCGTGCTGCTGGAATGTATATCCAATCTGGCTGCAAATGAAATGTTTGCGGAAGAAGAACCTAAAACGGAAGTGCAGACTGCGGAGAACATTATAAATGGCATAAAGCTGATAAAAGAAAAGGCAAGTAACCTTGTCGTGGTAAGCAATAATGTCTTTGAAGACGGAGAGGCCTATGATGAAACCACGATGGAATATATTCAGGCAATGGGAAGGATTAATATGGAACTTGCAAAATTAGCTGATAAAGTTGTGGAAGTTGTGGCGGGGATTGCGGTGAGGATAAAATGAAAGGGAATGTCATGGGAGTAATAAAATCTTTTTTTATAGCGGTATCTACATATTCAATAATTCCGGTTCCGCAATTTGAATGGAAGGAAGAGGACATGAAATATATTTTCTGTTTCTTTCCATGGATTGGCGCTTTAATTGGCATTTGCATTTATTTCTGGAATTGGGTATGCGACGTCTACTGTATAGGAGAATTATGCCGCAGCGTGATATCGCTCGCCATTCCGCTTATGCTTACAGGCGGGCTGCATGTGGACGGGTTTATGGACACGATGGATGCCATACATTCATACAGCCCGAAGGAAAGGAAACTGGAAATATTAAAGGACTCCCATATCGGGGCTTTTGCCGTGATTATGCTTATTGCATATGGATTGATTGTTCTTGGGGCATTTTCGGAAATAAGCAGTAAGGCGTTGTTGAAAATCGTATGCGGAGGATTTTTCCTCTCGCGCTGTTTATGCGGCATCAGCGCAGTTTCTTTTCCGCTGGCAAAACAGGATGGTATGCTGTATGCTTTTACCGACAGTTCGCATAAAAAAATCGTCAAGTGTTCGTTATATATACAAATCGCGCTATGTATAGGGCTGATGTGCTGTTGGTCTTTTCCGTCAGGTTTGATTGTGGCAGCAGCGGCTGTTTTGGTGTTGGCTTATTATTTCTATAAGAGCAGGAAAGAATTCGGCGGAGTCTCCGGCGATACGGCGGGATATTATATACTTCTTAGCGAAGGCTGTATGATGGCGGCTGCGGCGGTTATAAATATTTTCTACCTGTGCGGTTGCAATCCAATAGTCTGACTGCATGCAATTTATTGCGATGCAGGCGGGCTGTTGGATTAGCAACCCACTCCCAAATGAGCAAAACGCGGATGCGTAAGCAGACGCAAAAGCGCGTAAGCGCGAGTTTTGTGAATGTGGGAGTCAGGTTGGATGCTCTTTAGAGCGTCCAACCGCACAGGTGGAATAATTTTCATATGGAAAGCGTGAAGAAAATGAGATTGATAATAGGCGGAAGGGCGCAGGGAAAATTAGAATATGCGCTTGAAAAATATGATGTATGGGAAAGCGCTGTGTACGACGGTGTGTTTCCAAATGATTTAGGCGGCGCAGATAATAAGGCAGTGGTGATTAATCACTTTCATAAATGGGTAAGGAGCCGCATGTTAGACGGCGGCGTTCCCGAGGACGAGATTGAATCATATCTGGATGATAATGAGGACTGTATCATTATATGTGACGAGATTGGCAATGGAATCGTGCCAATAGAGCCTTTTGAAAGAGAATACAGGGAGCGTGTGGGACGGATTCTTGTACAGCTTGCCAAAAGGGCGGAAGGGGTAGAACGCGTTATATGTGGGATTGGACAGAGAATAAAGTGACGCTTGCATTGATTCGGCATGGTGCAACGAAAGCAAACGAAGAGCATAGATATCTGGGGAAAACCGATGAACCACTTTCGGAAAAAGGAATAGAGATTTTGAAAGCATATAAAGCTAAGAAACTTTACCCCGATGTGGAGTATCTGTTTAGCAGCCCGATGAGAAGGTGTATCGATACGGCGCAAATTATTTATCCGTCGCTTACACCGATTGTTATTTCGGAATGGGAGGAAATGGATTTTGGACAGTTTGAATATAAGAATTATGAAGAATTAAAAAACGATGTGCAGTATCAGAAATGGATTGACAGTCTGGGAACGCTGGATTTTCCGCAGGGCGAGAACAGGGTTGATTTTATACGCAGATGTAAAAGCGGATTTATAAAGATGTGCAATGAATTGGGCAGGGCGGCAGCCAAAGATGGGAAAAAAGACATCACGGCGGGCATGGTAGTCCACGGCGGGACTATTATGTCGGTAATGAGTCTGTATGCGGGTGGTAATTATTTTGATTATCAGGTCTTAAACGGCAGGGGTTATGTATGTAGGATGGGAAATATCAATGGTGGTGAAATGCTCGATGTGGGAAATGCATGGTTAAAGGTGCTGAGAAAAATTTAGATGTGGCTAATGTGAATGTGGATTACTGTGAAAAGCGAAATCATAAATGTTTGCATATGTTAAGCAATTTGTACTGATTATTGCAGTTTTATTTATCATATAAATTCATAGGCTGGAAAGGTGGGCGGCTGTTGGGATGAAGTATCACATAATTGCTTTTTTTGCAGGATTTCTGTTGGATTTGGTATTTGGGGATCCGCATTTTCTTCCGCACCCGATTAGGCTGATTGGGAAGTTGATAACGGAAACCGAAAGAATGTTAAGGGGAGCGGATGCGCAGACAGATGAAGGGGAAACAAATAGCAACAAGGCAGATAAAAATAGTGCAGATATAAATAAAAAGGAATTTCGGCAGGGAGTGGCATTGACTCTTATTATCATTGTATGCGTAGTGACAGTAGTGTCATTTATCCTATTCATGGCATATATAATACACCCATATCTGGGGCTGGCGGCAGAGTGCGTTATGACCTATCAGATACTTGCGGTAAAGTGTTTAAAAGTGGAAAGCATGAAGGTATATAAATGCCTGAAAGATAATGATATCGAACAGGCAAGGAAAGCAGTTTCAATGATTGTGGGAAGGGATACGGAATGTCTTGATGATGAGGGAGTCACAAAGGCGGCGGTAGAAACTGTGGCGGAGAATACTTCCGACGGCGTAATTGCGCCGATGCTGTATCTGGCGGTTGGCGGGCCGGTACTTGGCTTCTTATATAAAGCGATAAATACAATGGATTCCATGATTGGATATAAAAATGACAGATACCTGTATTTTGGAAAGGCAGCGGCGAAACTGGACGATTTGGCAAACTTCATTCCCTCAAGAATAAGCGCGTATCTTATGATTGCGGCAGCTTTCCTTGCGGGCAGGGACTTTTCCGCAAAAGGCGCGTATGAAATCTATAAAAGGGACAGGAGAAAACATGCAAGCCCCAATTCCGGGCAGACAGAGGCAGTGTGTGCCGGAGCGCTTTCCATCAGGCTTGCGGGCGATGCGAGTTATTTTGGAAAAATGGTAAAAAAGCCATACATAGGCGATATGGTTCGCAAGGCGGAATATGAAGATATCAGGCGCGTAAACAGGCTCATGTATATTACTGCATGGCTGTGCGAGGGGATATGTGTGTTGGTGATGTTAATACTGTGGTAGCAGTTCACCTCTCAGGCGGCAGGGACGCATATGCTTTCCCGACGCGGTCCTTGAAAAACGCCGGCACTTAGTGAAAAAGCTGTTTTTTAGCTTTTGAACTTAGTACCGCTGCGTTTTTTCACGGAACGAGAGTGTGCCGCAAGGGAAAGCATATGCGTCCCTGCCGCCTGAGAGGTAAATTGTGACATATATGGAGGAAAATAAATGAGTATTCATGGGGGCGATATCTATAGAAATCATGTAGATATTGACTTTTCAACTAATGTAAATCCGTTAGGAACGCCGGAGTCTGTAAAAGAGGCTCTTCATCGTGCTGTGGAGATGTGCGGAAGGTATCCGGATATAGAGGCGGAAAAGTTAAAGACGGCGGTTAGTGGATTTCTGGGGACGCCAAAGGAATATTTACTGTTTGGAAACGGAGCGTCAGAACTTTTGATGGCTGTGGTTCATGGGATAAATCCACGAAAGACGGTGATACCCGTGCCTTCTTTTTATGGCTATGAATACGCGGCAAGGTCAGTAGGCGGAGAGATTATCTATTATGCGATGAAAAAGGAAAACGGTTTTTGCCTTACAGAAGATATTAAGCAAATTCTTACGCAGGATATAGACCTGCTTTTCCTTGCCAATCCAAATAACCCTGTGGGAAACCTTGCGGATAAAGAGATGTTAAAGGGGCTGCTTGCGCATTGCCGCGACCGGGGAATTTATGTGCTGATGGACGAGTGTTTTATAGGGTTTTGTGAGAGCCGATTTTCACTGATTTCGGAGATTGAAGAATTTGAAAACCTCATACTTGTGAGGGCGTTTACGAAGATTTTTTCCATTCCGGGGGTGCGGCTGGGATATCTGGCATGCAAAAATAAATCGCTCCGCGTTCAAATAGCAGACAAACTTCCCGAATGGAATCTTTCATGCTTTGCGCAGGAGGCAGGGCGTGCATGCGCGGAAGAGGGCGCATTTATTGAGGAGACAAGACAATACATTGAAGAAGAACGAAGGTTTCTGGAAAGCGGATTTAATGACAAAGGATTAAAAGTCTTTCCGTCTGCAGCAAATTTTATTATGGTTTACAGTGATATTCCGTTATATGAAAAGCTGCTTAAAGAGGGAATTTTAATAAGGGACTGCAGCAATTTCAGAGGACTTAAAAAAGGCTATTATAGGATTGCGGTAAAGGGGAGGAAAGAAAATGAGATGTTACTTTCACGAGTTTAGGATGAATGAACAAAAACGGAGCTCCAATGCCTGAAAAGCGGTAAGTCGCTCCTTATTTTGTTCATTCATCCTAAACTCTGGTTACAAAAATGGATATAGATAATTGCGAAATTCATTATTTCATGGCGTGAGTTGTACAATATATACAAAACATAAGCAGGGCGCTCTGCCGCCGTCGGTACTTAGGTGCTGTATTATAGCACCTTATGTACCGTTACTGGCGGCAATGCAGCGGAAGCGTGCCCTACGTTGTTTTGTATATATTGTACAACGTGACCTATTAAACTAATAATAGTTATACTGAAAGGACATAGTAAAAATGGAACATACGATAGCATATCTTCCGCCGGATGAAATTGAAAAGAAAAGCTTTGAAATCATTAGCGAGGAACTGGAAAAAAGGGGCATAAGCCTACCGAAAGAGGAAGAGCCGATTACAAAGCGGGTGATACATACGAGCGCGGACTTTGATTATGCCGAGACATTGTGCTATTCCGATAATGCCGTGGAAATATTGAAAGGGCTTATAAAAAACGGCGCGGATATAGTGACGGATACCAATATGGCGTTAGCGGGAATTAACAAAAAGACGCTTGCCAAATTCGGCGGACAGGCTCATTGTTTTATGGCGGATGAGGATGTGGCGGTTTCAGCAAAGCAAAGAAATACGACACGAGCGTCAGTAAGCATGGAAAAGGCGGCAGGAATTAATAAGCCTGTGGTTCTTGCAATCGGCAACGCGCCTACCGCTCTGCTTAAGCTGTATGAAATGTCAAGGGGAGACGCTGCAAGTGCTTGGAAGCCTGCCTTTATCATCGGCGTGCCGGTAGGATTCGTCAATGTGGAGGCGGCAAAGGAGCTTATACTGAAAACGGATATTCCTTATATAATTAACAAGGGGCGCAAAGGCGGGAGCAATATCGCCGCGGCAATCTGTAATGCAGTATTATATCAGCTTGCATAAAAAGGAGAAAGTTAAGATGCGGTATGGTTTTACAACCGGAAGTTGTGCGGCAGCCGCGGCAAAAGCCGCCGCGTATATGCTGCTGACCGGATTAAAGAAGACGGAAATCACGATAGAAACTCCGAAAGGAATTGAATATAAGGCGGAAATTCTGGATATCATGCAAAGCGAAAATGAGGTAAGCTGCGCTGTGGAAAAAGACGGCGGAGACGATCCTGATATTACGACGGGCGCATGGATTTACGCCAAAGTCTCATATGCAGAAGGAAACGGAGACGAAAAAATAATTATTGACGGCGGAGTGGGTGTAGGTAGGGTGACAAAACCGGGGCTTGATCAGCCCGTAGGCAACGCCGCAATCAACCATGTGCCAAGAGAAATGATAATGACAGAAGTGTCAGAAGCCTGTAGAATAGCGGATTATAAGGGAAGTTTAAGAGTTGAAATCTCTGTGCCTGTGGGCGAAGCACTGAGTGAACGTACTTTTAATCCAAGACTCGGCATAGTGGGCGGCATTTCCATCTTGGGAACAAGCGGTATCGTGGAACCGATGAGCAATCAGGCACTTTTAGAGACTATACGGCTGGAACTGCGCCAAAGAAGGGAATTAGGGTTTGACTATGTTGCAGTCTCACCGGGCAATTACGGCTTGGATTTTATGAAAAAGACATACAATTATGATTTGGATAAAAGCGTAAAATGCAGCAATTTTATCGGGGCGGTAATTGATATGGCGGTAGAATCTGGATTTCAGAAAATGCTGATAACAGGTCATATCGGTAAACTGATTAAGGTCGCTGGCGGAATTATGAATACACATTCCAAAGAGGCGGACTGCCGTATGGAACTTCTTGCGGCGTTTTCCATAGCAGAAGGCGTGGAATTAGAACGAGTTCGGAAAATATTGGAATGCGTTACTACGGAAGAAGCAATATCTATTTTGGCAGAAAGCGGGAAAATGAATCAGGTAATGGAAAAAATAACAGAGCGCATCTGTTATTATATGGAGAACCGCGCAGGCGGAAAGCTGAAAATTGATTGTATTTTATATGCAAATGAATATGGTGAGTTGGCAAAAAGTCAGGGGGCGAGGGATTGGTTTACTTTGTTGGAGCGGGAACAGGCGCAGTAGATTTGATAACGGTCAGGGGAATGCGCTTGTTAGAAAGTGCAGATGTGATTATTTATGCCGGTTCTTTAGTGAATCCGGAGCTGCTTGCGTATGCGAGAAAAGACTGTCTCGTACATAACAGCGCAAAATTAACATTGGCGGAAGTAATCAATATTATTAAGGAAGCGGAAACCGAAGAAAAAACTACCGTGCGTCTTCATACAGGAGAGCCGAGCATCTATGGTGCGGTCAGGGAACAGATGGACGAGCTTGATAAACTTGGCATTGCTTACGAGAGCTGTCCGGGAGTGAGCGCATGTTTTGGCGCGGCGGCGTCTTTAAATCTTGAATACACCCTGCCGGGGATTTCGCAGTCGCTTATTATTACAAGGATGGAAGGAAAGACTGAGGTGCCTGAGAAAGAAAGCATTGAGAGTTTTGCGGCGCACAATGCGTCTATGGCGATTTACTTAAGCGCGGGAATGATTGAGGAATTAAGCAGGCGGCTCATAGAAGGCGGATATGCAAAAACCACTCCGGCGGCGCTTATATATAAGGCGACGTGGGAAGAGGAACAGGCATATGTCTGCACTATCGAGACGTTGTACGATGCGTCTATAGAGTATGGAATTACGAAAACGGCATTGATACTGGTAGGGGATGCGATAGCACATCGGAATTACAGAAAATCAAGGTTATATGCGGCGGATTTTTCAACGGAATATAGGAAAGCGGAATAGGTCGGAAGCATATGAGTCCATGCCGCCCAATGCTGTGAAGAGTGGCAATGAATAGAGTAAGGGGGAGATATGAGATTAAGCATTATAAGTTTTACGAGAAACGGAAAAGCGCTTTCGGAAAGCATTGCGGAAAATATGGGGAATAATTTGGAAATAGAAGTCCGTCTTTTTACAAAATGCCATAACTGTGTAGATAAAGATGTGCCTTCAATAGCATTGCGCGTAGAGTATGTGGAAAGTTCCCTTGCGGATTGGGCAAAAGCGCGTATGCAGGAAAAGGACGCGCTGCTTTTTATCGGCGCATGTGGAATTGCGGTAAGGGCGATAGCTCCGTTTCTTACGGATAAGCTGCATGATGTGCCTGTGCTTGTGATGGACGAAAAAGGGAAATATATCATTCCGATTTTGTCCGGACACATGGGTGGGGCGAACGAACTCGCAAGGCATATCGCGGGGAAGATGGGGACGAAAGCCGTGATTACCACGGCAACCGATATTAACGGAAAATTTGCAGTCGATTTATTTGCCAAAAGAAATAACTTCCATATCGTCAATAAGGACGGGATTGTGAAAGTGTCGTCAAAAGCGCTTGCAGGGGAAGAGGTTACGATATCCATAGAGCCGGGGCATGAAATCATTGGCGCAAGGGATGGCGTGCGGATTGTTCCTTATCCGCCAGAGCAATTTACTGACATGGTTGTCACTTCTGAAGACAAAAAGTTTGATGCCTGTGTCATGTTGAAACCACGTGAATATGTGATAGGATTTGGCTGTAAAAAGGGAAAAGACATAAAGGAAATTGACGGCTTTATTTTTGATAAATTAAATGAACTCGGCATTGCAATAACGCAGACCGCGGCACTTGCGTCTGTGTCTAATAAGCAGGGCGAACAGGGGATAATTGACTGGTGTAGAAAAGAAGGGCTTGCGTTTATAACATATACGGCGGAAGAATTAGAGAAGGTGGACGGAAACTTTACGTCTTCGCCTTTTGTCAAGGCACAAGTGGGCGTAGGCAACGTATGCGAGAGGGCGGCTGTAAAAGGCTGTGGAGAATATGGAAAACTGATTGCGCCAAAGACGGCGGGAAACGGTATGACAATCGCCGTTGCGAAAAGGGAATGGAAGGTATGTTTTGATGAAGAATAGAATCTATATCGTCGGCATAGGACCGGGCAGGGAAGAGATGATGACGCAGGAAGCGATTCGCATATTAGATGAAGTGGAAGTGATTGTCGGATATACATTATATCTTAAGCTGCTTGGCGGGCGGTTTGCGGGAAAAGAACTGCTTTCCACGCCGATGCGTCAAGAGAAGGAAAGATGCAGGCTGTGTTTTATGCAAGCGCAGAAAGGCAGAAAAGTGGCGCTGGTCTGCAGCGGGGATGCCGGAATCTATGGGCTTGCCTCTTTGATGTATGAAATCGGGAAGGAGTACCCTAAAATTGAGCTTTATGTCGCAGCAGGAATCACGGCGGCAAGCAGCGGGGCGGCAGTTCTCGGCGCGCCGCTAAACCATGATTTCTGCCTTGTAAGCCTGAGCGATTTACTGACGCCGTGGGAGATAATTGAAAAAAGGCTTATTGCGGCGGCTATCGGCGATTTTGTAATCGTGCTTTATAATCCGTCCAGCCATAAGCGGAAAGATTATCTGCAAAAAGCATGTGACATTCTGCTTAGAAACATTGAAGGAACGCGGGTATGCGGATATGTGGAGAACATAGGAAGGGATGAAACCAAAGCGGATATCTGCACTTTGGAAGAGTTAAGGAATAGAGAGGTAAATATGTTTACAACTGTGTTTATCGGAAGTTCAGGAACGGAAACAGTAAACGGAAAATTAATTACGAAACGAGGCTACAGGTAAAATGTTGATTAGGGTGAAAGAGAGTAAGAAAGAGAGAGTATGATGAAAAAAATACTGATATTTGCTGGAACAACTGAAGGAAGAAAATTATCGGAATATCTCGCCAAAGCAAAAACAGAGCATACAGTCTGCGTGGCGACAGAGTATGGTGAAATTGTTTTAAATAAAAATCCGTATGCAAAAGTTCATCAGGGAAGAATGGATAAAGGGAAGATAGAAGAATTTTTGCGCAATGGCAAATATGATGTTGTGATAGATGCCACGCATCCTTTTGCCAAAGAGGTTACTCATAACATAAAGACGGCATTGGAGAGCCTAAGTCAGTCGGGAACAACAATTGCGTATTTGCGTTTGAAAAGAGAGGGCATAGCGGAGAGAAACGATATAACGGAAGGAAACGGCATGGCGGCAAGCGAAGACGGCATCACATATTTTGACTCGAATGAAGCGTGTGCAAAAGCGTTAGAAGACATAGCAGGGAATGTACTTCTTACTACGGGCAGCAAAGAATTGCCTAAGTATTGCGTATCGGAAGAAGTGAAACGCAGACTCTATGTAAGGGTGCTTCCGAGCATCGAGAGCCTTTCATTATGTATGGAGCAGGGCATATGCGGCAGGCAGATTATTGCGATGCAGGGACCGTTTACCATGCAGATGAATGAGGCGGTTATCCGACAATATGGGATATCATGTCTGGTAACAAAGGAAAGCGGCGTTTCCGGTGGATATCAGGAAAAAATAGACGCGGCAAAAAGCGCGGGGATACCTGTGTTTGTAATCGGCTGCCCTGAAAAAGACGAAGGTTATTCATTTGATGAAATTTGCAGGAAATGCGAGGAGATTATAGGTGAAGATTTTTTTAAGGAAAATCGTATAGATGGAAATTATGTAGAGGAAAACAGCGCAGAGAAAAATTACATAGATGACAATCATGCAGAAGAGAACCATGCAGACAAAAATTATACAGAAGAAAGTCTGGAAATTGTTCTTGCCGGAATCGGCATGGGGGATATTAACTCTATGACAAAAGAAGTTGAGAAAGCAATTAATACGGCGGACATTATATTTGGGGCGGAGAGGGTGCTTAAGGCGGTAACTGTCAAAGCGGAGAAACATTCTTTTTATCAGGCGGAGCAGATTATACCATATCTATATGATATGCAGGATAAAAATCCGTTTACGGAGAAGAAAAAAGCAGTCGTACTTTTTTCAGGGGACAGCGGATTTTACAGTGGGTGCAGGGCTTTATATGAGGCGCTTAAAATAGAAATCGAAAAAGGCTCTCTTAAGGCTTGTGTGCGCGTCCTGCCGGGAATTTCCTCAGTGGCGTACCTTGCTTCATGCGTGGGTGAAAGCTATTCGGACGCGGCAATTTACAGTACGCATGGAAAAGAACTGCATAACCTTGTGCATAGGATTAAAAGCAGCTCGAAAACATTTCTGCTTACTTCCGGCGTAAAAGATATAAACCGCCTCGGAGAACAGCTTACAGATGCAGGAATGGCAGGGTGTGAAATTATAATCGGATATCAGTTATCCTATAAGGAACAGCGGATAGAGAAACATACGCCTAAGGAGTGCGTTGCGCTTAAGGAAGAGGGCTTATATACCTGTCTTATTAAAAATCCGTATGCCATACTACGGAGATTGACGCATGGCATAAAGGACGAAACATTTATCAGAGAAAAAGTACCCATGACAAAAGAAGAAGTCAGAGAAGTCAGCATCTGTAAGCTGCGCTTATGTGAAAATGCCGTGGTTTACGACATAGGCAGCGGAACAGGCTCAATAGCCATAGAAATAGCAGGAATTTCCGATGATTTGCAAGTGTATGCGATGGAACGGAATAAAGAGGCGACCCGTTTAATTGAAAAAAATAAAAAGAAGTTTGACTTGCAGAATATAACGGTAGTAGAGATGGAAGCTCCGCAGGGGTTAGACGCTCTGCCGCCTGCCACACACACATTCATAGGCGGGAGCGGAGGCAGGCTTAAAGAAATACTGGCGGCTCTTAGACGGATTAATCCTGAAATGCGGGTTGTAATCAATGCCGTAAGCATGGAAACTATCTGTGAAATAAAGGAAATTCTTTCAAGCGGCATGGTAGACGAAGAAGAGGTCGTACAGCTCCAAGTAGGCAGGATAAAAGAAATGAAGGGGCATCACTTGATGCAGTCCGAGAATCCGGTCTGGATATGTGCGTTTAATTTCTGTGGAAAGGCATGATATTTGCATGAAAATAAAAAGAATTATGATTGCCGCTCCTAAAAGCGGCAGCGGGAAAACGGTAGTTACCTGCGCTCTGCTTAAGGCGCTTAAGGATATGGGGAGGAACGTGGTTTCCTATAAATGCGGTCCCGACTATATTGATCCGATGTTCCATGAGAAGATAATAGGTGTTCCCGCCGAAAATCTGGATACTTTTTTTACAGATGAAGAAACGACGATGGAACTTTTTCAAAATAGCGCAAAAGGAGCGGATTTTGCCGTGATTGAAGGCGTTATGGGGTTGTATGACGGGCTGGGCGGAATCAGGGAAGAAGGTTCTTCCTATCATCTTGCCAAGGTGACAAAAACGCCGATTGTGCTGGTCGTAGACAGCAAAGGAATGGGACGCTCTGTAATATCTGTGATAGCGGGATTTCTTGACTATGACGATAAACATCTGATAAAAGGCGTTATACTGAACAGAATATCCAAAGGATATTATGAAATTCTGAAACCGTTGATAGAGAAAGAACTGCGAATTAAGGTAATCGGTTTTCTGCCGGAAAATGATAAGCTGCATATTGAGAGCAGACACTTAGGACTTGTTTTGCCAAATGAAACAAGCGCAGCGGACTCTGTCAATGCGAAAGATTTAATAAGTGAAAAATTACAAGCGGCGTCGAAACTTTTTGCATTGAATGTCTCAATAGAAGGTATAGAAAAAATTGCGGAAGATATAGAAAGTATAGAAGAAGCAGGATATTGTGAGAATACAGAATATTGCGAAAATGCACAATATTGCGAAGAGGCAGAGGAGTCGGAACAACAGAATAACATGCTGTGTGAAAAAAAGACAAATGTGTCGGAAATTTATGGAACGGAGCAAGGGAAAAAGCCGTATACTGCCTCTGACACTCCCATCATTGCAGTTGCAAAAGATGAAGCCTTTTGTTTCTATTATAAAGACAATATCCGCCTGCTTGAAAAATACGGAGCAAAGATAAGTTATTTTTCTCCATTAAGGGACGAGGAACTTCCGCAGGGCTGCCATGCCCTGTTAATTGGCGGCGGATACCCGGAACTGTATGCAGGAAAACTTAGCGCCAATACAAAAATGCTCGATGCAGTAAAATGCGCGGCGGAAAATAAAATGCCGATAGTGGCGGAGTGTGGCGGCTTTATGTATCTACATTCGTGTTTGAAAGACCAAGCCGGCATATGTTATAATATGGCAGGAGTTGTTCCGGCGACATGTTTTTATACCGGAAAATCAGTTCGTTTCGGTTATATAGAACTAAAAGAAAAGCGGAGTTATTTTCTGCCGGAGGGCGATAGGGTAAAAGGTCATGAATTTCATTATTATGACAGCACATGTAACGGAGAGGACACGACGGCGCGAAAACCCGTGACGGGGAAAGAATATTCCTGCGTCATAGAGAATGAGACGCAATGGCTGGGGTTCCCGCATTTATATTATCCGTCAAATCCTGCGTTTGCGAAAGCGTTTGTGGATAAGGCGCGGTCATGGAGGATATAAAATAATATGGAAAATTCATATCGTTTTTTTGAAAACAGGGATTGTAAATATTTTCCATGCCATAAGGGGCTTAAGGATTTCAACTGTTTATTTTGCTACTGTCCGATGTATTTAAGGCAGAACTGTCCGGGCAATCCTGCATATATAGAGAAGAACGGACGAAGGATAAAAGACTGCACCAACTGTACTTTTCCGCACCAGCCTGAAAATTATGATGTGGTGATGCAGATTTTAAAAGAACCGGAAGAAAAATGAATTTAAAATATTAATTTATAGGGTTGACAAATATTAACCTCTGATATATCATAAAAGAAATATATCTAATATGATACAGGAGGATTGAATGAACGAAACAGCTTATATTTATTTAAAATTAGAGAATATGGGAGAAGAAGAGCAAGAAGAACTGATTAGCAAAATGGACGATATGCTTTTGCCGTTAGGACTTAAGTATAGCGGATTCCAGAATATGTATATTCCACAGGATAGTAAAAAGCGTGACGACATTGTATTTGACGCAGTTCATAAGTTGAAAACATGTGATTGGCTGAAAGGCATTTATGATTTTACTGCGACGGGGAATAAGTGCTTCAATAAGGGGTTGGACGTTATTGACTGTTCTCATATGACGTTGCCGAAAAAGTCCAAGATGGCATATTATGAAGAGTATTATTTGATGACACATGAGTTTCCGCATGATATCTTGGTGGATGAGAATGATTGTCTTGCAGACGGATATGTTTCATTTCTGCTTGCCAAAAAGTATAATATAAAGCATAATATGTATAAAGGTTTTTCAATTTATCAGGTGGAAAGTGATGTTCCATATAAGAAAGTTGTCATAGGAAGACATGTTGCGTTTGAGAAAGATAACATTACCATAAAAAGTGAAAAGTATTACAAGTGGATTTATGATATAAAGTCGCCTGTTGTTCCGGGGGATATATTGCTTGTAAAAACAAAGAAAGGTAAAGATTTTATGGTTGTGGATAAGATTTCTTATGACGCTGGCAGGAAATATTTAAACCAATATAAAAAAGTATTAAAGCATACAGGAAAAAAGATGAAAACGCTGTAAAGCAGATAGGAGTCAATTATGAGTAGAATGGATTATATTGTCAATGTTGAAGGAGAGAAAGTTTTGATAGAAACACAGCAACATGAAGCACGTAAAGAAGTTATTGAGCTGTTTAAAAATTATCGAAAAGAACTAGGTATGACTCAGACAGAACTTGGCAGACGAATCGGAATCCCGCAGTCTAATGTTACGCGGTTTGAAAGCGGCAACTATAATCCGACTCTGGAATTTCTGGTGAAAACAGCGGCAGCTATGGGGAAAAGGGTTAAGGTTTCGTTGGAGGATTAAAAAATCATATCTATAAAAGCATAAAATTTGGAAGGGAGAATATATGAAAAAAATTAATTATTCTATATTGGAGCAAGATTATAAGCAGCCTGATATAGATGAAAAAACAATTGAGGGAATTTTGGCTTATCCTCAATTTTATAGGGGGCATTTGCGCACTGCTATTGGTAAAATCTATAAGAAAGGCGAGTTTGAAAAGCGAAGGACTGAGGTGTTCGCTAGAGAACTTCCATAGAAAAGGCAATGCTAGATAAATATGAAAAGGATATTGAAGTGCTATTGGCATGGTATGAAAGAGCAAAGGAAGCAACGATTATAGCAGAGTCTTTGGATACAGTTAATGGTTCATTCATACAAACTTTGCATGAGCAGCGATATAGCTTTGACCATTTTATTCGTTCTGTGGTATATGATAAGGATGGTTCATCAGAAGAAAAGGTAAGAAAAGCTATATCCGCAGCAATAAGTCATTTGCATAGAGGATATAGCGATTCGGTTGAGTGGATATATGTATCTGTTTTAGATGAGTATACTTCTTTTTTGAAAAATTTTAATACAGAACAGATTGCAAAAGGTTTTCCGAATTATTATTCAGAAATCCGCCCTGAATTAGACAAGATAAAGAATCAAATTGATAAATATAAGATTAACAAGAGCATTGAAAAAGTCAGTGATGCAATTACAGAGGAAGAAGCAGTAGAGTTAGCGGAAGCATCAAATCAATATTTATCAGAGAATTTGATTCATAAACTTAGACAATATCTAGAGATGCTGCACGAACGGCAGGGAACATTGCTTGAGATTGCGAATCGAGATAGGAAAGAGGAAAAAAGGAAAACAATTAAAGACAATATTATCTTGCCTATCATTACAGGAATGGTTGGGGCAGTTCTTGGGGCATTATTAGTGTTAGTAATTACATAGTATCTTTAAGACACTCATAAGAGGCTGCCAACAGGACAGCCCCTTTGAAAAAATGGCTGTAACATAGCGTTATTTATTGCGATTCCTTGATAACAATACTTTGGAACACTTTATCTATTATATTTTTGTTTTCACTGTAAACGCTTTTCGGCATATTAAAACTGATACCATAGAAGCCTGCAAGCTCCGTATCCAAAACAATAATTCCCTGTATTGCAGGACTTTTATCATCAAGCATATATTCATCCCAATAATACTGTCCTGCCAGCTCATTTGAAGTCTGAAAAGATGTTGGTCCATTTGAATAACCGTCGGCAGTCAGCGTTCCCGACTGTCCCAAAATATTAATATCTGCATCATTCCGCCCTAGAACTTTAAGGGAATATCCCCAATCAGATGATTCCTCATTCGCATCCCATATTGTATATTCCCAATTCTCCGGTATCTGCAATGAAATTTCTACCGCCTGTTCGTGTGGATTAAATATATGGGCTATATCTATGCATTTTACTTCTTCAGTGGGAGTCGTTGTTGTTGTTTCCGTTTTCTGTTCGCTGCTTGATTCTTTAGCGGGTATCGTTTGCGTTGTTTTCATTTCCTGCTTGTTGTCAGGCTCTGGAGCGGATATACTTTCCGTCTTTGTTGATTCTTCACTCGGAATATTTGTTTCAAGCTGGATCTCATCAGAGATTGCAGCTTGAGTTTCGTTCACGGCTGTCGTTTGTTCTTCTACCGATGAAAGAGTCTCATTAATAAATGTCTCGCCTGACGTATTCGGCACTTCTTCTTTTGCAGCACATCCACATATTGCCACTAAAGCAAGCAATATTACGGATAAAAGTTTATTTTTTTCATTTTTTTAAAATCCTCCTGATGTTAGTCTAATGACATTAGTCAATAGTAGTCTAACACTGTTAGACACACTTGTCAATCGTTGCAAACAAGAATGCATACAAAAACATTCTCCATGCAAATAATTTGATTGCAAGTCCTTCATTAGAATCTCAATCTGTGATACAATAATTAGTAATAAAACCTACCTATTAATAATTGAAGAAAACGGAAGAAATAATATGAAAAAGACAATAGCAATCATATTTGCAAGTGCTATTCTGATATTATTATGCGCCTGCGGAAAAGAACAGTTCATGCAGGGGAAAATTGAAATTCGCAGTATGGCGGATTTGTCAGATAAGATAAATGAGTTTAATGTTAGTAAAAGGCAAAGCTCTATTGATGATTGTCAGCCTGTCGATTTGGAACTTGAAGATTGGAAAGCCGCATATCTTTCTTATCTTTCTTATTTAGATGGTTTAGAGCATGCGGATGGCTATACATACAGCCTGATTTATGTGGACGAAGACGAGATACCTGAATTGGTGGTAGACACAGGATATGAGGCAGGCGGCTGTCGGATTGTGACATTCCATGACAGTATTTTAGACGAATGGCAGTCCGACAGACTTAATGTAACTTATATTGAAAAGGGGAATCTTATCTGTAATTGGGATGGAAACATGGGATATTACTACCATAATGTCTATACAATCCAAGATGGAAAATGGCGCTTTGTTGAAGGCGGGCAATGGGGTGATGGTCCAGGCGGTATGCAATTTGACGAAAACGAGAATTGGATTGTTGTACATTACTGGAATGGAGAAAATGAAGATGCAGAATGGTGGAGTGGGGATAAGGTAAGTAAAGAAGAATATGATGCGCGTTTAAACAATGTGTATCCGATGCAGCAGGCAATATATCCTGAAAGATATTATATTTTTAAAGAAATTTATTCAATTTTGGAAACAGACAATGTTTCTTCCGCAGGACATAGATATGAGTTAGTCGTAGAAGATTTAACATGGACGGAGGCGGAAAGCGCATGTCGGGAAAAGGGTGGATATCTGGCGTCTATTACTTCATGGGAAGAGTTTGAATGGATTCAGGAGCAGATAATTGCGGAAAATAAGACCGATATTACATTTTTTGTAGGCGCAAACAATTCAAAGGAAAATGGGAGACAACATGGTTTTTGCTGGATTGAAGCAGAAAGCGGGACTTATTATGACATGATTGATTTATATAATGCGTTTGCATTTTGGCAGGGCGGAGAGCCGAGTTATAGAGGACTGACGGAAACCGGCGTGGAAGTTAGAGAAGACAGTGTGGTTTTGATTTATAGCAATTCAGATAAGCGCTGTTACATAGACGATGTTCCGAATGATATTTTGTCCGCTGCGCCGTCTTATTCAGGTAAAATTGGATATATTTGTGAATATGATGATTAGTAAAAAAGAAGCTGCCAATAAATAATTTGCTTGAAATTTAATGTTATATATATCTATTGCTTTTCCTATATTTTAAAGGGGAGATGCCTTTTGTCCGTTTAAAAGCATTTCCAAAATAATCGCTGTCGTTAAAGCCGCATTTTAAGGCAATCTCGTTAATGGATTCATTTGTTTCAAGGAGCATATTTGATGCTTCCTGAATCCTTACATTTATAAGGTATTCTTTATAGCCGAAGCCCGTAGAAGATTTGAATTTGCGTGAAAAATAGGTGGGGCTTATGTTGAAATGGGCTGCCACTGCCTCAAGGCTAAGTTCTTCCATATAGTTGTTTCTTATATATCTGGCAGCTTTTTGCATAAGGGTGTCCGCCATATCTATGTTTTGGATATGCTCGCTGTTTTTGTGCTGTTTATAGCGTATCAAAAATATTATAAGCTCCTGAAGGCAATTTTTAATATTTATATCAGAATAATCGTCGCCCTGCTCATATTCAGACAACATTCTGTTCAAAAGCCCTTCTATGTAATCCCTGTGTATATTTGCAATGTGTATAACGGGTTCGGAGTAGAATATTTTTTTGAAGGATACCTGAGAAGTAGAGAATTTTATGTCAGGTACGGCTTCATCATTAAAAATTATAGTAGTTCTTTCGTGGGCTTTATCATTTACATATGAGGTTTTATGTATGGTATTCATAGGTATGAAAACCATATCCCCCTTATCCAGAAGATAGATAGAATCGTCAAGAAAAATCTTCCTTGCGCCGTTTTGCAGGTAATATATTTCATACATAGGGTGTAAATGTGCAGAAGGCATATTAAAATATGGATCACGGCGTATTTTGGAGATTTTAAATGTTTTGGACAAGAGTTCGGCTCCTCTCAAATTTTTCTATGGCATACCTAAAGATAGTATAATATAAAGAGGCAAAAAATCAAGGTTTTCATTGAAATATGTCAAGAATTAGATGGAAAACACTTTTTATTTGTTTTACAATAGTGACACCAAAGATATAAATTTAAAAAAGAAAGCGTGCTTTAAAAATGAAACAGAAGAAAATAGATATGACAACAGGTCCAATTATGAAGAATGTGTTTCTCTTTGCCATCCCCATTGTGCTTGGAAATATATTACAATACCTGTATACCACGGTGGATACGCTGGTTATCGGAAATTACTGTGGTGAGACTTCTTTAGCGGCTGTAGGAACCAGCTCTCAGCCGGTGGAAGTGCTTATGTGCGTGTTTCTTGGAATTGGCACAGGAGTATCCATATTGATCTCCCAGTATGTGGGAGCTCAGGATATGAAAAAAATGCGGAATGCGGTGGATACGGCTACATTCTTTGTATTTGTATGCGGCATCCCTCTTTGTGTAATCGGATATTTTGTCGCGCCGTTAATCTTAAAGTGGATGGGCGCACCTGCGGATACATGGGATGCTGCGGTGGCGTATACGAGGATTGTATTCTTCGGAGCCCTCGGAAATATAGGCTATAACATGAATGCAGGAATCCTTCGGGGCATGGGGGATAGTAATGCTTCACTGTGGTTTTTGGTAGTATCCTGTATCGCCAATATCGTGCTGGATATTTTGTTCGTTGCCGGATTGGGAATGGATGCGGGAGGCGCGGCGCTTTCCACCACCATTGCCATGTATTTGTCATGGATTATAAGCATCGTCTATATCAGAAAAAAATTCCCTGAGTTGGAATTGCCCTATTTCCCTAAAAAAGTTGATTGGGAAGAATTGAAGCAGATTGTTAAAATCGGTCTGCCCATCGGACTGAATAATTCCCTATACTCTCTTGGACATGTAGCGATACAGACTTTGGTAAATGCACAGGGTTCCGTTTTCATGGCAGGCAATTCAGTTGCAGGCAGGGTGACGGGAATGACCAATATAGCGATTACCGCGTTGTCTTCTGCGGCAACCACTTTTTCGGGGCAAAATTATGGCGCTGGGAATTTTGACAGGCTTAGGAAAGGCTACATTCGGATTCCTGTGATTTCCGGCGTTGTTACACTGACTTTCGGATTATGTATGATTTCTTTTCGTATGCCAATATTACAGATTTTTACGCGGGATGAAACAGTGCTTATGTATGCCAGCAGATATGTGGTGGTCATACTGTTATCACAATGGTTTTATGCGATATTTAATGGTATTATTTGTATAGTAAACGGTGTGGGTTTAATCCGTTATTCAACGATTGTGAATATACTGATGCTCTGGGCGGTGCGTATTCCGAGCGCGTATTTGATTGATCGTTATTATGATGGAACTTATATTATGTTGTGTTTCCCGATTAGTTTTAGTTTTGGCATGATTATGATGATTGGCTATTATGTGTTCTCAAAGAAGTGGAAGGAGATTATCAGAAGCGGTTTGTGAGTTCAGCTTATTCAAGAATGGGGTTATTAAAATGGATAAAATCAAGTTTATCATTGTAGGATCTGGCTGGCGGTCATTATATTATGTCAGGGTAGCGAAAGCTCTGCCGGATATCTTTGAGTTGTGCGCAATGTACTGTCGGACTGGGGAAAAAGCACAAAAAATGGCACAAGAGCATCATATTCACACAACTACTTCCATAGAGGAATGTGTGAATTATAAACCTGATTTTGCAGTGGTTGTCGTGAATAAGGAATCCATTGCAGAAGCCAGTATGAAATGGATGCGGCGTGGGCTCACCGTGCTTTGTGAAACACCGGCAGCGTTGGATATAGAAACTTTGAATAAACTGTGGGATATGCATGAGCAGGGTTATAAGCTCATCGTTGCGGAGCAGTATACAGGCTATCCGGAATACAGCGCTTTATTGAAGGTAGTGGATCGAAATATAATCGGAGAACCCGATTGTCTGAATATTTCTCTTGCTCATGAATATCATGGTGCAAGCCTTATGCGGGCTTTGTTACAGGTATCATCAGATATGGACTTTACGGTGTCGGCAAAAACCTATCAATTTCCCACAACCGAGACACTGACAAGGTACGATTCATACCATGACGGCAGGATTGCGGATAAGAAGAGATGCGTTGCAACATTTGAGTTTGCAGACGGAAAAGTCGCACTCTATGATTTTGATTCGGAACAATACCGTTCCCCTATTCGCAAAAATACGCTGAAATTGCAGGGTAGCCGTGGGGAAATCATTGACCATGCAGTGTATTATCTGGATGATAAAAATGAGCCTGTAGCATCGGAAATTCGGGTGGAAAAAAGAGGGCTTGAAACGGAGTATGAGAATCCCAATCTGCACTATATAGAGGAAGTCACTGGCGTAACTTTTGAGGACGACAGCGTGTATACTCCTGAATTTGGATTGTGCGGACTTGCGCAGGATGAAACGTCGATTGCATCATTGATGAGGCGTACTGCTGCGTATTCCAGAGGAGATGCAACAGAACCGTATCCGCTAAAAGACGCGCTGCAGGATGCTTATATGGCAATATTATTACGGGAAGCGGACGCATCCCAAAAGAAAATCAGGAGTTCAAAGCGGGTTTGGCATGAACCATAAATACATTTAATATAGTATTGTAAGGTTCGGCATCATCATTTAAAGATAACTTTCTTCTTGACACCACCCTAATCTTATTATATACTAACTGTATTATATAAAGCAATACAGATAATACAGAAAATGTAGATAATATAGAAAGGAGGCAGCCATTTGATAAATCTTGATTATCACAGTAAAAAACCAATCTACGAGCAAATAATTGAAGAGATTAAACTGCTTGTTATCAAAGGGCATTTAAGTCCCGGAGATTCCATTCCGTCTGTGCGCAAGATGGCACAGACTTTGAACATTACTCCAAGCACTGTGGCAAAGGCGTATCAGGAGTTAGAACGCCAGAAAGTGATTGAGACTATTCGGGCGAAGGGAACCTTTATAAGTGCTACGCCTAAAATAGAACCTGATGAGGAATCATTAGAAAAAATCCGCAGAAAAATCCAGAGCGAAATCATTGAGCTTAAGCGCATGAATTATTCTGAGGCGGACGTGGCGGCGTTGGTAAACGAAATTTATCATTCCATATAGGTTGCTTAAAATGTAGCGAGGACAGTTTGAAATGTAACAGAAGGGAAGGAAAACAAATGTTAGAAATAAAAAATCTGCAAAAAGGCTATAATAATAAGCCTGTCATCCATGATATCAACATATCCGTCAAACGTGGTGAAATACATGGTTTGATTGGTGCAAATGGCGCAGGTAAAACTACCTTGTTAAAATGCGCGGCAGGGATTTATGAAGCTGCCAAAGGGACGGTGCAGTATGATGAAGAGGATATTTATGATAATCCGGAAGTGAAGAAAAAGGTAGCATATGTGTCAGAGCAGCTTGATTTTATCAACCTTTATTCAGTATCGGGATTGGCAGGATACTATCGAAACTTTTATGATACATTTTCTATGGAAAAATTTGAAGATTTAGTGAAGCGGTTCGGACTTAACCCCAAAAAGAGCATAGGCAGTCTTTCCAAAGGACAGCGGGCAAAACTTAACTTCATCTTGGCGGTTGCGCAGCAGCCGGAATATATAATAATGGACGAACCCGAAAGCGGTATGGACGCCGAAGGAAAAAGTCTGTTTCGGGATATTCTGATTGAAGAAGTGGAGCAGGGGAAGATTGGCGTACTCTTTTCTAGCCATGATTTAACAGATATAGAGAAAATATGCGATAGCGTGGCTATGATTGAGTCGGGGGAGGTTTTTGCCGAAAAATCTGTGGACGAACTTATGCAGGGCATACAGAAATGGCGGGGCATCATACCGCAAACGGCAGTATATGAGAAACCATCAGTTGTGATTATCCATGAAAATTATAAAATCGGGGATTTGTCAGAGTTCTACACTGTCGGAAATAGGAATGATAACGAGCGCACATTGAAAAAACTGGATATCACGGAGTATTCAGCGCAACAGATTACGCTTGAGGAGATTTACACGCTTTTGAAGAAAATCCATATACAAGGCAAGGGCAGGGCATGTGAAAAGTAAAAGACAGAATATGGGAGATGGAAAATTATGAGCGATATGAAAAAATTATTCAAAAGAGATTATTTTTATTGGCTAATGGCGGCGGTGCTTATATTTATACTGGGAGTGATAACACATCTGGCATTAAAGACTATCGGAGTACATTTGAATGAAATGAACGGAAAATTCTATGATATTATGGAGTGGCAGACAACATGGATATTGTGGACGGCGTTTATCATACAGGCGCTCAAGTTATTGACGCAGGAGACGAAAAACCGTGCGGAAGTGATGAATCTTTTTCCAATAAAATCAAGGAATATATTGACTTATCATTATATAAGTGGTTTGCTTATAGCAGGGGTATCTATGTTGACGCCGCCTGTCATTATACGGATGCATTGTATATCTATGGAAAAAAAGACAGGCATCACTTTTGAAAGCACGGATATATTATGGGCTTATGTTACAAAGGCAATAATAGTATTTATGATGTTTTATTCGCTGTTGATATTATGCAGGAGACTGACAAACCATGTGGCAGGAACGGTTTTTACATTTATTCTATTTAAGTTGGTAATGGAGATATCCGCAGAGCGTTATCTTGGCATGTATTGGGATAACATGGCTGATGACAGAATACAGAACTGGATGTTCTGGGCGGTGCTGGCGGCAGTTTTTATTATACTGTCTTATATTGCAGAAGAGAAAAAAGATTATGCAATGGGCGGATTTTATGCGTTTCCTGTTGTGCACTTACTTGTAATGGGAATTATTTTCGTAGGAACGAGTTATATATTCTATGATTTATGTGAAAATATACCCAGAATATCGGCATGGAGTCTGGTAATTACAGCCGCTCTGGTGATTACCGCAGCGGTAGATTATATTACAAAAGCAAAGGAGTAACAATGGAAAGGAAGGATAAATATATGATAAGGACAGCGGTAATCGGAGTGGGAAATATGGGGAGCAAATATGCCTCTATCATGCAAAGCGACGCGATTCAGGGCATGGAACTTAAAGCTATCACAAGGGTTCGCGGTACATATAGAGAGATGCTTCTGCCATCTATTGAGGCGGGAGTTCCCGTATATGAAACGGCGGATGTGCTTTTTACGGCAGTGGAAAACAAAGAGTTATCGATAGATGCCGTTGTGATTGCAACGCCGCACTATTCGCATGAGGAATTGGCGGTGAGGGCGTTTAAGAATGGGCTGCATGTGCTGTGCGATAAGCCTTCAGGCGTATATAGCAGGCAGGCGAGGAACATGGAAACCGAAGCTGCTCGGTCAGGCAGGGTATTCAGTATGGTGTTTAACCAGAGGACGCTTCCAATTCATATACAGCTGCATGAGTTGGTACACAGTGGAAAATATGGCGCTCTGAAAAGGGTAAACTGGATTGTCACGGACTGGTACAGACCGGAACAATATTATACCTCAAGTTCATGGCATGCGACATGGGATAAGGACGGAGGCGGTATTTTGTTGAACCAATGTCCGCACAATCTCGATCTTTTGCAGTGGATATGCGGCATGCCTGCCAGAGTCCAATGCTTTTGTAAAGAGGGGCGTTTTCATGATATCGAGGTAGAAGATGATGTGACCGCGTATTTTGAATGGGAAAACGGAGCGACAGGGACATTTATCTCTTCAACCGGAGATGCGCCGGGCATAAACCGTTTGGAAATATCGTTGGAGGAAGCGTTGATTGTCTGTGAGAACGGAAAACTGCGGATTGGGGAACTTGTTCAGGAGATGGGCAGCAAAGAGGCGGATTATCGCAAAAGTGCTACCGATTATTTCAGGAAAATAAAGGGGACATGGACGGAAATAATCCCGGAAAAGGAAGAGAAACCATACGAAAAAGTTTTACAGGGTTTTGCCGATGAATGTATGGGCGTTGGAAAATGTATTGCCAGGGGTGAAGAAGGAAGAAAAAGCCTGTTGCTTTCCAATGCGGCATATCTGTCGTCATGGGAGAAAAGGATGGTGGATATCCCGCATATAGGGACTGACGAAGAACTTGAATTTGAGCGGTTATTTGAAAAATGGCTGGAACAAAAAAGAAGGAAGACATCCCCATATTGACAGCGCATACATTTAAAAGGTATAATATACTGGTATTTTGTATAATGTCGGTATGAATAATCAAATACCGAACCTGCAAGTTGGAAAGGAGCATGGAGATAACATGCCGACGCTTGAAGAAATCAAAACAAGTTTTGCGCATGACCGCTTTGCCGTGGAAACTACGGGAGTAGAGATTGCAGAAGCAGAGCCGGGGCGCGCCGTATGCACGCTTAAGCTGTGTCCGGGACATTTGAATAAAAACGGCGTTCCTATGGGCGGAGCCTTATTTACGCTGGCGGATTTTGCTTATGCTGTGGCGTCTAATGCTTATAGCGAGTCGGTCATTGTATCCCAGCAGGCAGACATAGCATTTTTAGCGCCCGCCAAGGGCAAGGTTCTTACAGCGGAGGCTTCGTGCATCAAGGAAGGACGGCGCATCTGTCTGTATGAGGTCAGGATTACAGACGATACCGGGGTTTTGGTAGCGTATGTGACAATCAACGGATATAAGACAACTTCACCTAAAGAAACTGATAAAGAAAACAATTCCGGAGCAGTGGAAAATTAATCTCCCTGCTCCGTTTTTGGAATACTGTGTCAAGCGGGCGCGCTTGCACGCACATTTGACACATAAACTCAAGTATGAAAATCCTTGATTTTCATACTTTAAAATAGCCGCTTAAAGCGGCGGAATGAGAGGAAAATATGGTTATTACGGATTTTTTGGAGAGAAATGCCAGACTGTACGGTTCGGAGACTGCGCTGGTAGAAATCAACCCTTCCGAAGAAAGAGACAGGGCGGTAACATGGCGGGATTTCAGTCTGATTGAAGGACCTAACGCCAGCGCACCGTACAGAAGGGAGCTTAGCTGGGCGGACTTTGACAGGCGTGCTAACCGTTTTGCCAATCTCCTCCTTAGCAGGGAATTGGAGAAAGGTACGAAGGTCGGTATTCTGCTTATGAATTGTCTTGAGTGGCTGCCGATTTATTTCGGGGTATTGAAAGCAGGCTGTATCGCCGTGCCGATGAACTTCCGTTATTCTGCCGATGAGATTAAATATTGTCTTGAACTTGCAGATGTAGAGGTGCTGGTATTCGGCGTTGAATTTGTAGAGCGTATAGACGCGATTGCCGACAGTATATCCGGCGTGCGGTTTAAGTTTTTCGTCGGAGCGGATAAGCCGAAATACACGGAAGATTTGCTTAAGCTGGTAAATTTCTGCTCATCAAGCGCACCGCCGGTAGCCTTAACGGAAGAAGATTACGCCGCGATTTATTTTTCTTCGGGAACTACGGGCTTTCCTAAAGCAATCTTACATAATCACCGTGCGCTCGTTTCTTCCTGCGAAACAGAACAGACTCACCACGGGCAGACAAGGGAAGACGTATTCTTATGTATTCCGCCGCTTTACCATACAGGGGCTAAAATGCACTGGTTTGGCAGCCTTATTTCCGGCAGCAAGGCTGTATTGTTAAGAGGCGTTAAACCGGAGTGGATACTGCGGGCGGTTACGGAAGAAAAGTGTACCATAGTCTGGCTGCTGGTTCCGTGGGCGCAGGATATGCTGGACGCTATCGACAACGGAAGGATTAATCTGGATGACTATCTGTTAGAGCAATGGCGGTTAATGCACATCGGGGCGCAGCCGGTTCCGCCGAGTCTGATTCGCCGGTGGAAAAAATATTTCCCGCATCATAAATATGATACAAATTATGGACTCTCGGAATCCACGGGACCGGGATGCGTTCATTTGGGCGTAGACAATATACATAAAGTGGGCGCTATCGGCGTGCCGGGCTATCATTGGAAAACGCGCATAGTGGACGAGCAGGGCGTGGACGTTAAACAGGGCGAAGTAGGTGAGCTGCTTGTTCAAGGTCCCGGCGTTATGCTGTGTTATTACAAGAATCCGGAAGCTACGGCAGAGACGATAAAGGACGGCTGGCTTTTTACCGGAGATATGGCGCGGATGGACGAAGACGGCTTTATCTATCTGGTAGACAGGAAAAAAGATGTAATCATTTCCGGCGGAGAAAACCTTTATCCTGTGCAGATTGAAGACTTTATCCGAGGATTTGATAAGATTAAAGATGTAGCGGTTATCGGGCTGCCGGACAACAGGCTGGGTGAAATCGCCGCGGCGATAATTGAGATTAAAGACGGCATGTCATGCACGCAGGAAGAAATAGAGCAGTTTTGCAGTGAACTTCCGCGCTATAAGCGTCCGAGAAAGATTATCTTTGACACTATCCCGCGCAACCCTACCGGCAAAATCGAAAAGCCGGTATTGCGTGAAAAATATTGTCACGGGCGTCTTGTGGAAAGTCAGACGACTCATTAGATAAAAGGAGAAAATAGATATGGGTGACCTTATTATAAAAATTGTAATGCTTGTGGTATTTTTCGGCGTGATGGTTGGCATAGGATTATACTGCCGCCGCCACACCACAGATGTGAACGGATTCGTATTAGGCGGACGTTCCGTAGGTCCGTGGCTTACGGCATTTGCTTATGGCACGAGTTATTTTTCCGCGGTTGTATTTGTGGGATACGCGGGACAGTTTGGTTGGAAATATGGTATTGCGGCGACTTGGGCGGGACTCGGCAACGCCTTCTTGGGCTCGCTCCTTGCGTGGGTAGTGCTTGGCAGGCGGACGCGTATCATGACACAGCATTTAGACAGCGCAACCATGCCGGAATTTTTCGGCAAGCGTTTCGGAAGCCGCAGTCTGAAATTATCGGCGTCCGTGATTATTTTCATATTTCTTATCCCTTATACCGCGAGCCTCTATAACGGACTGAGCAGACTGTTCGGCATGGCGTTTGATATCGATTATTCATTGTGCGTTATAGTTATGGCAGTGCTTACGGGAATCTATGTTATTGCCGGGGGTTATATGGCTACGGCGATTAACGATTTTATACAGGGCATTATTATGATTGTCGGCATCATTGCGGTTATCGCGGCAGTATTAAAAAGCCAGGGCGGACTTTTAGCGGCGCTTGACGGGCTTTCACGCGTAAGCGATCCTCTGGTGTCCGATTCGCCGGGCGTGTTCAATTCGTTTTTAGGACCTGATCCTGTGGGACTTTTGGGTGTGGTACTGCTTACCAGTCTTGGGACATGGGGGCTGCCGCAGATGGTTCAGAAGTTTTATGCGATAAAAAGCGAATCTGCAATCAGCAAGGGTACGGTTATTTCTACGGTTTTTGCAGTAATCGTTTCCGGCGGCTGTTATTTCCTTGGCGGTTTCGGCAGATTGTTTTCGGATAAGATGGATGTGGTAAACGGAGTGCCGGCTGGCGGGTATGACGCGGTAATTCCCACGATGCTTTCGGGGCTTCCGGTTATTCTGATTGCGTTGGTGGTGATTTTGGTACTGTCCGCGTCCATGTCAACCCTTTCATCTTTAGTGCTTGCATCAAGCTCTACGCTGACTTTGGATTTTATTAAAGATATTTTTATAAAAGATATGGACGAGAAGCGTCAGGTTCGCTTTATGCGTGCTTTAGTCGTAGTATTTATCGGCATCAGCGTTGTGCTGGCGCTTATTCAATATCGTTCCAGCGTTACGTTTATTGCACAGCTTATGGGCGTGAGTTGGGGTGCGCTTGCAGGCGCGTTTCTTGCCCCCTTCCTTTATGGGCTTTATTGGAAAAGGACTACTAAAGTTGCGTGCTGGGTAAGCTTTGTTTTCTCTACAGTGCTGATGCTTTTAAACATCGTGGCGCGAAGCTCATTCCCTACGCTTTTACAGTCACCCATTAACGCCGGTGCGTTCTGTATGCTGGCGGGGCTTGTGATTGTGCCTGTAGTCAGTATGTTTACCAAAGCTCCGGATAAAAAGTATCTGGAAGAGACATTTGCATGTTATGAGAAGAAAGTTACCGTGCCTGTGAAGGATTCGATTGGGGATATGTGACAGATTGAAGTGAAGACATGTAACAGTAATGCTGAAATATTTAGGAGGAATTACTATGAGGACTTTAATGCTCGGCAACGAAGCGGTTGCAAGAGGATTATATGAGGGCGGGTGTTCATTCGTATCGAGTTATCCCGGAACGCCCAGCACGGAAATTACGGAGAGTATCGCAAAATATGAAGAGGTTTACGCAGAATGGGCGCCTAATGAAAAAGTGGCACTAGAGGCGGCTTTCGGCGCATCATTAGCAGGAAAGAGGAGTTTCTGTGGAATGAAGCACGTGGGACTGAACGTCTGCGCAGATCCGCTTTTTACCATTTCATATACGGGCGTAAACGCGGGATTAATAATAGCGGTAGCGGACGATGCGGGAATGCACAGTTCACAGAACGAGCAGGACTCAAGACATTACGCGGTGGCGGCGAAGGTTCCCATGATGGAACCCAGTGATTCTGCAGAAGCGCTTGAGTTTACAAAAATTGCCTATGAACTGTCAGAAAAATTTGACACACCCATGTTAATGAAAATGTGTACGCGCATCAGCCACTCGCAGAGCATAGTGGAGACAGGCGAACGTATTGTACCGGAACAGAAGGAATATACAAAGGATACTGTGAAATATATCATGATGCCGGGCAACGCCATAAAACGCCACCCGGTTGTAGAAGAGCGTATACACAAACTTAGCGAGTGGGCGGAAACGGCGGAAGTCAATCGCATAGAGCCGGGAGAAAACAATAAAATCGGCATCATTACTTCTTCCACATGTTATCAGTATGTAAAAGAGGCGCTTGGAAATACATATCCCGTGCTTAAGCTTGGTATGATTTGGCCCGTTCCGGAGAAAAAAATCCGCAGTTTCGCCGATACTGTAGAAGAACTGGTGGTAGTAGAGGAACTTGACGGTTTTCTGGAAAGTCAGTGCAGGGACTTAGGGCTTAAAGTTAAGGGTAAGGAGTTGTTTTCACCATTGGGTGAAATTAATCAGAATATCATAGCGGAAAAGCTGGCAGCTCCGATTAAAGAAGGCATAAAGCTTGACGAGGCGATTCCGGCAAGACCGCCCGTAATGTGTGCAGGCTGTCCGCACAGGGGGCTGTTCTTTGTCCTTAAGAAATTGAATCTTACTGTACTTGGCGATATCGGCTGCTATACATTGGGAGCGGTTCCGCCGCTTGGCGCAATTGACACTACTATATGTATGGGCGCTTCCGTGTCCGGGCTGCATGGTTTTAACAAGGCAGGAGGCGGAGAGGGAGAAGGGAAGACCGTGGCGGTAATCGGTGATTCCACTTTTATCCATTCCGGCATTACGGGGCTTGTCAATATCGCATATAATGAGTCTGATTCTACTGTAATTATATTGGATAATTCTATCACGGGAATGACAGGACATCAGCAGAATCCGACTACGGGGTATAACCTTAAGGGCGATCCGTGTACTAAGATAGATTTAGAAACTCTGTGCCACGCTGTGGGGATAAGAAGGGTAAGAGTAGTAGATCCCTATAATTTAGAGGAATGTGAAACGGCTGTGAAAGAGGAGCTTGCGGCTGCCGAGCCGTCCGTAATCATAGCCCGCAGACCGTGCGCACTGCTTAAATATGTGAAACACCCCGGACCTATTACGGTCGATACCGATAAATGCGCAGGCTGTAAGGCGTGTATGAAAATAGGCTGTCCGGCAATAAGCGTTCAGGACGATAAGGTAAAGATAGACACTACACTGTGCGTAGGCTGCAGCGTATGTAAGCAGTTGTGTAAATTTGGCGCGTTAGATGCGAAGGAGGAGTGAGCATGGAAACAAAGAGTATGATGATTGTAGGCGTTGGCGGACAGGGAACGCTTCTTGCCAGCAAGCTCCTTGGACGTATGCTGTTAAAAAACGGTTTCGATGTGAAAGTGAGCGAGGTTCATGGAATGAGCCAGCGTGGCGGCAGCGTCGTTACATATGTGCGCTGGGGCGATAAGGTTTATTCTCCTATCGTAGGTAAAGGGCAGGCGGACTATATCGTATCATTTGAGATGTTAGAAGCGGCGCGTTATACGGATTATCTGAAAGCGGACGGAAAACTGATAACTAATATACAGCAGGTAAATCCGATGCCCGTTATCGCGGGTACGGCGGTATATCCGGAAAATCTTGCCGTAAAACTCAAAGACGCCGGAGTGGATTTAGACGCTATAGATGCCGTATCGCTTGCTGAAGAAGCGGGTTCGACTAAGGCTGTGAATCTGGTTCTTATGGGAAGACTTTCCAAATATTTTGATTTCTCGAAAGAAGAATGGCTGGAAACCATCGGGCAGAGCGTGCCGCCTAAGTTTGTGGATATGAACCGCAAAGCGTTTGAATTGGGAAGAAAGGCTTAAAAAGTAATTAAAGTAATTGAAATTTTACCCCTTGCCAAATCCGCCTGGTTATGGTAATATGTTGTACGTTAGGTTACCACCTAGGCGGCAGGGCAGCGGCTGCCCGTAATAAAAATGCGGCTCCGTGGTCAAGAGGTTAAGACATCGCCCTTTCACGGCGGTAACACGGGTTCAATTCCCGTCGGAGTCATTTAGTTAGAAAGCATATGGACCTTTAGCTCAGTTGGTTAGAGCAACCGGCTCATAACCGGTCGGTCCTGGGTTCGAGTCCCCGAAGGTCCACTTTTTAATTATACGATTTAAATATGCAATATTGGCCTGGTGGCTCAGCTGGTTAGAGCGCCGCCCTGTCACGGCGGAGGTCGTGGGTTCGAACCCCATCCGGGTCGTTACAAAATACTATTGGGATCTTAGCTCAGCTGGGAGAGCATCTGCCTTACAAGCAGAGGGTC
>JAMPEU010000179.1 GCA_023664865.1 Butyrivibrio sp. | reverse complement strand
TCTTTTAAACAGGCGTCAAAGTAGAGCGGCGCCTGATTGCCAAATACCGTATCCTCGTTAAATTCAAGCACTTCCGAAAGCTGCTCGATATAATCTATAACTGACCTATGGCACGCCGCCACGCCTTTAGGAATACCGGTTGAACCGGAAGTAAACACAATATAAATCGGATCTGTGTCTATCGCTTTGCGATAAATAATATCAAGCGCGGCGTCATCAATTTCCGTCTTAACTATCTCATCATAAAGAATAATCTCGCCGCCTTTTAAATCAAAACCTCCTGCAATCTCAAGCGTATCATTATCGCAGATGATAAGCGGCGAACACACATTGTCTAGTATTAGCTGAATCCTTCCCGATGGCATCTCTTCGTCAATCGGGACATAGAAATTACCACCCGTAACTACTCCGAAAAAGGTCGCAACTTCCTGCGGGGATTTACGCATGAAAACCACGACGGGCTTTTTATATATCCCCTTATTATGAAGAAAGCTGCCGATACTGCGGCTTAAATCATACACTTCCTTAAAGCTTAAGGACTGAGAGCCATCGGAAAAAGCGGTTTTGTCGGGTTTTTCTTCCACTATATGATTAAGGTATTTTAAGACGTTATTATACATTGCCCTGTACTCCGTTTTCCACTACGGTAGACCTGTATTCAATGGATATGATTTCATCTGCCTGAACAATAAAGCAGAGCTTCATGCCGTCCTTAACATAGATTATTATTCCGCCGCTCTCTTCACCATCTCCGTATGTCTGCTGCATTTTCTCAAGCGAATCTCCTATACAAACGCCCTCCGCCGTAGATACGGAATCGTCCTTTAAAATAACCGTAGATACATAGTCTATGTCATTTGTAGGATAAGTTTCAAGTTCAAAGCCGTTATAAGTATATATCTTATCCAGACCTTCAAAAGCGCAGCTTGCCGCCTCGAAATATGAAGCAGGTTCGCCAAGCGCAGCTATTATAGGCGCTGCCTCTGCGTCCATTGTAACAGATACACCGTTATAACTAAACACATAACCTTTGGCAGCCGTTAGCGCCTGTTCGCTTTCGGTCTGCGTGTCGTCTTTTACATCGGACGAACCTGTATTAGCTGCCGAAGTATCTGTTCCCTGCGTCTGCGTATTGCCTGATTCAATCGTCTGCACGTCGCCCTCGATTACTCTTTCGCCGCCGTTACTTCCACAGCCCGATAATAAAAGTAGTGAGGCGGTTAGTATTATTGCTATTGCTTTTTTCATGTTACTCCTCCGTTCGTTTCGTATTACTATCACGAGTTTAGTCTAAACTCCGGTTATCAATTAATTAACCACCGGGTACAAAGAGTGGTCGTAATTATGAGATTTATAGTGTCTATCCGAATACTCCATCATCTGCGCGTCGTTCCACATAAATATAACCGGGTGGTCTTTTCTGGGCGTAGTATCAAAGTGATACCAGCCGTCCCCCACGTTTACAAGGTTCCAATAGTGATGGGACTTGGAAGGGATTTTTTCAATATCTATATTTGCAATGCCTGCCCTTGTAAGCAATACCTTCGACGTACAGGCGTATACGTAACAGTCTCCTTTACCATATACTAAGCCTTCATAGGCTCCTCTTACCCAGTCCTCCTTCGCAGAATCACTAATATAGCCAACATGCCTGACTACATAATCAAAAATCGCTCTCGCCTGCTCAAGCTGAGTCATTTCAGGAGTAATTATCTTAGCAAGAACTGCATCAGCAGCGGCATATACTTCATTTATATCATATACTCTCGGAGCTACGGTAAGGTGAACTGTAACTTCCGCTGTGTTGCCCGCTATGTCCGTAGCCGTATAAATAACAGGATATATTCCTTCTGCATTCAAGTCTACCTGCGATGTATCCACCGTCATAAGCAGACCGTCAGGACAGTTATCGGTGACTGTAACATCTTTTCTGTAAGAAACGCTATCGCCTATAAATATCTTTAAATCTGCTGCCCCTTCGATAACCGGAGGCTCAGTATCCTCTATAAGAGTGAGCTTCACCTGCTTTACTACATCGTTATTTTCCTCATCGGTATATACTATTTCTAAGTCCTGAGTACCTATGTACGATAAATCCGGCTCAACCACAAATGCCGCAGACACCTGCGTAACATCGTCTATCGAAATAGTAAAATCGTCTGCGCTTACGGGCAGTAGCGCATAACCTTCAATATTTCGCACTCTTACTTCCGGCGCTGTCGTATCTACAATATGCAGCATAGATTTATAAGTCTGACCGTCCGCGTTTATTAATATCTCATAGTCTCCTATCTTCGTATAATCAATGCTTTCTACCTGAGTCACAAACGAAACATCGTCTGCCCCAATGATGAAGCTTTCAACCGCAGGGAGCTTGTCCCCCGCCTCTACCGTCACATCTGCAAGTACAGGAGAAATAAACAATTCTACCTCATATATCGACTGATTATTCCCCTTATCTGTCAGCATTACCTTGACAGACTGGCTGCCTGCCTTTGAAAAATCAGGGCTTTCCACATAGGCAATCTTAGTCTGCGTAGCGTCTGACACTTCTGTCACAAACATATCAGCCTCGCAGCTCTCTCCTAATTCAAGCGCCACATTTACCGGAGTTGCCTGCGGTGCAATCGTATCTTCTATAATAAGCTTACACCAATGCTCAAACAAACCGCTTTTTACTTTTATATTATACTCACCCGGCTCTGATATATTAAACGGCTGACTATTTGAAGTAAAAAATGCGTTTTTATCAGAATTTCGCATAAAATCAGAGGCAGAAACCTCGACTCCCGCCTCAACCCTGCACACACTATAAGCGAGGCTGTTTATATAATATAAGCTTCCGGCTGTAACCGCAGCGATGAGTATCAGAAATGACATTGTTGTCACTATTATTCTTTTACGCCTTCTTCGCCTGCGTCTACTTAGTTCTTCGTCGTCTTCGGCTTCTATGACATCGTTGTCAGTATTCTCTGCTTTGGTTTCTTCATTGTTAGAATATTCTATATCTTCGATATCTTCTATCTCTTCT
>JAMPEU010000178.1 GCA_023664865.1 Butyrivibrio sp. | reverse complement strand
TCATAATCCATGCGGGATACAATCTCTACCGCTTTATCATCGTGAAATTTTGCATTTTTCCCTCCGGAATATGCCGCACGCGCATATAATGTCTGCAGCATTGTCTCCGGTACGCCCTGCATTTGTACTTTTTTCATTTTCAAACTTCCCCCATTTTCTTTTTATCCTAACGCCCTGAAAAACTTTAATCACAGAAACTGCCCTCCGGTATTTCGCAATTATAGTTAGTATAAACTAACCCTATATCAAGCAAAAACGGCTACGTCCGTTAGTAGCCGCTAACTGCTTTTAGTATAGTCTTTCTTTTTGCTCTTGTCAAATAATTTTCAACTTACCTTATCTTTTATTTTCTGTGGGGTTATTGACTTATCTTCCAGCAGATTCGTCATACTGCGCAGGCTTATTCCCAACGTAGAAAGGTTATGGAGCATCGCTGATGTCGCCGGAGGCAAAACTCCTAATGCCCCAAGCGCAATCAGGCTGCCGTTAAAGCCGATTACAAAGCGGTAATTTGAGCGAATCCGTTTCATCAGGCAATCGGCGATTTTCCGTAAGCTAATCAGTTCAAACAGATTATCTGCGGCAATGGTAATATCCGCGATTTCTCTGGCGATAGCCGCTCCGTCGCTGATTGCAATCCCTACGTTTGCTTTAGAAAGCGCGGGAGAATCGTTGATGCCGTCTCCAATCATAATAACCGTATGCCCTTTTTCCCGTTGCGTTTCCACGAAATCCGCCTTATCAGCAGGCAGCACTTCCGCCTTGTACATATCCACGCCTATCTCCGATGCAATGGCCGCGGCGGTGCGGTCGCTGTCTCCGGTAAGCATGACAATCCGCTCAATCCCCAGACTACGCAGATTTTGAATAACCTCACCGGCTTCCTCCCGCAGCGGATCCGAAATACATACTACCGCTGCCAGAACTCCGCCGATGGCAAGATATAAATGTGAATACTGATTAGGCAGTTTTGCAAAAAGCTCCTTATCTTCTTCCGGCACCCTGCACTGTTCATCTTCAAATACAAAATGTGCGCTACCTATTATAACGCGCTTTTCATTAATCATGCTGGCAATGCCGTGAGCTACGATATATTCCACCTCGGAGTGCATCTCTTCATGGGACAAGCCCCTTTCTTTTGCCGCATGAACCACCGCATTCGCCATAGAATGCGGAAAATGTTCTTCCAGACAAGCCGCTACCCGCAGCATATCCTCTTCATTATGCCCGCCAAAAGGTATCACTTCCGCCACAACCGGACAAGCGTGGGTCAGCGTCCCCGTCTTGTCAAATACAATCGTATCCGCCTGTGCAACTGCTTCCAGATACTTTCCGCCTTTTACAGTGATATGGAAGCCGCCCGCCTCGCGCATAGCGGAAAGAACGGCTAACGGCATAGACAACTTCAAAGCGCAGGAAAAGTCCACCATCAGAACCGATAAAGCACGGGACACATTACGCGTGAGCAGATATGTAATAAGGCTCCCAGTCAGTGTATAAGACACCAGTTTGTCAGCCAGATGTGCCGCCCGGCTTTCCGCCGCCGATTTTAACGACTCTGACTGCTCAATCATTGCCACGATTTTATCATAACGGCTGCTGCCGGATTCTCCGGACACCTGAATAACGCACTCGCCCTCTTCTATTACCGTGCCGGCATAAACCGTCATGCCCGCCCGCTTCGCTGCCGGAACCGATTCGCCGGTAAGGGATGCCTGATTAACCATAACCTCGCCATCTGTAATAACCCCATCCAGTGGAATCATGCCGCCCAGACGCACACATATGCTGTCGCCGCTCCGTATCTGCGCAAGCGGCGTCAAAACATCGCCTTCCGGCGTTTTTAACCAGACTCTGTCAACATTTAAAGACATACACTGCGCCAAATCGCTGACTGATTTCTTATGCGTCCATTCCTCCAACAGTTCTCCCAGCCCTAAAAGAAAACGCACTGAAGAAGCCGTGGCAAAATCCCCACGGAATAATGATATACCGATAGACAACGCATCTAATAATTCCACATACATTTGTCCATGCACAAGACAGCGCAATCCACGAAGCAGATGTGGAGCCGCTTTCCAAACAGTATAGACAGTCCGCACAGGCGTCGGGAAAAAAAGCGTACTCGCCATTTTCATGGCAACCATGCCCGCCAGCTTTTCCTGATAGACGCGGTTCAATTCCCTGCTGCTGCGAAGCGGAAGTCCTTCCTTTAACTCTTCCGACTCGTAAGTAAACCGTCTGATTGCCTGCAAAAGTTCTTCTTTAGAACCGCTGTATTCCACGATTGCACAACGGGTACGTTCATGCACCGCAGCATGAGCGACCTGCGGCAGGCCTGTAAGATACATTTCCAGCAAATCCGCCTGTTCTATAGACATATGCGGCTGCGCCATCTGCACCCGGATACGCCCGACGCTCTCATGTTTAATCGTGAACTTCATCTTCCGCTACCATTTCCTGCTCAAGGCGCTGCGCATTAATATCTTTTGCAGAAGCTAAAATATCAGCCGCATTTTCCTGTACCGTAGTCGCAGTTTCCATTACCGAGTCCTTAATCCGCAAAACAGCGGCTGTCACATGAGTATACGCCTTTTTTGCATCTTTGCTGGACAATAGTTTCAGCCCTGCCGAGCCAAATAGTACGCCGCCTGCAAAAACGGCAAGATTCTTATAACATTTCGTATAATCCATATCATACCTCCTACATTAAAGTTTATTTATGTTTATAACCTGTAATCATTACCATCATCATACAAAAGACGGCGCACCACGCCCAGAACCGATGCTGCTTCATGAAAACCACCTCCTTATGACCGATATATTTGTGTTTTACAAAATCCTGATAATATATGTATGATTATAATAATTGTAACGTGTAAGACACTGATAAGTCAAGCCAAACCTACTAATGCTGCGCCAACGCAGAATGTGATATCCACGGAATACACCGGTTTACCCGCTTGCAGTATTCTTCATACTCCCTGCCGTATAGGTTTTTCAGCCATTTTTCTTCCGTGCATTTCATAAGCGCTG
>JAMPEU010000177.1 GCA_023664865.1 Butyrivibrio sp. | reverse complement strand
TCGCAAGATGAGCTTGGCTCCCTTGTTTTCCGTATTCTGGATTTGATAATCCGTTTTTTCCTCGTCCTCTGAATAATTCCCTATGAATTTTCAGGGTTGCATTACTGTTTGTTTGTCAAGGTCCTGTTACATTCTTGCGAATGTTCTCGTACCGACATAAAGAACGGTCCGAACGGAGAAGGAGGGATTTGAACCCTCGCGCCGCTATTAACGACCTGCACCCTTTCCAGGGGTGTCCCTTCAGCCATCTTGGGTACTTCTCCAAGTAAATAACCTCGAGGCATTCATCAAATATCCATGCAGGCATGGCTATTTTCCTCATTGCTCGCGGGAATAAAGCTGTGTGTCAATACGAAATTAAATTAATAATGGCAATGTCTGTAAATACAGTCATTTCCGATGGAGAAAGTATCTCCAGCGGAGAGGGTGGGATTCGAACCCACGCGCCCTTGCGGACAAACGGTTTTCAAGACCGCCTCGTTATGACCACTTCGATACCTCTCCATGTCGTTTTTACTGACTTTCCAGTCAGCGCAATGAATATTGTAGCAAAAAAGAATATTAGTGTCAACAGCTTTTTTTAAGAAATTATATGCTGTTTTATTATATAACATGCGATATCTAAATCTTCCGGTGTGGTTATTTTAATATTATCGTATGAACCTTCAATTAATTTAACAGGATGCCGCGTTAAAGTTTCAATTACCATGGCGTCATCTGTGATATTTATTCCTTCTGATTTAAGTTCTTCTTCCTTCTCAATCAGTCGGTCATAGGCTTCTTTTGCAAGTTCCATGTCGAAAACCTGCGGAGTCTGTATCTGCCACAGACTCTTCCTGTCCGGAGTATGTTTGGCGAATCCGTTGCCGTCAGCTATTTTAATGGTATCCTTCACCGGCATTCCCACTGCGCACGCATGGTATTCTTTTACCGCATCATATGCCCGCAGCAATATTTCCTGCGTCAGAAACGGCCTTGCCCCATCATGTATGAAAACATAGCCGCCGTTATCCGCTGCCTTAAGTCCGTTAGCTACGGAATGATACCGCTCTGCGCCTCCTGCAACTATTTTTTTCACTTTGGAAAAATCATATTTATTTACTATTTCATTCTGACAAAAATCTTCCTCACCATTACCGGTTACAAGAATGATTTCATCAATAAAACTCTCCTGAAATGTTTTCAGCGCATAATAAATGACCGGTTTATCCTGTAACAGTATGTACTGCTTCTGCACACTGCTGTGCATCCGCCTTCCCTGACCTGCTGCCAGAATCACGGCCGTTGTCTTATCCTTCATATTAATAACCATACTTCTTTCTCAACATGTAAATTTATATGCCAAGCCAACTGCTGCATCTATACAAAATTACAAATCTACCCGAGCGGCAGATTCGGAACAGCATTCAAATCGTATCCATGGCGCACGCCTTTGCAGTATTCGTAATAACCCGCTGTTCCTATCATCGCGGCATTGTCCGTACAGAATATAGGCGATGGACAGAAAAATTCTATCTCTCTGTCTGCACATTCCTTTATGAAGGCTTCGCGCAAGGAAGTGTTCGACGCCACGCCGCCTGCAATGGCAAATTTCCGCAGCCCGTATTCTTCCACCGCTGCCATGGAATGTTCCACCAGCACATCTACTACAGCCTTCTGGAAAGAAGCCGCCACATCCGCCTGACAAACCGGAATGCCTTTCATCTCGCATGAATTAAGGTAATTGAGAACCGCCGACTTCAAGCCGCTGAAGCTGAAATCATATGCCGCGCCCATTACCTTCGCACGCGGAAAATGAACAGCATCCGCATTACCTTCCTTAGATATCTTGTCTATCTTAGGCCCGCCGGGATAACCCAGCCCGATTGCCCTTGCTACCTTGTCAAACGCCTCGCCCGCGGCATCGTCCCTTGTTTTGCCGAGAATCTCATATTCTCCATAGCCTTTAACGACAACCAGATGTGAATGACCGCCTGATGCCACCAGGCATATAAAAGGCGGTTCAAGCTCTTTATTTTCAATATAGTTGGCGTTTATGTGTCCTTCTATATGATGAACGCCGATTAGCGGAAGCCCTGAGGCAAAACTGACTGCCTTCGCCACAGACACTCCCACCAACAGCGCCCCTACAAGTCCCGGCCCGTAAGTTACCGCTATGGCGGTAATGTCTTTTAATGTAACATCTGCTTCCTTCAATGCCGCTTCCATAACCTGGTTAATTTTCTCAATATGTTTTCTTGAAGCAATCTCCGGTACAACGCCGCCATATATGGTATGCAAATCAATCTGTGAAGATATGATATTAGATAAAACTTCCCTGCCGTTCTTCACAACCGCAGCCGCCGTTTCATCGCACGAGCTTTCGATTGCCAGAATCAGCACGTCTTCTTTTTCCATTTCAAATTTCTAACCCCTTATGCTATATCCTTTTATTATACCGGCTGTCATGCCCACTGCTATTTACTCTCAGCCCAGCCGAGAATTTTCCATCTCTTATTTTCATCCTGACGCAGTATAAACACCACGTCGCTTGAAAACTTCTTAGTTCCCTTCCTAATATTATAATTACAATAAAGTCTGGCGCAGGAACTTTCGTTTTCCTCATAAAATTCCACCTCGGTGCTTGCAGGCAGCTGATATGTAGAGATTGACTGGTCTAATGCCTTAAATCCCTCAATATCGCTCTTTAAATCTTCCAGATACTGGTCTACGGGCTTATTAGCATTCAGTTCTTCATCATAGATGCCCATTGCCTTTAGCGCCAGCGCATCAAACTCATCCTCGGTATATTTTTCATTGTACAGGCATCTTGCCAGTTCGTTAAAATACCTGACAACTTCCTTCGGTGAAGGCGGGTAATTTTTGTCCAAATCCCGCAGAAGCGTAGTTTGTACCAATGTAGATTCTACATCTTCTTCCTTCGTTTCCTTCGTCTTATTTGCCAAATAATAGAAATACCCGACGACAATCGCCGCTATAATAACGCCTATAATTATAATTTTTACCCCGCTGGATTTCTTCATCATATCCCTCCATTCCCATTAATCAT
>JAMPEU010000176.1 GCA_023664865.1 Butyrivibrio sp. | reverse complement strand
TACAGACCAGGCTCGGAGTGCCGTCTATTCTGGCGGGCATAATAGTTAATACGGGGCTTTATACGGTTAATATCGTGGTGATGGGATATTCATCTTATGTAAACCTGTTCGGCTGCGAAAGGATATTCAGCCTTGCCGAAGGCAAGATAGATGCGTCATGGTACAACGACTGGTATAAGACGGCGATTGTGTTGGCGGTTGTTATTGTGGTCGGGATATTTCTGACATGGTTTTTTAATACCAGGCTGGGGCTTTCCATCCGCGCTACCGGGGATAACGAATTTATGGTGCGTGCATCCAGCATTAACCCGCTGTTAATGATTACTGTCGGCTTATGTATAGCCAATTCCCTGACGGCACTCTCAGGCGCGATTTTAGGGCAGTACCAGAACTCTTGCGACATTAATCTGGGTACGGGAATGGTGACTAACGCGCTGGCAAGCCTGATGATTGGTGAGACTTTGATTGGAAGAAAAGGCAGTATCCCGAGAAAAGTGGCGGGAGTCGTGTTAGGAAGCTGCATATATCGTTTTATCGTGGCGGCGGCTCTTAGAATGAGCGTGCCTGCGGAGGCGCTTAAGGGCGTGTCTGCAGTTATCGTGACGATAGCGATTGCATTCCCTTACATAAAAAATAAAGCTTTGTTCTATAAGCAGAAAAACGCAGCAGTGCGGATGAACAGAAAAGGCGGTGGAAATTATGCTGACGATTAAAAATATTTCCAAAACCTTCAATCCCGGCACGATTACAGAGAAAACAGCCTTAAGCCATGTCAGCCTTGAACTGGCGGAAGGCGATTTTGCCACGATAGTAGGCAGCAACGGCGCCGGCAAATCCACGCTTTTTAATGCAATTACCGGAAACTTTTATGTCGATGAAGGTCAGATTGTTTTAGACGGAGAAGATATTACTTATCAGAAGGAACATATAAGGAGCAAGGTAATCGGGCATCTTTTCCAAGATCCGCTTAAGGGAACTGCCCCGAATATGACGATAGAAGAGAATATGGCGTTAGCATACTTACGTGCGTCAACCGTGAGGCATGCGTATTTCAGCCGTATAAGCAGTAAGGATAAACAGAAATTTAAAGAGCAGTTATCGTTGCTTGATATGGGGTTGGAGGACAGGATGAAACAGCCCGTAGGCCTTTTGTCAGGCGGACAGAGACAGGCGCTTACACTGCTTATGGCGACTATGGTGACGCCGAAGATTTTGCTCCTTGACGAACATACGGCAGCATTAGATCCGACGACGGCGGAGAAGGTGTTGAAACTTACTAAGAAAATCGTCGCAGAAAGAAAGATAACCTGTCTCATGGTAACTCATAATATGAAGCAGGCTCTTGAGATGGGAAACCGTACGCTGATGATGGACGGCGGCAGCATCGTTTTTGATGTGCAAGGGGATAAAAGGGATAAACTTACTGTCGATGATTTGCTGGAACAGTTTAAAATCTGCGTCGGAAAGCAGCTTGATAACGATAGGATTTTGCTGTCAAAATAAGAATAAAAGCAACTGTGAAGGTACTGAACAGTTACGAATAAATCCCTGCGTACCGGACATAATGTACACTAAGGCAATGGGCGTAAAACTAAACAAACGCCCATAGTTGTGCAGTATGGAAAGGAAAAGGTCTGCATATGGTTACTCTATATGGAAAGAGCGTGTATAAGGACATCTGCATAGGAAAGCTTTCTTATTATGCCGGAAAGGAATCTGTTATCAGGCAGTATCAGATAGAGGATTCCGATAAGGAAATAGAAAACTACCGGGCAGCCAATAAGAAAGCGGCCGCCCAGCTTGATAAGCTTTATAAGAAAGCTGTAAAAGAAGTCGGGGAGAAAAACGCGGCTATTTTTGAAACGCATAAAATGATGTTAGAGGATGTTGAGTACCATAAAGCGATTGAGACGAAAATAAGCAAAGAAAAAATCAACGCCGCCTGCGCCATCAGCATGGTCGGTGAGCAGTTCGCCGGGATGTTTCAGGACATGGATAATGAATATATGCAAAACCGCGCCGCAGACGTGAAAGACGTCTCCGACAGGCTGATTAAGATTCTTCTGGGTGAAAATCACGAAGAAAAGATGTCAAATGAGCCTGTGATTCTTGCGGCAAGGGACTTAACGCCTTCCGATACCCTGCAGTTTTCTAAAGACAAATTGTTGGGCATTATGTTAGAACAGGGTTCGGAAAACTCACATACGGCGATTTTGGCAAGGAGCATGGGCATACCTGCGCTTGTCTGCGTACAGACACTCTGTATGGAAAAATATGACGGGCATCAGGTTATTCTCGATGGAGAGAATGAAGTCGCCTATGTAGACCCGGACAAGGAAACCTACGACGAATATAAGAAAAAAGTCGCAAAAATAGATAAAAATAAGAAAAAACTCCAAAATTTGAAGGGAAAGGAAACCGTGACGCGCAGCGGAAAGAAAGTACGGCTATATGCAAATGCGGGAAGTCTAAGGGATGTGGACAACGCCATTGAAAACGACGCAGAAGGGATAGGGCTTTTTAGAAGTGAATTTCTCTATCTTGAGAATAACGATTTCCCTACGGAAGAGCAACAGTTTGAGGCGTATAAACAGGCTCTTGAAAAGATGGACGGCAGACAGGTTATTATCAGGACTCTGGATATAGGCGCAGATAAGAAGACCGATTATTTTAAACTGGAAGACGAAGAAAATCCGGCGCTTGGATATCGCGCGCTGCGAATCTGCCTGACGAGGACGGAGATTTTTAAGACGCAGCTGCGCGCCCTGTACCGTGCAGGCTGTTACGGCAATCTTTCGATAATGATTCCGATGGTAATCTCATTGGAAGAAATACAGATGGTAAGGGAAATAATAACGCAGATACAGACGGAGCTGAAAGAAGAAGGCATACCATATAAAGAAGATGTAGAGCTAGGGATAATGATAGAGACGCCCGCCGCCGCGCTGATTAGCGATAAGCTGGCTAAGGAAGTGGACTTTTTCAGCATCGGGACGAATGATTTAAGCCAGTATACGATGGCGATAGACAGACAGAACCAGAACCTGCAGCC
>JAMPEU010000175.1 GCA_023664865.1 Butyrivibrio sp. | reverse complement strand
TCAGGCATATGAAGAACGCGACGCGGCAAAAGACTGCGACAGGCTAAGCTTCCTGCTCGGTCCCCACGCTCCCTATACCTGTGACGATGAATTTCTTAAGATTGTTTCTAATGAAGCGAAAAAGAACCACATGGGAATACATATCCACTTGTCAGAGAGCGTCAGCGAAATCGAACAGATTCAGGAAAAGTACGGCTGTACCCCAATCGAACTTGCGGAAAAGGCCGGAATATTTGATGTGCCTGCGATTGCAGCGCACTGTGTTCAGGTAACGGATAAAGATATCGATATTTTAAAGGCGCACAATGTCAGCGTAGTTACCAATCCTGCAAGCAATATGAAGCTGGGTAACGGTTTTGCGCCGATTGCCAAAATGCTGGATAAAGGCGTCAATGTATGCCTGGGCACAGACGGCGCGGCAAGCAATAACTGCCTTAACATGTTCCATGAACTGAGTCTGCTTACTCTGATTCATAAGGGAACCGCTAAAACCCCGCAGTGCATAAGCGCTAAAGAAGGTTTCCGCATTGCAACAATAAACGGTGCAAAAGCGCTGGGCGCAGAAAAAGAAATCGGCTCTATCGAAGTCGGCAAAAAGGCGGATTTGGCAATTCTCAACTTAAACAGTCCATCCCTGACTCCGAGAAACAATCTGCTTGCCGGACTCTGCTATTCCGCAAACGGCTCGGAAGTAGACACAGTTATCATAAACGGACAGCTTACGATGGAGAACCGTAAGCTACTGACAATCGATGAAGGGCTTGTATATAAGAAAATAAATGAAATTATTGTCCGTATGGGGCTGGATAAGAAGGTGTACTAAAGAGTCTGTAAACCTGACCTGTGCTGCCGGTTTCCAGTTTCTTTGCAGAATGTGGAAACCGGCAGCGGTGGACGGAGGTTACAGTTGCTGTATTTTTCACATACCATGTGTTTTATTCAACATATAATTCCTGCAACCTGCTAATTTTATCCCGCCTGTTCCTCATTGCATTTGATACTGTAGGATTTATATCCTTCCATCGAAGACCTATATTTTTTTCTTTACACATAGCCAAAACATCAAATAAAGATTTAACCGTTACTTTTCTTTTACTTGAGAAAAAATTTCTAGCTAATGTTTTTGCATCTGCATCATCTGACATAAAATATATGTATCCCATTTTCCTTGCCATATAGAGCGAACGTATCTCTCCAAGGCTTTCATTCTTATCTGCATACTCATAGATATTACCAGATTCCAAAAAATCAAAATGATTTATATGCTCGTATGCTTCAATGAAATACTCTGCATATTCTGCTTTATCTTCTTCTTTCAAATAATCTTTATAATAAATTACTGAAACTATACCCATATCTAATAATTGCTGCAAATATATATTGCCTTTCAATTCTACATTGGCCACAAATTCATGCATAATTGGTTTCATTTCCAAATCATTCATCACTCGTAAAAACAATCCAGTGCCTTGCTCATACTCCGTTATATTCCGAAAAAAATCTGCGTCTATTACCACATTTATCTGCCCGTCCATATTTCAGCCTCCGAAATTATAGCTTTCTTCTCCTATATCAGTCCGTTCCAAATTAAATATTTTTCTAAGACGGGCGATTTTTTCATCAGAATATACTCCATATTGCTCCAATAGGCTGATATCTTTTTCTATACTTGCCATAGAAAATGCCCTATTGACCGTTTCCAATCTGGTGTACTGATTTTCGACAATTAATCGCTTATAAAGTTCCTTTTGCTCCTCAAAACCTTTTAAATATTGCAGTTCTGCACCTTCCTCTATATACCCCAGTTCAATAAATCTGCGGATAATGGCTTTATATGGTGTACAAAAATAATTCATTAAATATGTTACCAGGCGCACCATCATTTCCGTATACATGCGCGGTCCCTTGTAGTTATATTCTTTCAATTTATTATTTAATTCCTGTACAAAAATATCTTCCGGAAGCAGTAATTCAGCTGCAAAACGATTAACCAAAGCTTCCGAATCCAAATCCACCTGATTAAGTTTCTCTTTAACATAAGAATCTACCTTCCAGACATGCCCCAGTTCATGGGCTGCTGTCCAGGTCTGTTCTTGTACAGCTTTCGTGGTATTGATAAAAACAAACTGCTCCAGCCTTCCGTTCAAAGGTTTTATAACATGACATCCTTCAATCTTGCTGTCATCCAACGCATAATACAGAACAACACATTCGTTCCTTAATATGGCAAATACATCATCCCTTATAACTTCATTAACAATATTCTTTTCTCGCTTTTTATCAGTAATAAATTCTTGAATTACCAAAACTACCTGTTCATTTTTACCAATCATATCATTTCCCTTTGAAAAAAGCCATCTACCTAAATAGACGGCTTCAATCCTTCCTCTACTAAAACTTCTTGTACATCGCAATAAACATCAAATAAATCCAGAATTTCTTTTTTATTGCCAGCAGCAGAAAACTCTCCTCTGCATTCTAAGCATCCTGCGCTCTCATAGCACTTATCATCCAGTGGTTCGTATAAAGTATCTACCGACACCCCTAACACTTCCGCCATCTGCTCTTGCTCCTGCCTGTCAAGAAACAAGCGGGCATCCATAATCTTCTGGATTTCATATTCTGAATATCCAAGTCTATCTGCAAGTTGTTCCGGCTGCATCTCTTTCTTCTTCAAGTAGACTCGCAAATTACTGCCAAACACTCTACTTTTCTTTTCCATTGCCAACCTCCCATTATCCATATGACTCCTGTTAATACCCATATATCAATATATCGGTATAATCATATAATATATTAATATTATATCATATTTCTTTAATTCTGAATCATATTTATGAAATTTTCTTGTTTAGATAGAAAGCATATTTCTCTTATAATCAGAACCATAGCATATTTATAATATATCAAATCCAGATTTATGTCAACCCCCCTGAAAACTCCTTAAGTCCAATCATTTATAATACCTCTTCCTGCCATCTATGGGACGGAGGCTATTCCTGCTCACAGTCACATACTATTTTTTCCATTACAAAACCTAAAAGTTTCTTTCCCAAGGATGTGACGA
>JAMPEU010000174.1 GCA_023664865.1 Butyrivibrio sp. | reverse complement strand
CGGTTTTTTTATTGATTGCGGTTTTTTTCCAGATGAATACGATTTTGTGGATTGTTACGAATCTCTTCAGCATTGCGGCGATTGCGATTGTCGTCGTCTTGCAGCCTGAACTGAGGAGAGCATTGGAAGATCTTGGACGCAAGAATTTTATTGCGCCTATTTTGTCGCTTAGTTCGTCTAAGACGGGAGAAGGCAGGCTTTCAGACCGCACGATAAATGAAATCGTCAAAGCTTCCGTGGAAATGGGAAGAGCTAAGACCGGAGCTCTGATTGTGGTGCAGAACGAACAGCCATTGACAGATTATGAACGGACCGGTATTGACGTTGACGCTATCGTGTCAAATCAGCTTTTGATTAATATATTCGAGCATAATACGCCCTTACATGACGGTGCTGTTATAATAAGGGATAACCGTATTACGTCAGCAACATGTTATCTTCCGTTATCCGATAATATGGGGCTTAGCAAGGAGCTTGGAACAAGGCACCGCGCGGGCGTCGGTATATCTGAGGCGACAGATTCCATGACGGTTATTGTCTCGGAAGAGACCGGAAAGATTAGCGTTGCGTATAACGGAAACTTACAGCGGGGATTGGACGCAGAGAGGTTAAGAGAACTTCTGCGCAGTATCCAGAACAAGACGGCAGATGAGAAAAAGCGTAAGTTGTGGAAAGGCAGGCTAAAGAATGAAGAATAAATTAACCAGAAATTGGGGGCTTAAACTGGGTTCCTTCATTTTTGCAGCTATCCTATGGCTCATTGTTACCAATATAAACGATCCTGTGGGAACATATAGGGTATATAATGTTCCGGTTAAGATACAGAATGCGGATTTGATTACAAATAGCGGACAGATATATGAGGTTTTAGACGATACAGACGTAATAGATGTGGTTACGGTATCCGCAAAACGTTCCATCATAGATTTATTGGACGAAAGCAATATAGTTGCGGTTGCGGATATGAATGATTTGACGAGCCTCAATACGATTGCGATTAAACTTTCAACTAATAAATATAATGATAAACTTGAGAGTATAACAGGAAATATAGATAGTGTAAAATTGAATATTGAAAATAAGAGAACGAAGACTTTGCAGCTTAGAACATCTACGACAGGCACGGTGAAGGAAGGATATATAGTCGGAGATATAACGACGGATCAGAATCTTGTGGAGATAACGGGACCGGATTCTATTATCTCACAGGTAAAGAGGGCTTCGGCAACCGTCAATGTGTCGGGATTTACAAGCAACATCGGAACGGACTCGGTAGTGAAGCTTTATGATGAGAACGATAACGAAATCGTATCCGGAAGTATTGTTAAGAATATCAGCAAAGTGCATATTAACGTGGAAATTCTTGCAACTAAGACCGTAGCGATTAATATTAATACGACGGGCACTCCGGCAAAGGGTTATCAGGCGACGGGCGAGGTGTCGTCAACTAAGGACAGCGTTATCATTGCTGGACGAACAAAGGCTATTGAAGATATTACCGCTATAGAAATACCGGAGACCGCGCTGGATATTACGGGTGCTACAGAAAGTCTGGAACAAGTTATAGACATAAATAATTATCTTCCTGACGGAGTGACGTTGGCAGAAGAGAACTTTAACGGCAAATTCACGGTCAATGTATCTGTGGAAGCGGAAGTAGAACGTGTCATAACGATGCCGATAAGAAATGTACAAATTATTAATGTACCGGAAGGTTACAAAGCTGAAATAGCAGAAGAAACAACGACTTATTCCTTAACGCTGGTTGGTCTGGCACGCGACATAGATGAGGTAGATGCGTCGGCGATTGTGGGAGCTATAGATGTCACTGCATATATGGATATCCACGACATAGAAGAAATAAGCGAAGGCGTATATCTTATGGAGCTGGTATTTAATCTGGACGAAACGACAGCGCTTAAAGAGACGGTAAGATTAAATGTCGAAGTGACGGGAGTGGGAGAATAGATTTTGTGCTTTAGAAAGGAGCAGTTTTAAGATATGGGAAGAATGTTTGGTACAGATGGCGTCAGGGGAATAGCCAACGAGGAGCTTACCCCGCAGCTTGCAATGCAGTTAGGGCAGGCGGGTGCTTATGTGCTTTCTAAAGAGAATAAACATAAACCGACGATTATGGTCGGTTGCGATACGAGAATTTCAGGCGATATGCTTGCTAACGCTTTGATGGCGGGGGCATGTTCTGTGGGAGCGAATGCGGTTTATGTAGGCATAGTGCCTACGCCGGCGGTTGCATACTTAACAAGAAAATACAAAGTAGATGCAGGAGTCGTTATATCCGCGTCGCATAATACAGTAGAATTTAACGGAATTAAATTTTTTGATGGCAGCGGATATAAGCTTCCGGATTCTTTGGAAGACGAGATAGAGGCGCTTATACGAGACGGGCTGCCGGATATCAAGTTCCCCATAGGCGCAGGAGTGGGTAAGATTAAGTACCGCACTGATGCGAGGGAGGAATATATTAATCATGCGATACAGGCGGTCAGAGTGGACCTTCAAGGTATGAAAATCGTGGTAGACTGCGCAGAGGGAGCTTCTTTCTACACTTCGGTGGAGGCGCTTAAAGAGCTTGGAGCAGAAGTGGTGGCGATACATAATAATCCGGACGGAATTAATATAAACGCTAACTGCGGCTCTACCCATATGAACGAACTGCAGGCAAGGGTTGTGTATGAGAAGGCGGATTTAGGGCTTGCTTTTGACGGCGACGCAGATAGACTGCTGGCGGTAGACGAATCGGGTAAGGTAGTAGACGGAGATCAGATTATGGCGATAGTCGGTCTGCATATGAAAAATAACGGTAAACTTAACAAGGATACGATTGTAGTAACCGTTATGAGTAATCTCGGTTTTCTGATGATGGCAGAGAAAAACAATATACATATAGAACAGACAAAAGTCGGCGACAGATATGTGTTGGAGAGAATGCGTGAAATTGGCGCAAGTCTGGGAGGAGAGCAGTCAGGACACGTAATTTTCTTAGATGAGAATACGACGGGCGACGGACTCCTTAGCGCGCTCCATCTGCTGCAGGTAGTAGCTGAAACTAAGAAACCGTTGTCAGAGTTAGCGAAGGTAATGGAAGTTATGCCGCAGGCGCTTGTCAATGCCAAAGTTCCGA
>JAMPEU010000173.1 GCA_023664865.1 Butyrivibrio sp. | reverse complement strand
TTAAGCAGCATATCTTCCGGCGCAAGGGCGGGGAAATAAGAATTGCTGTCAGCAAGCAGGGCATTTAAGTCAGGATTCTGCCTAAAAAGCGTAAGCATAGCCGTAAAATTCTTTTCAAAATCTTTTGCAAGCATTTCCTTTATCTCAGGTATGCTTCTATAAGAACCTGTGTTAATGCGCAGATATGCCTGATAGTATTCCTGGCCGTCGGGGTAGTATGCAAGCCCTTGCAAGTTGGTTCCGCTGCCTTTTAGAAGGGTTAATTCGTCGGCAAGCTTATCATAGGCGGGAGCGATTACGGTCAAGAGAAGACGGTTGTTTTCCGATATCCAGCTTTGCGCCTGTGTTTCACTTATTATTCCTTGCGTCACTAAATCATTAAGGCGTTGTTCAAAGGTCGTTTCCAGAAAATGCTCGCCGGATTCAAGCTTATGGGCATCCATTAAGGCCGTGCATTGTTCAATTACCTTATCAACCGAGGAATCGGACATAAAAAGCCCCTGCTTTGCTTTTTCCTGCTCATAAAGAATTATGCCTTCGAGATAGGAAGGAATCTGTGTAAGAATCGAAAGGTAATTTTCTATATCGTCCACGGACGATATCCTATACTCCGAAAGCAGCAGGGGCAGACCTGACTGTATGCCGGAAGACGGAGAAAGAGGCTCTTCATAATACAGATAAGAAGCATTCTCTTTGGAAGCAGTCAGATATGAGGATAAAAGTATATAAGTATATTGGTTTACGGAAGACAGCCTGTCAGGGTTAAATTGCTTTAGCGAAAGTAGGACTTCATCCGCCCTGCCCTTGTTCCTGTGGGCTTCTCCCGCCTGATATATGGGGAGGGTAACAGCGCTTTCATCAATTCCGTATTTTGACGCGTCTGTCAGGGTAAAGTGGAGATTAATCGGGTTTGCGCACATCTCTGATTTGAACAACTCTTCCGTGAATTTTTCAAACTTTGAATCTTCGTGGAACGTGCCATATAAAAAGAATGTCAATAAGATAAAAAGGAGCAATATTATAACCGCTCCGAGCCATTGTCTGGGAGAAAGTTTCTTTTTCAAGAAAATGACCGCCTAATATGTTTTTAATTAAGTATATGTATGATGACAGCCGCACATTCATTGAAAAAACCTGTTCAAGTTTAGTTTAGTGTAATTTGAAACGGTTTAGTTTGAATTAAAACAGTTTACGCTTGCTAGGAAGTGAGGATATGTATATAATGATATTATGATAAATTAATAAGAGGCGATAAATATAAGCTTAAAAGGAGGGTTTTTGGAATGGGAGTTACAATAGACGAGACGAGGAGTCAGATTGAATCCGGCAAAACCATACTCGGAATTGAGTTCGGTTCTACCAGAATCAAAGCAGTTTTGATTGCGCAGGACAATACGCCGGTTGCTTCCGGGGCGCACGACTGGGAGAACAGGCTGGAGAACGGAATCTGGACATATAGTTTGGAAGACGTCTGGAATGGCCTTCAGGACTGCTACCGGGATTTAACAGAAGATGTAAAGAATCGTTATGGCGTTATGCTTGAAAAAATCGGCGCGATTGGTTTCAGCGCCATGATGCATGGGTACATGGCATTTGATGAGAAGGGTGAACTGTTAGTTCCTTTCCGCACATGGAGGAATACCATTACCGGACAGGCGTCAGAGGAATTGACGAAGGCATTCAATTACCATATTCCGCAGAGATGGAGTATTGCGCATCTTTATCAGGCTGTTTTAAATGGGGAAGAGCATGTTGCCTCAGTCCGTTTCTTTACGACGCTTGCAGGGTATGTGCATTGGAAACTGACGGGCAGGCGCGTTGTCGGAGTGGGCGAAGCATCGGGAATGTTCCCAATTGATATAGCGACCGGGGATTTTAATGATAAAATGATTGCCCGGTTTGACGAACTTGTGGCCGATAAGAAATTCCCATGGAAATTGAGGGAGATTATGCCGGAAGTTCTGACGGCGGGAGAAAGTGCGGGAACATTGAGTGCAGAGGGGGCTAAACTGATAGACCCTTCCGGCAGGCTTAAAGCAGGCATACCGCTCTGCCCGCCCGAGGGCGATGCGGGAACCGGTATGGCGGCGACTAACTCAGTTGCTAAGAGGACAGGTAACGTATCTGCCGGAACCAGCGTATTTGGAATGGTAGTCTTGGAGAAAGAGTTAAAGAAAGTATATGATGCAATCGACCTTGTTACTACCCCTGACGGCAGCTTGGTGGCAATGGCGCACTGCAATAACTGTACTTCCGATTTAAATGCATGGGTCGGAATCTTTAAAGAGTTTGCGCAGAGTATGGGAATTAAGGTCGATATGAATGAATTGTTCGGCACGCTTTACCGCAAAGCGCTGGAAGGAGACGACGACTGCGGCGGGCTGCTTGCTTATAATTATTTTTCAGGCGAGCATATTACCGGATTTGAGGAAGGACGGCCGCTTTTCGTGCGCACGCCGGATGCCAAGTTCAACCTTGCTAATTTTATGCGCGTGCATCTTTTTACGGCGTTGGGAGTTTTAAAGACAGGCCTTGACATTCTGCTTAAGGAAGAGGGCGTACAGATAGACGAGATGTTTGGGCATGGAGGACTGTTTAAGACTAAAGGAGTAGGACAACGCATTCTGGCAGCGGCAATTAACGCGCCCGTAAGCGTCATGGAGACGGCGGGAGAAGGCGGTGCATGGGGAATGGCGCTGCTTGCTTCTTATATGGCGAATAAGGAATCGGGAGAAACGCTGCCCGAATTTCTGGAAAAGAAGGTTTTTGCCGGACAAAAAGGCATTAAGGAAGCTCCGCATAAAGAAGATGTAGAAGGTTTCAACAAATTTATGGAGCGTTATTCAAAAGGGCTTAAGATTGAGAGAGCGGCAGTTGAATGCCTGCAATAATGAGGAGGAAGGTGCGGTATGTTAGAAGAGTTAAAAAGAAACGTCTATGAAGCAAATATGCTTCTGCCCAAGTACGGACTGGTTACTTTTACGTGGGGAAATGTCAGCGCCATTGATGAAGAAACAGGTATATTTGCCATTAAACCTTCAGGTGTGGAATATGATAAATTAACGCCTGACGATATGGTGCTGATGGACTTAAACGGCAATAAAATCGAAGGAAGATATAACCCTTCGTCTGATACGCCGACC
>JAMPEU010000172.1 GCA_023664865.1 Butyrivibrio sp. | reverse complement strand
GCTGGATATGTGGGTTCGATTCCCATCACCTGCTTTTTCTTTATTAAAAATTACAATTAAAGCCGCAATAATTCCTTAATACTGCGCGTCACCCGTATATGCCACAAGCAGCGCATTCTCAATTCCCTCTGTCCCTAAAAGCTTACCTACAATACTTTCATCTTTCACTTTAACAGTATAAATAAGTTCTGACACACTTCCGTCGCATGACTGTGATTTCAACTTATATTTGATTCCCCTAAGGCTCTCACTGACCTTATCCTGCGCGCCCGCTTCACATCGTACCACAAGCAGATACACCGAAGTTCCCTTTCCTATATAAAACATAAGAATAAATACCATGCAGATAATAATTGTGCCAATCACTGATATCAGCAGCAGTCCGGCTCCTGCAGTAAGGCCTGCCCCAATGGCAAGAAACAGGAATCCTACATCCAGCGGGTCTTTGACCGCCGTCCTGAAACGTACAATGGACAGCGCGCCCACCATACCGAGCGACAGCACAATATTGGACGAAATAGTCATGATAATAAACGCCACCGTCATAGTTGACATGATAATTAAGAGTCCAAAGTTTTCAGAATATACGGCTCCCCTGTAAAAAAACTTATACACGCAGTATATGATAATGCCACAGAAAAAGGCTGTTACAAACACCATTAAAATATAAGGCAGCGACAGGTTTTCAATCAGCCCCATCTGTGTAATGTTATCCTTTAAAATATCTTTTATTGTATTCATAAGATTCTCCCTTCTAACTTTTCCGTCATACACATGGCATATTTGGACACGGCGCTCTGCACCGGCTGGACGCTTGATATGATACGGCTTATATGTTCCGGAATATATTGGTCATATTTCACTTCCAATACCATTTGTCCGTATGGCAGGATATTGGAAAAACACCGCCCCTTATCCAAACAGTCTTTCACGGTTCCTGCCGCAATCTCCATGTCAAAAGTAATCCGTAATGTGGAAACCGGATATACGTATGCCTCCCTTAAATAATCCACCAGCACCACCGGTTTAAACCTCCGGTTTCTCATTAGTATCTGCAGCTCTCCCAGCAGACTGTCCGAACCATTCATTACCGGTATGCTCTTTGCTTCCAGTAACTCTTCCGCCCCTGTCCTTGTAATGGGAGATGAAATTTTCCCAATTCCCGAACCTTCTTTCACCTTACATTCCAACATACATTTTTGACTGTCGCCATTATAAAACCTCAACCGGTATTTTTTTCGTTTCCAGACGCCGTTTTTCTTCTCATCCAGCGCGTCATACCTGTCCGAATCAAAATAAATGCTTCTGATGAAATATTTTCCATCCTCGCCTGCATGTTCATCCGGCTGCATAAAGGGTTTCAGCCTGCTCTTCAGCATAGTATATTGAACCGGCGTAATGACATACTTTAATTCATGTCTCATTTTCATACCCCCGCATATCACGGCGCAAACTGTTATTCTTCCCCGCCTAATACTTCTATAAATTTCCCCGTATTGCCGTCCCTTGTATAAATCCCCCCGTCCGTCATGTCCGGTATAAGCAATGTCTCAACCACTTGGGAACCATATGTTAAAGTAACCGTTTCATCCCTTTTCAGGTTAAAATTCAGACCAATCTGTCCCAATCCCCCGCTGTCCATACAATTCCTGCCATAAAAACGCCTTGTTTCCCCGGGCTGCATGGTCATAACAGGAATAGCATATTTATAAGGGTCTTCACCATCGCTGAGAAAGTATCCTAATGTACTGACAGGCTTATTGGACAAATTAACCAATTCAATAAAATCACTTTTCCCTTTTGCCCTTACCTTATTTATGGCAAGCACAGGCTCTTCTTTCTCATGTACTACTAATTCCACGCGGATTTCCTTATCCTGCACATCCCCCTGACTTAGCTGTAATTCCTCTTCTTCCCTGATACTGCCGTTTACAATCCAGTAATCAAACACCTCATTCACGGCAAGGCACGGCTTTACGGTTACTGGCACATTGGCAAAATATATCCCTGAGAATCCTTCATCCTGTACATGGATACTATTCACCTCCACCGTGGAAAAGGTATCGCCGTTTAAAATATGCAGTGCATACAATTCTTCCTGGCTGCCGCCAAACTGACTGATAATATCGTTAAGGACTGCAGCGGGGCGCATGGCGGCAAACTCAACAATCTTATTATAGTGCGCTTCCACAGTTTCATAATTTCTTGGGGCGCTCTCCCAGTTCCAGATAGCCTCTTCGGGCATTCCCGCCTCTTCAAGCATATAATAAAGTTCGCCCTGTCTTGAAGAGTGCATCTTCTGCAGGGTTTTCTCAATATTTTCAGCAGACATCGCGCCATTCATCAAGTCGCACATATAATTGATAAAATACTGTCTGCAGTCTTCCCTCTCCATCAATGCCGCAAACAAAGGCGTATCCTCACCCATAATTCTCTCAAGGGAAGGTACACCTGTCAAAACTCCAAGCATATCATTCAGCCCAAAGCTGTAATCCAAATCATACAAAAGATACCTGTATCTTCCGTCAAATACCGTGCCTTCTTCATAGTCATTATTCTGCGACACATAACGGTACACTTTCAGATTGTTACCCGGCCAGTCCATATTTCCCACATAATACTCTATCGCAAAGTATTGCAGATAATTTTCCACATCAATAAACTGCCGTAAGTCTTCATAATTCTCCTGCACGGTCAAATCCTTTTCGCTGAATCCCAGGTATAATTCGTTGAACTCAGTCACATATGGTTGAATTTCAGCATCTTCGGAAGCTTCCTTATATTTATCACTGCCGTCTATCGCTATGAACTCTCCGTCATATTCGCCATATCTGTTCTCAAAATACTGCCTGTCATACCCATTCTCTAACCAATAAATCCCCTGATAGTTTCCATTAATATAAACGCAGACAGGGGCAGCGTACATCACATCAGGAAAACCCGCCTCTGCAGCAAGGGCACAGCACAATTCACTGCGTATATAACCGCAGCCATTATCGGTCCCGCTGCTGCGCACTGCAAGCCTTTTATATTTCTGCGCCAGCGTCCCGTCTTTTCTTGATAACAGGCCGGTTAAAAACGGATATTCAAACTCATTTTTCTCATCATATTCCTTACGCGCATAAAGCCGGAACGATTTCTGGTT
>JAMPEU010000171.1 GCA_023664865.1 Butyrivibrio sp. | reverse complement strand
AGGATTCAGAAGTATATAAAAAGATGAAACGGCGTTACATTTCTTTAAAAGCAATTTTAACGGCTGCCGGTGTGAATCTTACGGAATTGGATATTGTTAAGGAATAAAGAGACATAACTGATTTTTATAATCGGGAGGTGGTAATATGCCAAGTAATGGTGAAATAATTGAACGTAATATTCAGGAATTTATGCGCACGCAAACACATATGCTTAACGCACGCGCTGAGAATGCTACAAACACATACAATGGTTTAAAAGATGATTATTTGTTGCAAAAAGCCATTTTAATGTCTTTAGGTGTGAATCTTACAGATATTGATAAAATCAAGGAATAAAATAGAATTAAATAGTAGTAAATAGTTCAGCCCACAGATATATGGACGTATATGCGTTCATGTGCCTGTGGGCTGAATTGTTACTATATGCCTACTTACGTAATGTGCAAGAAAAACTTGAACAATAAATGCCATTATGCTATAATACACTTGCATAATACGTAAGTTTATGCAGAATAAAGGGGAAACTATTCCTCAATAAAGAAAAGGAGAAACAGTATCATGAAACGTGAGACACATTTCAAAAAACTAATGTCTACAGTTCTGGCGTTGACTCTTAGCGTGTCAGTTCTCATGCAGGGTATGGCAGCGACGGCGACGGAAGGTTCATTAGGTGACGAATCTTCGGGGGGGGGTAAAACCGAGTGAGACGGCAGCCGAACAGACCGAAGATGCGCAAGAAGTAGAAGATGCAGCAACAGAGGAAATATTGGAAACAGAAGAGGGAGAAGAATTTTCCGGCAATGAGTCGGAAAATATTAGGAATGAAGATGCAGAAGAGGAAATATCCGTAATCTCCGATACAACTGAACAGTCTGGAAACTTGGGGAAAAATCTTACATGGACATTATCAGAAGATGGAACACTTACTATTAGTGGAACAGGAGATATGGATGATTATGATGGGGTCTCTGGTCAATTACCACCGTGGCATGGTGTAGGGCTCATAGATGCAGATCTCATAAAAAAGGTTATTATAGAAGAAGGTGTTACCAGTATTGGTAATGAAGCTTTTCAGAATTGTACAAAACTTGGAAGCGTAGACATACCGGCTAGTGTAACCAGTATTGGACAATATGCCTTTTTTCACTGTGGAGATCTTGCAAGCATAAATATACCAGCCAGTGTAACCAGTATTGGACAATATGCCTTTTTTCGCTGTGGAGATCTTGCAAGTATAAATATACCAGAAGGTGTAACCAGTATTGAAGAAGGTGCTTTTACATACTGTAGCAATCTTGCAAACATAAATATACCAGAAGGTGTAACCAGTATTGGACAATTTGCTTTTGAATACTGTAGTAATCTTGCAAGCATAACCATACCGACTAGTGTAACCAGTATTAAAGCAGGTGCTTTTGACAATTGTGATAAACTGACTAATGTTGATTATGCTGGAAACGAAAGTGCTTGGAAGTCTATAAAAATTGATAACAATAACGAATCTTTGCTTAATTCCAATATAAAATACAACGGCACAGAAGAAGACACGAAAAAGCCGCCGGTGAAAGAGCCTGATGATGAATCAGACGAGTCTAAGCCGGACAACAATAAAACAACTGCTGGCTTGGAAAGCGAGCCTGACAGCAAGCCAGATGATACTCCGTGGACGCCGACTACTCCTGAAGAGAAGAAGCGTTACGATTGCGTGGGAAAAGACTCTGTTAAGTATACCGTGGCAGGTAACGGCGCTTATCCTGTCAGGATAGTAAATATTATGCAGGGTCCGAAGTGCTTTGAGTCATTTGAGGCAGGCGTTGAAACCCTTAAAGTCTTAGGAGTCGGGAATTATACCATCAGTAGGACATTCGATATTTATCCGAATAATAAAAGGAATACCTACAACATGGGACAGGAAACAGAACTGACTATTACCATTCCGGCAGATATTAGTAGAACCGGCAGGCAATACAAAATGCTTTGTGTAACAGAAGGCGGCATCGTCGTTATCCTTGATGATTTGGATTCGGATCCGAATACAATTACTATCAGGACAGATAAGTTCCATGCATTTGCATTAATATATAAATAAAAAACAGAATAATATTGCGCAAAAAAAGAAGGAACTTGATAATGCTGAGAAAGCCCTTGAAGCAGCAAAGAGCGAAGCTGCAGAGATGGCTGCCGCTTTAACAGACGCAGAGACTTTAAAGGCTGCGGCTGACGCTAATCTGACCACGGCACAGTCTGAATTTGATGCAAGCAGTGCGAAATTGGATGAGGCTAACACAACCTTAGCGAGTGCAAATACGGCATATAATGATGCATTAAGCATGGTGAGCGATGACATTTTAGCTTCATACATCAAGCTTTCAGATGCAAACGATAAATATGACACAGCCGTTGCTGCATGGGAGGAAGCAGCTGCTAAATTTGCACAGGCACAGACTGATAAGGCGAATGCTGAGGTGCGGAAAACTGCAGCGGATGAGGCTGTCGTGGAGAAAGAGGCAGTCTTGGCTGATAAAAACGCCGTACTTACTTCCGCGAAGAAGGCATATACGTTGGCGGTTGCAAACCTTGCCATCGCACAAGCAGATTATGACAGGTTAAAGCCGGCGAAACCTTCTTATACTGTATCTAATGCTGTTTCCGATGATTCGGACAACGATACATATGAACTGAACAATAATTATGTCCATATAGAAAATGCAAGTTCAGGCAGGGTAGCAAGTTTTTCAAAGAATTGCACATTTAAGTTTTTCTTAAGCAGACTTGAAAGTATAGCTAAGGAAAATAATACAGGTTCATTGACAATTGACTGCTCAACCGCGCCTTGGTTTAGCATAAGCGTGAAACAGCTCAATGCGATTAAGGAAAGAACCGGCGGCGAACTCACAGTTATATTTTCTTACAAAGGCAAGAAGTATACATTTACGATTCCGGCAGATTATGATTTCAGTAAACTTCAGGATTCAAGGGGCTGGTACGGCTTCATGTATTTGAAGCATATGTTCGGCGGACATGAGATTGTTTAATAAAAATCCGTCAATTTATAAAATGGGAGAGGCGTAACTGTCTCTCCTGTTTTATTTTATAACCATTCGTAAAGTTCAGCCCGCAGGCGGCAGGGACACATATACTTCCGTGCAGAGGTCCTTAAAAAACGCTGGTCC
>JAMPEU010000170.1 GCA_023664865.1 Butyrivibrio sp. | reverse complement strand
TGTGCCAGAGCAAAATTTCGCTGAACGTGATGCCGTGGTTTCGCGACGGCGCGCATGACAGGATTTTTAATTCCATGTTAAACGGTGCGCTGTGCCTGACCGACAGCAGCGTATATCTTGATGAAATCCTGCATGATAAAACGGACTGTAGGATTTATTCGGCATCGAATATGGAAGAGCTGCCGGATATTGTTTATGGACTTTTGGCTAATCCTGTGCGTCTGCAGGAAATGATTGACAATGGATACGCCCTGGCGAAGGAGTCGCATACTTGGGAGCATAGGGCTGCTGTTTTGCATGAGATTATAGAGACTGCATGATATGATAGAAACTGCGTGAGATTACGGATAACAGGGAGAGATGATGGAATTGAATCTTATTATTAAGTTAAGGCAGAGGCGCGCTGAAAGATTTAAAAAGCATTATGAGCGTTACCGCAGACTTCATATGCTGCTGAAGGAGTACGGTGAGGATATTATTAATTCTGAGAATTTCAGGAAGACTAAGGCGCATATACAGCATGGGAGCATGACTGTAAACGGTCATTGTATGGACGTGGCAAGGTACAGTCTGATTATAAATAAGCGGCTTGGAATACACTGCAATGTAAGGGATTTGGTAAGGGGTTCTCTACTGCATGATTATTTTCTTTATGACTGGCATGATAAGGAATATCTGTCGCAGCGCAAGCGGTTGCATGGTTTCAGGCATCCAGGGACAGCGCTTTTAAATGCGGATAAAGAGTACGATTTAACGGACATACAGCGTGACATTATTATTAAGCATATGTGGCCGATGACCATTGTGCCGCCGACGTGCAGGGAAGCGTGGGTAGTTACTGCCGCAGATAAATATTGTTCACTTATGGAGACGATAGGCGTACATAAAGGACATGGAAAGCAGGAAGACAAAATTGACAAAGAGGCTGTATGAGAGTCTTGCCGATTATGGAGCCGGAGATTTTTACCCTTATCATATGCCGGGGCATAAGCGGAGTCAAAATTGCGGAGCGATGTCGGATTTTTTCCGCATTGATATTACCGAAATAGACGGATTTGACAATCTGCATCAGGCGGAAGGCATAATCAGGCAGGCTCAAGAAAGGGCTGCAAAGTTGTACGGTGCGGAAGAGACTTTTTTCCTTGTAAACGGCAGTACATGCGGAGTGCTGGCTGCGATTTCTGCCGTGACAGAAAGGAACGATACGATTCTGACTGCCAGAAACTGCCATAAATCTGTGTACAATGCGGCTTTTTTAAAAGAACTGAATTTATGTTATATATATCCTAAGCAGATAGAAGAATATGATATCTTTGATGCCGTGCGTCCGAGTGAAGTGGAAGAAACGTTGGAACGTTATCCTGAATGTAAGGCAGTGGTACTCACTTCGCCTACTTATGAAGGAATTGTATCGGATATAGGGGCAATCAGCCGCATAGTCCATGCAAAAGGTAAAATTTTGATTGTAGACGAGGCGCATGGTGCGCATTTTGGCATGGCGCAGGGCATACCGGAAAATGCTGTAAGACAGGGTGCGGATATTGTTATCCACAGTCTGCACAAAACGCTGCCGTCAATGACGCAGACGGCGATTTTACACGTGAACGGCACGCTTGTAAATCGTGAGAGGCTGCGCAGGTATCTGAACATATATCAGTCCAGCAGTCCGTCATATGTGCTTATGGCGAGCATGGATGCCTGCATATCGTATATGTCAGAAAATGCAAAAGAACGTTTTGCTGAATTTTACCGGAATTACCAAAATTTTTTAAATTGCACGGGAAAATACCGACATATCCGCATCGGACAGACGAAGGATTTAGATAAGGAGAAATACAATTTTTGCGGCTGGGATTTATGTAAACTGGTAATATCAGTAAAAGGAACGTCAATCACAGGACAGGTTCTATATGATATACTTCTTAAGGAATTCCATTTGCAGATGGAAATGGCGGCGAAAAGTTATGTGCTTGCGATTATGACGATTGCAGATGAAGAAGAAGGCTGGAAGAGATTGGCGGACGCATTATTGCAGATTGATGGTAGGATAGAAGAGGGAACAGAAACTCAGGCAGATGATAAGGCAAAAGACATGACAACAGATAAGGCTTCAGCAACGACGGAAGGCACGGCAGACATATTTCGGTATCCGTCGGTAAACATGACGATTGCACAAGCATTGGAGTCAGACAGCATGGAAATACCGCTAGAACAATCTAAAGGAAAAACCGCCGCAGGTTTTGTCAACTTATATCCGCCGGGGATACCGATTTTAGTTCCGGGGGAAGTGATAAACGAATATGTGCTTGAGCAGATGCGCGAGAGCATGAGCGCGGGGCTGAATGTGCAGGGCGTGTCAGAAAATGAAATGGTTCCGGTCGTAAAGGATAGTGAATAATTGAAATGATTATTATGCAGGTCTGTGCTTACTTAACAGTTATTAATTGAAATATTTATAGAAATATGGCATTATTAAAAGAGAGCGGTTTATGCTTGGGCATAATTGGCGCATTTAGCGGAAGGCATGTTATCGATATGGGAAAAATCGTGTGTTTAATGGGAAAAAGTTCATCGGGGAAAAATACAATATATAAGAAACTGCTTGAACATGATGAGCTTGGCCTGAAAGAAATCGTACCGTATACGACCCGGCCTATCCGTTCGGGAGAGCAGGAAGGCATAGAGTATCACTTCGTAGACGAGGCGGCATACAATAAGCTGCTTGATGAGGGCAAGATTGTCGAGTCAAGGGAATATCATACCTGCCATGGTCTCTGGAGATATTTCACGGTGGCGGATAAAAATATTGACTTAGACAGTCAATCGTATATAATGATAGGAACGATTGAGGCATATGAGAAAATTGGCACATTTTACGGGGAAGACAAAGTGCTGCCGGTTATGATAGAATTGGATGATGGTATAAGGCTGCAAAGGGCGCTTAACAGGGAAAAGGCTCAGGCTAACCCCAGATATGAGGAGATGTGCAGACGCTTTCTGGCGGATTTGGAAGATTTTTCAGAAGAAAAAATGGCGAATGCAGGGATTACGCAGACTTTCTCCAACCGTAAACTTAGACAATGCCTTAAAGGGATTATAGAATATTTGCAAGAAAATTGTTGACGCATTACAACAAGATGCGTATGGAGGATTCAGGTGGATATTAAGGTAAATCA
>JAMPEU010000016.1 GCA_023664865.1 Butyrivibrio sp. | reverse complement strand
CACATCAGCGGCTTTATAGTATAATAAGCTCAGCCATTGGAATGATTTACTTTAGTTGTTTCTGAGTCTATGGTATAATCATCAGGTAAGCAGAATAAAAAGACATTATAAAAAGGACATTATAATGAAAAGAAAAGATATTATAGCAGGCAACGAGGTTTCCGAATTATGTACCTTCTCACTCGGCGGCTTCGAGCAGAAAGTATTGATAGAGGGGAAAAAGATGGAACTCCCCATCGTGATAACGCTGCACGGCGGTCCCGGAACCCCTATACCTTTTTCAATTGGGTGCCGCGGGTTATTCCCTGAATTTACCGATAACTTTATTATGGTTTATTGGGACCAGCTTGGCTGCGGAATTAACAATTATCCGATTGACGATGGCTTTAAAATAGCTGATTTTGTTAATATGACCGCGGAACTCATCGAACATATACGTTTGAAGTTTCCTGACAATAAAATTATGATATTTTCGACTTCATGGGGTTCAATTTTAAGTGCCATGCTCTTAGCCCAAAATCCCCATGCCGTCCATGCCGTGACAGCCTGCGGGCAGATTATCAAGAATGTCTTTATCTGCGGCGAAGTTACTGACGCTTTATCAAGGAGCAATATTCCCCCGAAGAAACTGGCGCAGATAAAGAACATAACCAAAGAAAATATCACTGGGAAAGAATTGCAGCTTATATCAGGTTCTTTGCGAAAATACACTAACGCATACCAGAACAAATCAGGTTCAAAAGCCCCTGTCGGTCAAATAATAAAGGGACTCCTTACAAGCCCTGATTACACGATGAAGGATTTCAAGGCAATAATGGTAAACGGTTATATGAAAAACTTTTATTTATGGCAGGAAATATTGAGCCTTGATATCTCTGGGCTGCTTAGCACAGTGGAAATTCCTTACGTCATTTTACAAGGGGATACGGATATCGTCGCATCTACGGCATCGGTAAAAGAGTTGGTAGAAGCAAGCGGCAATCCTAATCTTCGTTATAAAATTATCGCTAACACGGGACATATGCCCGGCGTTGAAATGATGGATGAATTATTGCGTACCCTTAAAGAGATATGACGAGCGCGTGCCAGTTCTGTGTCAAATATAAAATATTTTGAATATTTTTCACAAATTGTATTATACTGATTATGGGACATTTTCTCTTACGAATCTTGTCTGTTTCTTTGCGTAGTTCTTGTTCTTGTTGAACTTTGAATTTTTCCTTGACAAAACAAGTGAAAACGCATAATATAAGATTAGGAAGTAATTCCTAGGTGTTCCACTACCTTAAAGGTGAATTATGATTGGTGTTCCGCCACCATAAAGGGCGAATTATGATGAATGAGTAAGGATATCTTTCCTTACTCATTGCTTTTTAGGAGAAGTTATATGGAACTATTTTTTTATGATGTAAATACAGAATATGTAAAATATCTCAAAGCAGTAGAATCAGCCAAGCGTGGTTTTACCCGCGTTCCCGATATAGAATATCAGAACGAAAGAAAAATGGTCTGTGGTGTTGTACTGGAAATAAACGGATACAAATATTATGTTCCGGTATCTTCTTATAAGAAAAAACAGCCAAATAATTTATTAATTTGCTTGAAAGATGACCGATTTAATCAGATAAAAGGTTCTCTGCGGTTTAACTATATGTTTCCGGTCACTGACAAATACATATCCAAACGTGATTTTAACAAAGAAACTCCTAGCCGTAAAGAATTCCTGCGTAGGCAATGGATTTATTGCAATTCAATTGCAGATACCATAAAACAGATGGCTAAAGATACATATAAAAATGTTATTGACGGCACTGACTCTTCATTAGTAAACGCATCTTGTGATTTCAGGCTTTTAGAAAATGCCGCCAAAAATTATAATCCTATATAATATGCTCTGCATCTATAGCCAGATAAATGATGGACGAACTACTGCGTACTCTTAAAGAGATATGATGAGCGTATGCCAAAAATCCCACTCCAGACTTCGCGGCACAAGCTTTCGCAATACTCTGCGGAAAACTCTGCGTCCTGAGCGATAATCATATTCTCTTCCGCCATCTGCCGTGTATAATCCGAGAGAAAATACGTCGTAACGCCGTTTGCCCCTTCTCTTAGATGGCAGACTAACGGCTCCACGCCATAATCTAATATACAGACCTCACCATCTTCATTTCTTGTCACGGTAATCTGCGCCATTCCCCCAACCATGCGGTTAGCCACGCCTTCTCCCCTGCCGGATGTCCAATTCACGAAATTCCCCAGCGAATAGTAAACCAACATTTCATTTCCGTTATCGTCGCCCACCCATTCTATCGGCTCTATCACATGCGGGTGAGTTCCGATTACAAGGTCTACGCCGTTTTCCAGAAAAAAGTCCGCCCACTGTTCCTGTTCAGCCGACGGCGTGAGTCTATACTCCGTCCCCCAATGCGGGCAGACTATGATAAAATCCGCGATTTCCTTTGCCTTGCCGATATCTTCCGCCACTTTTTCTTTTTCAAGCATATTTACGGCATAGGGCATTTTCTCCGGCAGCGGAATACCGTTAGTTCCGTAAGTATAGTTAAGGATTGCGATTTTTACACCATCCTTTTCATAGACATATATATTCTTCTGCTCTTCTTCGCTTTCATTTATTCCCAGCACGGCAATCTGCGGATAATTGTTTTTCCAGAAAGAAATGCAGTTATTTATGCCCTTACTGCCCTTATCCAGTGCGTGATTGGTGGCGTGAAGCACTACGTCGAAGCCTGCGTCAACCAATGCGTCGCCAAGCTCATATGGCGCATTAAAGCACGGATATCCCGACACTCCAAGCTCTTCCCCGCCTATTATGACTTCCTGATTGACTATCGCCAAATCCGCGGCGGCAACTTCTTCTTTTACATTAGCAAAAACAGCGTCGAAATTATAACTGCCGTCTTCCTGTACGCCGCTTTCTGCCACAGGCGTATGAAGAAGAATGTCGCCGACCATGACTATGGATATTTCAGGGCATACGGCATTGTCAACTCCGTCAGTGCCAGAAGTTCCTGCATCGTCCACAGTGCCATCAACGCTATGCGCGATTTCGCTAACGCCGCCCGCGTTCTCTTCTGATACGCCTGTCCTGTCAATAGGTTCTCCTGTCTGCGCACGACTTCCGCAGCCGGTTGACGTAATTAATATAGTTAATGCGCATATTATTAAAAAGATGTGTACTTTTTTAAGTTTTATCATAACAACCTCGTTCATTTTACCTTAATATTACTCCAAAAATCCAGTTATGGCAATAAATGAAGCGCAGCGTTTGACATCTGAAAGGAAATCTTATACACTAAAATCACAAAATAAATATTGCCAAACTTATTTTTGATTGGAGAATAATTCATATGAAAAATCGGATAAAAACCCCGCTTTTATTTGTGTGTATTTTATTTTCAGCTTTTTTATTATTAATATTATTAATATTTTTAATTAATCTTCGAAAACCGGACGCACCTGTATATATGGGTTCGTTTACCCTTGATAAAGTTTACAGTTATGATGAAAAGTATTATGCGATACAAGAAGCTGAAGACACAGGCTCCTCATTTAAATATATTAAGGTCAGCATTTATGAAAGCGAAACCAACTCTCTGATATTCTCTTTTTATCCGGCAAGGGCATTGGATTTCTGGGGAATCTGCTGGGAAAATGACACTTATAATATCTGGACTCAGTCCGCCGATATTGGAATTTACTGTTATAAATATGATGATGAACAATGGGAAATAGACTATTCAGCCCAACGTCCGGAGTACATAATATCCAAATATGATAAATATAAATAAGGAGCGCACACTATATGATATCTTTGAAAATCACGAATATTAAGCAATTCATGGGAAAACTCTTAACCACGGAAGACTTTGACTCATTTATGTTGGAAGAAGCCGCTATCAGCACTTACAATACTTTTACGATAGACGGGCGGCAGAACCGGAATTTCTATAATAGTGAAGAATGGGAAGACAAGGAAATACGCCCCTATGAGTTCTCCACATGGAAGCAGATACGCCCCATCTGCTATTCCCTGATTAAAGGAAAACATACCCCTTGTGCCTTTAAATTCACCCTGCACCTTATACCGGACTATGTGGCATCTATTCTGAAAAATGGTGACACATCTGTCACAACCCAGCAAATACGCGCTTTAGCGCTTAATATAAAATATGACGGCACTGACTTAACGCTTGTTACAGGCATGTCGTTTCATACCTTTGTCATGGATAAGTCCGTGGAAACGCTATGGGACAATGCCGTCAGACAATTCCTTGTTAAACGCGATATCAGCTATGAAGAACTATAATAACTATTCATCAGGTTTACGCATATACTGCGCTAACCATACAGAAAAGGAATTATAAATGGTATAACAGCCGCTCCGTCATACAAAAGTCCGCCACTGCCATAACCATTGCAATAAAAAGCATCATTATAATAATCAGTACCGCCGGAAAATCATAGACAAACTTCTTTTCTTCATTCTTGCCGCCTATGGAGCAGGCAAGAATCTCAACTCCAAGCAGTATCAGAATAACCGGCCATAATCTGAATATAATCTCATAGTTAAGCATCGGCAGCGCCATGCGCAGCAGAAACAATACCCCATACATTATCAGAACCAGACCGCAGGTTATCGTCCCTACCCTGTGCGTGCGGCAGTTTACGCCCTTTTTAGACGGCTGCCCGTCCAGAAGCACGGCTGCATCTTCCGCCACGTTTACATTTACAGTTCTTTCCCCGTCCATAAATATCACCATTCCTTTCAACTTGCTTTTCATTTTAGCTAAACTCGTGACAACAACTAAAAACTTCTCAATTATTTATATTATTCTTCTCGTCTATTTCCTTTGTCTCCTTCATACCATCAGACTCCGCGCCGTCAAGTTCCTCTTTCTTTCCCTGTATAAGCTTTATGCCAAACCATATTATCAGGACGGCGATAATAGTCCGCGGAACATTGGTGCTGATTGAATATATAAACGGCGCTATATATTTGTTGTACCAGCTATTTCCCATGACATCATACAACAGGTCGCATACTACGCCCCATAGCATCGACGCACCCATAAGGATTAGCACAAGGGCAAAAACTTTATGGAATTTCCCTGATAAAAGCCGCTTTAATGCGCCTGTATCCTCGATATCCGCAAATAAGTATCTGTCAGGCATTCTGTTTAATTCCTCCATAGACAGCCCACCGAGATTGTTAGCGTTAAAAAAGCTGTAAAGCCAGATAACCGCCAGAAACATCGATATTATCCCAAGTCTCGTAATTTGGGAAATTACAATCGTGGCTATAAAAATACTCATGATGCTTAACCCCATTTTCATAAAGCCCATATACATTTCCCCCGCGCCGGGTACAAATGAACAGCAAAATAATAAAAACCTATTTTTTCTCCTTCTCATCAAAATCTACCTCCATTCTGAGTAATTGATTTAATCTGTCATTCAACATGTCATAGTATTCGTTTATCTTCCTGTCAAGCTGCCATGCCGGATTTTCAACATATGATTTTTCCCTTTCCTGCTGTTCTGACAGGTATTTCTCCCTGTCTTGAGCAGTCTTTTCAGGTTCTATGTTATCCGGCACAAAAAGCAGGACGGCAACAGCTGCCGCAGTCGCTGCGATTACCTTTACACTGTAGGAAAACAACTGCATATTTTTCTTATATTGCCTTTTACGGTCTATCCGCTCTAAAATTTCATCTCTAAATCCTTTAGGTGGGCGCAATAGCGGCTCTGACTCTGTATCAGCAATCAGCTTTTGCAATTCTTCATCGCTTAAATACGCCGTACTGTCGCTTTTTCTAAATTTCACTAGATTATTCATGCACTGTTCTCCTTTCTGTAAATTTTGCGCAGCATGGCGCGCGCCCTGTATATTTGAGTCTGCACTGTCTTGATTTTCTGGTTGCGTTTCGCCGCAATCTCTTTTACGTCCATTTCATCATAATAATACGCTTTTGCCACTTCGTTATACGGCGGTTTCAGCCTCATACAGTTATCAAGCAGCTCCCCCCTTGCCTCCTGCTCCATATAGACACTTTCCGGCGTTTCAGCTATGGGACCTGCCTCTAAGTCTTTTTCAAGATAGGCATCCTGCGTCGGAATGCTGCGCCTTGCAGAATGAGACATATAATCTATACACTTGTTTGTCGCTATCCTGCAAATCCACGCTTTGGGATTGCAGCCGTCAAAGCTTTGCAGATGTTCATAAGCAGATATGAAGGTATCTTGCGCAAGGTCCTGCGCGGCAAAGTAATCCGCCGTCATTTTATAACAAATGGAAAAAACAAGATTTTGGTAAGAATCAATCAGCGCTGTCAATTGTTCTTCCCTTTTTATATATCTCACCTTCTCTCTGTCTGCCATACTTATATTTTCACAAGGTCAACGCAATAAATATACAGACCTGTCAAATAGCTATGTATCAAGCTTCAATAAATATAACGGAGATGGATACGGAATGTCTTCAAGTTTTTATAAAAAATTTGTGTATTTTAAAATTTTAGTATGCAAACAGCATGGACGCATATGTTTCCCTTTGCGGCACACTTTCGTTCCGTGAAAAACGCAGCGGTACTAAGTTCAAAAGCTAAAAAACAGCTTTTTCACTAAGAACCGGCGTTTTTCAAGGGCCGCGGCAGGAAAACATATGCGTCCATGCTATCTACAGCCTGACCTTAATATTTATTCCTAATCTTCTTCCGACTCCTTCTTAAACTGCAGATATTGTCCGTATGCTGATATGAAAGCTCCGGCGGCGCGGGTATCTTTAAAAATCTCTTCTGTATTATTATTCAGGCTTTCAACTATTTCCATGCCTAAAGGGGCGTACTTTTCTTTCAACACAATTCCCAGTCTGCATGCTTTGATAATCGCATACGCCGCCATTGCGTTGACTGCATTGTCCGCGCCTTTTATAGCGAAAGCTTCTTTATCAGTATCGCGCCGGTCCGCAAGTTTCTTAAGCGCGCTTTTAAACATATCCTGTATTTGCCTGTATTTTTCATAGATTTCAAAACTCATTACGGAAAGCGAGTCGATAAGCGCCGCCATGTATAGACTGAATTGGTCAACAGGATTCCCCGCTGTTTCCAACCGGCTCTCCGCCTGTTCAAACAGTTTGATTATATCGCCGTATTTCGCCTTTTTATCGTACTTGGTTTCATATTCCGCATAGAAGGGCTGCACCATATAAAGTTCTTCCATAGACATGCACTCGCCCGCATTTTTATCAAGATAATCCCTTAAGCCCTGCATAACATTTTCTATGGCTTTCTTATACTTTTCATCGCCTGTCTTATCATACATAAAGAAAAGAAGTTTTGCGCAATTAACATCTGCAGCGTTAAATTTATCCCCAACGACGTTTGCCATACTCCCATCGTCCGCAACATACTTTTCCATATAATCGCTGATAACCTTTAAGTATTTCTCATCCTCCTGCACGTCATACATATGCTTAATGCTGATAAACGCGCTGCTGTCTGCAAAGTTTTTCCCACATGCTCCATTATTAAATTTTTCCAAAAATACATCAATCAATCCTTCTGCCTTCATCTTCCCATCATTTCCTTTCTTTTATAATTCTATCAGATTCTCCTCTTCCTCCATAGCCCTGTCTTATATATAATATAAAGCGACAGCGCGGATAATCCGTTGCTGACTACGACGGAATACCATATGCTTCTGACTCCCATATGCAGCCATGTTTCGCAGACGTAAAGCGTCGCAAACCTGAATACCCAGAGCCTGACGGCATCAATAATCATCGTCACTTCCGTATGCCCGCTGCCCTGAAACAGCCCCATTGTGGAATTGTGGATTCCGTTAGCAAAGCACCAAAACGCCATAATGCTTAAGAAATCCGCCGCCATCTGTATTACCTCGGCATCGTCGGAAAAAATCTTCACGATGGCTGTCGAAATAAACATTCGCGAAAGAATCATGCCGCCGACAAATAGGAAAATGACGCTTATTCGTCTGGATAAAAGATAGCCCTGCTCGGCTCTGTCATACTGTCTGGCTCCTACATTCTGCCCTACAATGGTCGCCACCGCCGAACCGATGCCGTTGGTAGGCAATGTAATCAAACTGTTAATCTTATTGCCGATTCCGTATGCCGCCATCGCCTGAGTGCCGTATTTAAGCACATTCCGGCTCATAAGCAGGAAGCCGAACTGCATCGTGCTGCCGCCGATTGCGGTAGGCATTCCGACCAGCAGAATGTTTTTCAGTTTCTCCTTCTCGAACTTTAACTTCCTTAGATTCAAATATACATCTTTATTCCTATTCTGCAGCAGCACGAAAGCGATAACCGCAGGCACTGCCTTAGCCCCGACCGTGGCAAGCGCCGCTCCGGCTACTCCCAGATGGAACGCCACCATTAACAGTGGATCCAAGACCATGTTTAAAAGGATGCCGGTAAAATTTAGCAGCATAGGCCTTAGCGTATCGCCCTGCGCCTGATTAATCGCCGTATACATATTCACCGTAAAAAGAAACGGCATATCTAAAATAACCAGCTGCAGATATGTCTTGCTGTGTTTCCATGTATCGCCTTCCGCGCCAAGCCATGTCACAATATAAGGCGTAAACAATGCGCAAAGACCGGCGCAGACCACTGAAAAAATCAGCGCGCAGGAAAAAATCTGGTTCGCCATGCTCCTTGCATCATCATCTTTTTTTGCCCCCAGATACTGCGAAATCAGCACTGAGCCCGCCACCGTAAGCCCGGAACCGAAGTTCACGACAATGCTCTGCATAGGCGATACAAGGTTGATTGCCGCCAATTCTTCCGTACCCAGCTTTCCCAGCCAGTATGTATCCGTCAGATTATACATAGTCTGCAGGAAACTGTTGATAACAACAGGAATGGCAAGCGTCAATATCGCCTGCATCATATTGCCATGCAATAATAAATCACGGTTAGTATTCTTATTATTTTTGTCCACATATTTCTTTAAAAATGAGACTACCGAATTTGAAAACTTTTCATTCATTTCTATCTGCCCCTGTTTTTATGCCTCACTAAGCCACTTACAAAATCCGAGTCATAGCTGCAGTTCTTTACATTCTTAATTCATAACTGCAACTTCACGCCATGTGATTATAACTCTTCATAGCGAAAATCCACAAATTCCATATATAGCGGCTTATCCGCACCACCTGAATATCCATACATTCCGACCATAGCTCCTGTGAAACGTTTACCCATGGAAATGCCTTCATCGCACAAATAATATACGTTAGTAAGCTCTTTGACCGTTTTGGTCTCTTTTCCCGCCAATCTGTAATAGAAGCTTCTGTTCAGATACCTTGTGTTGACTCCCAGCGTAAGCAATATGCCTTCCGGCGATGTAATTCCCAGCAATTTTTCTTTCTGTGATGTATTTTCCATCGGCTTATCCATCCAGTCAACAAGCTTTTTCTTCTCATGTTCGATATCTTCTTTTCCTATATGCTCCTTAACCTGTAAAAAGTAATCCCCTGCATCCTTTGAAATAAAGAAACATACCCATGTATTCTCATCATAATAACAGGTTATACCAGCCTCCTGCCCTTCCAAAAGTTTGGGCATGCGCAAATCAGCTTCCGCCATAAAGCAGAACGCGCTTTGCCGCCTTACAAGTATATTCCTTGCACTCACATCAGAAAGCGGAGAACTGCTTGCCTTAAGGATAAGGCTGCCGTTACGGAGGCTTATTCCGTCCTTTTCCGGCGGTCTGGGGGTTATGAAGTCCTTCGGCAGCCCGTTTTGAAATACGCTGACCGTATCAGTCACTATATCTGCTGACTGCTGTGTCGAAACGCCTATTTCATGCGACATCTGCGTCTTCATCTCTTCTGACACCCTCGGCATAATCTGCAATACGCTCGGTCCTTTAAGGTTATTTACGATAGGCCAGCCATCCTGCGTCCATGTAATCGGATCAAGCGCGGTTTCCCTTCCCAATATGCTATAGCCGTCTCCAATTCTTCTGCCGCACAAATAGACCATATACCAATCGCCGTTTTGTGTGCATACTGGCTTTCCGTGTCCGCACCGCTGTATTCCGGCTTTCTCATCCATCTGCCGCATAATCGGATTATATGGGCAGGGTTCATAATTTCCCATCAGCTCCCTGCTCCTTGCTACAGTAATTCTGTGCCCAGGTCCCGTACCGCCCTCGGCAAGAAACAGATAGTAGTATCCGTCTTTTTTCAAAAGATGCGGTCCCTCGGGCGCTCTTTTCTGACTGCCATAATAGAGCAATGATGCTGCCGATATCTGCCGTTTGCAGTCACCGCTTAACTCAAAAATCCTCGCCCCTCTGTTTAGGAGCATATAATGTCTGCCGTCCTCATGGAAAATGGACGGATCAATTCCGTCTTCATCAATAATCGCGGGCTTACTGTACGGTCCTTCCGGCTTATCTGATGAAACCACAATCTGTTTCCTGTAAACCGGCGGAACATCGTTCAAACGGTAGGTTGCCGTTATATAAAAAGTCCCGTTATCATAAGAAATGTCCGGCGCCCAATATCCTCTCCCGCCCTCCAGCTCGTCTAACGCCGCCCATTCAGGATTAGTTATCGCATGGCCGATAATCTCCCAATGAACCAAATCCCTTGAATGGGAAATCGGTATACACGGGAAAAATATAAAAGAAGAATTTACCATATAGTAATCCCCGCCCACCCTTACAATCGATGGATCGGGAAACATTCCCGTGCGGATTGGATTATGGTACATATTCTCATATGACGCGCCTACTTTTCTTTCATAATACATAAGCAGTTCTTCATATCCGCGCTCCCAAGCTATCTGATAAGGAGTTACCAGATTAACATCGCCCGCCGTAATGTCCATTCCCACCTTTTCAACCAGATATTGATTCATGGAAACATTGCCGGACATGGCGGCATAGTGCAGAATCGTGCGGTTTTCACCATCTACCGTGTTCATGCTCGCCCGCGAATACTCGACTATGTATTTTACAATTGGAAGATTACCCGTCTGCGCCGCATACATGAACAGCGGTACGCCGTCCTTATTTTTTTCATCTATACATGGCGGATTTTCTACTAAAATATTTATCACATTCTCCAAATCCTGCGCTTCAATCGCCTGTTCCAAATTCATGTCCGCACCCTTCAATCCTTCCATATTATTCTTAGCTTTCGGGCGACATGGACTCATGCCGCATACAGCTATACCTTCTATGAATTAACTACTCCGCTGAAACATGTATAAACTCAAAGTCCGCATATCCATTAGCCTGAACCGCCACGTTATTGCTTTCGCGATTGTAGACTTCCGCACCGCCCATTCCATCTTCATACACATTCGCAAAAAGCCCGATTTTCGCGCCTACCCATGTGTGATCTGAAGGCACGAAATTTGTCGGCACATTAACCTCGTCCCCATCTTCTAAAGAATAGTACATCTTAAATACCGGAGCGTCGTTACTTTTTTTACCTTCTTGAATTTCGCCATTCTCTTTGCCTTCGCCGCCCTCTTCCATTGCGAAGGAAATATTTATCTTTTCTATATTATTTTCCAGTTTTCTTATAACGGAAGTCCTTTCTTTTATTCCATCTTCTGCATCATAAGCCTCAGAATATACCAGAGTCTTATCTCCGTCAACGATTCTCACGGCAAGATAAGCATAATGCCCGCCCATCATTACCATGCCAGCCTGCCCTTTCTCCTTAAGCCCGCTAAGGCGTACACATGTAACCGCCTTAAAATACGGACATACCAGTTTCTGGGTAAGCACGTTGGCACATTCCCATAATATAGGCTCTGCTTTACCTGACGGATTCAAAGCGTATAATCTAAGACAGCCTGTATTCTCGGTAAGAGAATAAAACGACTCCTTGGGATTGCCAAGCCACTGCCACATAAGATTTAATTTTTCTGCATTAAAATCGTCGGAAGCTTCCAAAGAAGATGGCTGCTCGCTCACCCCTGTCTTAGGCTTATCGTATACAAGGCAGGGTTCTCCGCAGCCGTCCTGCGCATTTATGCCGATTACGAGCCAGTCGTTCTCCCATACTACCGGCTGCATATGTATAATACGCCCATATAAGCCCCTATCCTGAAAATGTATGAACCATTCTTCACCATTGACCGTATCAGTCAAACCACCTTGATGCGGTCCGTTTACAATAGAATTTCCCTGTTTCATGACAATTTTTTCTTCATACGGCCCATAAATATTTTTCGAGCGCAGCGCCGTCTGCCAGCCGGTCTTAACTCCGCCCGCCGGTGCGAGTATATAATAATATCCGTTTCTTTTATAGACCTTCGGACCTTCTATGGTAGGCTGTGTCTCAACTCCGTCAAATATAAAATGGTCTTCACCGATTGCCTTTTTCCCATCAGGAGACATAGGAAAGATTCCCAGATAACTCTTAAAGCCAATGCGGCTTTTAGCGTACCCATGGACAACATAAGCCTTACCGTCCTCGTCCCAGAAAGGACAGGAATCAATAAGCCCTTTTCCTTCCAGCACAAGCACCGGTTCGTCCCATTTTCCAAGCGGATCTTTCGTGCTTACCATAAATATCCCTTCGTCTGGCATTCCATAGTATATAAAGAAACGTCCGTCGTGGTATCTTATCGCCGGAGCCCACACGCCTTTGGCATGCTGTGGTATATCATATTTTTCATAATCTATCTTATCCAGCGCATAATTTACCAGCTTCCAGTTCACAAGGTCCTTAGATATCAGTATCGGAAGCCCCGGCACATAATTAAAACTGGACGCGGTCATATAATATGTATCTTCGACTCTTATCACATCAGGATCGGAATAGTCGGCAAATATCAGCGGATTCCTATATGTTCCGTCCTCTAAATCAGCTTTCCATAAATATTCCATTTTGCATACTCCTTCTTAGTTTTAATAGTTTTAATATTCTTAAATAATTGTAAGTTGTTCAGGATTTATCAGAATCCTGATTTCGCAATTATAGATTGCAATTGTAAAAATGGCTCAGAGTCGCATCTGAACCATTATCACATATTTCATAATTCATCAAGCAGCAGTTCGCTATATACGCCGCCCAACTCCTTAAGCCCTCTGGCAATGCAGCCGCCATATACTACTGCTCCCGCGTACTTCAAATGGGTATCGTCAGCAAGTCCTTCCATATGGTATGGATATATTCCTTCCGGAATGTGCATATACCAGTTTTTGGTCGCCTGTTCTCCGACTCTTGTCATTTCCGCACGGCTCATAGTATATAAGTCAACCAGTGCAACATCAAGGTTTTCCGCCGTCTGTTTCATTGCTTTCACATAATCAACATGACCGCCCTGTCCTAACGTCTTTTCATCGACAAAGCATCTTCGCTCAACAGGAGTTATCAGCACAGGATAAGCCTTTTTATTTCTTGCCACATTCACAAACTTTTCAAGATTAATCATATAATCTGTAAACGGATCGGTATATCTAGCAGGATTTTCCTTCTTTTCATCGTTATGCGCGAACTGAATAAAAAGGAAATCTCCCTCGCTTATTCTGTCATAGATAACGGCAAGTCTGGATTCGTCAATAAAATCCCTCGTGCTTCTGCCGTTTTTGGCATGGTTTTCTATTCTTATCTCGGGCTTCACAAACAAATTGAATACCTGACCTATTCCAGTCTGCGGATATGTCATAATACTATTATACTGTACTGTGGAATCGCCCGCCCAATATATTGTCGCCATACTAATCCCCCATTCTTATACTGTCTTCACGATTAAATCCCACGGGCATTACCCCGCGGTAATAAACAGGGGAAACCTAAGTCTCCCCTGAATAATTCATTATATCTCTTAATATCTTTAGGTACAAACTTATTCCTTAACAGCGCCGATATTGACACCCTTTACAAAGTATTTCTGTAAGAAAGGATACAAAATCATGAAAGGAATAATAACGATAATAATCGCCGCATTCTTAATAGTGTTCTCTGTTGCATTTCCTGAGGCTGTCGGTAAATCACTACCCTGAATCATACCGCGCAGCTTCATCTGGAAGTTATATAAATTGGAATCCAGAATATACAATTTATAATGGGTATAATCATTCCAATAGGAAACTGCAAACATCAATCCAACAGATGCAAGCGCCGGTTTGGACATCGGCAGTACGATTCTGATAAATGTCTGCATCGGCGTACAACCATCAAGAGTAGCCGCTTCATATAAGCTGGCAGGTATACCTTCAAAGAAGTTGCGCATAAGTACCAGATTATATACATTCAATGCTGGGAAAAGAATAACAACCCATAATGTATTTGTCAAATGCAAGCTTCTCAATACCAAGTATGTAGGAATCATACCACCTTTGAATATCATGGTAAACAGCAGCATATTGGCGAAAAGTGTACGTCCGGGCATTTCCCATTGAATCAATACATATGCTCCCAGTGTTGATAACGTCAGGGCTATCAATGTACCGCTGATCGTCGTCAGGAAAGAAATCCACAAAGGACGGTACAGCGTAGGATTAGAGAATACAAGTTTATATCCGTCAAATCCAAATGACTCCGGCCACAATTTCATACCATACGCTGTTCTCAAATCCAATGAGTCAACCAATACTTTCCACAACGGAATAATAATGATAAAACATACAATGATAAAAATAAGTCCATTTATTATTGAAAAAGCTGATATATTTTTCTTTTTTTTCATATCTGCCGCTCCTTCCTACACAATTCCGCGGCCATCGCGTACTTTCTTGCTCCACTGGTTACATACGAGCACAAGCACCATGCCGACTAGGGATTTGAATAAACCAACAGCGGTCGTGTATCCATAGTTGGGAATTGCACCACTGTTAAAACTCTGATAGTAGATATATGTCTCAAGAACGTTAGCAGTTTCGAGAACGGCGTCATTCTGCAATACGAAAGCAGATTCAAATAAGTTCATAACTTTTGCCAGATTCAAAATAATAACTGTCAAAATTGTATTAGCAAGAGCCGGGAATGTTATATAACGCATCTTTCCCCATCGTCCTGCACCATCGATAGAGGCAGCTTCATAAAGTTCAGTATTCATGCCTGCTAAAGTCGCCATAAAGATAACGGTCTGCCAACCGGTCTCTTTCCAAAGATTTATGAAATAGTAAGCGCCTCTCCACCATTTGGGGCTTCCCAAAAAGTAAATCATACCGCTTGAATCAATCGCGCCTATTTTTACAAGGAATGTATTGACCAAACCATAGTTGCTGGGCGCTAAAATCAACGAAAACAAAGAAGCCGTAACAACCCAAGACAAAAAGTGCGGAAGATAAATAATCGTCTGTACTACCTTCTTAAAATGAATATTTACAATTTCATTTAAGAATAAGGAAACCACAACTGCAACCAAAGTAGTTAGTATAAGTTTAATTACGCTGATTTCCAAAGTATTTCTAAATGCTGACCAAAAACCCGGCATGCTGAACATTCTCTTGAAATTATCAAAAGCAACAAACGTCGGTTCTTTGATTCCGTTATAATTAGTAAAAGCAAATCTTATGCCAAACATTGGCAAATAAAAGAAAATAAGTGCAAAAACTAATACAGGAAGAAACATCAAATAGAATCCTCTGTATTTATAGATACGAGTCCCCAGCGATTTACTGGTTCCACCCGTTTTAGGTGGTTTAGTTTGATTATTTTTTTTCGCCATATACATTCTTCCTTTTCCTAAACTATTTACCCCATTATCCTTAATTATGAATTATGTGAAGCTACAGCTAAGCTAACGCTGCCATAACTCCACATAATTCTCTTTTTAAGGAATCCCTAAATTATTTTAAGGAAAAATACCTCTTAATTCAATTACTGTGCATTCAAAGAATCAACAATCATCTTAGACCACTCTGCTCCGCCGTCAGCTTCAAACTTCGCATATGCGTCGTCAATTGTCATTTCGCCTAATGCAACCTGTGCAATCAACTGGTTCTTTAATGTTGTCAAATCACCGTTGTACTGTGTCATTGCATCAGTAGTCGGAACCAGAACAGCCGTTACGGAATTCTGTGCAAACAATGTTGCAGATGCTGTATTCTCTTCTGCTCTGCTCTCTTTTGCAGGATCGCCTGCTAAATCAACCAGTGCAAGAGCCGGGTCGATATGAGCTTTTGTATACTGTGTTCCGGGATTCTCAAGGTTATCAAGTCCGTGGAATTCGCCTTCTGCGTATACTTTCTCAAGAGATTTTCCATCATCGTTGGTCTGGCCTGCATATAATGTCTCAGCCTTTGTTGACCAGTGAACATCTTCTACGCCATATGTCCAAAGGAACTGTACATCTCCGCCGTCCTGCATTGTCTCGATGAAGTATTTGAATACGCCTTCAGGATTCTCACATGTAGATGTAATACACCATACCGGAGGAATACGGTCAAGGTAAGCGCCTACTTCTGCAATAGGCACTAAAGGAACCAGTTCACCGTCAAGACCATTGTTCTCAAGGTTGGTCTTTAAGTTGGTTGCCCATGTTCCAGCCCAGTATGTGAATACGCCAAAGTCATCACTATAGAATTTGTTACGGGCATCACCGGTACCCTGATCCAGAGAAGCCTTATCAAGAGCGCCTGAAGCTACAACATCAGCCAGTCTCTGCATAGCCTCTTTCATAGAATCCTCTGTAAATCCGTCTACCCATGTGCCGTTTGCATCTTTGTAGAAGCTCGGATAAGCGTCCTGATAAATTTCAGGCAGATAGTTGATATACGGAGCTTCTCCACCAACGAAACCTGCTGAAGCTACTGCTGCGTATGTATTGCCGTCTACGCCGTCGCCGTCAGGATCGCCTGTCATGAATGCGTCAAGCATTGCTTTGTACTCTTCCCAGTTTGTAGGAGCGCTTGTGATACCGCAGTTGTCCATCCATCTCTTCTTTACATAAGTAACACAACCGTTACCACGAGCTGCCGGCATACCATAAAGATGTCCGTCAATCTTAACACCTTCAACAACGCCTGCGCCGTTAAATGCTTCCTGTCTCTTCTTCAGTTCGGAATTCTCCCATGCGTCTGTCATATCCCAGAGTACGCCTTCTGCAGCATATCCTGAATAATATGTGCTGGAAAGAATCATAACGTCCGGCCAGTCACCGCTTGCTACGATCTGTCCTACGTTGTCATAGTATGCGTCATGGTCAGGCTGGATAACATTAATCTTAACGCCTGTCAACTCTTCCAGTTTAGCCATGAACTGATCACGAGCGTTTTCCTGTGTAAATACAGTACCGTCAACCAGAATAGTAATCTCGTCCGGTTTTACGATTTCATCAGATGAACCTGCATCTGTGCTTCCGGTGTCAGCATTACTCGTATCAGTGCTTGTTGTGCCTGAATTATCGGTAGATGCCCCCCCCGTGTTGTCTGTAGCTGCTGTATTATCATTAGAACTTGTGTTGTCAGTTCCACTATTACCGCATCCAACTAAGGAAGCAGTCATAACAGCAACCATGAGTAAAGAAATAATTTTCTTTTTCATAAAAACCTCCTTATATAGTATTTAGTATTTTGAGATGTAATTAATATCATCTCATTATTTATGATATCCCTATAGGGGGATTCTGTCAAGGATATTTTTGTTTTTCAACTATTCACAGCCCCCATTACTAAGACTTATAAAACATTACTTTTAAAGTGTTTATGCTTTTTTAAATTTTAAACACAGAGATTTCCGATTTTAAGCCCTGCATATTTTCGCCCAGCAAATCCGCGGTCTTGTTCAGGTTCTCCACATGTTCCAGCAGTCTGTCGGCAATATCTTTTACTTTCTCAGCGCTTTCAGCTGTTTCTTCTATAATATTTGAAATATTCTGTACACCCTGCACGGTATTGCCGCGTTCGGCATCCGCCTTTCCAATGCTGGCAACGATTTCCTGCAGTCCATCAGCAAGCGCGTTCATCTGTTCACGCATATCGCCGAACACCTTGATAACCTGTTCCACAGATTCGCCCTGCAAAGCAACCATCTCTTGCGCCTGGGAAGCATTCTTTACACTATTCTCTGTCTGCGACATAATCTGCGTCACGTTATTCTGAATCTCTCCTGCCGCTGCCGCCGAATCGTCTGCAAGCTTGCGGATTTCCTCCGCTACAACCGAGAACCCTCTTCCGGCTTCACCCGCCCTTGCAGCTTCAATAGAAGCATTCAGCGATAAAAGGTTCGTCTGTTCGGAAATAGACGTAATCGTTTCCACAAAAGAATTGATGATTTCATATTCTTTCTTCAACGACTCAATGCTGCTGCCGACCTCGGACGTCATATCCGTTGTCTTCTGCGCGCGTTCACCCAAAGTCTTAATGATTTCCATGCCGCGGTTAATCATATTTTCATTTTCATCTACAAGCGACTCTACTTTTTCTACCACCTTGCCTGCTTCCTGTATTTCATTGGATAAAATATCCGTCCTTGCCACGCAGTCCGCCGCATTCTCCGACTGTCTGGCAGCGCCGTCATGAATCTCGTCGATTACCCGCGTAATATCCTGAGAACATTCATTAATAACAGTAGAAACCTCTTCCACGCTCACAGCCGATTTTTCCAGTTCATTTGTTGCATTGTTTACTTTATTGACAAGCTTTTTCGTATTGGCAATCATGTCGGTCGCCGAAGCCGCAAGCCCGCGGAACTCATCTCTTCCTTTCGCCTGTACCGTAACGGTCAAATCGCCTTTTGCCACCTCACCGAATTTCTTTGAGATGCTCCTCATATTCCCCTGGATGCCCGCTACTACGAAAACGCCGATAACCATCGCTATGATACATGCCAATATGACAAGCGCCACGGTAAGGGTTTTTATCTCCTGCGCCTGGCTTGTTACAATGCTCATCGGCACAAGCGCGCACACGGTAACATCTTCCACATCCTCACTTCTGGCAAAAAGGAACAGATATTCCGTACCATGAAAATCAATCTGCGCAGAACCGGACATATTTTCCTCATTGATAACGCCGAAGAAATCCTGCCCCCAAAATACATTCTCGCCCTCTGCTAATATGCTTTCTTCCCCTTCTGCAAGCTGTTCTATTACAATCTCCCTGCCATTTTCCGTCACAAAGCCTACAATGCTTCCCTGCCCTAAATCAAGACCTTCTAACAAATCGGCAACCGTTGATTTGTTGATATCAATAACTATACATCCTGCTTTGTTTGGCGTAATAATTTCATACGCAAATATGTATTCATCCTCGCTCTTGCCAAGTGCGTCGTCAATAAGCGGATGCCGGTCAATCCATGTTTCAATGCCACTGCCGACCGCAACCGACTCCCTATGCTGTTCTGAAATGCCATCCACGTTATGTTTTCCACTCGTTGTTAAGATATCGATTCCTGAACGCGGAATAATATGTACGTTTCCAATGAAAGAGACGGCGGAGCGGGATGACGTCATGTTTGTTTCAATAGCTTTGACACGTTCTCTTATTTCAACAGGAGAGTCGCTCGAAATATTCAACAGATACTTGCCGACGTCTGCGTCGAAGGCATATTGTATTCCCTCCGCCTTGATAAAAGAACAGGCAAGTTCCAAATTTTCCTTTGTCATTTCAATAGTCTTAAGCGTAGACTCCTGAAATTTCTCACTCAAGCCCTCTTCAGCTTTCTGATACGCTGAGATGCCTACTATTACCATAAAAATAATGGGAATAAGAAAACATATGACAATTTTATTCCGGATTCCCAACAGCATAAAACCGGAAGATTTATTCGCCTTTTCAGTCTTTTTTGATTTTTCGACCTTTTCAGCTTTTTCAATTTTCCCCGATTTTTTCAGCTTTCCTTTTTGTTCTTCCTGTTTAATGTTAAGTTTTTTCATTCCCATTCATCTCCCATTCCTGCGTATTTGAATATATTATACAATAATTTTTGCTATTTTGAAATAGGTTTGTTATTTATTACTTTTTATTAGTTTTTTATTTTTCACTTGCTTTTTACTTAGCAGTTCTTTTGTGGTAGACTATATAGGTAATTAAGAACTTCATAACTGCATAATAAAAATAACTAAGAAAGGACTCCACACACATGCTTAAATTTGAAAAAGTGTCGCCGGAAGAAACCGGCATCCCCGGCAAATGTATCGTTAATCTTATAGACCGATTGAGTCAGCGAAAAATTGTCATGCACAGTCTGCTTCTTATGCGGCATGACAAGCTTGTCTTTGAAGGGTACTATGCCCCATACGCTGCCGACACCCTGCATCGTATGTTTTCCATCAGCAAAAGCTTTACGTCTGTAGCTATCGGTCTGCTTGCGGATGAAGGAAGGATTTCTTTAGACGACACTATTGTCAGCTATTTTCCTGAAAAGCTTCCGCCAAAAGTCCATCCGTGGATTTCTTCCATGACGATTAAAGACATGCTGATGATGCGCTCCTGCCATGCCTCAACTACATATAAGATTAATATGAAATCAGACTGGGTGGAAAGCTTTTTCACCACTCCGCCCACGCTTCCGCCAGGAAGGCTTTTTCATTATGACACTTCCGCCGCTCATACTCTCTGCGCTTTAACGGAGAAATTGACCGGTATGGTTATGCTGGATTATATAAAAGAAAAGCTTGACTGTCTGGGACTTTCCAAAGAATCATATATGCTCAAAGATCCATTCGGGGTATCTATAGGCGGCTCCGGTTTGGTAGCGCTGCCTATGGATTTACTAAAGTTCGGATATTTCATTAAACATAGGGGAATGGTTGAAGATAATCAGCTTATATCCCCCGAATATATCGATATGGCAGTATCGTGCTTAAGTGAAACCTGCGTAAGCGCCCCCGTTCCGAGCGAGGCGCAGGGTTACGGAATGCAGTTCTGGCGCGGCGAACATAACGGATATACCTGTTACGGCATGGGCGGGCAGCTTATAATATTCCTGCCTGATTATGATATTATCTGCGTCACTACGGCGGACACGCAAAGCATCGGCGGCGGCAATCAGCAGATTTATGACGCGCTGTACGAAGAGATTCTTCCTTATCTGAAAAATGAACCCATAAACCCGGATGCGGAAAGCGTTCAGCTTCTTAAGCAGAAAGCGGCATCATTGCGTATAGAACCTCTTAAAATTTCAATGCAGGCTGATACGATGACTCAGACCGAAACAGTCAAAAAAGTAAACGGCAGGACTTTCACAGTACAAACAGAAGGCTCCGTCTTTGAAAGTTTTACCGTCAGTTTCGATACGGCAGAAAAATCAGATGCAAATACCGCAGAAAAGGCAGCAAAAAAGGTAAGTCAAACGACATCTGCCAATATAAACGGACAGCCCATGGGAACATTATCATTTGTTTATAACAATGAAAAGTATGCGCTTAACTTCGGCATGGGATATATGCAGACAGGTAATTTTCCCATATATAACCAGCGTTACGCCGCCAGCGGCGCATGGCTTGGCGACGGCACGCTTTATATTATGGCACACATTATAGACTCATATGTAGGCAGCGTCCACTTTCAGCTATCCTTTGGAGATAACGACCTGACGCTGTTCATGCGCAAGAAAGAGGAAACCCTTTTTAATGAATTTAACGGGCATCTATACTGCGCAGCTGTATAGATTAATCGGGCAGCCAGCCGTCTTCGCCGCAGAGTACGCGCTCTTTAGCAAAAGCGGCTGCCTGCTCTTTACTGAGTTCCTGCACGAAGTCCGCCTTCTGCGGAAACAAAACCGACTCGCCACTCACAGGTGAAGAGCCAATCGACACTGCAGACTCGCCTTCTACCTCACGCACGCAATCGCATATCGCATAAAACACAGTTTTTCTCGCATTTTCTTTATTCCAGTCATGAAACAATTCCGGACGGATATGTTTTCCAAAAGAGCAGTCCATAAATACGGTCTTAGCATATTCCCTCCACGGTCTTCCCAGATATACCGTGTTCTCTTTACAGTCCTTCGAGATAATGTCGCAATGTGAGAATACATAACCGTATTCCTGTCCTTCTGGCGTAGATGCGGCGGTCACATATCCCTGGATTTTAGTTTCTGTTTCAGCCTTTTGTGACACATCTTCACCATTTTGCTCCGTTTCATCCTCAAATCGCTTCAATGACTCAATCACGCAGTTTTCAAAGTACGCAGTCGCGCCCCCAAAAATGAAATCCACATCGCCGCAGATATAACAATTTTTATAATAATGCCTGCCGTTGATACGCGGCGCATACTGTTTCGGTCCGATGAAGCCGTTTTTCTGGACTTCTTTCGGTGGGAGCGGCCCGGTAAAAAGCGTGTCCTGATGGCCGATGAGCCTGCACGAGTCCACAACGAGCCTGTCGCCGTCCGCATACAAAGCAAGCGCCTGACCGTGCGTGGCGGAATCCCCTGAATCATTCTCAATAGTCAGATTTTTAAGCGTCACATCATGAGCGTCAATAAATACTGAATATGAGCGGAACGTACCCATCTTCATGCCATCGTTCATAACTTTATTCGCATAATCGCCATATGTAATCACAGTGTCTTCATTACTATTCCCTACGCCCTTTAGGGTGACAAACGGCCTGTCGATTGTTATTTTTTCACGATAAGTCCCCGGCGCAATACAAATCGTCACAGGTTCATCGTTATCCGTCAAAACGTTGTTAAGCGCTTCCGTAATGCTTGGATAGCAATTCGGAATTTTGGCAAAACGGGATACAAATATTTTTTTATCCTCCATATAGTCAATACTCCTTTCAAAAGCTGAAAGATATCGTTCTTTCAGCTTTTCATCTTAGGTCTGAAAATAAGGCTCGCCAGATAACCGAATACAAGCGCCGCGCTGCAGCCTACCGCCCCATTCGTAAATCCGCCTTTAAACAGACCGATAAAGCCGTCTTTATCAACCGCCTCTTTTACGCCCTTCATCAGTATGTTGCCGTATCCTAAAAGCGGCACTCCCGCGCCTGCCCCGGCATATTCCATAAACGGCTCATACCAGCCGAATACGCTTATAAATGCACCCAGACATACGAGTAACACCATGATTCGCCCCGGCATCATTTTTGTCTTTTCCAAAAGAATCTGCGCCAGTGCGCAAATTAATCCGCCTACCCAAAAAGCATTTACATAATCCATCTGTATAACCTCGCTGATATTTTTGTTTTTATTGTGCGTATAATCAGCGAAATTATACATTTATTTTAAGCTTTTGCCTAAAATTATCCGAGATACGCTATAACCTCAACCTCGCATAACACATCTTTAGGGAGCTGCTTTACCGCAACGCAGCTTCTTGCCGGCTTCTGCGTAAAATATTGCTCGTAGACTGCGTTAAATGCTGCAAAATCCGCCATTTCCGCTAAGAAACAGGTTGTTTTCACTACATTTTCATAAGTTGTTCCCGCTTCTTTCAGGATTTCGCCTACGTTTTTCATTACCTGCTGCGCCTGCTCCGTAATGTCATTGCCCTTTATCTCGCCTGTTGACGGGTCAATCGGAATCTGCCCTGATGCAAAAAGCATCTTATCAACGATAATTCCTTGTGAATACGGTCCGATAGCCGCCGGTGCTTTGTCTGTCGCTACTTTTTTTAACATAATAATTCCGCCTTTCTTTTATCTTTATTTATAATCATTAAGTGTCTTAAGTCAATTGGATACATCTGGCAGTTTCCCTACCTGTGCAGCAATTTTCTTTTCCTGCGATTTTACACGCCGTTCCAGTTTTTTGATATCCTCAGACGGTGGCAAATTTTCAGGTCTGATTCCACGCTGCCCCAACATATCTCGTACAGAACGGTTGTTTTGAATATGTTCTTCAGTAATGGTTATTTCACCCTCCATATCTTTTGCTTCAACATTATAGTTAGTAACCTCAGTTGCAAGATTTTTCGCCGCAATCGTGAGCGCAGGCAGAAAATCAGCCAATGATCTGCCATCTTTCACACCGAGACGTTTTTTCATCTCCTGTGTTGTGTAACCGCCAAACAACGCTTGGTCACCTTTGGAACGAATACGCCCAAATCCGGCATCATCAACTCCACGCTCATAAATAATTTGTGAAAAACGCCTTTCAGATTCACGCAGCCTGCCACGAACTTCTGTGCGTTCAATCAAGGCGATTCGTTCCTCAATAAGTTCCTGCTTTCTTGTCTGTACAGCAAAATACCCTTGTGCAAAAGCAATTTCATCTTTTTTGATATCGCCATTTTGCGCAATCAGATAACAAGCATAGCGAGTGAGCATATAATCTTTTACATTCCTTCTTGCCTTACTGCCCAATTCAACCATTTTCGTGACCTCACGAAAATGGTCGGACGCCATTATCCCGGAAGTTTCGCAGGACTCTATGGCACGACAGACAGTCTTGTCAAAATTTTCCCATCGGTCATAGCCAAGCAGCGGCATTAGTTCGCGGGCATACCAGAATTCTATGTCTGCATTTTCAACATTGTGAATAATCAAATCAAATTGCCGACGTATCTGTTCAATTTTCTTTTTATCCATTATCAGTTTCCTCCTGTTTTCTGCAGGAGTCCCTCGGAAACCCCTGCTTTTGTTATGTGTGATTGTAGCATGGATTTTCCGAAACTAAAGAATTTGTTTAGAATACAAAGCAGCATTTACGCTGTTTGTATATAGAAAATATATGCTATACGCAGAATAACATATTTTTGTTCAAAATACAATAATTATTTATATAAATATATCATTTTTTATTTAAATACCGCCTTTACATAAAAACCCCTATCGTTCTCAATGATATCCAAAACCTCGCCCTCCCGCTCAAACATTCTCTCATTAAGCGGAACATTGCCCGACATGGCAAGTGAGGGATCTATCGTATAGTAATAGTTGCTGGGCAGTACCCCTTCGGTCACGGTAATATGGTCGCCCTTTTTAAGCAGGCCGGGACGCTCCATCTTAAATTCCATCTCACGCATATACTAACTCTCCTTCTATACCAGATACTTCCCATAATAACTGCAGTCCGCCTTTTTACAGTTCAGCTTCATCCGTATGCCCTCGGCAAGGTACTGCGTCTCATAGACTATGGCGTTTTCGTTCAAATAGGATACCGCTCTTCCGTCCGTATAGGGGATAAGCATCGTACATTCCCGATATCCGCCCGCAAGCTTTTCCTCAATCAGGACAATCAGTTCTTCCAGTCCGATTTGTTCTTTTGCCGACATATAGATACTGTCCTGTTTTACTATCGGCAATCTGCCTTCGGATGCCTTGTCCGCCTTATTATAAACATAAATGACCGGAATGCCTTCTGCGCCAAGCTCCTTCATAGTGCGCTCGGTTACGGCGATATGTTCTTTATAATGAATGTCGCTGTAATCGATAACCTGCAGCAGAATATCCGCTTCTTTTGCCTCTTCCAGCGTCGAGCGGAACGCATCGACAAGGTGGTGCGGCAGCTTATTGATAAACCCTACCGTATCCGACAAAAGAAATGCGTGGTGGTTTTCCGGCTCTATTCTGCGCACCGTCGTGTCCAATGTGGCAAAAAGCATGTCTTTTTCCATTACTTTCTTATCTTCCGCAGCTGTTTCGTCTGTTCCATATGCGTCCAGCATGGCGTTCAGCAAAGTGGACTTGCCGGCATTCGTATAGCCTATCAACGCCACACGCGGCACTCCCGAACCGACGCGCTGCTTACGCTGCGTCCTGCGCTGCGCCGCGACCTCTTTTAATTCCCTGCGGTACTCCGTCAGGCGGCGTTCCAGCACACGCCTGTCGAGTTCAAGTTTCTTTTCGCCCGCGCCTTTGTTGCTTAAAGCTCCGCTGCCGCCGCCCTGTCTGCTAAGCGCGGCATGCAGCCCCACCAGCCTCGGAAGCATATACTGCAGTCTCGCCACCTCGACTTGCAGCTTTGCCTCCCTTGACTTGGCGCGCCTGTCAAAGATGTCCAAAATCAGCGTACTCCTGTCCAAAATGGGCTTACCGATTTTATCCTGCAAGTTTCTAAGCTGAATAGGTGAAAGCGAATTGTCAAATATGACTACATCTACATTCTTTTCTTCTGCCTCTGCTTTTACCTCATCCACCTTGCCTGTACCGATATAGAACGCCTTATGGACTTCTGAAACGTTCTGTTCCACGACTCCCGCCACTTCCATATCGCACGCTTCGGCAAGCGCCGCCAGTTCTTCCAACGACAGCTTATAATCCTCGCCATCATTTAAATTTACTCCCACTAATATCGCCTTCTCCATATATCCCCTCTTAACTTAACTCATTATGAAACTCTATTTTACCATACCCAGAGTTTAGTCAGAATGAACAAAATAAGGAGCGACTTACCGCTTTTCAGGCATGGAGCTCTGTTTTTGTTCATTTTGACTAAACTCGTGAACGGCAATAAACCTTCAATCTATCCACTTCTCCAACATTTCCTGCAGTTTCTCAATATCTATCGGTTTGGAAATATGGTCGTTCATTCCTGCGTCCTTCGACTTTCTGATATCATCGGAAAAGGCGTCCGCAGTCATAGCCACGATGGGAATTTGCTCCAAGTCTTCCCTTCCTAAGGCGCGGATTGCTTTAGCCGACTCATATCCGTTCATAACCGGCATCTGGATATCCATAAAAATCAAATCATAGTATCCGGGCTCTGTTTCCGACATACGCTCAACCGCAAGCTTTCCGTTCAGAGCAGTTTCCACTTGTATGCCTACGATGCTAAGAATCTCTTTTGCCACCTCGATATTAATCTCGTTATCTTCCACTAACAGCACTCTTTTGCCTGTAAAATCCTGCTGCTTGAAGGTTTCAAGTTCGTCGGTTCTCTCTTCTTCCACGCCATGCCCTAACACAGTACGCAAAACGCGAATCAATCTGGATTTAAACATCGGTTTGCTGATAAAAGCATTCGCACCCGCCTCTACCGCTTCGCTCTCTATATCTGCCCAGTCGTAAGACGACAGTATGACAATAGGGATATCATCACCTACAGCCTTACGAATCTCCTTAGTCGTCGCCAATCCATCCTTACCCGGCATCTTCCAGTCAAGGAGCACTACCGAAAAGTCCGTTCCAGCCTCGTTTGACTCTAACAGTCGGCTTACGACACTGTTTCCGTCAAGCACATATTCCGCCTTCAAGCCGATACTTTTCAAAATCTCGCAGGTGCTTTCGCAGGCGTCTTCCTCGTCGTCTACCACTAAAATCGGCAGCGAAGTAAGCTCTGACAAATCTTCCTGGACTACATTATCCAGCTTTAAATGCACTATCACAGTGAACTTAGAACCCTTACCCAGCGTGCTTTCCACCTGAATATCGCCGTCCATCATGCGGGCAATATTGACCGCTATAGTCATTCCAAGCCCTGTTCCTTCTATCTTATTGCCTGTTGAATTTGCCGCGCGCGAAAACGGCTCAAATATCGTCTTAATATACTCTTTATCCATACCGATTCCGGTATCTTCAAAGATAAATTCATAACAGCCGCTGCCCGGAACATTGGAGTGTTTCTCAGCTATATGTATACTGATACTGCCGCCTTCCGGCGTGAATTTAACGGCATTTCCCAGAATATTCATAAAAATCTGCTGTAAATGCTGCTCGTCCCCGATGACATTTTCATGCTCCAGCTCGGCGATACCCCCATTCAACTTCAAGCCTTTTGCTTCTATCTGCGAATGGAATACTGTCAAAATGCTGTCAATGGTATCGGACAGGTTGAAACATTCCTCCGTAAGGCTGACTCTGCCGCTCTCAATCCTGCTCATATCCAGCACTTCGTTAATCAGCCTGAGCAGATGCTTGCCTGAAACATTAATCTTATCAAGCGCATCCATAACGCGGCTCTTTTCATCAATGTGCATTGCCGCAATGGACGTCATTCCTAAAATAGCGTTCATAGGCGTGCGGATATCATGGCTCATTCTGGACAGGAAATCGCTTTTGGCGCGGCTCGCCGCCTCTGCGCGCGCCGTGGCAATCGCAAGCGCCTCGTTCTGCTTTTCTTCCCTGCGCATTACGTCATTGATATTACGAATCGCCATGCTGAACGCCAGCACTTCTCCGTTCTTCCTCTCTGCAATGGTAACGGCAACAGAACACCATTCAAATTCTTCCCCTATATTCACCCGCTTATTGACGTCGAAATTTCTACGCTTAAACTGGAGTTCTATGTAGTCCTTTTTAGCAAGCTGTCTTTTGATATTGTCTAAATCCAAAAAATCGTTCATCTGTTCAGCATGCTCTTCCGCTATTACTCCATATTTAAAACGGTCTCTCCTTTCTTCTTCATAAGGGCAATGTCTGGGTTTGCCGTCCGCCCCCAGTGGATAAACCGTGTCAAGATATCCTTTTTTAGCATCAACATAATAAATTGCGCGGTATGCGTGCAGGGTGCTGTTCATGGCATTCTGATACATGACGTATATTTTTTCCTGCTGCCCGCTCCTGTACTCACGGATGCTTTGAATGATAATCAGGATGATGCCGATAATAATTACTATAATGCTGATATTACGGAACGTGGCATAACCTGATAAAATCTCAACCCCGGGTATAGTCAGTATCCCCGTCCAGCCATTGTCAATATGGTGAAAATATACATTGCGCACAATCCCATCGGAGGCCCTGACATTTTCTGATACATGGTTTGACATATTGCAGTCGGCATTGTCCCGATAGCTGTCCACTAATTGCTGAAACTCTTCTCTCTTATAATCGCCTTTTGGCGTATAATAAAGCAGTTTCCCGGTCTGGTCTATCAGGCAGTACGAAGCCTTTTCAGGAAGGCTCATGTCAATATCATTCACTTCAAAGTAAGCGCTCTTAATATCTATGGCAAAGAAACTGCCTGTTTCGGGAACCATTTTACACATGGTCACTACCGGCTCTCCCGTTACCTTATCCGTATAGACGGGAGATATATAAATCTCGCCATCCGCCGCTTTTGCGCCCTGATACCAATCTGTCGCCGTAATGTCATATCCCTTCTCTGTCAGTCTTTCAACTTCCGGATTGTTTGAGACAAGCTTCTCGCCACCGAATGCTTTCCCATATATCTGAATATATTCCTCGCCGTATAAGCTTTTCAACCCTTCTATAAAAGGGTAGAGGCCTTCCTGCATATCCGTTTCTGAAATGCCCGCCTTCTCACCCTTAGCAATATAATTAGCGCAGATGTTTATGACAGCCTCACAAGTATGGATGCTCTGCTCCTCCGCCGCGGAATAATTTTTCACAAGCGATAATCCCATCTCGTTAGTATTCTCCCACAAAATGCTGCGCAGGATAATCATGCACCCTATGACCACGCACACGAAAACTGCTATAATAATCGTATTAAGCCACATCTTTCCGACTGTCAGCCTTTTTTTGTCCATTTTTGATTTAACTCCTTCTATCAATAACGTATCAATTCCTAGTAAGTTTTCAGCTATAGAATAATCCTCTGAAAACCCCTACATTCCTTCTAATATCACCCCATGCGCGATACCCGGAATAGTCTGTCCTTCATTAAAACTTGTCTTGCTAAGCAATGCGCCCGTAGGCGCAAAAAGCACTCTTTTCCATGTGCCTTCTTCTATCTTCTTTAAAATATACGCTGATAAGGTGACGGCGGCGCAGCCACAGCCCGAACCTCCCGCGTTAGTATTCTGTTTTTCACTGTCAAATATTTCGATACCGCAGTCCATATGCTGCTTACGGATATCTATTCCATCAGCTTCAAGCAGCTCAAACAACAATTTCTGCCCTACCGAGCCTAAATCTCCCGTAATAATCTTATCATAATCAGCCGGCGTCCTGCCAAAGTCCTGCAGATTTCTTTTTATAGTGTCGGCTGCCGCCGGAGCCATACACGCTCCCATATTCATTGAATCTTTAATGCCGTAATCCATAATTCTGCCAAAAGTCGCTCCCGCTACTTTTGCCCGCGCCTTCCCCTTAGCTTCATGTGAAAGCAGAAAAGCCGCGCTGCCCGTTACCGTCCAGCTTGCTGAAAGCGGCCTCTGGTTGCCGTAACCGAGAGGATAACGGAACTCTTTCTCTGCACTGGCAAAATGGCTTGACGTAACGCATGCCGCCTTCTCTACGAATCCCCCCGATACTGCAAGGGCTGCGACGGCGATTGAGAGCCCGCAGGTGGAACATGCGCCATACATGCCCACATGGGGCGTGTTAAAAGATGCCAGACCGAAACTGCTGGCGATTGACTGTCCAAGCAAATCGCCAGCAAAAACAAGTTGAATATCTTCTTTTTTTAAGCCCGCCTTGTCCAACATAATCTGCAGCGCTTCCCTCTGTAAACTGCTTTCAGCCTCTTCCCATGTACTCGCGCCGAACATATCGTCCCACCCGACTTTATCAAACAGTTCCCCCATAGGTCCCTGTCCTTCTTTACTCCCGACGATGGAACCGCTGCTTATAATATAAACCTGATTATCAAACTGAACGCTTTGTTTTCCTAACATCTGCACACTCTCCTTTTTATGCTGATTTTAGGAGTAGTATGTACAAATTATGTATGGAATATACCGTCTATTATTTAGGTCTTACGGTAAGGTTGCAGATCAGTCCGTCTTCACTCACTTCGCGAACCGTAGCGATAGCCATAATATTATATCCGCCGAAATTAGCCACAAATTCAGCCTGGGTATCGTTTACCACTTCCGCCTCCGCTATGGAATACTGGCGAAAACCGAATTTGTTCCTAAAGAACATATTTATAGCTTCCCTTCCATATATATGGTATTCTTTCTGCGCCGAAGAATTGGTACAGTAATCGCACAGAATACCATCCTGAGTAAAGATATCGGCAAGTCCGGCATAGTCTTTATTCTGCATAACTTCTACATATTTCTCAATAGGTTTCATTTCCATGCTCCTTTCCTAATATACTTTTTCCGAATTAAGCAAAGCGTCCGTGCCGCCGTCAACAAACATTACGTTGCCGTTTACGCCCCTTGCGGCGTCGGATACCAAAAATACCATAACTTCCGCAATCTCTTCCGGCTCCATCAGACATTCCTGTCCGTATTTGGTAGGAATCGGAAGCGCGTTAAGCGCCATTTTTGCAGAAGTATCCATGCCCGCCGTCATTGCCGTCTGTACGTTGCCGGGCGCGATAGCGTTGATACGCACGCCTCTTGCCGCCCATGAAGAAGACACACGCCTTACCCATCTTGAAAGGGCATATTTAGTGGACACATACATGCTGTTTCCTACTGAAAGGTTGGTCGAATCCATCTGAGACACCAGATGCAGCACCCTTGCCTCATCACCGATATTATTAAGCAAGTCCGCTATATCCATGCGCCCCGCCCCTTGGGATATTGTGTTGGACGCAGTTACCACACAGCTGCCGTGCTTTTTCTCCAAAAGGTCAAACGCCCCCTTTGCAAGGGCTATCGTGCCAAAATAATTCAGCGATATAATCAGCTGAAGATTGCGCGATGCACCCGACACGCCGGCATTACATATAATGCCGTCAAGCCCGTCAGGACACATGCTATGCAGCTCGTCTACTGCTTTCTGCCTGCCTTCCTCCGTCGCAAGGTTGACACAGATATCCCCATCTTTTAAGTCGATATTGATTACTTTGTGTCCGCGCTGCAACAGGATTTCTTTTGCTTTGGCGCCTATTCCGCTGGAAGCGCCGGAAATTGCGTATACACCCATAATTTGTCCCTCCAATTCTTTTTACTGCATTATTTTTTCTTATTATAACAAATTAATAATGAAAAAACCACTACCCTTATTCATAAATTCCATTTATTTGTAATAGTTAGGTTCGCAGGCGGCATAGACGCATATGTTTCCCTTGCGGCACACTTTCGTTCCGTGAAAAACGCAGCGGTACTAAGTTCAAAAGCTAAAAATAGCTTTTTCACTAAGTGCCGGCGTTTTTCAAGGACCGCGTCGGGAAAACATATGCGTCTATGCCGCCTGCGAACCTAACTATTCCACTTATTTCATTTTTTTATCGTCATATTGCAAAATAAACTTGTATATAAATCTTTATTTTTGTATAATTTTATATATATTATATTAAACGCGAAAGGAGAACTGGATATGTCATATATTGACTTAATGAAGGAAAAAGCAAGAAGCGACAAAAAGACGATTGTACTGCCGGAGAGTACCGATAAGAGGACGTTAATCGCCGCCTCCCACATTATTCAGGAAAAAATTGCCAATATTATTATGATTGGCAATGAAGAAAAGATTATGGACGGCGCGACATGGCTGGAGGTAGAGTTGGACGGCGTCCAAGTCGTTGATCCGGAGAAAACCGAGAAACTGGACGAGTATGTAAATCTTCTGTATGAAACAAGGAAAAACAAGGGAATGACGCCTGAATTGGCAAGAGAGACTCTTTTAAAAGACTACCTGACCTTCGGAGTCATGATGGTAAAGGCTAACGACGCAGACGGAATGGTGGCGGGCGCAAACCACGCAACCGCAGACACTTTACGTCCGGCGCTGCAGATTCTTAAAACCGCCCCCGGCGTTAAGTTAGTATCCGGTTTCTTTATCATGGACGTGCCGGACTGCGAATTTGGCGAAGGCGGCACATTCCTTTTCGCCGACTGCGGCTTAAACCAGGATCCTACTGCCGAAGAACTGGCTGCTATCGCGGACTCTTCCGCTAAGAGCTTCAAGAGCCTTGTAGGGGCTAAGCCGATTATCGCAATGCTTTCCCATTCTACCAAAGGCAGCGCCAAACATGCGCTCGTTGACAAGGTGACGGAAGCTACCAGAATCGCACATGAGTTGTATCCGCACTTATGCCTCGACGGAGAATTACAGGCTGACGCCGCTTTAGTCCCCCATGTTGCCAAGACAAAATCACCGGGCAGCGAGGTTGCCGGCAAGGCAAACGTATTGATTTTCCCGAACTTAGACTGCGGCAATATCGGATATAAGTTAGTGCAGAGGCTCGCCAAAGCGGAAGCCTATGGCCCGATGCTTCAAGGCATCGCCAAGCCGGTCAACGATTTATCCCGCGGCTGTTCATGGGAGGATATCGTAGGCGTTGTGGCATTGACGGCAGTACAGGCGCAACTTTCTTAAATTTAGACTTTTATCCAGGAGGCATATGTTATGAATATTTTAGTTATTAACTGCGGCAGTTCTTCTTTAAAATTCCAGTTGATTGACGCAGTAACGGAAGAATTAATTGCAAAAGGCTTGTGTGAGCGTATCGGCATCGAAGGCAGCCAGCTTGTATACCAGCCTACAGGAAAAGACAAGATTACCACAGTAACTCCCATGGAAGACCATACGCAGGCGATAAGGCTTGTTCTCGGCGCATTAAGCGATAAGGAGAACGGCGTGGTAAAAGATTTGTCAGAAATAGGGGCGGTAGGACACCGCATAGTCCACGGCGGAGAGAAATTCGCATCTTCCACGGTGATTACCGACGAAGTCATTAAGGCGATTACCGACTGCAACGAACTTGCGCCGTTACATAACCCCGCTAATTTAATCGGCATTGCCGCATGTCAGGAATTAATGCCCGGCACTCCGATGGTCGGAGTTTTTGATACGGCATTCCACCAGACCATGCCTAAAGAGGCTTATTTGTACGGTATTCCTTATGAATACTATGAGAAATATAAGATAAGAAGATACGGTTTCCATGGAACCAGCCACTCTTATGTGTCGAAGAAAGCTGCGGAAGTGTTAGGTCAAAAATACGAAGACCTCAAGCTGATTGTATGCCATCTTGGCAACGGCGCCAGCGTTTCGGCAGTGAAGAACGGAAAATGTATCGATACGTCTATGGGACTGACTCCGTTAGAGGGCTTAATCATGGGTACACGCTCCGGCGATATCGATCCCGCCATTATGGAATTTATCGCCCACAAGGAAGGCAAATCCATTGACGACGTTATGACTATTTTGAATAAAAAATCAGGCGTACTTGGTTTATCAAGCAACCTTTCTTCTGATTTCAGGGACTTACAGGCTGCTTATGAAAACGGAGACGACGCGGGAATCCGCACCATAGAGACGTTTGCTTACCGCGTAACCAAATATATCGGAGCTTACGCAGCCGCTATGAACGGCGTGGACGCAATATGCTTTACCGCCGGGCTCGGTGAAAACAGCCCTTTTGTCAGAGACATGGTATGCAGCCGCCTTAAATATCTGGGCATCACTTTAGACAAGGCGCAGAATGATAAGCGCGGTGAAGATTTAATAATCACCACCCCTGAATCAACCACTAAGGTACTTGTGATTCCGACCAACGAGGAGCTTGCGATTGCAAGGGAAACTTATGCGCTGGTAAAATAAAGGACAGGGTATAATATAATATGAAGAAAATTCAAAAAAACTCGACCGTCATGACGGTCAGATTACTTGTGTTTGCGCTTGTGGCAGCGTTTCTTATGTCCATAGGAGCTGTCGAAACAGTACATGGCGCGGAAAAACGCACTGTCCGGATTGGTTTTTTCCCTATGGGCGGTTACAATGAAACCAATCCGGACGGCAGCCGCACGGGTATGGACGTGGAATATCTGGAGGCGCTGAACGACTATGTCAATTGGAATATTGAGTATGTGGATTGTGAAAGCTGGGACGAGGCTCTTAACATGCTGGCTGATAAACAGATTGACCTGGTGGGTTCCGCGCAGTATTCTGCAGAACGCGCAAAACTATACCAGTATGCAGATCTGGCGAGCGGTTATACCTTTGGCGTCATTGCGGCAAACGGCGACAGCGAATTTGCCTATGAGGACTTTAGCGCGATTCACGGCGCTAACTTTGGCATTGTGAGCAGCTATATACGGAAAGACGAGTTTTATGAATATATGGCAAGTCATAACATTTTCAATCTGAATGTGCGGGAATATGAAAATACAGCGGCTCTGCATGACGCACTTGACGCGGGTGAGATTGATGCGCTTGTACATTCCCTGACGGAAGTGCGGGAAGGACAGCGGGTTATCGGCCGGTTTGCGCCTATGCCTTTTTATTACATAACCTATAAAGGCAACAACGACCTGATGAGGGAACTCAATCAGGGAATCGCTGATTTGAAGATGAATCGGCCGGGGCTGGAAAATGAGCTGATGGTGAAATATTATGACAACAGGCTTGACCAGACCATCCTGCTGACCAGCAGGGAGAAACAGTATATTGCCGAAAACGGCACATTGACGGTTGGATATCTGGACGACTACTATCCATTCTCCTACGAAAATGAAAACGGTTACACAGGGCTTTCCAGACAAGTGCTGGAAGAAGTGTCTGTCAGTACCGGCGTAAACTTCAATTATATGAAACTGGAAAGCATGGACGAGGCAAAAAAAGCCTTGAAAAACGGTGAGATTGACATCTTAAGCTACTGCGGGGAAACAGCGCAGCAGACACTGTCCGAAGAGCTGGCTGTCAGCAAGATATACGCCAATGTCCCACAGGTCATTATTATGCGGCGGAATGGCAAATCAGATTCCATAGATACGCTGGCGGTAGAGGAAAGCAATCTCTCCGGGACGCTCGTACAGAACTTTATTGATGAAAATACAGCGCTTCTACCCTGTTCCACGCCGCTTGATACCTTAAATGCGGTGAAAAACGGCGAAGCAGATGCCGCCATATGCGACGGATATCTGGCGGAATATCTGCTTGGTTCACAGCTTCGCTTTAACCAGATGGAGATTCACAGTGTATTGAGCGATGTCCACAGTATCCATATGCTCGTGCTTGATGACGATGATTCGCCGCTTCTTGGCATTTTGAACAAGGAACTTATCGAAATCAGCGACAAGATGGTCAACGACTATATGCTGCAGGACAATTTTTATTCCAAGATGAGCATGGCAAACTTCATCAGCGACCACAGCATTCCGATTATTTTGGTTTTGACGGTCGCAGCAGTGGCGGTTATTCTGATTCTGTTTTACTTGTTGCGAAACAGTATGCGGGTTCAGAAGCTGATGTATAAGGACACTGAATTTAATATCTGGAATCTGAATTATTTACGATACCGTGCCGAGAAAAAGCTGGCGCTTGATAAAAGCAGCAATTACGCCATCGCCTACACGGATATCGGACAGTTTAAAAGCTATAACACGCTGTACGGCTGGGATGCAGGACAGCATATACTGGAGCTGGTTATCGAGACCCTCTCCGAGGAAGTTAATGACCAGAAGGAGCTTTACGCGAGAAGCTACGGAAGTCATTTTGTACTTTTTATAAAATATGAAACGATAGATGCACTGCGAGACCGCCTGACGAACATTGCAAACAAAATTTCCACTCGTATTTATGAGAAAATGGATACCCATATGTCGCTTGCCATCGGCGTTGGCTGTCTGGAAAAAGGGGACGATAATTTGCAGCGCGCCTTGTCAGAAGGCATCCAACTGGTGGATTCCTTAAAAAACAGCTATGACAACGCGGTACAGATTTATGATGACAAGCTGCGGGCACAGCTGCGGGAGACGCATGAGCGTGAGAAGCTTTTGGAATCCGTAGATATCAACAAGGATTTTGTCGCTTATTATCAGGCGAAGGTGGATATCCGCAACCAGACAATCGTAGGAGCAGAGGCGTTGGTTCGTTTCAAGGATCCGACAGCGGACGGCATGGTCCGCACACCATGGTTCTTTGTTCCCTATTATGAACAGACCGGCAGAATTAAGGAAGTGGACTTCTTTGTAATGGAAAGCGTATGTAAAATGATGCGGCGGCGAATTGACGAGGGACTGAATGTCGTGCCTGTGTCTTGCAATTTTTCGCGAATGCATTTTACGGAAGACGGTTTCCCGCAGAGGTTTATATCCATTATTGACAAGTATCAGATTCCGAAGGAATTAATCGAGGTTGAGATTACGGAAACGCTTGTAGTGGAAGACGTGCAGCAGCAGAAAGTCAAGGAGACTGTGGAGGTCTTACGTGAAAACGGCATACATCTCTCCATAGACGACTTTGGCTCAGGATACTCTTCTCTTGGAGTGTTTGAGCAGATACCGGCGTCTGTCATCAAGCTGGACCGTTCTTTCCTCCTAAACAACGAAAACCGTACACGGCAGGTGCAGATTATGCGGAATATCGTAAATCTTGCCAAGGACCTCAATGCACAGGTTGTCTGTGAGGGTGTGGAGACGGAGAATGATACGGAGCTTATGATGGAAATCGGCGCTTATGTGGCGCAAGGGTATCGCTACTCTAAACCGGTGCCGGAAGAAGTATTTGAAGAAATGCTGGAGAAAGGTATAACTATTTGATTTGAGTAGGGGCTGTCAATGACAGCCCCTTGTTTTTCTATGCGCGGCCCTGCCCTTATGCGATCTGCTTCTCCAGAATGATTTTTACCACTCCGTCCTCTATCTGGAAGAAAAACGGCATCCCCGGCTGTGAATCTTCATATGTCCCAATGTACTTCTGAAACTCTGCCGCATCCGTTGTAGTATACTCCTCCGGATAATCAGAACCAGTAAAATCGCCATTCCAATCAATGAAGGTATATACAGTCTGTCCGTCCAGCTTCCATGCAACAGTTTCCTCATCAGGATTGTATATATAATAGCCGTCCGGCATATCCTCTTCCGTAAGGTTCAGCTCCTTTACCCGCTCCGTGTTACCATCCGTAATGAACTCAGCAACATCTACCGTTATGGTGCTGTCTGTCATGCCCTTCAAGAACGCAGCAATATACTCCTCTCCGTTTTCATCCGTATAGGACGGACTTGCTGCTTGGGCTTGGACGTTTTTAGAAGCTCTTTTATTAAACACAGACACCAATAGAACTGCCACCACCGCAATTAAAACAATCCCTATCAACACATAGATACCCATTCTTCTTTTTTCATTTCTGCTCATAACTTTTTACCTCACGCAACCTGATGTTTATGAAATGCTCTGTAAGCAAATGGCAACGTAATGACGCTTACAAACATAGCTACCAAAATCAACATAATTGGATACGATATTTTTAATCCGAATATATGAAATACCTCGTATTTCGTCAACGCAGTGTAAGCTGCAGCCATCTTTGCCGGCATAAGATTTAGAATGTTGTTATATGTCCTACTACTTCTGGAGTACGGCAGAAACAATGGTACAAAGAAGAACACCATTGTACAGATAATTACCGGAAAAGGAGAGGACATCTTAGCCGATAGCAGCAACGTAATTCCCTGCATGAACAGACACATAAAGTATCCGGTCAAAATCACATACAGATACGTCTGCAATAAATTTACATCTGCAGGAGCCAGAAAATTTAAAACCTGCAGGCTGCAGTCTGCCCCTTCGATACCATATATTAAAAATGTCACAAACGTCAAAATCAATATACCTAACGCATAAATGACACTGGTAAGCAGAAACGATGATACAATCTTTGCTACAATCAATTTGCTTCTTCCGTATTTTGTTGACAACAGGATTGCATCAGCTCCTGTCTGGTATTCAGATGAAAATACAGGTGCCAGGGTAATGCATACCACCAATGCGATTACCATCAGCGAAACATAACTGATACCAAATAATTTATTCCAGCCAGTATTATACTCATAATGAAAAGGGATTGTAAGTTTTTCATTTTTGGTTAGAAAATACTCCTTATCCTCTTCAGAATAATTGCCGTAAGAATAATCCATATTAAGATATTCTTCAACTTTTCCCAAACGTTTTTCATAGAAGTTCTCAGCATCTTTAATATCCATGCTTCCTATCGCATAATAATCATAGGTATCTCCCTGTGGTGTAAACGCCATATCTATAAGGAATTTAATATCACTGTCAGACTGGATATATTTTGCATAGGCAGCATTATTAATCCATGAACTCGCCGTACCATCTTCTTTGATAAAACTGGCAGGATCAGCATAAGCGCTTTGGTAATTTATAATCACAGACTGTAATTTTTCAGTCGTTAAATCGCAGGAATAATTTTCCAACGCGTTCCTTTTTGCACGGATTGCCACCATTCCGGTAATTTCCATTCCATCTTCATTGATCCAGTTATTTTCACTGATTGTAAGGCACGGCACAATAATAAGCATAACAATCATCAACAGGACAGCACAAAGAAAAGACTTCTTTTTTAATACTTTCATAAATTCAAAACGTATTATTTTTTTCATATTCTATATCCTCCCTAACGATTCTGAAAATGATAAAGATACAAATCTTCCAGCATCGGCTGCACGGGAACCGCCTCTGCAAATGGCTGGTTGTCGTTTATAACTCGGATTTCAACATTTCCATCTGCAAGATGATGCAGATTCGCCACACAGAAGCGCTCATTTACCATGTCAGCATCTCTTTCGTCAACCACATATTTCCATACCTTTCCCCGCATGGAATCAGTTACTCCTTCGACCGTTCCCTTTAAGAAAAGCTTCCCACTTTTCATCATCAGTATGGTATCCGCAATATACTCAACATCTGAAACAATGTGGGTGGACAAAATAACTATTTTGTCTTTAGAGAAATCAGAGATCAGGTTACGGAAACGCACCCTCTCTTTGGGATCAAGTCCCGCCGTAGGTTCATCCAAGACAAGTATTTTAGGGTTATTGATTACTGCCTGTGCAATGCCTAAGCGCTGCTTCATTCCGCCTGAAAAAGTGCGGATTTTTTTATTTGCAACATCTGCCAGACTTACGGTTTCAAGAAGCTCCCTGGTCATAGACCTTGCTTTTTTATCGCTTAATCCCTTTAAAGCAGCAATATAATACATAAATTCTTTGGCAGTAAAGTCAGGATAGTAACCAAAGTCCTGCGGCAAGTAACCAAGCAGGTTACGGTAAGCATCACCGCATTTCCAAATATTACGACCGCCTATTAGAATCTCACCCTCTGAGGGTTGTAAAACGCCGCAGACCATACGCATAAGAGTGGTCTTGCCTGCCCCATTTGCACCAAGCAGTCCATAAATGCCATGTGAAAATGTTATATTCATGTTATCTACAGCTCTTTTCCTTCCAAACTGCTTTGTTACCTGCTTTAATTTCAGCTCCATTCGTTTTCTCCTTAATCCTTAATCAAAATAACTCCGTCAGACATCACATTAACACATATCAAAACAGTTTTGGGCTTATTTGCCGCATAAAAAAGGAAATTGCCCCAAAGCATTTTTTTAATAAACGCTCAGGCAATTTCCTTTATATTCAGGCATAAGGAAGATAGATTTACGATTTTTCATGCAGGTTTTTCAATTCTTAAGCACTGCACAAATTTGTCCTCTTTAAAAAATGAATTAAGAAGTACATTCTTGTATTTGCAAATCAATTTATTCGCAATCAGCAATCCATTCCCCCGCCCCAATCCCTTATCTGTCGTACCAGGAATCACGCCTTTTTCTCTTGTTTGTCGGCGCACTGTATTGCTAATAGAAAACACATATTCCCACGCATCTTCTTTTATTGAAATTACAACTGTTCCGTTACAGGTTTTTGCCTCTTCAATCGCATTGTCCAGCAGTATTCCAAGAATACGGATTAAATCTATCTGCCCCATACAAAAACTATTGTCTGTATTATCCAGTTGCACCTGTAAATCCATATCCACATCCTGCTCAATCCCCTGCATAATTTTAAAATATAAAAAGGATTTCATGCTCTCGTCATGTATATTGGAGAGTTTCATATATAAATCGTTCTTTTGCAGCTCCTGCTTGGCAAAAGGAATAATATTCTCTGCATAAAACACTTTCATCTCTTCGTCGTCACTCTTATCAACGAATCCGCCCATTGCAAGAAACAGATTCTTAATATCGTGCTTTATATTTCTGATATTTTCCATATTGTTTTCAAGTTCATTATTGTACTGCGCCAACTGTTGTAAATCATTCTCCTGCAGGCGCATTTCTTCTTTTACCAAAATACTTTTTACAAGAAGTCTAATATAAATAACCTGAATCATTACAATTACTGTACACATACAAATCCAGAGCAAAGGAAGGGCGTATGTGCCCTCAGCCGACATAGGAACCAGATCTGTCATCATCAGACAGCAAAAAGTCAGGCTCATTACTAACATGATAGAACGGTCAATTTCCTTATATTTCATGCTGTATTCCTGTATTGTCTGTAACCACCTTTTTACCAAAATGCCTATATATCGAATTGCCAGAAAAATTAAAACAGATATGATAAAAATAAGCACCAGCATATATAACGCTTTCTGAATACGGCTGATTTCATTTTTCCTTACAAAATAATGGGAATATAATACCTGTCCGCACTTCCTTAACAGGCCTATGGCAATTAAACAGCCTGCTGCCGCATACGCAATCACTGCACCATATCCATGCAATCTTTTGCGCAGCAATCTTATCTGAATATATAATTCCAATGAGAGCAAAAATACAAACGGTATGACACGCGGATGGCTATAATCCGGAATATAGAGAAATGGCAAAATCATTTTATTTATCAGCATAACAGATGACATTACAATCAAATCATTTACAGGCAATTCCAATAATGGCGATACTTTCAAAATTGCGGCTAATAGCAAAACCTCACATATATCCATTGCATAGTAGAAATTGCGGCTCCGGAATTTCCAACCTATAAACAGGATAAATGCTAAAAACAGCAACGCGCTCAAAAATGCTTTCTTTTCTACTTTATCCATTGCCTTACCTCATTCCGCATGCGAAAAGAGCATGGAATTTCCTGCTGATTGGACAATTTTAAGAACCCGTCCTTCATCCTTAATATGTGTTTCTTATTCACGAGATAAGAGCGGTGTACCTTGATAAAGCTGTTACCTAACCGTTCCAGTTCAGTATCTAGTGTACTGATAATGGTAAGTACAGAACCATTAACAGTATGGTATGTGATTCCATGTGACACATTCTTTTCCGTTTCTACGAATACAATATCATCCAATAAAACTAATACCTCCTCGTCCATACAGGGATTTAGCAGGATTGCTTCCGTATTATTGGTTGTCATGCCATTTGGCACATCTGTATTTGTACTATTTAAGAGCATTACAATATATTTACGGTATCCATCCGTAAGCTTTGATATGTCACTGCTTTTCTCCAAAAATCCAAACGGCTCAACCCCGCTTTTCAAAACATCCATAGCCATTTCATGGTGGTTTGTCGTGAAAACGATCTTACAGTCGCTGTCTGTCTGGCGTAGCGATTTTGCCACATCAATACCATTAAGTCTCCCATTGCCAAAGTCCAAGTCAAGGAAAACCAGATACTGTGACGGATTACTTCTAATGTATGAAAATAGCTCATTGCCGTTTAATGCTATACTGACAATCTTTGCATCAAAACCATGCGATTCAATCATCTCGTTAATCTTGTCTGTAGCCAACTGCAGGATAAACCGGTCATCATCACACAAGATTATTTTTAACATATCAAACACATCCTTCCAAATGTATGAATTCACTGTGTAATGCAATAAGCCTATTAGAACTATACAGTTCATTTTATTATACACTGAAAAAAATAATTGATAAACTTATTCTTTATTCTAATATTTTCATCCCAATAGTTGAATGACCTCAATCTACTGTATCTGCCTGGTTCCAGCTTTCCATAAAGCCACATATACCATCTGGCACCATCACGAAATCCCCTTCAGCTTTTCAAGAAACGCCGCATGTAATGCCCTTTCATTCATCTTGTTATTATTTGTACCTATACTGTTTATTTGTAAGATTTTCCATAGTTCAATAGCTTAGTTTCTCCATTCAACTATATCATCAATGTTTTTACGTGGTCTTTCTTTAGGAAATTCATTTGGATAACCAAATGCAATTGCCGCAATAAGTTGTCCATCACTATCCAGCCATTCACATAATTCTGAATAAGCAAAATAAATATCACATATCCAAAGACTACCTATTCCCTTTTCAGTCGCAGCAAGCAGCATATTTTGTATGGAAGCGCTTATAGATTGAGTATTACATATTTCATAAACATGTTCTTCTGGTGTCAAGTCTGCCAAAATGCTTTTTCCCAATGTATTAACAACAAAAATTACAGTTGGCGCTCCTGACATTATATCAACAGTATATTTTGCCGTAGCTATATGTTGTTTACTTTGTGGCAATAATGTACTTTCGTTTTCTTCCCTCTCAATTCCCTGTCGGAAAACCTTTAACATCTCTTCTTTGGACTTTCCCTGTATCACAATGTATTTCCATGGTTGTCTGTTTTTAGAAGAAGGCGCTTTTATTCCACTTTGAATAATATCTGTAATATCTTTTTGAGATATAGGTTTATCTGAAAATTTTCTTATGCTTCGTCTGTCATAAATTGCAGAAATCATTTTTAATTTTGTCCTTTCAATTTTTGATTGCCTGCACATTCGTATACATTGCACCATTTCCGGTATATATACTGCTCTGTCACTTTTATTATCGGAAACCTGTACATCAAATCCGATATTTATGTTTTTTCCCTAAACCGGCTCTAAATTACCCTAAAGTGCCTTGCCGGTTTACGCTATCCCGACTATCGGTTCAGGAGCACATCACTGTAAAATCTTCCGCCACCGTTTTTATAAAGGATGCTGCCCCCATATTTCTCCACGCACCGCTCCACATTCAGACAGCCGATGCCGGTGCCTTTCCCGCCTGTGCCTGCCGGTCTGCCGTTCTTTATCCTTACTTCCTGTTCCACGCTGTTCTCTATACGTATGGAAAGCATCTCGTTATAGCTTTTGATATGCACCTTAATGTAACGCTCCCCGCTGCACTTTAAGGCAGCCTGCATTGCATTTTCCAGCAAGTTCCCAAAGAGTGTTGTCGCGTCCACCGGCTCTATGAACCCAAGCCCCATACTTTCCACCTTTACCTCAAACCGTATGCCGATGCTCTCCGCCGCTTGCTTCCTATCCGCAAGGAGAATGTTCAACATCGGGTTGTCCGAGTATTCCTCCGGCACAAGCGGCTTTAAGATTCCCCCAATCTGCCTTGTATACTCCATCGCCTTGTCCGTCATACCTGACCTATACAACTCCTCAATGGAACGGAGATGTTTGCTGACATCATGCAGGACTTCGATAGACCTCCCATATTTCTCCCTCTCCCTCTCATAATGCTCAAACTGTATACTCTCCTGCTGCTTCATCATGGCGATTTGAAACTCCATGCTGTTCTTTTCGTCCTCCACCTTCAAAGAATAAAACAAATACAGGTTTGCAAAAATGACACAGCCTGTATTAGCACAGAGCAGCATGTAGTCCGCCGTCCTCGTGGTTGCTGTTGCAAGAATGATAAAATTAACCGTACTGTATAAAAACATAATAAGATAAAGAAGCACCTGCGTCCGACTCTGCCTGTAATCCTTTTTCAAAAAACGTCTTAACAGAGCATAGTAAAGAAAGAGCATCACCAGCTTAGAAAAAGCCACCTCTATGCTGTTTTTGATTACTATATCTTCCGGTATAAGCGAAAGCTGCTCCATCAAAATGTCAATCCCATATACGCCAATCCCTTCAAAAAGCGCATTTGTGATAAAAAAGCTGCCTGTCTCCAGCACTCTCCAATATTTTCTACTGTTCCTGTCATTATAAAAGAAAAAAACGATAATGCTATAAATTGAAAAATTAGCTACTGCATTCCACAATGCGCTTCTTTTTAGATTTGCCAGTGTAATGACTACCACAACAGCCACTGAAGCAATCCGATAAATCCAAGGATTTTCATAGGTTTTCTCGTAACGGTCACTCATGAACTGGAACATCAGCCCGGCAATAATCGTGCATGATAGAAAACAGGTAAACAGATATACTAAATTTTCCATGCCCCTACTCCCCACTGTTATGGATATATTCGTTGAGCCGTTCCTTGAATTGCGCCACCCGTTTCTGTGACAGCGGCACTGACACACCGTTTTTCAACACGACCTCATACCCCTTTGTCTTTGCCACATTTTTAAGGTTTACAAGGATACCCCGACAGCTCGTCTCAAAACCATAAGGCTGCATCCGCTCCTCCAGCCCGCTGATAACATCCGGGTACTCGTACACCATGTTTTCCGTCACGATCCTGACCTTCTTCTTTGCCTTGATATATTCAAAGTACAGGATAGTATCGACGGAAAGCAACAGGGTGGATTTTTCCGATTGGACACCGTTTTCCTCATAAGATACGTTCTGGAACCCCAGCCGCACCTCTTCTTTCCGGTACTGCCGAAGGAATGCCTGCAGCTGTTCCGCCAGTGCTTCCGCCGACACCGGCTTTTCCAGAAAGGCAAAGGCGTGTACAGTGTTCACCGCATCCATGCAGTATTGCCCGAAATTGGTAGTGTATATGATCTTTGCGGAATGCTTCCTGCTGTAAAGCTCCTGCCCCGTTTCTATCCCATTCCTGCCCTCCATCATAATATCCATAAAAATCAGGTGGAAGCTGTCGTCCGATTGCAGCAGCTCCCCACCGGAGGTAAAGCTTGTGATCCGGTATTCTTCTGTGTAATTGTCCAAAAGCGGTGTCAGGATGCCTATGAGGTTATCCCTGTCCGCCTGTTCGTCCTCGCAGACTGCTATCTGAATCATTGATCCCGCCTCCTTTGCTACTATGCAAGCTAACGATTATCCATACTTAAAGGTGAATTAGAATGCACTTTCCACATTACCGAGTGTTAAGTCATACCACTTGACATTGCTCTTTTCTCCCTGATGACTCATATCATTATTAAATTCTTCTTCGGAATAAAGTGTCCCATTCGCAATGTACCGTACTTCAAGCTCATTATTGGAATTGTACTGAGATTCACTATAATACAACCTGTCAATAACATATCCATTTCCTGAAAAACTCAGTTTACCTATTCCTAAATCCGCTGCTCCACCTGAAAAAATGAATGTTCCATCCGTTTTCAAATCCATAAACTCTCTATATTGCAGCGTATATCCATAAACAGCTCCCTCTTGGTATCGCAGAATTTCAAATCCATAATCTGAAATACCATTTATTTGTATCCAAAGTATAATTTCATTTTGCCCATCATTATCTAAGTCCATAACCGCAAATTTTGTTGCCGTCACTGTAATGCTTTCATCATCAGTTACCATTTCCTTTATATTTGTGAGATTTATTTTCTTGTTTTGCATATCAGTGCTTATAAAATCTCCATTATTTAAAAGCACAGCCTTATAGTTATCTTCCGCTGATAAAGGCAATTGCTCATCTCCTTCAACAGAAGAATCATTTGGTTGTTCATTACTTATATCGGCTGAAACTTGTCCCTGCTCATTACCTGCATCAGCTGAAACCTGCTCATGCTCATTACCTGCATACACAGTATCCCGTTCTGTTTCATTCTCCGTTCCAGAATGTTGTTCTCCGTTATTCACCTCATTTAATTCTACTATTTCTATCTCTTCAATTACGCTCTCATAATTCCCGCTCTTATCATTAGCATCGCAAGAACTGAGCAAACACATCAGTGCTGCCCCTAATAAAATCATACTGGTGCGTTTACCTATAATACTTAATTTTCTTTTCATAACTATACCCCTTCTTAACCCTATTTTGTTTCCGCACATATACTGCACTGCCACTAATTATAGGAAATCTATATACAAAATCCTATACTTTCATCCCGAGGTACAGATTTTTTCCCCGAAAGACAAATAAAGACCAGTAAAAGCACTCGACAAACCTTCCCCTGAATAATCTTCTATATCACTTTTTTGCATCTTGCGCTGCTCACGCAGCCTTTTTCCTTTTTCATAATAGATAATTCTTTCCTAATAAAATTCCGTGATTTCGTTTTTGCTTTCCCAATTATATCCCATTATAACACAAATAAACACAGATATGTTAAATTAGCAGAACTAGAAACAGCACAAAAAACAGGCTTTCCCATTCCCACATTAGAAGTGGGAAGGAAGCCTGTTTCCGTTACATTTTAATCTGCTTCAATCAGTTCAAGCTGTTCAAATCCTTCATCTGTCATGTTCTGCAACTTTCTGATTATCCTATTGGACAATTCTGCCTTATATGTGTATTTATTAAAGTGCCAACTTGTATAATGCTAACTGATTAAGGCTTACGCCCTCTTTTTCTGCTTCGATAGCTAGTCTTTGATTCAAGTTCTAAAATCCTGCCATAAAAATAATGCCCGCTTTCATCATTCATTTCCTGTACTAATCGTGTATAAGGCAGTTTCATATAATCTTTTACTCCCATGCTTTCCGACTCCTTTCCGCTTTCTATATTATATCAACCTTTTATATACAGTATCGCATATAGTACTATACGTCAATAAGATTATGTGCATGAGCCTTAATAGAAAAACCTGTAATTGCAACCAGCGAGAAATGTAATTGTAATATTGATGGTTCTATTATACAATCAAAAGGTAAGCAGGGTTACAGTGGCAATATTTTATTAAAAAGCGAGTGAGAATATGATTAAATCAATACTATATAGCGATGTATATAGACCAATGGCATACAGCCTTATTTCTGTGTTTATGGTATATAGTCTACGGAAAGAAAAAACTAAGAGGCAAATATTTTTTTATATTATCTATATATTATATGCAATTATCCCTTTTTCATTATTTTCAGTGTTAGTAATACTTGAAAATGAACATCCTACTGCAAGCTCCTTCCTTTGGGGGATAGAAAGGATTGTGTTTTATATTGTGATTGTAATTGTACAGCATTTTGTTTATAAAATCGGCGGCATAGGTAAAAATAAGGATTTGCTTATTATAAATGCAGTAATTGCCTTAATTTCAAGTTTTATTGTTATGACATATTTTATATAACCCTTTAACATATTGATTTTGTCCCTACCCGAATCACCCATTAATAGCGTAATACTATTAGTAAGATGAAATTCTATTGAAAATAAAGAATTTCCCTGCGACAAAAAAATGTAAATCAACAAAGGAGCTTGCCAACACGACAGCCCCTTGTTTTAATAAGCTTATTCTGCAAATACCACTTCAGTCAAATGTCACTCCGGTCTTAATTCTGACTCCAAATCCTTCGGCTGATATACCACATATGTAACCGTACCGTCTTCATTAAGGATAAATACGTCTATGTATAAATCTGCCAGCCCCGACTCAGAATAGCTGTAGCCAAAGTTGCTGCTCATTCCGGGATTACCATCTGGAAACAAGCTGTCAAATGCCGTAATTCCTGCACATGTGCTTTCGCCTAAATCGTATGAATAGTTGACATTCTTTTGTTCGTCAATCGTGCATATCTGTCTGGTTGTTTCAACAGGTACCGCATATTCATCAATATTCTCAGGCGTCAGCTTTTCCATAAACTCATCTACGCTCAAGTCAACTGCATCTTTCTCTTTCGGTTGTGATGGGGTATTCATTGCCAATTCAAACTCTTTCAAATAGGCCTCCGCCGCTGCCGGATCTGCCTTGCTTTTATCAACCGGGAGCTTGAATAGGACGTTTACGCCGCCATAATCACCGTTACGGCTCATTTCTCCGGTATTTTCATCATATATATAAGCCTCCGCATCATAAAAAGTTCCGGAGCTTACCCCCACATAGATGCCTCTATCCGCAAACATCTCGATATTGTCCATATCCAAAATCCTGTACTGGATTCCGTCCCTGACAAGCTCCGTATATCCGCCCCCCATACTCATTAAACTGTATCTTACGGGATTCAGCCCATGAATATAATGCGATACATAAAAAGCTTCTTTTCCATAGTCGTCGGAAGAAGTGTCAGGCATGGGAATGCCGTCGGCTCGTTCTATTGCCACTACCGTATATATTCTGTCATTCTTTGGCACTCCATCAGAGATAAATTCGTTTATATCTTTGCCTGTTACGCTTCCTAAAAGAGTGATTCTGTATCCTCCGCTTTCTACCGTTTCATTCACTAGTATCGCATCGTCGCTTAAAAACGCCTTTTGCAGTGCATCGTTGCTTGTTTCCATCGCTACTTCCGCCGGACTTAAATACTTATATAGGGCAAATGCCGTACCTGAGCATACTAATAAAACGCCTATTACTATCGCTGCCGCCGCGCCAATTCTTCCTTTGTAACGTCTCTGTTCGTTTTTCATATCATCTCTCTCCTTTAATTTCAGAAGAATCCGGTCGTTTAATTCATTTAATTCTGTATCCGGCAGCTCTATCGGAGTTAAGGCAGCTTTAAGCAACTTATCCATATCTTTATTCATAATAACCCTCCAATTTTTCTCTCAATATTTTCTTTGCCCTGTGTAGCCTTGTTTTTACCGCACTTTCAGAAATCTGCATCATTGCCGCGATATCCGCCTGTGAAAATTCTTCCATGTAAAATAAGATAAGTGGAATCCTATACTTATCCGGAAGTTTATTTACAGCCTTTCTCACAGCCGCGCGCTCTTCCATAAAAATCACTACATCATCGACCGCTTTTTCTCCTGAAGGAATATCTTCGGAATTTTCACTGGCAGGCACTCTATTCCCTAAAATCTTCTGCCTTATTGATGACTTTCTTTTATAATTCCGATAAAGATTTAGCGCCACTCCCATTAAAAAACTTTTGGGATTAGTTATGATGGTGTTTTTTTCCATTATTTCATACATTTTCAAAAATGTGTCCTGATACAAATCCTCCGCTTTCTGGCGGTCATTCGCCACACAGCAGCAAAAAGAATATAAATCTTTGCCGTATGTATCAATGTAGACTTCCAGTTCTTCCTGTTTCATTGCATTTCCTCCAAGGTACCTATGTTCCGGAACAGAGATTTTACCCTTTCACTTATATAGGGTAATGATGCGGGGAAAGGTTTCATATTTATAATAAATTAACAAACCACCGACTTAGCCGGTGGTCTTGATTACAAATATTATTTTGGAGAGCAGATATTCACATTTACTGATTTCTACCAATGACGTGACAATTCTGTTACTTATTTTTTCTTTTGTGTTTAAATCTTTTACTTACAGCTTTTGCTGATGGCTGCAAAGAATTTTCCAGCCCCATCAGCAATCTTTCGTTCTCATCTAATTGAGAATATTTCTCTTTCAATGCTGCAAGTTCATCTTTCAAAACATCGTTTGTCCTTCTGAGCCTTGTATTATGTACAGATGTTATAGCGCCAGTAATTCCTGAACATAATAATCCCCATATAATAAAAACAACAATATTATCCCACATAATCTGATGGTTATTATAAAAAAATTCTAAAAAGTCCTTTATCATAGACAAACATACCGCCCCTAACCTATTAAATCCACAATTTTTGAGATTATCGCTTCCTTGCTAAAATCTCTATTTGCCAAATCATAATAAAGGTCTTTTACAACACGTTCTGAAAAATACTTTGCTTTTTTCTTATTCTTTGCACATACTGCTGAAATAATGATATATGAAGCAAATGCATCACTCACTGTACATCCATGACTATTAAAAAAATGTTCATCATCCAAACTATTAACAAAATTTATAGGTTTATATTTACATACCCAATATGCCCAAAGGGCTAATTCTTTTTCATGTGACATCTTCATAATTTTCTTATCCGTTGAATGATAATACATATAATAATCTTTTCGTTGATCAACCCGTACAAATATCCGACATACTATCGGTAAGTTTATTTCAATTTCTCCCGATTCTATTGTCATAGAAAAATCATCTAACAATTGTTTAAAATAACTATAAGATTTCTTTATCTTCTTTGCAGGTAGTGTCTTATACCTAAAGTCTTTCTCTGAAATCACATCCGGTAACAACTTTTAGTCCTCCTAAGCTTCTAAATAACCCTGTGCCTCTAAATATGCTTTAGAACCTTGCAAAGCTATTTCAAAAGCATCGTCCTCACTTGAACGGTCATTTGTTGTAATTATATTTTCTTGATTTCGGAGAATATCTTCAATTTTCTCTATGGTAACTTCTCTGTGTACTACAGTAGAATGCCTTGTTTTCTTTATAGACATTTCTTCAGTCCTCCTTATACCAAAACTATTTGCTATTCTACTAGAAAAAGTAAAAACAATCAAGCATATATGCGGATATGGCATATAGTATTCTGTATTTTAATATATTCATAAATAGTATCGCTTAATATTTCACTTCAATCTCAACATCTCCGTATACGCCAACAAGAACGGTCCGACACCTTTGGCGTCGTCTTTTACTATTGGCTCCGACATATAGTAGTCAAAGGTCCCGGAGCGCATGCCGGCACCGCCAAGCCCTGCTACCAGACATATCCCGTCAAGATGCAGGCTTCCGTCCTCGTCTGTGGACAGATATCTATCGCAAATTCCTTCAAAAGCCTTCTTGCCATAGTCGCGATACTTCTCAGGCAGGAAACCCAGACGCACTCCTTTTAACAGTGCATACGCCATAATCGAGCTGCCGCTTGTTTCCAGATAATTTTTCTCCATGCCGCCTACATTTACTACCTGATACCACATACCGCTCTCATCCTGATAACGCAGCATTGCGTCCATCAGCTCTACAAAAATTCTCTTCATATTTTCATAGGGAGCGCCATATGAAGCATCAGCCTTATCCAACGTATCCAACAATGCCATTGAATACCAGCCAAGCGCACGCAGCCAGAAGTTCTGGCTAAGCCCGGTCACCTTATCGCACCAGAACATTTCCCTTGATGAATCATATGCATGATAGTACAACCCGGTCTTAGGATCGCGCATATTATTTACCACCTGTTCAAACTGGTTGAAGATATCGGCATAATTTTTCTTATTATTGAAGCGCGTCTCGTATTCCATATAAAACGGCTGGCACATATACAGGCCGTCAAGCCACACCTGATTAGGGTATATGTTCTTATGCCAGAAATTCCCTTCCTTAGTACGCGGCATCTGCTCAATCTGGCTATAGATTAAGTCAATAGCCTTACGGTATTTTTCTTTCTTTGTCAAATCATATAATTCAAACAACGTCTTGCCTGCATTTACATTATCAATGTTTAGTTCACTAACGTCGTAGCCCTCAATCGTTCCATCCTCATACACCTTATGGTCTATAAAATCATCAGCGAACTTAAAATATTTCTCATCGCCCGTAATGGCATACATCTCCAGAATCGCCTTAATCATACAGCCGTCTATGTAATTCCATGTAGATTTCTTGCCCTGAAGAATCTTCTCAATATTCCAAATCGGCCTGTCCGGCGTACTCTTCTCCATTAATTCCTCAATGTATTTCTCAATTCTATCCATATCTAATATCCTGTCCTTTCAATTATATTTAAAAACTCTATCTCAATAACCAGAGTTTAGTCTAAATGAACAAAATAAGGGGCGACTTACCGCTTTTCAGGCATTGGAGCCCCGTTTTTGTTCATTTTGACTAAACTCGTTATTTTAGTTAATGTTATCCCACAACCCCTGAATATACTCCCGCGCCTCCACAGCATTATCCGGAACGGTATTCTCAAGCGTCACATGTATATACGGCTTTTCAGTCTTAATAAATCGGATAATCTCATCATAATCCATCTCTCCGGTGCCTGCTGCCACTGAAACCATCTTGCCGTCTTCAATTCTAAAATCCTTGATATGCACCATCGCAATATCCTGACCTAACAAGTCAATAGCCTCATGGATAATCTGCCCTCTATCCTGATAATTACTGGTATCCAGCAGATTGACCGGATCGAAAATAATCTGCAGATTGGGAGACGCTATCTCGTCTAATACCTGTCTGGCTCGCTTAGGATTGCATACGATATGTTTAAATACCGGTTCGATTGCAAAAACCACGCCCATCTTTTCAGCACATTCCACTATCGGTCTAAGATTTTTTACAAAAACCTGTAAAGCCTCATCGGAATGATTGCGCTCCTCATACTTATACTCTTCATTGACCGCTCCGGTCTCAGTACCCACTACGCCTGCGCCTAAAAGGGATGCAAATCTTATATGTGCCATGTAGCGGTTCTGTATCTTTTTCAGGCTTTCTTCATTAGGATTCGCCAGATTCAAGTAACACCCAAGAACCGCAATATCAAGCTGCGACTCGGCAAATATCCTTTTCAGATAACATGCAAAACCCGGCGTCAGCGCAGCATCAGCCGTCGAATATTCCGAAATAACTTTAGACAGCGCCAAATGACCACACTTAAATCCCTGCTCATTCGCGATTTTAAGCCGTTCTTCCAGCGGAGCCTTTTTAATATCGTGCAACCGTATTCCTAACTGCATTATTTTCTCCCCTTTCCATATATCAGTTTCTTTCCACTTTATCTACGCCCTGCAGTTCAAGAGCCTCTCCTGTATTGCCCTCTATCTCCACATTATCTAAAACCAGAAGTTTCACATTAGTTGCATGGATTCCTTTTTTGGAACATGCGTCCACTCCGAACGACATAATCGGCACGTCGGTTTTAGTTTCTTTTGCAAAAGAAATGAAGCAATTGCGCATTTCAAGCTTTTCAATCTTTTGCTCCGGAAGCCCTTCAAAAAATGCCGCCGCTACATGGCAGTTGGCTGCATGGATATTTTCAAACAGGAAATGCCGCATTTCCGGTGTATTATCATCTACAGGATACGTTTCTCTGGACTGCACATACTCGGTTCTTCCGTCAGGATCGCAGAAATAGAACGCATTGGCGGTAAACGGAGTCATGACATTGTCCATCTCGATATTCTTAAATACAATTTCGTCTAAAACAGAGTCCTTACCGCGCCCCCTTCTGGTCTTAATCCTAAGTCCGCGGTCGGTATGTGAAAATCGGCAGTTTTCCACAGTCATATTCCGCACGCCCGCGCCAATCTCGCTGCCGACGGTAACCGCACCGTGTCCATTCTCCATAAGACATTGGTACACATGAATATTCTCTGAAGGAGTTTTATATTTTTTACCCATATAAACCTTGCCTGATTTAACCGCTATGCAGTCGTCGCCCAGTGAAAAATGCACTCCCAAAATCTCCACATCTTTACAGGATTCCGGGTCTAAACCGTCGGTATTAGGCGACTTCTGCGGATTCTGTATATTGAGGTTGCTGAATATAAGTTCATTACTGAAATACGGATGTATAACCCACGCAGGACTGTTGCAGAAGGTCAGCCCCTGCACCTGTATACGCTCGCAGTGGTTCAAAAACAGCATTCTCGGTCGGAAAGCCCCTACCATAACCTTCTCATTATGCCACCAGTTATCGTGGCTGGCGCAGCCGTTTACAGTCCCTTCACCGTACACTTTTACGTCAGATACTCCGATTCCCGTAATTATTCCTGCAAACATCGGCAGCGGATTGCCTTCCCATGTTCCAAGGTTATATTCGTCCTGCTCGTCATAACTTTCAATCATACCCGGAAACTTTACGAAACGGTTTCTGTCGGTCTGTGCCAACAGTTCCGCGTCTTTTGCAATTTCCAGATTGATGCCGCTTTTAAGAAAAATACTGGTAATCTTATACTTCCCTTTAGGTATAAGCACACGGCTCTTCTTTGGACATGCCATAATCGCCGCCTGTATAAATCCGGTATCGTCCGATACGCCGTCTCCTGCTGCGCCAAGCTCCCTTACATTTATCGTCACAAATTCTTCATCGGTTCTAAAAGTAATGCTCCCGACAGTCTCATTGTTTTTGTTCTTTACTTCTACCAGATACTCGGTATCCGGTTTCAAATCATATATGCTTGTAATGACTGTATTAGTCAATTTGTATTCCGTATTATTAACAAATAAGCGATAGGCATCTACCGTCTCATAGATTCCCCCATCTTTAAGTTCTAATGACACGCTGCGTGCCGTCTTCATAATCAGTCGAATATCCACCTGTTATACTCCTTCCATACGGATTTGCTTTTTTAAAAAGGTGGCAGCCAACATTATGCTGCCACCCTAAGTATATAACTTGTATAATCTTTGGACTTATTCACCCTGAGGCTGTTTTCCGATATAAGCAAGGATACCCCCGTCTACATAGAGAACATGGCCGTTGACGAAATCCGATGCATCAGATGCAAGGAATACTGCAGGTCCCTGAAGGTCTGATGTGTCTCCCCATCTTGCCGCCGGAGTCTTAGCGATGATAAACTGGTCGAACGGGTGCTTTGAACCGTCAGGCTGAACCTCACGTAGCGGAGCCGTCTGAGGTGTTGCTATGTATCCGGGACCAATGCCGTTACACTGAATGTTAAACTCACCGTATTCAGATGCAATATTTCTTGTAAGCATCTTTAAACCGCCCTTTGCAGCCGCATATGCTGATACGGTCTCACGTCCGAGTTCGCTCATCATTGAGCAGATGTTTATAATCTTGCCGTGTCCTTTCTTAATCATGGAAGGAATAACCGCTTTAGATACGATGAAAGGCGCGTTCAAATCTACGTCAATAACCTGTCTGAACTGCTCAGCCGTCATATCGCACATAGGGATACGCTTAATGATTCCGGCATTGTTTACGAGAATATCAATTACTCCGACTTCCTTCTCAACCTTTGCTACCAGCTCATTTACCTGTTCCTCATTCGTTACGTCGCATACATAGCCGTGAGCCTTAATGCCTTTCTCTTCGTAAGCAGCTAAGCCCTTATCTACAAGCTCCTGCTTAATGTCATTGAAAACGATGGTTGCGCCTGCTTCCGCATACGCGGTTGCGATTGCAAATCCGATTCCGTAGGACGCTCCTGTTATGAGAGCTACCTTGCCTTCCAATGAAAATTTGTTCAAAATTGCCATTTCTTTGTCCTCCTTATATTAAAATTATTGATTCATTACCATAAATATTAGTGAAAAATTATGTTTTACAATGTAACGCCCTGTTTGAAAATAGCCATATCGTGGAATCCCGCTTCTTCACTGCATACTTTTTTTCCCGACGCCACAGCGATTACATAGTCAAACAGTTCTTTTGCTGTCTCGTCGATATCCTTATCCTCTACCAGAACGCCCGCGTTGAAATCAATCCAGTTCTTCTTTTTACCCGCTAAAGCGCTGTTGCTGGAAATCTTAACCGTCGGCACAGGTGAGGCAAACGGCGTTCCGCGTCCTGTGGTAAACAGTACGATATGCGCCCCGCTTGCCGCTAACGCCGTAGACGCTACCAAATCATTGCCCGGCGCGCTAAGCAGATTAAGCCCTGCCGTCTCTACCCTCTGTCCATACGCCAGTACGCCTTTTACAGGCGCGCTGCCGGACTTCTGCGTGCAGCCTAACGATTTATCTTCCAGTGTCGATATGCCGCCCTTCTTGTTGCCCGGCGAAGGGTTCTCATAGATTGTCTGATTATTGCTCTTAAAATACTGCTTAAAGTCATTAATAAGCTTCACAGTCTCGTCGAACAATTCCTTATTTTCACAGCGATTCATAAGCAGAGTCTCCGCGCCGAACATTTCCGGCACCTCTGTCAGAATCGTAGTTCCGCCTTTACTTATGAGCAGGTCGGAAAACCTTCCCACCAGCGGATTCGCGGTAATTCCGGAAAATCCGTCGCTGCCGCCGCATTTCATTCCCACAATAAGCTTGGATGCGCTGACAGGCTTACGTTCAAACGATGCCGCATAATCAATCAGCTCGTCTAAAAGCTTCGCGCCCGTCTCCATCTCGTCTTCCGTTTCCTGACATACCAGAAATTTCACCCGCTTTGAGTCTACGTCGCCTATATAGGGCTTAAGTACGTCGATATTGCTGTTTTCACATCCTAATCCCAATACCAGTACGCCGCCTGCATTCGGGTGTTTTATCAGATCCGCGAGAATCGTCCTGGTATGCTCCTGGTCGTCGCCCATCTGGGAACATCCGTATGGATGCGGAAAAGCAATTACCTCGTCCACAGTTCCTTTTACACGGCTGCATGCCGCCTTGGCAAGCGCCGTCGCAATATTGTTTACGCAGCCTACGGTCGGAATAACCCATATCTCATTACGCACCCCGACTTGCCCGTCAGTCCTTACAAAGCCCATAAACTCCGCATCTTCTGAAACATTCTCCTTAATTTCCACAGGCTCGTAATTATATTCCAGCAAATCTCCGAGCGCCGTCTTGATATTATGCGTATGTATCCACGCTCCGGCTTCAATGTCTTCTTTTGCATTACCAATGCGGAAACCGTACTTAATGACTCCCCCGCCCTGCGGTATGCCGCAAAGCGCCATCTTATGCCCCGCAGGAATCGTCTCTTTCGCCGTCACCTGAAAATTTCCGGCATTTACGGTCTCTCCCGCATTTATTTCCTTAATTGCAACGACTACATTGTCGCTCTCGTGAATCTTAATATAATCCTTCATGCTTGATATATATGCTTCCTTTCCGCCTGTTTTAACTTGCAGCAGGCTTATATATTATCCGAAGATTTATACTGCTTAAAGACTGACTCTATCCGAAAACTTTCTCCATCGTCTTACGCATTCCGACTGCGCGTATATCTGTCAGATAAGATGTAATAGCCTCTTTCACTCCCGAAAGAGTGCTCAAATCCTGTCCCCAGAAGTCCGTATTGCTAAGTACCGCATGTGCATACTGCGCAGGCTCTTTGCTGCTGTTAGCCGCAAAAAATTCCAGTACGGCGGCATCATCCATTATGTTGTACTCCTGTCCGTCTCTGTGTCCGATTAAAGCCTTATCCCTTATCTCAGTTCCCGTATAGAACGCCATCAACGCCGCAAGCGAGAAAGTCAGGTGCTTAGGAATACTGCCTTTTTTATCAATGTACTCTAAGAAACTCGGCATACATCTTGCCCTCCACTTGGAAACGGAGTTAAGTGAAATCGACAGATGCGCATGTTTTACATATGGATTATTGAACCTTGTAAGCACAGCTTCCGCAAAATCTTCCAACTCCTGCTTAGGCAGCGTCAGAGTCGGAATAACCTCGTCAAAAATAGTCGCCTTAATAAACTTAAGGATAAGCTCGTCATTCATGGACTCCAATACAATATCATTTCCGCACAGATAAGAGGCAAGCACGAAGGAAGTATGCGCGCCGTTTAAGATGCGCACTTTTCTCTGCTTATACGGTTTCTGGTTGTCCGTAAAGATAACCGGAAGCCCTACCTTCGGCAAAGGCAGCTCATTGCTTATATCCTTAGCGCTCTCGATTACCCAGAGGGCAAACGGCTCGCCTGTTACAATCAGATTGTCCTGATAGCCAAATTCTTTGCAGAGTTCTTCCGCCTCGTCTCTCGGATACCCTGTCACGATTCTGTCAACCAAAGTGGAAGTAAATACGCACGCGTCATTCAGCCAGTTTGTGAATCCGTCTTCAAGATTCCAGAGTTTTGCAAGCTTAAGCACACATTCTTTAAGGTGTATGCCGTTATCGTCAATCAGCTCGACAGGGAGCATCACCAGACCTTTGTCCTGCGCCCCGTTAAAATGCGTATATCTTTCATATAAGAACTTAGTCAGTTTGCCGGGATAAGTCTTAGGCGGATTAAGCTCGATTTTATCCGTATCGTCATAGACAATGCCCGCCTCAGTCGTATTGGATACAATAAACCGCAGCGAGTCAAGTTTCGCATATCCTGCGTATTTCTCATATTCCTCATAAGCGTCCACAGCGTCGGTCACGCTCGTTATTATTCTGTTAATCTTCTTGGCCTCGCCATCCGCAATACCGCGCAGCTGCACCGTATACTGACATTCCTGCTCATGAAAAAGCTTAAGATTGCCAAATTCAATCGGCTTAACCAAAACTATGTCCCCATTAAATTCGCCGCTTTCATTTGCGATATCAATCATATAATCGACAAACGCACGCAAGAAGTTTCCTTCGCCAAACTGTAAGACCTTTACCGGCCTTTCTACCTTCCCTGTTTTCTTTTTGCTTAAAAGTTCCATGTCTGCAAAATCTCCTTCCTTAATTTTCCCCAAAATCTTTTGTGCATTTTTTTCATAATTATAATATTTCACTTAATATTTTTACACATAATATACAACTTCGTCAAGGCTGAATTTAGAAGTTTTACCGAAGTTTTTCTGTTGCTTTATTTATCTTCATAATGTATCATTGTATTAGGTGTTTTTTTAAGTATTTTTTAAAGAAAAGAGGGAACAGAATGAAAAAATTCATGGACAAAAACTTTTTACTCTCTAATGACACGGCGGCGAAGCTTTACTTCGATTATGCGGCGGATACCCCGATTTTGGACTACCACTGCCACATCAATCCGCAGGAAATCTATGAAGACCGTCAATTTGAAAACATCACCCGCGTATGGCTGGGCGGAGACCATTATAAATGGCGTTTTATGCGCTCCTGCGGAGTCGATGAATACTACATAACCGGCGGCTCTTCCGATAAGGAGAAGTTCTTAAAATGGGCTGAATGTCTGGGTAAGGCCATCGGCAACCCGCTTTTCCACTGGTCGCATCTGGAATTGCAGAAATATTTCGGCTACCACGGCGTATTGAACAAAAATACTGCCGAAGAAGTCTGGGATATCTGCAATAAGAAACTTGCCGAACCTTCAATGTCGGTGCGCAACATCATCAAACAGTCCAATGTCACCTTAATCTGTACCACCGACGACCCGGTAGATTCTCTGGAATGGCATAAGAAAATCGCAGAGGATGGCTCTTTCGACGTTCAGGTACTCCCCGCATGGCGTCCTGACAAGGCGATGAATATCGAGAAACCGACCTATGCGGAATATCTTGACAAACTGGCAGAAGTATCAGGCGTTAAAATAAATACCTTTGCCGATATGTGCAAGGCTTTGTCCGTCCGCATGGACTTCTTTGCCTCTATGGGCTGTTCTGTTTCCGACCATGCGCTTGAATATGTAATGTATGCTCCGGCTTCTGCAGAAGAAGTAGAGGCGGTCTTTGCAAAACGCCTGTCAGGAAAGGACGTAAGCCGCGAAGAAGAACTTAAGTTTAAGACGGCTTTCATGCTCTTTGTCGGCAGGGAATACTCCAAACGCGGCTGGGTAATGCAGCTCCACTACGGCTGCAAGCGCGACAATAATACGCTCCGTTTCAATGAACTCGGTCCCGATACAGGATATGACTGCATCAATAATTATGCTCCGTCTTCCGAGATGGCTGATTATCTGAACGCGCTGATTAAGACGGACGAACTTCCCAAGACCATCATATACAGCCTGAATCCCAATGACAATCAGGCAATCGGCACGATTTTAGGCTGTTTCCAAGACTCTACGGCAGTTGCCAAAATCCAGCAGGGTTCGGCGTGGTGGTTCAATGACCATAAGACGGGTATGCAGGACCAGATGATTTCCCTTGCAAACCTCGGCAATCTGTCCGGTTTCGTAGGAATGCTTACCGATTCAAGAAGCTTCCTTTCCTATACCAGACATGATTACTTCCGCAGAATCCTCTGCAATCTGCTCGGTACATGGGTGGAAAACGGCGAGTATCCTGACGATTACGAGACGCTTGAGGAAATCGTTAAGGGAATATGCTATAATAACGCGGTTAAGTATTTTGGGTTTAAGTTGGATGTTCAGAAATAAAATTCAGAAAGGAAGGAAATGAAATGGAATTAAGGACAGCGGCATCTCCTAAGGATGTCAAATATTACACTACGGAACGTTTAAGGGAAGAATTTTTGATTGACGATTTATTTAAAAAGGACGAAATCAAGCTGGTATACAGCCATATTGACCGTATTATCACGGGTTCCGCCGTTCCGGTAAAGCCTTTGCAGCTTACGGCAGGCAACGAGCTGCGCGCGCAGTATTTCTGCGAAAGACGCGAACTGGGCGTTATCAACATTGGCGAAGCCGGCAAAATCACCATTGACGGCAAAGTATACGAAGTAGGCCACAAAGAAGGCATGTATATCGGAATGGGTTCTAAGGAAATCGTATTTGAGAGCGTAAATCCTGCTGCCCCGGCAAAATTCTATTTAAACAGCGCTCCGGCACACAGAACCTGTCCTACCGTTCTGATTAAACCTGAAGGCGAGCCAGCCGATGGCGTAGTAATCGTAAAAGACAGCAACAAGGTAGAATTAGGCTCTTTAGAGTCGGCAAACCACAGAACCATCTGCAAATACATTTTACCCGGTCAGGTGGAAAGCTGCCAATTGGAAATGGGCATGACTAAGTTGGAGCCGGGCAGCGTATGGAACACCATGCCCTGTCATACGCATGACAGGCGAATGGAAGTATATCTGTATTTCGATATGCCGGAAGACGCGCTTGTTATGCACTATATGGGCGAGCCAAAGGAAACCCGCCATATCATTATGAGAAACGAGCAGGCTGTCATATCTCCGAGCTGGTCGATTCACTCGGGCTGCGGCACGCAGGCATACACTTTTATCTGGGGCATGGTAGGCGAGAACCAGGACTTTGACGATATGGACGACTGCGCTATGCAGGATCTATTGTAAGCACGAATTTAGGCAAAATGAACAAAAACAGAGCTCCATGCCTGAAAAGCGGTAAGTCGCTCCTTATTTTGTTCATTTAGCCTAAATTCTGATTATCAAATAATTAGGAGGAATGATATTATCATGAAAATTGCATTAATAAATGAAAACAGTCAGGCGGCAAAAAATGAGCTTATCTGTAGCACCCTGAAATCAGTAGTAGAGCCGATGGGACATGAGGTGTTCAATTATGGAATGTATACTGCGGAAGACGAGCATCAGCTTACTTATGTGCAGAACGGTATTCTTGCCGCTGTTTTGTTAAATTCAAAGGCTGCGAATTTCGTTATTACGGGCTGCGGAACAGGTGAAGGCGCTATGCTTGCATGTAATTCATTTCCACAGGTATTGTGCGGACATATCGAGTCGCCGTTAGACGCATATCTGTTCTCACAGGTAAACGACGGAAACTGTATCGCCCTTCCTTTTGCAGAGAATTTCGGATGGGGCGGCGAACTCAACCTGACTTATATCTTTGAAAAATTATTCTGCGCACCGGGCGGCGGCGGATATCCTAAGGAAAGAGTCGTTCCCGAGCAGAGGAATAAGAAGATTCTGGACGAGGTAAAGAAGGTAACACATAACGATATGGTTTCCATTCTTGAAAATCTGGATAGGGAACTGGTTAAAGGCGCTTTGAGCGGCGAGCATTTCGCTGAATATTTCTTCGCGAACTGCAAGGATGAGGCTATTGCGGCGGCTGTGAAGAAGGTGCTGGGATAAGGGTATTGGGTATTGGGTATAAGACATGGACTCATATATTTCCATGAGCAACACGCTCTCGCTCCGTGAAAAACGTAGCGGTACTAAGTTCAAAAGCTAAAAACAGCTTTTTCACTAAAGTACAAGACCACTTGCAGTGGTCTGCGTCTTTCAAGGGTTGCTCATGAAAATATATGAGTCCATGTCTCCAATGCTATGAATAGCACTGGTCTGTCTTTGTTAATATAGCTTATTTTTTCTGGCTATAGCTTATCTTGGTTTATGCGCCTGCTTGTTTACGCGCTTCTTTACAGAGTTCTGTAATCTTGTCGAAGTTTCCGGCTGAGATGTCTGCTTTCTTGCATACCCAGCTTCCGCCGACTGCAAAAATTGCCGGATTTGCAACAAATTCTGCTATGTTTTCAGTATTAACCCCGCCTGTAGGTATGAACTGCATATCCGTAAACGGAGCCGCAAGATTGGTGATTGCCTTCAAACCGCCGTATATATTGGCAGGGAAGAATTTAACCACCCTTAATCCCAGCTTACGCGCTGCCATGATTTCCGTCGGGGTAACGCAGCCCGGAGTCACGCTGATATCCTGCGAAACGCACCATTTTACTGTTTCTTCGTCAAATCCCGGAGCTACGATGAATTTTGCCCCTGCTTCTACAGCCTGTTTAGCCTGCTCAAGATTCAGAACCGTGCCTACTCCCACTACCATGTCAGGACACTCTGCTGCAACCTTGCGGATACTCTCAAGCGCCGCTGCGGTACGCAGGGTAATCTCCATTACATTGATGCCGCCCGCTAAAAGCGCTTTTGCTGTAGGAACTGCATCTTTAGCGTCCTCAATAACCACAACCGGAACGATAATTGAATTTTTCATGCTTTCTGTTACATTACTCATTTTTATACCATGCTCCCTTCCAATATTTATAAAATTAATAGTTATTACCTCTGTACTCTCGCGCCTGCGCCGCCCATGATAGCTTCCACTTCTTTTTTGCTCGCCATAGTCGTATCGCCGGGCGTCGTCATTGCAAGCGCGCCGTGCGCTGCTCCGTAGTTTACTGCCAGTTCAGCGTCTTCCGTAGTCATCAGCCCGTAAATCAATCCCGATGCAAATGAATCTCCGCCGCCGACGCGGTCCATGATTTCCAGACCATTGTAATCTTTTGCCTTATAAATCTCTCCGTCCGCCCAGCAGATTGCGCTCCAGTCGTTCACTGTCGCCGTCTTTACCTGACGAAGCGTAGTAGCGACCGCCTTGAAATTAGGATAGGTTTTAGCCGCTTCATTAATCATCTTCTTGTATCCGTCAAGATTCAGAGTCTTAAGATTTTCGTCGTTTCCTTCGATTTCAAAGCCGAGACATGCCGTAAAATCTTCTTCATTGCCAATCATAACATCTACATATTTAGCAATCTCTTTATTGACTTCCTGTGCTTTTTCCTGTCCGCCTATCGCACTCCACATGGAAGGACGGTAATTCAAATCGTAAGATACGATTGTGCCGTATTTCTTCGCCGTCTTAATCGCAGCAAGGACAGTCTCGCATGACTGCTCGGATAAAGCCGCATAAATTCCGCCCGTATGCAGCCAGCGCGCTCCCAGCTCGCCGAATATGTAATCAAAATCAAAATCTTCCGGCGTCGCTTTGGAAATCGCCGTATTCGCACGGTCAGAGCAGCCTACCGCACCGCGAATGCCGAATCCTCGCTCTGTAAAGTTCAAACCATTACGGCACACACGTCCGATACCGTCCGTTTTCATCCACTTAATCAAGGAAGTATCAACTCCGCCCTGATTGATGAAATCCTCCATCAGCATACCTACTTCATTATCTGCAAATGCCGTAATTACCGCTGTGTCCAATTTAAAGCATTTCTTCAGTCCGCGGATTACGTTATACTCTCCGCCGCCTTCCCATGCCCTGAAAGAACGCGCGGTACGGATTCTTCCCTCGCCCGGATCAAGCCTTAACATAACCTCACCCAAAGATACCGCATCAAATTTACATTCGCTTTTCGGTTTCAAATTCAAATTCATAAGATAACTCCCTCCTGTTTTATATTTTCTGCCATCCCATTGCTATTGACTTATGCAGTCAATAGTTTAAAGCATTTGCTTATATATTTATTATAATTTGTGCGGGCAATATTCTCAATCCTTTTTTTAACTTTTTGATAATAGTTCAGCCATGCAGAAATGATTGTAAAATTTGACCGTGGGAGCTTACTCACTAAGGACAAATTTTACAATCATTTCTATAGGGCGGACGCCCGACATGAATAATTTGCCTGCCAGTTCATAAATCCTATGTGCATAATGTATATCCAGGCAAATTATGAATGGCATGGCTGGACTGCTGCTATTAATTTGGCACAGGACCTATCCCCAACGCTCCAACTAAGAAAAAGAATCCTATAACAATAATGAGCATCAGCAACAGAGCCAACGCCATTGCAAAAGTTTGACCACAAGGCTTGCCCGTTACTTTTCGCCATATTGCATTAGCCAATAGTGCAACGAAACCGAATATGCAAAGCAAAGGGAAAACGACGCCGACACATGCAAAGATAATAGTATCTATTTGCCATTGTATGTTATCAAGAAATAAAACAAAAATTATAATTGTTGACGCAATTCCTAAAATAAAAAGTACATTTTTGCGCTCTCGCTTACGCTGCTGCTTTACAGTATTTAGAGTATCAGTAATGATATCTGCGGCTTCTTCTTTTGTTACTTCATTTGCTGCAATCCGTTCAGATTTCATAAGTTCAAGAACGCTTATTTCTAAAGCTGAAGCCAATGATTCGATTGTGTTGATATCAGGAAACCCGACTCCCCTTTCCCAACGGCTGACAGCCTTATCAGTGACATTCAATTTTGCCGCCAAATCTGCCTGTGTCATATTTTTTTCTTTACGGCACTCAGCTATAAATGTACCGAATATTTTTGCGTCCATTCGCCTCACCCCCTTGACATTAACATACATCTTATTGTTGCTTTTTGCAATCGACGTATCGTTTAGTTGGGGTAAAGCCCTATTCAAGCCATTGAATAAATGCTGTTTTATCCGTACTGTTATATCCTGCATGACTGTAAAATTCAAGCGTCTTTTCTTCTTTTGAACCGGTAAGCAGCATCATTTTATAACAATTTGCGCCTTGTGCTATTCCTTTAGCATAATTAAGACATTCCGTTGCATAGCCATTTCCACGATATTTTTCATGCGTAACAACATTTTCAATAAACGCATATGGTCTGACATTTCTTGTTAAGTTCGGAATAATCACGCATACGCAGGAAGAAACAATTTTACCATCAATCATATTGACGATAATATGATGATTTTCATCTTGAATAATAGTATCCCAAGTCTTTCTTAAATGCTCTGTCATTTCCGGAATAGACTTTTCATGTAAATACAAATATAATTGTAATAATTCATTTAATTCGTTTTCATAAATTTCTCTAACCATGTGATATCTCCGCAAATGTTAAACTTCTAAGTCTATCGTAAATATTTCCTCAACCGGAAACGTAACTTTTACCAATCCTATTGATACAAATTTACCGCTCATTTTTCTAAATTCGTGAAGCAGCAAATCACTTGCTTTAAAAAAGGCATCGTCTGTATCTTCACCGGTTAGCGCAATAGTACAATGCGGCACCCACCTGTCCGGACAATACCATTCCCATCCTTTTGTATCAAAACAATTTAATGTTTCATGCAGTTCCCGTTGAAATTGGTACATGCCGCTGGTCATTATGGGTGATACGAAAATAGTTTTGCTATCATTAAACATTCCTATTGAACCTATATATGCCGGCATAGCCTTATGATTTTTGGCAAATTCTCTTATTTTCCCTATACATTCATCATTATCAATATCATTAAAACACGCCAATGTAAGATGTGGTCTTGTCTTCCACTCTAAAAACTTAGCGCTGATTTTTTCAGCGGCAACCTTTTCTGCCAATTCAAAAAGTTTATTTTCTGTTTCATTGTCAAAATACAGTTCTACTGCGTATTGCATTTTCTACACCCCCGTTATAAAATTTGGCATACTGCAAAGCCTTTAAAATATGGGAAAGTTAAAACAATTATCAGATAAACCGGAATTATCTATGAATATACATTCTTGTCATATTCGGTTCATCATCTCCCTGCACCATACATAAAAATTCCCATCCATATCGTTCATAAAATCCAATATGGTCTGTGACAAGATAAACAGGTGTGATTTCTTTAGATTTCATATCGTCTACAACCATATCAAGCAAGTGACCTGCTATCCCCTTACAACGATATTCTTCTTCCGTGTATACTGCACAAACATTGGGAGTAAGGTCTTTTCTGTCATGAAAATCATTCTCGATAACTCCCATTCCACCTATAATTCTATCATTGTCAAGACATAAATACCACCCAAGCTCCGTTTCATGATTAAGATAAGCCATCATACAGCTAAGATAAGCCTCTTTAGGCACTCCCCATTTACTGTGAAACCATTCGGCTGCCGTATCTTTTAATTTGGGTATTTCCCTCAATGTGCAATATTTGTATTCTTCCATATTTCTCTCCTTAAATCCTGATTGTGATTCGATACTTTTTAAGGAAAAAATTAGCTGTTATAAAATGTTATTAAAATCCAATCATTGCTTTTAGCAGCAAAGTTTTCCTCTGAAACATATTTTAGTAAATTTATCTACTTATTAGTCCAAAATCGGCAAATTATTCAAGCAGGGAGGTAAATGCATCATATGATGATTTGTCATAGGAGTTAAAATCATGCCGCCCCTTGTTAATCTCCCCCAAAAAACCAGCAGCCACACAGAGCGGAAATCTGTAGTCACTCCTCCCTCTTCTAATACTCTCATCACCCATTCTTCCGGCACCATAGACTGTATTTGCTCCAATGTCAAACTTTCTAATATGCTGCGTGTATTTTTTCCTACCGTAATCATATAATCACGAAGCGCAAGGACATCTATCCCTTTTCCAAACGCGACTGCTTCATCAAATTCCAGAGCATTTCCAGTGTCCGTAATTGAAGCGCCGATTTTTTTCTGCCAGTTGGCATTGAAAATCTGATTTTGATTTACCATTATGATATTGCTTACAATATCTTCGATGCGGTATGTATGCCAAAACTGCCAGCACATAGGAACGCTTTTCGTTCCTGCGTAATGCAGGTCCGTATCATGATTTTCTCTGGGCACAATAACATTCTGATTTCCCGACAACATATACTCCAGAACATAATCCGCAACTGTCTTTTCCGTTCTTCCGGATATTTCCGCTGGGTGTACCAGAGCATGAACTTCCAATGTCAAGTTTCTTATTTTTTCAATGTCCGTTCCCTTTAAAGCCTCTTTTAATTCATCATACTTTTCTCTGATCCCAGCAAATAATTCTTCTTTTTTCATAAAATATAATTCCTTTCTTGTATCTGCATTTTATTACATAATACAGGATACCTGCGACAACTATATGTCGTAATTAGAGAGAAAATTTTTTGCCGTTTCAATCAACTCTTTTTTATACTCCTCAGGTTCTATTATTTTTACTTTATCTCCAAAGCTAAGTAATAATGCTTTCCATAATCTCTCTTTCGCCGGAACGTCAATATAAATTCGACTCACTGTTTCCGTCAGTCTTTCAACCGGACAATCCGGAAAATATTCTGACATTAAGTTTGTATTCTCATTGTCAAACTGTACTTCAATATGAATACATGTCTGATAATATTCCTGTTCGGAAGCTTTCATAAGTTTTTCAATGTCTCCATGCTCGATAACAGAGCGTGTATCGTTTATATATAAATTCTGCATTCGGGCAACCTTAAATGTCCGATATTGCTTCTTTTCAGGAGAATAAGCAAACAGATACCACGCATACCATTTATAATGTATTGCCAATGGTTCTATATATTGCTTTGATTCTTTCCCGCTTGCATTCCGATAATGAAATGTGATGTGTTTTCTTTCTGCAATAGCCTGCTCTAACAAATGATTCATATTTTGTACATAATTATTTTCCTTTGTTACGCCAAAATCCCAAAATACCTTTTGTCCGCCCTCTTTTTCTATGATGGCGTTGTATTTTTCAATCAATGCTTTTAAAGTATCACTTGTATAGGAAGTTGCCAGACTTTCGAGCGCTTTTATTATCATCTGCTGCTCATCGTCTTTAATATTACTGTTTTTTATTTTATAAGTTGGTAAAATAGAGTATCCCCCGTATTTTCCCCCTTCTGCATAAACAGGTATGCCGATTGAAGATATGCTGACCATATCCCGCTGTATTGTTCTGACAGATACATGAAAACGCTCTGCTAAATAACTGGCTGGAACATTATCATGGTTGACTAAGTAAACGATAATTTCCAATATTCTGTCTATTTTCATCTAAAATATCTCCTACATAATTTGAAATCATATTGATAGTATGCCGCATTTGCCTATACCGAATTTATTCAAGTATAGGCAAGTAAGGCAGACTATGTTACTGATTTACTATTCTTTTTCTATTTAGATATAAAAATATTGATATAAAAACCAACTCTACTAATACAATAATTATTCCTGTTCCGCTTTCTCCACCATTCCAAATAGTATTTTGTGTAATATTCGTTAAAAACCAATGATTTGTTGTTTCATTATTAAGTCCAAATATTCTGATTTCTGTCCAATTATAAGCAACATGAAACCCTAATGGAAACCAAATATTTTTCTTTTGCAGTCTCATCATTCCAAACATTATCCCGCCTATCGTTAAATATATTAACGATAATAAACTATAACCGGAATTTATTAAATGACTTAACGCAAATAATATTGCTGTAATTATTATACCTATATATTTATTTTTCTTACTTAGAATGAATTGAATATACCCTCTATATGTTATTTCTTCTGTAAATGCTACTACGGTAAAAATTATTAATCCCATAAATAATGAATATACAATGTTTATATCCAAAGGCCTATATTCAAAAGTAACTTCCTTCATAGCAATCAAAAATCCTATATAAATCAATACAAAGATTACTCCTAATAAGAAGCCTTTTAATACTTGTGATATTTTATGTTCTTTTACAAAACCCAAATCTTCAAAACTTAATTTTTCTTTTTTTATTAAACATTTATAAAATAAATATACAAATATTGCTGTAATTATGGTGCATAGAGCATATCCTAAATTGCTATTCATTGTATCAGAAAACATATCCGGAAAATTGGTTATATTAACATTTTGATAGATTATACTTCCTAATATACAAGATATCAAAGTTATAATATTTACAGCTATAATTGATAATACAATTTTTCCTATACTTCTTAATATTTCAACGTGTTCTTTTTTAACACTATTCATATCACAACTCTCCATATCAATACCGATTTGTAAATACAATTATAGCTTACTTTTAACAAGTATACAATTCTGAAACTATAGCCTACAAAAGCAACTCACAAAACAATCTTGTATATATCCGCAGCTTCGCCTTCAAATTCAAAACTCCGCTCATAAACGCCGCCGTTATATTTTATTGTCTTTACAGACGGCTCGTTGTCCCTTTCGACAGACAAATGCAATTCACTCATTTCAGCACTAACTGCCACTTTTATTATCTGCCTCAGCATTTCCGTTGCATAACCTTTCCTTCTTTCCGATGGGCGGACGCTATAACCGCATTACCCAGATTTTTCAAAAAATCATTGAGCGTATGCCTTAAGTCAATAATCCATATAATTTTATCATCTTCATCTATGGCGAAAAATGTATCCGTCACAACCCAGTCGGGATTCACGGTTTCAATTTTGGTATTGGCAGTCACAGCCTTTAGCCATTCGTTATAGTTATCGGTTTTATCAAGCAACTCGCTGCCATTGATTATCATTTCACCATTATCAAAATCATCCTTTTACATAAGGAAAAGAAAAATCGCCGGATATGACATGACTGGTAAACTCTATTATCCCCTTGTCATTTTGCTTAAATGTGCCAAAACACTGCCTTCCATCAAATTTAAGCATATCTTCAACTGCTTTTTTTATATAAACGTCTGTTATCATTTCTTTTGCCTCTTGTAATGAAAACCAATCCACCTCTATGCTTTCATCTGAAACGCTTTCTTTTCCACCCTCGTATTTACAAATAAAGGTCAAATTAACTGTCGGAGGCAATATCATTCCTTCAAGAGGTCCATATCCTGCTTTCATTGATGTCCTTTGATAAATTCCGACAAGCCTCTCCGGCTTGGCAATTATACCGCTTTCTTCAAATATTTCCCGTTTCAATCCATCTAATATTGCCTCGCCCTGCTCTACAACGCCGCCGGGAATTTCCCAGCCGCGTTTCTTTGACCTGATTAACAGAACTTTATCATCTTTAAATACTAATCCGGCAGCAGACACAAAATGCACTTGCAGCTGCCTCGTCTCTAACCATTTATCCATTGTTAATTTCTCCCTTATAAATTCCGTTTTTCCAGCTCTACGAACCGGAAGTCAACAAATTCTTTCTTGTATTCTTTTCACAATCTCTGCATTTGACTCTTTATTCCCACAATCAAATGTCCAAGCAAAACCGTCCCCTATATATCGTGGAAATATGTGCAAATGATAATGACCTACATCATTAAACGCCCCACCGTTTTGCATTATACTATATCCATCAGGTTTGTAAACTGCCTTTAAAGCTGATACAATTTTCTTTGAAATCATCATCAAATGCGCAAATACCTCATCTGGTATTTCATCTGCATCAAGGTAATGTTCCTTTGGCACCAACAATACATGCCCTTCATTTATTGGCTCCATGTCCATAAACGCCATAACTGTATTATCTTCATATACAAAATCAGTTTTTATCTTGTTTTTGTCACAAAAAACACATTCACTCATTCCGATTGCCTCCAGCAATTACAATTCGCTCATTTATTTCTATCTCATTATGCTATTTTGCATATCTAAAAATACTGATTTATCCGCTTATTAAACCAAAAATCTATAAATTATAAGACCGTACTTTTATTATATCCACGGATTCTGCCGTTACTTCCAAATAACCATATTCATTACATATACTTTCCATATAAAACAAAATAGTCTTATCTTGCAATTTCTGCGTAATAAAGCCGGAATCCTCGATAATCAAACCATCCGGAATTTTATATGCGGAATTATGGAAGATAACGATAATATCACTATTTGCATAATCACTTTCATTATAATCTTTTTGGAGAAATTCACAAAAAGTACAATACATTTTTAATTCTCTATTGCTATATTCAATTCGATTGAGAGTGCTGTCATGAAAGTAATACCCTTGATAAAATTCATTAAGCGTCAATTTAATAATTCACCTCTATCAAGCATGAAAGTAACCTTTCATACTGAACTTGTTGCTTATACAATTCCAAATCAATCATCTTTAATATCGCCAGCCCTGACATGTCCTTCAATTATTTTCTTTGCGTACTCCCAGATCGTATTTGAACCCAATTTAGTATTAATATGCCTTTTCATAACTTGGCTTTTGCTAATTTCATGTTCCCGCCAATCGCTGCCATTATTTGAATGATTCAAAAGCAACGGTTGAAAATTGTCCATTGTGCGAACAAATCTGGCTTCCGGAGTTTCAAATGCTTCAAATTCCTGAAACAGGCTTTTCAATTCTTCCCCCTGACCATCCGGCAGCAAGCCAAAAATACGCTCCGCCGCCTGTTCTTCACGCATTTTTTGAGTTTCAAGCCCTTTTGAATCATAGGCATATGTATCCCCCGCATCAATTTCTACAATATCATGAATCAAAGCCATCATCATTGCCTTTGCCACATCAAATTCTTCATTTGCATACTCTTTTAACAGATAAACCATAATCGCCATATGCCAAGCATGTTCGGCATCATTTTCATGTCTTCCGTTTCCACTCAGATGTGTCTGGCGAATAATATTTTTTTCTTTATCTGCCTCTAAAATAAAATCAATTTGTTGCTCCAACCGTTCCTTGTCCATGACACACTTCCTTTCGCTAATGACGATTTGTTGATACCACTATAGCCCGTTTTAACCCTGCACAATCTCCAACCCTTCTACAAACTCCACTCCCGTACTGCACACGGCGATTTTATATTCTGTCTGCTCGTTAAAAACTTTAGGCA
>JAMPEU010000169.1 GCA_023664865.1 Butyrivibrio sp. | reverse complement strand
TTTGAGCCGGAGAAAATACAGTTGTATCTTGAGAATGACGAAGAGAGCATTCAGATATATAAAGACGGCGTATTTACGGACTACAGCGAAGAGACTGCGAGCCGTATTCTTGCCTCGCCTATGGTCAGGGCGCTTGTGGATATGGATATGGGAGATGCAGAGGCGACGGCGTGGGGGTGCGACCTTACCTATGATTATGTTAAGATTAATGCGGATTATAGGAGTTGATTAAATGCCACGCTGTCACGAGTCCAGATAAAATGAATAAAAACGGGGCTCCAATGCCTGAAAAGCGGTAAGTCGCCCCTTATTTTATTCATTTTATCTGAACTCTGGTTACTGGAAACTTATACTTATGTTAAATATATCATTATGTTAAATATATCAGGTAATTTATATAATAACGAAAGGAACGGAAAGATAGAATGGAACAGAAGGAAATGTCGCAGATTATGCAGAAGGCGGAAACATTGATTGAAGCCCTGCCTTATATACAGAAATTCAACAGGAAGATTATCGTCGTGAAATATGGCGGCAGCGCCATGAGCAATGAAGAACTGCAGAAGAATGTGATTAAAGACGTGACGCTTCTTAAACTTGTCGGCTTTAAGCCTATCATCGTCCACGGCGGCGGCAAGGAAATCAGCAGATGGGTAGGAAAAATCGGCAAAGAGGCGGAGTTTGTAAACGGTCTGCGCGTAACCGACGAAGAAACCATGGAAATTGCTGAGATGGTCTTAAATAAGGTAAACAAGAGCCTTGTCAGCATGGTTCAGGAGCTGGGCGTTAAAGCGGTAGGCATCAGTGGCAAGGACGGCGGGCTGTTAGAGTGCGATAAAAAGTATGTTGACGGCAAGGATATCGGCTTTGTCGGGGATATTAAAAAAGTCAACCCTAAGATACTGTACGACCTATTGGAGAAAGATTTCCTGCCAATCGTAGCGCCTATCGGACTCGATGATGAGTTCGGCACCTATAATATCAACGCCGACGACGCGGCATGCGCCATTGCCAAGGCGGTATCTGCGGAGAAGCTGGCGTTCCTTACGGATATTGAAGGGCTTTACAGGGATATTAACGACAAGTCCACCTTTATCTCAAGACTGACGGTCTCCAAGGCGGAGGAACTTATAAACGAAGGCTGCATCGGCGGCGGCATGCTTCCCAAACTAACGAACTGCACAGACGCCGTGCGAAACGGCGTAGGCAGAGTCCATATTCTGGACGGACGCATCCAACACTGCCTGCTGCTCGAAATCTTCACCAACCAAGGCATCGGCACGGCGATTATTTCAGATGACGATGTTTGAGATTAAATTATAACTTCCATACAATTATGAAAAGCTATTGCGATATCCGCAGTTTAGAGTGAATGAATAAATATTGCGATATTCGGAGTTACGGGTGAATGAATAAAAATTGCGATACCCGGAGTTTAGGAATGAATGAGCAAATGTTACGATAATTGGAGTTAAGAATAAATGAGTAAATGTTACGATACCCAGAGTTTAGGATAAATGAACAAAATAAGGAGCGACTTACCGCTTCTCAGGCATGGAGCTCCGTTTTTGTTCATTTATCCTAAACTCGTGACAGCACACAAAACGTAACTCGTAACAGCAATAAGAAAGGATTAAGAACAACCATGACAATGCAAAAATACATCGACGAAGCCGAACAAGCCCTTCTACACACCTACAACCGCTATCAGGTAGTATTCGACAGGGGCGAAGGCGTCTATCTTTACGACGTGGAAGGAAAGAAGTACCTCGATTTTGTCTCTGGCATTGCAGTTTTTGCGCTGGGATATCAGAACAAGGAATACAATGACGCATTAAAAGCCCAGATAGACAAGATAATCCATACTTCCAACTATTACTATAATGTGCCGGCGATTGAAGCGGCTAAGAAACTGCAGAAAACCTCCGGCATGGACAGGGTGTTTTTTACCAATAGCGGCTCAGAGGCCGTTGAAGGGGCAATCAAGGCGGCAAGGAAATATGCCTACCTTAAAGACGGCGCCACAGACCATGAAATCATTGCGATGAATAATTCATTCCACGGAAGGACCTACGGGGCGCTTTCCGTGACAGGTAACCCCCATTACAGAGAGCCTTTCGAGCCTATGATTGGTAATATCCGTTTTGCGGATTTGAATGATTTTGACAGCGTGCTTGCCAATGTAAATGATAAAACGTGCGCTATTATATTTGAAACCGTGCAAGGCGAAGGCGGCTTATATCCGGCGGACGAATCTTTTATGAGAAAAGTTAAGGAACTCTGCGAAGAGCGTGATATCCTTCTTATTCTTGATGAGATACAGTGCGGCATGGGAAGAACCGGGTATATGTACGCATGGCAGAGGTTTGGCATAAAGCCGGATATTCTGACTACTGCGAAGGCTCTCGGCTGCGGCGTGCCTGTCGGCGCATTTCTGCTTACTGAGAAAGTAGGCGCACATTCGCTTGTGGCGGGAGACCACGGCTCGACTTACGGCGGCAATCCGCTTGCGTGCGCGGCGATATGCAAGGTGCTTGAACTTTTTGAAAAAGAGCAAGTGCTTGACAATGTAAAAGAAGTCGGCGCTTATTTGGAAGCGCAGCTTGATAAATTAGTAGAAGAATTTGATTTTATAGAAACAAGGCGCGGCGTAGGACTGATGCAGGGGCTGGTGTTTAAAGAGCCTGTCAGGGACATTATTGCCAAGTCTATAGAGGGCGGTTTGGTTTTAATCAATGCCGGGAATAATATTATTCGTTTCGTACCGCCGCTTGTCATTACCAAGCAGCATGTAGACGAAATGATTGGCATTTTGCGTAGGAGCCTGATATAAGGCAGTGGAATAGGAGAAAAAAAGTGAGGTTACGAAATAGAGTTATCGCCGTTTTATTAGCGGTATGCGTGGTCGGCGGAGTCGGAGTTTACGCCGCTGCCAATAAAATAATGGAAACAGAGCCGGAAGAAGAGTCGCAAGAGGTTGAGGAATCTCTTTTCGGACATAGGGAGACTCTGTATTTGTGGTATACGGACGAGGCTTTAACGGATTATTTAAACAGCGTGGCGGTTGCATATAACGAATACCAGCAGGAGGCGCGTATAATTCCCGTGTATACGTCGGGTTCGGAATACCTTGAGACGATCAACCGCACATCTTTGCAGTCGGAGCAGGTTCCGGATATGTATATTGTGGG
>JAMPEU010000168.1 GCA_023664865.1 Butyrivibrio sp. | reverse complement strand
ATAAAGAACAGATAATTGCCCTGATATTCAAGCATACAACGACAATCGGCATACGCGAAACCGCAACAAAGCGTTATGTTTTGGACAGAAAGACCGAGATATTGGATACTCCGTATGGCAAAGTCAGGCGAAAAGACTCGTCAGGATATGGAACTGCTCATTCCAAATATGAATATGAAGACCTTTCTAAGATTGCCAAAGAAAAGAATATCAGCCTTAAAGAGGCGCGCAAGCTGATTGGGGAATAATTGTGGAAATGATAAAAGCAAGTATAGAAAATCAGTTTTATAATGAACCCTGCGCCGTCACGGACACCGAGGATATATTTTAAGAAGCCTGAAAAAATATCTGTTTTATAGCAATCAAAAAGTATATAATTTATATGAATGTTCATGATAAAGAGTATCGAATATAAGTCCGCAATGAATGTGGGATATCCTATAAAATATTCCCATTGCTAATCAGGAATCTACTATTTGCTGGAAATGCCTTGTAACTGAAGCGGTACTCTTATGGGAGGCAAACAATCTGAGTGTTATTTTGATACATTATTACTGTGAAAAAATAAATACAAACTCTGACAGCATTGACATGATATATATTGCGGTATATACTATAATATAGGGAGGTGCTTAAAGATGATGACAGCAAAAGTATTTGAAAATGGCAGAAGCCAAGCAGTTAGACTGCCAAAAGAATATCGGTTTAATGATGAGGAAGTGGCTATAAACAAAATAGGAGATATTGTCATATTAATGCCGAAAGAAAACAAATGGTCCGGATTTTTAAACAGTCTGAATCTTTTTTCAGAGGATTTCATGAAAGATGGACGTGGGGAGTCTGTGGAGCAGGAGCGTGAGTCTCTATGAAGTATATGTTAGATACAAACATCTGCATTTATGCTATTAAGCATAAACCGGATACTGTGATTAGAGAATTTCTTTCGCATGATCCAGAAGAACTGTGCATTTCGGCAATTACTTATGCAGAATTGATGCATGGTGTTGAGAAGAGCATGGCAGTAGAGAAAAATCGTATTGCAATGTCTTTGTTCCTCTCTCCAATCACTGTTTTGCAATTTGACGAACTGGCTGCCGAAGAATATGGGAGAATCAAGGCAGAACTTGAAAAGAAAGGTACGCCGATCGGTCCGATGGACACATTGATAGCGAGTCACGCCAAGTCAAGAGGGCTTATTATCGTGACGAACAACACAAGAGAATTTAACCGTGTGGCTGGTTTAACAGTAGAAGATTGGACGTAAGAGCAAAGATAACCTGTTTAAGTCTGAAAATTTTGTCTGGCATAAAAGTTGGTTAAATATTTTAGGCAATACAACGGAAGAAAGGTCATGTGACAATTTATGAAAGAAATAACGAGTACAAAATGCAAAATCTATCGGGTTAATCCATTTTGCCCAAATTGTGGTGAAGAACATGTATATTATGATATAATGATATCAGAAGAAGAACAAAATACATTAGATAATTATTATGCAAATCACCAAGGTGAATCCTCGTTGGCTTTGCTTTTGCAAGAACCGCCATTAAGAATTGAAAAAAAGTTTAAGTGTCCTATGTGTGAAACGGTGTTTTCTAAAAGTATAGGAATTTATAGAGAAAATGACATTGACTATAAAAGTGATAATTGAATCATAAAGTTTTTATATAAAAACCGAAAGGCAGGAAATATGAATGCGTAAAACAAAGATAGTATGTACACTGGGACCGTCAACGGATAGCGAGGATGTAATGCGACAGCTTATGCTCTCAGGAATGAATGTCGCAAGATGCAATTTTTCCCATGGCGTTCATGAAGACCATAAGAAAAGGATGGATATGGTTAAGAAAGTACGTGAAGAGGTAAATGTGCCAGTGGCAATCTTATTGGATACCAAAGGTCCGGAGGTAAGGGTAAAGCAGTTTAAAGATGGAAAAGTTATCTTGAAGCCGGGGCAGTTGTTTACTTTAACGTCAGAAGATGTGGAAGGGACTGATGAGAAAGTTTCCGTTACCTATAAACGCCTTTATGAAGACCTTGAAGAAGGCATGAAGGTCTTGATTGACGACGGATTGATTGAAATGCAGGTCGAGAAAGTGGAGCAGAGCAATATTGTATGCCGCGTGGTAAATGGCGGCGTGGTTTCTAATAATAAGGGCATCAATATTCCTGATGTGAGCCTTTCCATGTCGTATCTAAGCGATATAGACCGCTCGGATATATTATTTGGCATAGAACAGGACGTGGATTTTGTCGCGGCATCATTTGTGCAGAACAAAGATGATGTTTTACAGATTAGAAAACTGCTTGATAAAAACGGCGGTGAAGATATAAAAATAATTTCCAAAATCGAAAATACGCAGGGCGTACAGAATATTGATGAAATAATAGATGTATCCGACGGCATCATGATAGCAAGGGGAGACATGGGTGTTGAGATTCCTTATGAAGAGGTGCCTGTGATTCAGAAAATGATTATCAGAAAGGTATACGAAAAGGGCAAACAGGCAATCATCGCCACTCAGATGTTGGAATCCATGATTAAGAACCCCAGACCGACCAGAGCGGAAGCTACGGATATTGCCAACGCTGTCTATGACGGAACCGGCGCGATTATGCTTTCGGGCGAGACGGCAGCAGGCGCGTATCCGGTAGAAGCGGTTAAAACTATGGTGAGGATTGCGGAACGCACGGAGCAGGACATAGATTATCAGAAGAGATTCATGGATAACGGCGGAAAAGCAAAGCCCGATATAACAGACGCCATCTGCCACGCTACATGCACGACGGCGCATGATTTAAATGCGGGTGCAATCGTTACCGTCACCAAGTCGGGTTATTCGGCGAGAATGATATCCGGATACCGACCGGAAAGCGACATTATAGGCTGTACGACGTCAGAAAAAGTATGCAGACAGCTTGCGCTGGCATGGGGCGTGATACCTATTATGTTGAAAGAAGAAAACGACGTATTCGACCTGTTTAACAGCGCAATTATGGCGGCAGAACAGATGGGATTGCTGAAAAAGGGCGATATAACGGTAATTACGTCAGGCGTTCCGATTGGCAAGTCAGGAACAACTAATATGATAAAGGTGCAGATTGTATAAATAACGCCACCAACGGAATAGTCGCCAGACTTAAAATAGTAGTGAGGATAATTCCCCTTGAAATCGTGGATTCGTCTACGTTAAGCTGCTTAGAGAGCATTAACGGCA
>JAMPEU010000167.1 GCA_023664865.1 Butyrivibrio sp. | reverse complement strand
ATTCATGAAGCTTCATAGGTACAGTATCCCGGCAAATCAGGCAGTCAAAGCCAAAATCCCTGACCGCAGGCTTATGCCATGTCATTGTCCCTTCTTTTCCTGCGTCGTAATGTTCGCCGGCCATCATATCGTTAAGACCTAGAGGTCCATCAGTTGAAGCAGACCAGCTATCATCTGTTACGACAACTGGCGTATCATCAAGCTCTAACTGAGCAAGCAGGGCAATATCGTCTCCGTACACATGGCGATATTGACGGTATCCCATTGAGCCCCGATACCAGCCATCCCCCAGTGTAGCCTCCAGAATATTGTTTCCTTGTTTTAAATATTCGGAAACATCAATGGTTTCCACCATCAGTCGGTGATTATACTGGGAAGTTCCCGGAAGCAACTGTGCATCGGTAATTTCCTTATCATTCAACCGTATATTAACAATGCCGTGTGCAGTCACATACAATCTCGCCTTATGGAAAGGCTTCCCGATACTAAATTCTTTTTTGAGATACGCGCCTGCGTCATATGTCCGTAAGTCAACACCGGGAAGCATAAATTTATCCCGCAGATTCCAGAGAAATTTCTTCACAGAGGATTTCCCCATAATCTCCGGATCAATCCAGTGCGCTTTCCATTGTTTCTGACCAATGCCTGTTGTCACGGCAAGCTCAGCGCTTTCTGAAACGCTGCCTGTCTCGTCGGTTACTTTCACTTTTACAACGTAATCTGTTTTGTATGCAAGCTCCTTTTGGGACTGCCAAAACATATCTGACGTCCTGACTTCACCACTGGTTTCCACAATTTCCCCATTTAGCAGGATTTCTGCCTCAAATGATGCCTGTTTGCCGCTTCCGCCCAGCGTCCATGTAAGTCTGATTGGTGAAACAGATATTCCAAAAGGCTTCTCCAGATGATTAATTTGTAAATTTTCAATATAAAGCATAATCCGCCCCCTGTTTTAACTCCAACAAAGCTATTTGTCCGTTGTCAGCTTCCTAATGACAGCTACCGTTTCAGAAGCGTTAATCATTAGCTGCTTCTTCGTTACTTTTCCGGTATTCAAAGCCTCCGCGACTCCCTTATAATCATACGGTGAACCGGGCATGAACAGATTTCCGCCTGCCATAACTGCTCCCGGCGCGTTGGCGATAGGCCAACGACACCCCTTTTCCGTAGCATAATCCGCGATAACCCAATCGCTCATAAAAATCCCTTGAAAACCGGCTTCCCCGCGTAAATATTCCTCAAGCAGTCCACGGTGTTCAGCGGTATGAACCCCATTAATTAAGTTATATGAAGTCATGACCGCCATAGGTTTGCCTTTACGAACCGCTATGGCAAACCCTTTTAGATAAATGTCGCGAAGCGCCCGTTCGCTGACCTGGCTGTTATTCTGTGTACGGTTCAATTCCTGATTATTGCAGGCAAAATGCTTGATTGTGGCTCCGCAGCCAGAGTGCTTTTGAATGCCGTGGATTACAGCCGCAGCAATTTCCCCACTCACCACCGGGTCCTCCGAATAATACTCAAAGTTTCGACCGCAGCGGATATCCCTCTGGATATTCATTGAAGGCGCAAGCCACAGATGTCCCCCATACTGCGCCATTTCAACAGCTACAATATCACCGCAGCCTTCTGCAAAATCCACAGAAAAACTCTGTGCGACAGCGGTGCCAATAGGTATGGAAGTAGTTGGCTGAGTCAGGACAGTATCCGTTTTCTTGGGGTGATAGCCAAGACTTTTCATAAACCAGACAACAATGCGCGGCATAAGCTTCAACTGAGATTCCGGCAAAGCCACGCCAATAGCGTGAGCCATTCCTTCTGAATCCCTGACATACTCCTTGCTGATACGTAACCCCCCTGTACCATCCGCCATGACGACAGACGGTATTCCCAGCGATTTACCCTGCATAAATGTCTGTCCTGCCGCTCCTGCCACAGTGAAAGCCGCATTACCGATGATGCTTTGTATGCCGCCTTTTGGATTAAACGCTCCCAAATTCATTTTAATCAGCTGGTCCTCTGTCATCTGACTGACAGCTTTATCAATCTCCTTAGTACGAGTATGAGGTTTACGAACAGAAACCACATCTGCCGACAACTTAAGTACCTTTACATTATCAGCTTCTGCTTTTGTCTGCATATTAATCTCCGGCACAAAATCATTAAAACCCGGTTCTCCGAAAATTTTAGCAAACTGCCCACAGGCTATTTCCCTGTCATTACAGATAATTCCGGCTACTGTGGTATGTCTGCTGTCTGCACCAATCCTGTGAATATAGTTTCCGGCTTCCAGAATATAGCTTTCCGTCTCCGAATCATAGGAAGCAATATCTGAAACCGAATAACTTACAGTTACCCGCTGTTTTTCCCCAGGGCGCAATTCCGCCGTCTTTACAAAACCGGCAAGCGTCTGATAAGGTTGGTCTAATCGTCCGGCCGGCACAGAGACATAAAGCTGAATAACCTGTTTTCCGGAATATTTTCCAATATTGGTGACATCAACCGAAACTAAGACTTTTTCACCGTCTAAACTAAAATCCGCCTGTTCCATATTAAATTCCGTCCATGATAATCCATAACCGAAAGGGAAAAGCGGCTCAATTCCCAATGTGTCAAAATAGCGGTATCCGACATAAATACCTTCTTTGTATGCAGTATCGTCCTTGCCGCCAAACTCACCTATCTTAGAATGATCCTTCCATGCGTACCATGTGGCAGTCAATTTTCCGGAGGGATTCTTTCGTCCAAGCAGTATATCGGCAAGGATATTTCCCGTCTCAGCCCCCAACTGAGAAAGGAGCAATATATTTTTAACATTCATTACCGGACTTAAATCCACCATGCCGCCTGTGTTAAGCGCCAAGATAAAATTTTCATATTTCTCATTACAGGCGAGAATATCCCTTATCTCGGTTTCTGTCAGCAGAATATCACCTTGAACCGGCTTTCTGTCGCTGCCTTCTCCCGATACGCGGGACAATACATAAACCGCCGTATTGCCTTCCCCATTTAAAGCAAGCTCATATTCAGGCTCTTTCATGGACCGTCCCATCGCCATCTGGACTGCCATCATTCGTTTTTGCCGCGCTTCTTTCTTAATATCGGCGAAAAACTCCTCTTCCGCCTTTTCAAGCAGTCTGTCATAATTATCCAGCCATTCATTAGAAGTGATGTTAAAGTCCGCATTCTTAAGTCCTTCCTCTACCGTTACAAATGGCATATTGACTTCTCCCGAACCTGTT
>JAMPEU010000166.1 GCA_023664865.1 Butyrivibrio sp. | reverse complement strand
GCGCAACTGATTCGTAATCAGTAGGTCGAGGGTTCGAGTCCCTTTTCCAGCTTTTTCTTATTATTGAGCTGCGTCATGCTGATAGAACACTAATCAGGTAAATTTTGGTAGTCTTCAAGTTCATGGTAGATTCTGTCTATACGAATTTCTTTTCCCATTACAATATATAACATAATATATCTATGAGATGAAAAATGTATTTTTCGATAGCCATATTTTGCTAATTCCGGTTCATCACATATTTTCAGGGAACTTCCGGATTGTGCCAATTTTTGTATTGTGTTTTCAGCATCTTGTAAAACATTGTGAGCAGCGGTTTCATTACAAAGTGTTATACAAATATAAAAGAGAATGTTATCTAGCTGCTGCTTTGCAATATCTGATAATATTACTTTATATTCCATATTTTTCTCTCAAATCTGTCAGTGCATCTGTTGCCTCTTGACACTGGCCGTTTTGGTGTTGCTCACGGGAAAGCTTTAATTCCTCGATAAACTGGTTTTTTGTAATGGTTTGAGTTCCCCTGTTTAGAAAGAATTGCCGAATTACCTGCTGAACGACTTGCATTTCATCTTCTGTACATTTTTCAATCATAGATACGGTAGCTTCTAATGTACTCATGAAATAGCCTCCTAGTCATAAATAATTTTCTTACTTAATTTTATTATACATTGAAAAGATTTAATTGGAAAGTTAAAAATTGAAAAATAATATAGTGAAAAATGTTTGTATTTTCTCTGAAATTTACCTATAATAAAATCAGGAGCGGAGGTGTAAAGTATGGACGCATTAAAAAAAGAAGAAATTTATACAATAGAAGACATTTATGCGTTGCCGGACGGAGAACGTGCGGAATTGATTGACGGAAAAATTTATTACATGGCACCGCCAAATACAAGGCATCAAAGAATTGTTTCTGATTTGCACTATCAAATAGCCGACTTTATTAAACAGCATAATGGAGGATGTGAGGTCTTTCCAGCGCCGTTTGCAGTTTTTTTAAATAAAGATGATAAAAATTATGTTGAACCGGACATTTCTATTATTTGTGACAAAAATAAACTGGATGATAAAGGGTGCAATGGTGCGCCGGACTGGATTATTGAGATTGTCTCACCAAGCAGCAGGCAAATAGATTACATGAGTAAATTGTTTAAATATCGTACGGCAGGAGTCAGAGAATATTGGATTGTTGATTCCGAAAGACAGATGGTGACGGTTTATAGTTTTGAAACTGATACAATGGGACAATATAATTTTGGTGAAGAAGTTCCGGCGGGAATATATGCGGGATTGCAAATTAAATTACAATAAAGTAAACGATTATTAGCAGGTACTTAAATATGAAATTTATCCCTTTATCTGAATCCGAAGGCTCTGCCGACAAAAACATTTTAAAAGAAGAATTTAAAGCCGCGGCGTATGTCGGCGAAGGCAGACTCGGAGCAAAGCGTCTGTTCTACCGCTATTTTATTAATGTGAAATACATCTCATATCTGAATATACAAAAAGCCTACCTTAGAGTTGAAAGTGGAGAGTCCGGGGAATTTCTGTTACAGGAATTCTATCTTATGCTGGTCTTTAAAGACGGCGGCGAAGGAAAACTGCGCTTTGAGCGCGAGGGGAATGTGAAGACGATTCTGGAATATCTTAAAGAAAATTATCCCGATATTGAAATTGGATATAAAAAGCAGCGTCCGGCAAAATAGTTTTTCAAACTAATCCTTGACATATATTTATAAGATGGTACAATATATAGTATACTAAGAACTAGATATTGTATAAAAATATTACTATAGTAATACTATATAATAAGAATGTTGGGGGTTAAATATGAAGATTATCAAAAGAAGCGGTGCGGAAGTAGCTTTTGACCTGGAGAAGATTTCTGCCGCCATACGCAAGGCAAACGACAGCGTTGAAGGGATGGAAAAAATTTCCGAGGAGGAAATCGACGAGATTGCCAAAGTGGTAGCGGAACATTGCGTAGAAATGAAGCGTTCTCCAAGCGTGGAAGAAATTCAGGATATGGTGGAAAACCAGCTTATGAAGCATGACGCCTATTCTATGGCGAGAAATTACATTACTTATCGCTACAGGCGTGCGCTTGTGCGTAAGTCCAATTCTACCGACCAGCAGATATTGAGCCTGTTGGAATGCAATAACGAGGAAGTCAAGCAGGAGAACTCTAATAAAAATCCGACTGTAAACAGCGTGCAGCGCGACTATATGGCGGGAGAAGTGAGCAAGGATATTACGAAGAGGTTTTTGCTGCCGCCTGATATAGTAGAAGCCCATGAGCAGGGCGTAATCCACTTCCATGATGCAGATTATTTTGCCCAGCATATGCACAATTGTTGTCTGGTAAATTTAGAGGACATGCTGCAGAACGGAACCGTAATAAGCGAGACGATGATTGACACGCCGAAGAGTTTTTCCACGGCATGTAATGTCGCAACCCAGTGTATCGCACAGATAGCCAGTTCGCAGTACGGCGGACAGAGTATATCTTTAGCACATTTAGCGCCCTTTGTACAGGTTAGCCGTGAAAAGCTGCGCCGCGTAGTCCGCGAGGAAATGCAAGCTGCGGGCATTGCCGTAACCGAGGAACAGGTAAATACGATTGCCGAGGTGCGCGTAAGGGAAGAAATCAACCGGGGCGTGCAGATGATTCAATATCAGGTTATCACGCTGATGACAACCAACGGACAAGCGCCGTTTGTCACCGTATTCATGTATATAGACGAAGCGCCCGAAGGACAGACCAGGGACGACCTTGCAATGGTAATCGAGGAGATGCTTAACCAGCGTATCCGCGGAGTCAAGAATGAAAAGGGCGTATATATTACCCCCGCGTTCCCCAAGCTTATTTATGTTCTCGAAGAGGACAACATTCATGAAGACAGCAAATATTGGTATCTGACCAAGCTTGCCGCCAAATGTACGGCGAAAAGAATGGTGCCTGACTATATCTCCGAGAAGATTATGAAAAAATTAAAAGACGGCAACTGCTATACCTGTATGGGCTGCCGCTCCTTTCTTACAGTATACCATGATGAGAATGATAAACCGAAATTCTACGGCAGATTTAATCAGGGCGTAGTGACATTAAACCTCGTGGACATCGCATGTTCATCGGGGAAAGACGTGGACGCTTTCTGGAAGATATTTGACGAAAGGCTGGAGCTTTGCAAACGTGCGCTTATGTGCAGGCATGACAGATTAAAAGGCACGCCTTCCGACGTTG
>JAMPEU010000165.1 GCA_023664865.1 Butyrivibrio sp. | reverse complement strand
CAGCTTAATTTGCATTCTCTATTTGTCTATTTACGATTTTCTCTCGATATCATTATCTTCCTGTGGACTTTCCGCACCGTCTTAGGCGCTACTGTTAAAAGCAGAAGATATTCTTTATTTTTCATGCTTAAATAGCGGTTAAATCCCGTATTTAAGACATTCTTTCGCAGATATTTTTTTACCGCCTTATAGAACTCATTTTTCCCATTCATCTGCGAAATCGGAATATGCAGCATATAATCAAGCCTTTGAAACAAATTGAAGCGAACTGCATACGAATGTAGCTGCGGATATTCCTTGTCCACAATATCCATAATTCTGTCCGCATTCTCAATATTATCCATATATACTCTGGAAAAACTGTTTGCTGAAACCAGCCTTGTAGTACTGTTACTCCGGTATACCACATGATATCCCCGCTCTGGCAGAATACCGACTCCATCTACATTTAAAAGTAGCTCCACCAAAAGTTTAAAGTCCTCATTGAGCTCTCCCTCCGGGAACCTATGTTTCTGAAGCAGCTCTCTTTGCACTATCTTTGTACAGAACGAACAATCTCCCTTATGCAGCAGAAGTTCTTTCATAAAAGCGGGAGAATCCCAGAAACATACTTCCTTAGGCGGCACGCAGATATCTTCAAGGCGATTGCCTTCTTCGTCCACTTCTTCTCTGGAAGTCTGTACTATCTGAAGATTTTTCTCTATCGCAAGTTCCATCATCTGTCTGTACATATCGGCGCCAATATAATCGTCGCTGTCTACAAAGCCAATATAGTCGCCTACTGCATTCCGAATGCCGAGGTTACGTGCTGAAGATGCGCCTCCATTCTCTTTATGATAGACTCTGATTCTGTTATCCTGTTTTTCCAGTTTATCACATAGCTGTCCGGAACCGTCCGTAGAACCGTCATCGACCAGAATAAGTTCCAGATTAGTATACGACTGCTGTAGTATAGAATCCACGCACCGCATAAGATAATCCAAAGTATTATATACCGGCACGATAACGCTTACTTTTAATCTCTCCATTTTATTGCATTCTGCCTTTCAACATTGCTTTATACATATTCATTGGCGAGGCTACGGGAGCAGGACTAAGCACTCCGCCCGTGGCCGGAACAATCCTTCCTTCCAACAAGCACCGTGCGAATCTAAGAAACTCCTCCGCCGCATGTTCCGCATTCCATTCTTCAATAATTGTATGATATGCGGCATGTCCCATATACTTGCGCTCAGCCCAATTATCAAACAAATCTAACACCAGCTTCTCCATTTCCTTATATGAACCTTTGGGAAAAATAAGTCCATTTACGCCGTGCTCAATCAGATAAGGCGTCGCCCCTGCCTGAACGCTTGCCACTTCCACACAGCCGCTGTTCATGCCTTCATTTAAAACGGCTCCCCAGCCTTCCAGATAGTCGCTGGTGAAAAGATGTATATGACACTTCTCCATCACCTCGCGCACCTTCATGGGACCACTGTAACCATAAAATATAAATCTGTCCGATATTCCCGCCTTTTCTACCTGACTCTTTATTTCGTCTTCTAATTCTCCACCGCCAAGCATGTGTATATTAAAATCATATCCTTTGCTGTTAAGGCAGCGCGCCAGCTTCACCACATATTCAGGGTGCTTCCAGTCAATAAATCTTCCTGCCCATACAAGCTGCAGCGCTCCGTCTTTTTTCAGGTTTTTAAAAGCTTCCTCAGAGTATTTTCTTGTCTCTGGAAAATACCCCCATTTAAACATTTTATCCGGATAAGCGCCTATCAAATGAAAATCCGACGCCACATACGCTCCGGCACAAAGCATACAGACATTCTTATTACGATATCTGATATGCGCCTTATATTTCGCGATAAGCCCTCTGGGTGAGACCGCTTTCCATTGTCCCTCTTTATATATTCTTTCGCTGCTTCGTATTGTCACCTTGCCAGAACGTAAACGCTCGTCCTCTATATCCTCTCTTTCCGTCCAGCCAAGCAATACCACATCACTTTCTGCAATTATCTTACGACATTCGTATTCTTCCTCATATAAGCAGCGCACATATGGAATTTTCTTTGCGTCAAGCCCCCACCCCATATCTATACGTTCTTGCTCCATAGGCATAGTCTGTATAAAACAATAGTCATCTCCCAGCTTATCATATATAGCGTTGGAAAAAGGTATCTGATGGTGGTTAATATAATTTGACACAAAGGTTATAGTCATTACTGCCTCCAATTTGAATACAGGTTTTATTCCACTCCTGCTATTTCCTCATATATCCTTATCAGCTTATAATAGTTCTGGTCGGCGTCGTGTGTTTCTCTGGCGTGTCTTCTGGCATTGTGTGAATACTTTTCGGAAATAGATTCCTTATCAAAAATCTCAATCAGTTTCCCTGCAAGCTCCTCAATACTGCCTGCCGCATACAATAACCCGTCTCCGCCATCAAGCAGTAAATTATGTACCCCGCCCACATTAGCGGCTACACAAGGCACGCCCAATAACATTGCTTCTCCCAGAGAATTAGGCGAATTTTCCAGTGCGGAAGAGCAGACAAATACATGACTTCTTAAAAACTGCTCCTTCATGCCTTCTGCATCAAGACTTCCCAGCATTGTTACTTTATTTTTCAAATTATTATCCTTTATAAGCTTCTTTAAGTATTTCCCGTATGCTGAGCGTTTTAGTCGGTCTTTCCATGTCGCGCTCTGTATTATGTTATTTCCTGCTACAAAAATCTGCGCTTCCGGATATTTCTCAAGTACTGCCGGCATAGCCTGCAAAAGATAATGAAATCCCTTTATTGGATAGTCCCCCTGACTTAAAAAAATACTGTACGGAATGCAATCGCTCCTTTTCCATCTGTCTCTATAAAAACAGCTTCTTAATGTTTCATTCAAAAAATGATATTTTGCATCGGGGTTTACTGCTGCCACAGCTTCCCTATCAAAATCAGTCCTTCCGGCAACATGCCCGACAAGACGCAAAGCTTCTTTTTCGTTCACGCCCCTTTTTCTGAATTTTTTCTGCTGCTGTACAATGCTGTCTTTTTTAATAAAATCCCTGAACGTAACCTGCTTTTGCACATTAATAGGTAAATCCGCCATATATGCTTCGGCATACTCATACATTACGCCCTGAATGCTCACCAATGTTCTTGCCGGATTACCGTATGCACGCACACAGGCTAATGTATGCGGAAATTCTGTCCCAAAAATATGTATCATATCCGGTTTAAAATCCGCTATAATTTCCTT
>JAMPEU010000164.1 GCA_023664865.1 Butyrivibrio sp. | reverse complement strand
CACCTCCGTGTGATATTTTATTAATAGTGTCTTTAAAGAATCGTCCCAGATAATATGTCCGCCTTGATATTTTTGCGCAGAAACCAAGACCGGGCATACTCCTTTGCTGTATATATCGGAAAAAAAAATAAATAATTTAGTGTGAAGGATATAAAACTGAAATAATTTTTTCAAGCTGATGCTCATATGTATAACATTTTTTAATTTTTTTATATCCGTTAATTCCTATCTGCTGCCTTTCCTTATCGTGTGAAAGGTAGTAATCCGCTTTCTCAATCAGTTCCTCCGGCGTTTTAAATGTCGCTATTTCCTTTCCTTCCTCGAACAGCTCCGGAATCTCTTCCTGATAATTCGTCATCACGAAGCCGCCCACGCTCATAATGTCGAAAATCCGCAGCGGAATGCCGCTCTCTATACTACGCAGCGTAATGTTGATATTTATCTTGCTGGAATAAAACACTTTATAAGCCGTATTCTGATGATCCACCTCCGGGAAACGCTTCACACCGTCGGGGACAATCTCACCGGCTCTGGTATAAAGATGGATGTCATACCGTTCGGCAAGAAGCCCCATAAGCAGGGTCCGCTCTATGTTGGTAAGCTTTCTGGCAAACATCAGCTCCTTATAAAAATAATCAAACGGCAGTTGATATGGATGGTCATATATTTTATGGCATATCTGATGTACCTGCTGCGTAAGCTCCGGGGTAAGGAATCCTGAGAGCCTGTCCCTGCCATCCCATTGAAATGCGCTTTTCTCCATAACGTCTGTAAATATCTGCTGTGTAGATGCCGGAAAACGCCCTATGTACTCATCATATGGATTATCACTATACATCGCGCCTACAAACGACATGTCGCAGCCGTATTTCTTTATTTCTTCATCCGTAATTACCAGGCTTTCCGCATGCCTGATATCACCCGCCAGCGGCAGGTAGTATACGTTGCCATGCCCCATCTCTAACGCCATTTTGTATTCCTTTTTATCAAAGTAGAATAAGTAGCAATTATCATATCTCGGATATACAGGAATATAGGTTTCATACATCGGCGAATCCATTCCGTATACGGCGTATTTTATCCCCAGCTGGTGGGTCAGTTCCCCAACCATAGGGGTAAAGACATTGGACAGCACGAAGTCTATATTGCTGTTTTTAAGAAATGACCTCAGATGGGTGGCTACTTCGTCCGAATCCATATCTTCCGACATATATGGATATGCCGCCACCTCATGCCCCATGCCGACTAACGCCCGCATTATCCCGATAATAGTCTGTGTTTTACTCATTATAAATAAAATTCTCATTCTAACAACCTTACTCCTATACCTAGATTCCATTTTGTGTTATTATAACATATGAAACATTATAAATACAGCATTAATTTGTGGCAGTTGCACATATGCTTACTGCACCCAGAACAATACAGAAAGGAACTTAAGATAATGGAAATCCTTATCTACCGTTATAACAGCATCTGCGAACCGGATATCATCCAGGTGTTTGAATCCTTCGGCATAACCGTACACCGCGAAGAGATGGAAATGACCGATAAGGGCGTGACTCCGGCGCGGTGCGCGGAAAAGATAACCGAATGGATATTGACGCACAAGCTTTCATTCATATTCAGCATTAACTTTTATCCCGCGATTTCCTATACCTGCAACCGCCTGAAAGTCCCTTATGTCTGCTGGAGCGTTGACAGCCCTGTCGCCGAGCTTTTTTCCAACGCGCTTAAGAACGAATGGAACCGCATCTTTCTGTTTGACAGGGCGCAGTACGAGTTCTTCCGCCCTTATAACCCGGAGCATATTTATTATCTTCCGCTTGCGGTGAACGTAAAGCGCCTTGAAAAAGTGATTATGGAAATGACCGAAGAAGAGCATAAACAATATGACAATGATGTCAGTTTTGTCGGCTCGCTCTATTCCGAAAAATGCATATATGACAGACTGTCCCTTTCTGATTATACGAGGGGATATGTGGAAGGGCTTATTAATGCCCAGATGAAGGTATACGGATATAATTTTATATATGATGTGCTTCCTAAACAGGTCATAGGCGAAATCGCCGCAGCGGATTCCAGCTTTTATAAGGGGCAGGACGTATTCATGGATACCGACAGGTATCTGGTGGCGCACCGCTATATCGGCATGAAGCTTGCAAATGTGGAAAGAATTGCCACACTAAATATGTTATCGGAGCATTTCAATATATCGCTATATACGCGCAGCGACGCTTCCATGCTGCCTAAAGTACATATAAAGGGCGGGGTGAATACATTAACCCAGATGCCTAAGGTTTTCCACGCCAGCCGGATTAACCTGAATATGACAATGCGTCCCATCGAAACCGGGCTTTCCCTGCGCATATGGGATATATTAGGCAGCGGCGGTTTTCTGCTTACCAACTACCAGGCGGAAATACCTGAATATTTTGAAATCGGCAAAGATTTGGAAGTCTATGAAAACATGGAAGACTTAAAGTATAAAGTGGATTATTACCTTCACCATGAAGCGCAGCGAATGGAAATCGCCATAAACGGATACGAAAAAACAGCCGCACATCATACATATGAAATGCGGCTTGCGACAATGCTTAAAATTCTATTTCAATAAGTTCTCCAAAGCTGCCAATCCGTCCGTGTTCGTAGCTTCCTTATTGGAGTTCTGGATTTGGATATATACTTCCTTACGGTATACTGGCACTTCCTTCGGTGCGTTAATGCCTAGCTTCACCTGTTCTCCCTTTATTTCCAGCACTGTTATTTCGATGTTATTGTTGATTATGAGCGCTTCACTCTTTTTCCTGGATAAAGCTAACATTTATTCACCTGCTTTCTTCTTATTGGCATTTAAGATATCATATATCGGGAATTTAACCGGATACTTGTCTCCCTCGACAATCACCTGGGTCGCCTTTTTCTCCGCTACATTGATGACAAAAGGCCCTTTAAGGTTAATGGTCATCTGGGTCAAATCCTTGGGAACCGTAACGGTCACAAGCACCAGCGTCTCGTCCGGCACTAATGTCCCAATCGGCTTAAGCAGCTCGTCGTCCACTTCCGGATTATATTCGCCGCATACTAACAAGGGGTCAAGAACCGGCATGGCAAATCCGGGTTCCTGTAAGGACTGTAACCAGTGAATGGTTTCAGTGCCTTTTTCGGAATCATGCACCAGCGCGAACTGTGTCAATTCCGGAAAGCCTATAATCCCGTTTGGAAAATCAATAATCTTTTCATCGTCAAT
>JAMPEU010000163.1 GCA_023664865.1 Butyrivibrio sp. | reverse complement strand
CTGTTCAAAGACTGATACCAGCCAAGCACGGTATCGTTGTCGTGCGTTCCGGTATAAACCACGCTGCCCGCCGTATAATTGTGCGGCAGATAGTCGCTCTCTTCCCTTGAATCAAAAGCGAACTGCAATATTTTCATGCCCGGATATCCGGTCTTTTTCACAAGCTGTATTACCGATTTGGTTAAAAAGCCTAAATCCTCCGCGATAACGGCTTTCTTGCCAAGCTTCTCCTTCATGGTCTTAAAAATATCGTATCCCGGACCTTTCTCCCAATGCCCGAACTCCGCCGTCTTATCCTGATATGGTATAGAATAATACTCGTCAAATCCGCGGAAATGGTCTATTCTTACGACGTCATACAGCCTATAACAGTAAGCTATCCGTTTCAACCACCAGTCATAGCCAGTCTCTTTATGATAATCCCAGCGGTACAGCGGATTCCCCCACAACTGCCCCGTAGCGGAAAAAGAATCCGGCGGGCATCCTGCAACCGCAATCGGCGTACAGTCCATATCCAATTGGAAAAGTTCGGGATTCGCCCATGTATCCGCGCTGTCAAACGCTACATAAATCGGAATGTCCCCGATAATCTCTATCCCTTTTTCATTAGCGTATTTCTTCAAGGCGCTCCACTGTTTCGCAAAAATATACTGCTGGAACTGATAAAAGGCAACCTCATCTTTATACTTTTCACGATACTTATCAAGCGCCGCCTTTTTACGAAGCTTGATGTCCTCGTCCCATTCTATCCAGCTTACGCCGTCGAAGGAATTTTTTACCGCCATATAGAGCGCATAGTCGTCAAGCCAGTAACTATTCTTACTTACAAAATCCAAAAACTCTTCATCTTTCTCAATGCCGCTGTTATTAAAAGCGGTGCGAAGTACCTTGAATCTGGATAAATAGATTTTCTCATAATCAATATATTCGACGTTATCGCCAAAATCATACTTATCGCAGTCCTTCTTAGTAAGGTATCCGTCCTCTATAAGCGTCTCCAAATCAATATAGTAGGGATTTCCCGCAAAAGTGGAAAAAGACTGATAGGGAGAATCGCCGTATCCGGTCGGACCAAGCGGTAATATCTGCCAATAGGTCTGCCCTGCTAATGCCAGCATATCTATAAATTCATACGCCTGCTCCGAAAAAGTCCCTATCCCATATTCAGACGGAATACTTGAAACAGGTAATAAAACTCCGCTTTTTCTCATTACTATGTACCCCCTTTAATAAATTCAGTTTACAAGATTTCACTCCTAATTACAAGCAGTACATTCAACTATCTTATATTAATATGGCTCAAATTTCACAATCATATAAGTATTACTTTTAAAAAAATACTCACAATAACGCTATCATATCCTTCACCGACCTATATATCAAATCCGGCACAACCTCATACTTCTTCACATCATCAAGCGACGCTTCCCCGCTTAGCACGAGAATGCTTGTCAAGCCGTTATTTTTGCCCGCGGCGATATCGGTATAAAGCCTGTCCCCGACCATCGCAGTCTGGGACTTTGAGATACCTGTTCTCGATATCATATAATCCACGATATCACCGTTTGGCTTGCCGATAATCCTATCAGGATAACGGAACGCCGACGCATGGATAAACTCATGGATAGCGCCCACATCCGGGATAAAGCCGTCTTCCGTCGGGCAGTTAAAATCAGGGTGCGTTGCAATATACGGCAGCCCTGCCCTTACGAAGTCGCAGACCTTGCACATCTTCTGATAATCCAAAGATGTATCAAACGCTGTCACAACGATATCGGGCGATTTATCTTCCAGCACAACGCCCGACTGCTCAAATTCCTCACGCAAGAGACTGTTTCCCAGAAGAAAGACCTTTTTATTAGGAAAATGCTGTTCCAGATAATATATCGTCGCCTGCCCCGAAGTAACAATCTTATCTTCCGATACTTCCAATCCCATTTTATGCAGCTTTTCCACATATATTGCCGGACTTTTGGAAGAATTATTCGTCAAAAAAACATAACTTCTTCCCGAATCCTCTATTCTTTTTAAAAACTCCTTAGCGCCATCTATCCACTTATCCCCCAGATAGACAGTGCCGTCCATATCCAGCGCAAAACAGCGGATATTGTCTATAACATTTTTTTCATTACTATTGAGTTTCTGAATTATATTATCCATGTATCCCTCCCTGTAACAATTCAGCCCTCAGGCGCATGGACGCATATGCTTCCGTGTCGCTATTCATAGCCGCATATGGCATGAACTCATATGTTTTCGTGAGCGGTCCTTGGAAAACGCCGGTCCTTAGTGAAAAAGGCGCAAAGCGTCTTTTGAGCTTAGTACCGCTGCGTAACAATAAGAATGTCCGCGTAGCGTGGCATTCGTTTGTTTATCCACTGGAGCGAGAGCGCACCACTCATGGAAACATATGAGTTCATGCCCCTATAGGCTGGGAATAATAATGCCTCCATGCGCCTGAGGGCTGAATTGTTACTTCCCTCTTCTATTCTTCACCCGGCAGCGTAGAATTTACCGCCACACGCTCCCAATTATCCTTATCCCACATATTATCATGGACCGAATACCAGTCCGAGGGAAGGAATGTGTTTCCATTGTTTATATCCATAAGCTGTTCCTCGCTGCTGATTATATACTGGTCATGCGCCGTCTTTTCATCTGAATTAATCGTCTTGCCTGTAAACGGATTGACGGGATTATCAATAATGTTATTTACAGCTATTGACGGCACGTCGCCATTCGTCATAAACTCCTCAGATGTATTAAAACCGCTGCTGCCAAAATCTTTCACCATAAGCAACGGATAATAGCTGGAAATATACATATCCTCATCAAGGGTCAGCTCGTCCAGTATGCCTAAAGCCGTTCCGTGGTCTGAGACCAGAATAATTCTGGTATTATCATAAACCCCTTCTTCACGCAGATAGTCAAACCATTTTCCAAGCTGAATCATCGCTGCCATATTCGCATGGTAGTGCGCCATCTGCGCCCCGCTTTCTATGTGCAGGGTACGCCCATTCCAGACACGTTCCCCTATCATTTCCTCATACTCTGAGTTATCAATCGTAACTTCCGGAACATAATCCGGCGTCTGCAGCATCATCGGCTCATGCGTAGTATCATTTACCATCAGCATAAAGGTATCCACATCTTCTTCCGTAACAGAAGACATGCCCGATAAGTTTTCCAATACCTTATACGGTCCCATAAAGCTTCTTTTTATGCCTTCCGCCTCATACGCGCTTATGAAACTCTGTTCAAAATACATATCCGTATC
>JAMPEU010000162.1 GCA_023664865.1 Butyrivibrio sp. | reverse complement strand
GGAAGCAGCGAATCTGATAGCCGCCTTCCCTTGTAAGCCCGCCATAAGAAACCAGCAAATAATAATATCCACTCTCACTATCAAAGAAAATATACGGTCCTTCGCACGAATTATGTAAACCGCCGACGAGGTATTGTCCGAAATAACGGTCAATATGCGCCTCTTCATCTGCTTCTGGGTGAATAGGATATCCCGTCTCTTCATCTATCTGCAAAAGCCAAATGCCGCCCGACCACGAGCCATAGACCATCCACATAAGTCCATCGTTATCATAGAAAATTGTCGGATCAATACAGTTGGGGTAATTTAAATGATTATACTCCGCCGCCTGCAGATAATCAGACACCTTGACGTCATCACCCATGATTTCTTTTAAATTAGTGCCGTCTACTGTCTTAGAGGTAAATCCCGAATAGATAAGCGTATCCACATAACTATATGGACCGGTAATTTCATCGGCAACTGCAAAACATATATTGGAAGTACGCCAATCATGACTTGTAGAAAAATACATTACCCATTTGCCCATCGCTTTATTATAAATAACGTCCGGCGCCCATACCGCATACCCGCCCTCTACATATTCACCGACATAAGCAAACGCCGCCATATCATCGCTAAAAAGGTTATCAAATAACGGATTGCTTGCATTTACGCCGCTTGCAAAGGATTTCCATTCTATTAAGTCGCTGCTTTGGGCTGCTTCCATATGAGAGCCAAATATATAATAATTACCATCTGCCTTAACAATAGATGGATCATGCACGGAAATTCCCAGAGCTACATTCCCCTGTGATACTTCCGCAGCGTCTTTCCCCTGTACCTTCCCACAGCCTGCAAGTGATAGCGAAATCGCTGAAATTACCACTCCGCAAATCAATAATTTTTTCCCTTTCATTTTGAACCTCCCTATCATACTAATTTACTTCCAGCCAAAAGTTCTCCCGCTCTCCGCAAAATCCCGCTTCATCAAAGAAAGAAGCATAAAGCTGCTGGACTTCCTCGGCGGTTTTGACGCAATCATAAATTTTCAAAGCAGATACATATCCCCTATAAGATTTCTGAAAAGGATCCCCGCCCAAAAGCACCTGCCGGCATGATATCATAGTCGGCACATCAACACGATATCCTGCCTTTCTGCCATTAATATAATAGCAGACTGATTCGCTGAAAGAATCATATGTTACAACAATAAAGCACCATTTATTAAGCGCAACGGTACGGCATAAGGTATCATGCCACCCATTATTCATATCAATGTCTTCGCTGATTCTATATACGCTCTGCCCGATACCCAGATACGGCACAAGCGAGGCAAACCCACCCAAATAACGCATATAAATAACGCTTGTCCATTCCAAAGCATATTCGGGCTTTATCCACAACGTCAATGTATAACTATTTCCGGCAAACAGACTCCCCGGAAGACAAATAAGGTTCTGCCCGATATCTCCGCCGGGAAAAAATACGCCGCCCCACATATCACTGATTCCGGCAGCGAGTTTCACTCCCTCGCCCAATATTTCGCCTTCCACCTCGCCGCTTTCATCAAAAAGCCCTTCTTTAAAACGAAAGCTTTTTACAATTTCTTTATCAGAAATCTGATTCAGCGTATAATCTAAATATTCTTCAGCAGAAAACTGTCCTGAGTAGAAACTTCCCGCAGCGGCATCGCACCCGCAGCTACTTAAGAAAATCACCTCTTCCTTGTCAACAATCCCCTGCGCTATTAACAAAAGCTTCAAATCCTTGCCAAGCTTTATTAAGGTCTTAATAATTTGTCTTCCCCTATTATTCTGTATGTTTTCTTTTATATATGCTTTTTCAAATTTAATGGCGTCAACCGGAATCCTTCTCAAATAACGAAAACCGGAGAAATCCTCGCCAAAATGTATAAGCGAAAGAAAAAATCCCATGTTTTTCAACTTTTCCATAGAAGCAATCAATCTGTCGGCGTCTCTTGAGGAAAATGCTTTCTCGTCCAACGCTAACTCTATCTCGCTTGCGTCCACGCTATACCGCTCCATAATCTCGCTCAGACGATTTCCTAAGTTATCGTCCATAAAAAGCAATCTTGACAACTGCACGCTGATTTTAAGCTTAGTCCTTCCCGCATTATGAAAGCCTTCTATATCCCGACATACCATCTCAAAGGTGTATAAATCCAATGCTTTAACAAAGCTGTTTTTCTCAAACAACGGTCTGTAATCCTTTGTCTCCCAAACAGTCTTGTCATCTTTTCTCCATACAACTAACGCCTCAGCCTGTTCAAGCCTTGAGCTTTGCATATTAAAAACAGGCTGATAACGGATTTCAAACTGCTTTTCCTTTAAAGCATGCTCTACTCTTTCCTCCATCTCCTTTTCTATAAGAAATTTTTCTTCCAAATCATTGTAGAATAAATAACAGCTTTTGCCATTTTGCTTCGCTTCGTACATTGCCGCATCGCTTTCATTAAGCAACTGTTCTAGGCCAGTATCACATGGCGCATTCCACACAATTCCGATACTCATAGACACTACTGTAAAGAAATCCATTTCCTTGCCTTTTTGACTCATCTGTAGTAAAATCTGGTCCGCCGCATACGCTATCTCGACTCTGGACTTATTTCCAAAAATCATCAGCACAAATTCATCTCCGCCAAGCCGCACCACGATAGCCTCCGGTATACATTTTTGCAAAAGATTGCCTGTCGCGACCAAAAGATTATCGCCCGCCTTATGTCCGTACACATCATTGACCGCCTTAAAATTATCCAAGTCCAAAAACATAAATTGGATATTGTCCTTGCCCGACAGCTCTTCAAATTTCTCATAGAGTCCTTTTCGATTGTATAACCCCGTTAAATAATCATAGATGCTGTTTTCCATTCCCTCTCGTATACCTATCCCTCTCACTCTTCAAAGTCAATCATGCTTTTATCAGTGTGTGCTAAATTTAATCATCAAAGCTAAATACCGGCCTTCCCTGCTCGTCCCACTTTATCTTCATAAGCATAGCATGTCTGTTAGGATTGTATAGCGGATCGCCGACAATCTCCGTTTCTGTACGCGCATGGAAAACTAACACGTCGTTTCCCTCTTCGTCCACAGTAAAGCTATTGTGCCCCGGTCCATAAATCTTTCTCGTATCGTCAGAGCATAATACCGGATATCTTTCCTTTTTCCACGATAACGGGTCCAATAAATCTGAGTTCTCGTCCGCCGTAAGCATACCCATACAATATGCCACGCCTGTATCCGACGCCGAATATGTAACAAATATTCTGCCATTTCTCTTAATCACGGCAGGTCCCTC
>JAMPEU010000161.1 GCA_023664865.1 Butyrivibrio sp. | reverse complement strand
CTGTCCTCTCCCTTCCACTTATATATTCGTATTTTACCGGAAAAAAGTTTCATTAATTTCACTAATTTTCAAGTTCAAAATATTTTCCCATATGCAATATTTTTGTCTTTCATATATAAAAATATGGTTAGATTCCTAATATTGAAATCTAACCATAAACTATAAACCTTAATATTATCACTATCTAAACAACGTTCTTCTTTGCTGAATTTCATGATATGTATAGACAAAACCCTATTTCTCACAATCATCTTCTTTATCAGGACTGTAATTGGATATCGTCACTGTCTGATAAGGTATTTCGATGCCATTCCTGCCAAACTCTTTAATAAGGGCTACTCGAATATCACTGCACGCGCGGAAGCTGTCATTAAGATTCTGCGTCCATATAATAGTTTTTAAAACAACTCCATTCTGCGTATATCCGCTTGCAGTCACAGCATTTTCCTCTGTGTTTAATGTCAATTCATGCTCCGCACATATTTTCCGCATAATAGAAATTGCCTTCTCTGCGTCCGCCCTATAACTAATCTCTATCTCCACATAATTTCCTATATTTTCCGTATAATTAGTATTAATGACAACCGCCGAATCCATAACAGAGTTGGGCACGATACATGTTTCCCCGTTAAACTGGTAAATAAGCGTATGCCTCAGTGTAACATCTTTGACAAGTCCTTCCGCAATTACGGTCCCCCCTTGAATTACCCTGATTTTTTCATCTACTTTATACGGCTTGGAAATTGACAACGAAATTCCGCTTATGACATTGCCTAACGCCTGCTGTGCAGCAAAGGTAGCTATCGCAAGAATTAATGAGCCACTTTGTAATAAAACCTTACTGATATCTTTAGTCAATTCAAACTGCTGCGCTAAACTGTAAATTGCAATAATATCAATAAGCACGTTAATCGCACATTTGGAAATACGCAGATGGACCGCCTTAGTTTTCTTCGATAAATAATTAAAAACAAGGCTGACAAGATAATTGGAAATAAAAATTATGCCAACGAAAATCGCCACTTTAGGTAAGAAGTTCATTTTACACCCCCATTATTAAGCAAATACTATCTTCCTACTATTTTATGAATATTTACCTGCTAATAATATAATTTTACTTTACAGGTACAGTTTCTGCAAGGAAATCCTCTAAATTTCCTATTTTCAAAAGTTAATCCCCGCTATATAATATAAACAGTTTCAAAATCACAAACTTACTGCTTAAGTAAAAACGAGGAATTATAATGATAAACATAACGGCAATGACTACAATATGTGCGGATATATTCGAGGACAGCGGCGAAATCCTGCTCGGCGGGGAAGCGCTTAATTTTGCGATGGCGATATCTTCCTCTTATCCTGATATCAATATAAGCCTTATGGGTGCCGTCGGAAATGATGAAATAGGAAGAAAAGCGATTGAATGTATCAGAAACAGCAGTATTGATATGAGCTGCGTGCATGTCATTGACGGCGGCAAAACTGCATCAAACAGAATTTATCACGACGCAGGCGGCGACAGATATTTTAAAGAAGACTCTTGGGACGGCGGGGTTTATCAGGATTTCACGCTCTCTGAGATTGACAGGGCGAAGCTACGCGAAACAAACGTCGTCTTTATTAATTATTCCTGTCCTAATTTCGTAGAAATACTGGCGTTAAAATCAGAATACGGCTACAAGTTAGCCGTTGATTTTGATGTGGCTGCAAACTATGATGAAATTGGAAACATCGTAGGCAGCATAGAATTTAACTTTTTCAGCGGCAATGACGACATGCTTCCGATTATAGAAGAATGGTCTAAACTGTATGAAGGAATTTTTAACGCAACCCTCGCAGAACGAGGAAGCATTTCCTACCATAAAGGAGAAGAATACAGAGTAAAAGCCGTTCCCGTAGAAAAAATAGTCGATACTACAGGCTGCGGAGACAATTATCATGCCGCATTCCTCGCCTCATATGTTATGAACCGCAATAACGCCGACACAGACAAGCCCACCACAATGTATGATAATGCAAATACCGCCCATACCATATTATCAGCTATGAACGCAGGCAGTCTGCAAGCGTCACGCACACTTACACATGTCGGCGGATTTTAGAAAATTTCCGCCAACTCGTACACCCTTTCTTTCGTCAGCCTCGCCGCTTCCAGAAGTTCTATCATCTCCTGTATGCTTCCGCCCTCATATTCTGCTCCGGCTTCCTTAACTTTAGCGTCTTTTTGCGCAATCCACTCTCGTTCTTCCACCCGCAGCTCTTCCATAGACTCCTCATTCAAGGTATTTTCAATCAGTTTCCACACGGCATTTAAAGTATCGTCCCACAACTGAAAAATTTCCTTCGCAGTCTCATTCATATCAAGCTGTGTAATATCTTTCTCCAGTTTAGCCTCCAATTCCGCATTTTGCTCTTCAGCGGAAGCAATCTCCATTTCTATTTTTCCGGCAAGGCTCATTTCTTTTTCATACACATAGCTTGAAAAACCTTCTTCCTCGTTTATATTATAAAGCCCATAATACGAAAGTTCTTCTCCTGAAACAGATTCCAAATTATAATATCCCACCCAACTCCTATAGGATTCCGGCAGGTCGTCAATCTTTATGCCCGGAAGGTATATATAAAATTCTTCACCGCCGTCTAATCCATATGCAGTCAAGTATCTATAACGGGTTCCGTCTATGATTTCTTCCTCTTCCGGCGTTTTGGCATATTCAATGGACTTAAGCCGTATTTTATAGGTATACTCGTCTACCTTCTCCACATCTCCGAACATACCTGAAAATTCACAATAATATAAAGTTCCGTTCGGATAAGCGTCCCCGCAGACTCCCATATCCGAATCCGAATAAACCCCTTCAAAACCTCCGTCCGCATTAATACTAAGCTCTGTACGCCAGCCTCCTGCACCGCTGCTAAAATAAAAGGTTCTATCTGTTATATCTGCAAAACTGAATTGCGCTTCGTCAGACTCACCGGTATTTAATGTCTCGTCGCTTAGCTGAGTGCCATCTGACTGTCCATTTCCTGATTGCCCACTTTCTGATTGCTCATTTTCTATCTGTTCACCAGTAATTATTTCAATTTCCGGCACTTCCACTTTTTTCTCGTCTGCATTGCCGCAGCCTGATAACAAGCCTATCATTATGATTGCCAGTGCCGGAGTTAAACGCTTTTTCATATTTTATCCTCATACTCCTTTATAAGATACATCTCTCTTCCTAACTTCAAAAAAAGCGTCGGCTACCCGCCAACGCTTTTACCCACACTTCATTATATAGTTTAACACAATGAAAAATA
>JAMPEU010000160.1 GCA_023664865.1 Butyrivibrio sp. | reverse complement strand
TTCATTCAAAAAAATTTCATTTTAGACTTGACTTTTAATAGTTAGTCTTTCTTATGTACTCAGCTATGGCAGTAGCCTGTACTGCAATTATAGAAAGGGGTATGAAAAAAGGCAAGTTAATTTCAGGCAGCGTACAGAAAAATTATTCATGTAGAAAGTAGAGGGGACAAAACCAATGAAGTTTGATATTGCAGAGTTTATTATTCCAATAATCAGTGGAGTTGTCGGTTCATTTATTGGTATGGCTATAGCAAAGCTGATAGGAATATTGTAAGCAATGTTGTCGCTACAGAAATAATAATAGGCAGAATAATGTTGCGAATTACAAACTGCCAATCGAACCATTGCCGGCTTTCGACTTCTACAATAATCATGCTCGATGAGAGTTAGCACTAAAGGAAATGGAGTAGGAGAATGGGTGATAAATATAGTTTTCCAATAAAAAAATGCCCAAAATGCGGAGGAACTGTGTTTACAGTAGGGCAGAGAATAAGCGGATATGGGGAATATTATGTAGACATGGAAACGGGAGAGGTTGAATCCACAGAACTTCATCAAGGATTGACTTATAAAAATGTTAGAAAATACGCTATTTGTACTGATTGCGGAAAAAGGCTGTTTAAAATAGACGACAACCTTAACGTGATTGAGTAACTATAAAAGAGAGAGGGGTAAGAAAGTGGAAAAAGGAACCATTAGTGCAAAAATCGTACTTGAAGGAGAAGAGGAATATCTGCAGGCATTAGATAATATTAAGTCTGAAATAAGGAGCGTAAGGAAGGAATACGAGCAGCTTAATGAAGTTTTGGAAAGAACTTCTAAACTACTCGCAGACAGTGCTACCTCTCTATCTCAAAATTTGCATGACAGTGAGGGCAAGTGATTGTATCAATATCTAGTTCTAAAGGAAGTTCAATAGATTTTCCGCATTCAGGACAATCCATTGAAAGAGAACCGGATAAAGATAAATCATCTTTGTCGTTGCCAAAGACTTCAAAATTAGCCATATTGAAGAAACTCCTTTCCTATGTACTCAGGCATGCCAGTGCCTTGTACTGTAATTATAGAAAGGGGTATGAAAAAAGACAAGCTAATTTCAGGCAACGTACAGAAAATTGTTCATGTAGAAGGGGATATATCTATGAAATGGTGGCACAAGGTACTTTATGTATTAATAATTACTGTCTGCATATTAGTGGCAATCATAAAGGTTGCTGCCTATATAAAATATATCTTTACATAGGCAGCATGAGACTAAGGAATAAATTTAGGAAAGCGAGGGGAGGTGAAAAGGAACATGGTAGATTATTTAATCAAAATTCAACTCGGAAACGGCCAGGTAGAAGAAATTCTGGTAGAGTGCAGTAAATATGGACAATCTCTACACACATATAGGGGGGAATAAGAGGATGCTGGGAAAAGTAAAAACTTATGACAAACAAAAAAAATACGGGTTTATTTCCGGTGACGATGGCATTGAATATTATTTTCATGAAAATGAAATAAATCTGCCGTCAAAGTATATTAGTGCAGGGTATACCGTCCAGTTCAATACAGCAGATGGATATCCGAATCCAAAAGCACTGAATGTTAGCATTTTATAGGAGAAAGTCATGAAAAAATATGAAATAAAAAATACATACTCAGTAGCGCACACACATGAATTCGACGTTGACTGTAACGGCTGGGAATTTCTCATCATTTATGGGGAACACGTCAACGGCTGGTTTATTGCTATTCCCAACTGGAATGTATCTGTAGAGGCGGCAAATCCGACTGATACATTTTATAATGCCGAGAAACTAGCAGCATGTGGACAGATAGATGTAGCGGAATTGGCGCTTGAACTGGCAGAAGCAATCAAAGAACACTGGAAGTCAATTGAGGGGTAAAGCTATGCAGTTTCCACGGAAAATGATGACAACATCAGAACTGAATACTGAATGCGGCATTCCTGTCAGCTTCCTGCGCCAGATGGCGCATATGGAAGGGCAGAAGTGCGCCATAACCAAGCCGGGCGGCAGAAAATTCTATTTTGACACGGACAAGCTTGGAAAGCAGATGGAAAAATTTGCAGTCAGATAAGGAGACGAAAATGAGATTTAAAAATAATGCTATGAAACTTAAGGACAAGCTGGTAAACCGCAGATACGACATAATGCAGGGGGCAGGGCTGGTATGTATGCAGTTTGGCGTCTGCGGCATTGCCGGGGCGATTGAATGTGATACTAACCTGGTACCGGCGGTTCTGTTTTTTGCCGTCGGCTGCATCCTGATGGTCTTATCAAAAAACATCCACGAAAGGAATGACGGCTGAATGCTTAACACGAAGGAGATAATCGATAAACTATATGTCCTGCCGGAACAATTTCACCGCGATATGCAGGAGAAGAATTACATAGGTGCTAAGCATTGCTATGATACCGCGCGGGAGGTTGCTGTTTTTCTCAACCTCGATGCCGGCATGATGCTGGAGCTGTTCGGGGAGCGCGGGGAACGGGGCGCAGTTATTAGGAAGGGGCTTTTCCCGGAAGAACAGGTGCAGAAAGCCTACCTGGAATGCATCAAGATAAATGCAACCAATGAGAATAAAAGATATCCGGGTATTCCGGGGCGGGTGAGGGCAAATGGCTAACGAAGTCAACATTTATGTATACACAACTGTAAAAGGGCCTAAGAAGCGTCCGGGGGCATATGCGTATCTTCTTGAGGCGGAAACCAGCAGGGGACCGGCTAAACTTTCGGATACAGGATACCTTGAGGCTGCCACGGAGCATCAGGCGGAACTGGTTGCGCTTGGGGCGGCGCTGAAAAGAATGTATAAACGGAGCAGCCTTAAGATTTATACGGATTCAGTCCATGTGGCAGCAGGCGCGGAAAAATGGATGCTTAATATATGGCGGAAGAACGGCTGGAAAAATGCCAAAGGGGAAACCGTGGCGAACAGGCAGGAATGGGAAGAGCTTGCGGCCATGCTGGATGAACACCGGTACCAGTTTATCGTCGGGCAGAAACACAAGTATTATGAATGGCTTAAATCCGAAGCCGGGAAGGTGGGGAAAAATGTATACAGTGGGAAACATTAAAGAATACCACAGGGCAGCAGGGCATACGGAACTGCAGTTGTCCATTGCCGGCGAAGATAAAGCGTCGTTAATACATAAAAAGGAAATAACAAAGGCGGGCATATGGCTTGACGATGGGCGCATGATATCCGCAGAACAGCGCAGGAAGATATACGCCTCAATCAAAGATATTTCGGAATATACCGGATATACGCCGGAAGAGACTAAGGAAGTATTGAAATGTATATATGTG
>JAMPEU010000015.1 GCA_023664865.1 Butyrivibrio sp. | reverse complement strand
CCGACATATCATAGTGCATGGGGACGGAGTCCGGCATATTCCTTAATATCAGCATAGTAATAATAAGCGGAATTATTGATATTATCCACATTGCTTTTTTCAGTTTGATATTTTTTTCCATGTTCACATTTTTTTCAGGCTTCATATCTTTTTCCAATTCCATACCTTTCTTCCGGCGTATGCTGCTTACTGCCCGCTCTTTTTGCCAAACTGCTCAACCCATAAAATCAGCTCATCAAACACTGTGGTATTGATTTCATAGTAGATAAAATTCCCGCTCTTATATTCCATTACAAGATTTGCGCCTTTTAACAGCTTAAGATGGTAAGACAACGCCGCGGGGGTAATGCCTAACTTCTGCGAAATCTCGCCGGCGTTTAGCCTGCCGTCTCTTAGCATTACGAGAATATCTCGTCTTTGTTTGTCTGATAATACTTTAAAAATATTGGTTTCGCTCATTTTTCTACAATTTTAATACATCTGTTGTCCCCTGCATATAAGGGGTATTACTAAGGAACTGTTGCCATTTTGTAACTATTTAAAAATAATTTTAAATAGATTATAATTTGATTATAGCAGGAGAAATTGAAATTGTCAACAAGTATCCACTCGGACGATTAATAAGTCTTTTGACATATAGGCATACAATGTTTATAATAGATGGAAGGGCGTTTATAACTCCTTACAGTAACACAAGAAAGAGGAAATATATATGATATTCGGCAAACATATCAACAGGTATTATCTTAAGTATGCCGGCTGGCTGATTTTGGGACTGCTTTCACTGATTGCGGTAGACTTTCTGCAGTTGGAAATCCCTAAATTGTATAGAATGATTGTCAATGGCATGAATGGCGGGAGCGTCGTGGTAAACGGTGTGGAGACAGCGTTTGACATGGATTTTCTGCTGGACGGAATCTGTATGCCTATGGTGAAAATCATTATCGCCATGGTATTCGGGCGTTTTCTGTGGAGGGTATGCTTCTTCGGGGCCGCAGTCCGTCTGGAAGCCGATTTGCGTAACCGCATGTTCGATCATGCCAAGGATTTAAGCCGGGAATATTATCAGGTAAATAAAGTGGGAAATTTGATGAGCCTGTTTACAAACGATTTGGACACTGTGCAGGAGTGCTTCGGCTGGGGCGTTATGATGTTTTGCGATGCGCTGCTTCTGGGGGTTCTTGCCGTGATGAATATGTGGCACATGGATAAGGTTTTGACGCTTTTATCACTAATTCCTATGGCGTTTCTGCTGGCAGCGGCTACAGTTATTGGTAAGCAGATGATGAAAAAATGGGATATCAGGCAGGAAGCGTTTTCTAAGCTGTCGGATTTTTCGCAGGAAAGTTTTTCCGGCATTGCCGTAATCAAGGCTTTTGTTAAGGAAGCAAAAGAGTTGATGGCGTTTAAGAAGCTGAATGTGGAGAATGAAGAGGCAAATATCGACCACACAAGGGCGTCTGTGCTGTTGAGGATTATGGTGACGTTGTTTGTGGAGAGCGTTATCTGTATAATTTTAGGATACGGCGGGTATCTGGTGTACCGCGGCGACTTCAATGCAGGACAGCTTGTGGAGTTTATCGGATATTTTAATGCCGTGGTATGGCCTATCATGGCTGTGTCGGAGCTTATTGATATGACATCCAGAGGCAAGGCGTCGCTAGACCGCCTGAGTGAGCTGCTTGACGCAGAGATTGCCGTGACGGACAGGGAAGGTGCAAGGGATTTAAAAAATGTCAAAGGAGATATCGAATTCCGCAATCTTTCCTTTAGTTATCCCGACGGAGAGACGGAAGTGTTGAAAAATGTATCTGTCACCATCAAAGCGGGCGAAAACGTAGGACTGGTGGGAAAGACCGGTTCTGGCAAAACGACGCTGGTGGATTTGCTGCTGCGTACCTATAACGTGCCGGACGGAACTCTGTTTGTGGACGGCATAGACGTAAATGATGTGAAAATCAGGGATTTGCGGGCGTGCTGCGCCTATGTCCCGCAGGATAATTTCCTCTTTTCAGATACTATTGAAAATAATATTGCTTTCGGCGTGGAAAAGCATGATACGAGAGCCGTGGTTCAGGCGGCGGGGCTTGCGGACGTACATAGTAATATCAAAGAGTTCCAGCAGGGCTATAACACAGTGCTTGGAGAGCGCGGCGTTACGGTTTCAGGCGGTCAGAAGCAGAGGATTTCTATTGCGAGGGCGTTAATGAAAGACGCGCCGATTTTGATTATGGACGATTCCGTATCCGCCGTGGATACGAAGACCGAGGCGGCGATTCTGGAAAATCTGCGCAAGGCAAGGCATGGTAAGACTACCATACTGATTGCGCATCGCGTTACTACCATTGAGAAGATGGATAAAGTTCTTTTTATTGAAGACGGAGAACTGGTGGCGGCAGGCGCACATGATGAGTTGTATGAGACATGCCCGCAGTATCGGAAAATGGTAGACCTTCAGAAATTGGAAGAGGAAGGAGCAGACAGCAATGAATAATATGACGGTAGTGGCTGAATATCTGCCGATATTGATTGTAGGCGCAATTATCGGCGCTTTTACGATAGTTTTTATCTTTGCTTATATGGCGCTTAGGAAGGTAAAGGACGAATCCGATAAGGAAAGAAAAATGCCCGATTCAGAAATCGTTGGCAGGCTTTTGCAGTATGCGAAGCCTTATTGGAAAAGCTTCGTGCTGGTGTTCTTTGTCATGCTCGTTTCCATTGTGTACGATTTGGTCTCCCCCCTGATTATCGGACGGATTCAAAACCTGATAAAAGACGATTTTGAATTAAGCCGCCTGTATGCAATGGTGGGGCTTTATGCGGGAGTCTTGATAGTTTCCGTGGTCTGCACATATTTTCAGGCAATGATTCTGCAAAAGACGGGGCAGAAGATACTCTCGCAAATCCGTCTGGACGTGTTTACACATGTTGAAAAACTGAGCCATGAGCAGCTTAACAACATTCCGGTCGGAAAACTCGTGACAAGGGTGTCTAACGATCCAAACGCCATTTCATATATGTTTACTAATATTCTGGTGACGCTTGCGAAAAATTCTATGGTGATCGTAGGCGTGCTGGGAGCGATGCTGATATTAAATTATGCGCTGACTCTGATGGTGCTGTGCTTTGTGCCTTTTGTGCTGACTTTTACGGTGATATTCCGTAAATTCTCACGCCGCGTACATCGCACGGTCAATGACGCTACCACGGACATCAATACCTACCTGTCCGAAAATCTCTCAGGCATGAAGATAACCCAGATTTTTAACAGGGAAGAGCAGAAGCTTGATGATTTCTTAGACCGCAGCTCTAAACTGCAGAAGGCGAAGCTTAACAGAATGTTTGTATTCGGCATTTTTCAGCCTATGGTTTATATGCTCTATATTTCCTCGAACCTGTGTCTGTTTTATTTCGGGGCAAAAGGCTATATCAAGGATATCCATTATTTCGGTCAGGTAATTGACAGCAGCATCATGGTGTCCTTTTATATGTATATTTCCAGATTTTTTAATCCGATTCAGACGCTGGCGGAGCAGTTCGATATGCTGCAGCGTTCCTTCGCCGCGGCGGAGAAGATTTTCACCATTCTGGATATGGTGCCGGAAGTGGTGGACGAAGAAGGCGCAATCGAACTTACAGAACTTAAAGGCGAGATTGAGTTTAAGGACGTATGGTTTTATTATAAGCCCGATGAATGGGTGTTAAAAGGCGTGTCCTTCCATGTGGAGCCGAAACAGACTGTGGCGTTTGTCGGTTCGACCGGTTCGGGAAAGACCACGATTTTAAGCCTTATCTGCCGTAATTTCGATATCCAGAAAGGTCAGATTCTCATTGATGGCATTGATATACGAAGAATCAAGATATCTTCACTAAGACGGCACTTCGGGCAGATGCTCCAAGATGTATTCCTTTTTTCAGGAGATATCCGCAGCAACATTCTGCTGCGTAAAGAGGACGTGAGCGATGAGGAAGTCTGGGAGGCTTGCCGTTATGTCAATGCGGATACTTTTATCGGCAAGATGGAAAATGGTCTGGACGAGATTGTCAGGGAGCGGGGAAACAATTTCTCCGCCGGACAAAGACAGCTGCTTTCCTTTGCCCGCACTATTATCCACAAGCCGTCCGTGATGATTCTGGACGAGGCGACCGCCAACATAGATACGGAAACGGAGCTGCTCATTCAGGACAGCTTGGAAAAGATGAAGAATATAGGCACGATGCTGATTGTGGCGCACAGGCTTTCCACTATCCAGCATGCGGACAACATAATCCTGCTCTCGCATGGACAGATTATCGAGCAGGGCAGCCACCAGCAGCTTTTGCACCTTAAAGGGAAATATTACGATTTGTATACGTTGCAATATAATAAGCAGATGCTGCAGAATGGACAGATACCGCAGATGACGTAGAATGTTACTGTTCACAGTCGCGTATGGCATGAGTTCATATGTTTCCATGAGTGGTACGCTCTCGCTCCGTGGAAAATCGCAGCGGTACTAGGTTCAAAAGCTAAAAAACAGCTTTTTCACCAAAGGACAAGACCACTTACAGTGGTCTGCGTTTTCCAAGGACCACTCACGAAAACATATGAACTCATGCCCCTATAGACTGTGGAGGTTAACAATGTAAATGGCATAGAAATGGCATAGAATAATTTTGTGCTTGACAAGTCTATGCAAAATCATTATACTTCTTACTGATAGAAGCGATGGTGCCTGAATAATACAGGCGCTTTTTATATTATAGGAAACAAAGACGTTTCACTTTTTACGGAAGTGGAACGTTTTTTTATTCTCGTGAGCAACAATACAGGCGGCGGTTTGTAGATATTTGGCTTGCAGGTTTTAAAAAGGAGGTCTGCGCATGTATGATTTGGATTTATTGGAGCATAAGGATACCGTGAATGAATTGCTGGCGCGCTACGGCGTAAAGTTCGGCATTTATAAGAACAACCAGTTTAACGAACAGCTTTTTCCATTCGATGCGATTCCGAGGATTATTGAGAAAGAGGAATTTGCATATCTGGAAAGAGGGTTAAAGCAGCGGGTTATGGCGCTCAATCTTTTTCTGAAAGATATTTATGGAGATAAAAAGATTGTAAAAGATAAAGTAGTTCCCGAAGAATTTATTTTTGCGTCGAGCGGATATATGGCGGAGTGCGAGGGCGTCATGCCGGCAAAAGGAATTTATTCCCATATTTCCGGGATTGATTTGGTTCAGGGAAAAGATAAAAACTGGTACATATTAGAGGATAACCTAAGAGTTCCTTCCGGTGCGTCTTACCCGATGATTGCCAGGGAATTATGCAGGCGGAGCAGTCCCGCTACTTTTGAACACGTTAATTTGGAGGATAACCGCAACTATGCGGAATTACTGCGCAAGACGATGGATTATGTCAATGTGGGCGGACATACGGTAATCTTAACGCCGGGACGCTACAACGCCGCGTATTTTGAACATTCCTATCTGGCGGAAAGAACAGGGGCGCATCTGGTAAACGGCTCGGAACTCAGAGTGGAAGAAGATAAACTGTATTATGTAAACTACAGCGGAGAATTGGAACGTGTCGGCGCGGTTTACCGCAGGATTTCCGACGAATACTTAGACCCGATGAATTTTAATCCGGAGTCGGTTATCGGAATTCCGCATATTTATGATGTTTTCCGCAAAGGGAACGTCGCGCTTATCAATGCGCCCGGAAACGGCGTGGCAGACGATAAAGGAATTTATTATTTTGTACCGGCAATGATACGCTATTATCTGGACGAGGAGCCGATTCTTAGTAACGCACCGACATATCTGCCTTTTTATGAAAAGGATATGAAACATGTCTTGGAGAACTTTGATAAGCTGGTGTTAAAAGATGTGGCGGAAGCGGGCGGCTACGGCGTGGTGTTCGGCTCTTCCATGAGCGCGGCGCAGAAAGAAGATTTTATCGCCCTGCTAAAAAAAGAACCGCGAAGGTTTATCGCGCAGGAAGTCATTGATTTTCTGGATATTGATATTCTGGAAGGGAGTGAATGTGTTCCCAGAAAAGCGGACCTAAGGGCATTCGTACTGATGGCGGAAGAACCGCTTGTTTGGAAAAGCGGACTTACACGTTTCTCAAGGAATCCGGATTCCTTTATTGTTAATTCATCTCAGGGAGGAGGTTTTAAAGACACATGGGTGTTATCTCAGTAGAACAGATAAACAGATTATTTTGGTTAGGCAGGTATTCAGAGCGGGTTTACACTACTTTGCGACTTTATTCTAACAGCTTTGACAATATGATCGATAAGAAGGTATATCATTATGAAAATTTTTGTCAAATGATTGATATTCCCGATATTTATGGCTCAAAGGAGAAATTTAAGGAGAATTATCCTTTTGATGAATCGAATCCCGATTCCATTCTCAGCAATTTGGACAGAGCTTACGATAATGCAATCGTGCTGCGGGAAGAGATTGGCTCGGAGACGCTTTCCTATATCCAGCTGGCAATCTATGATATGAATAAGGCGAAAATCAGCCGCTCTCCGCTTATTGAGATGCAGAGGGTTATCGACAACATTCTTGCATTCTGGGGAATAGCCGACGATATCATTGAAAGCGAACAGGTCAGAAATATCATTAAGATTGGGAAAAGGATTGAGCGTATTGATTTGTATGCCCGTCTTGGCATCGGCAGAAAAGAACTGGTGCGGGAAATCAACCGTATGACTCACCGTATAGAACGCTGCGGCATCAAGTATGATAAAGAAAAAGCGGAATTGCTAAAGGAACTTGTACAGATGCCTGAAATCAATTATTATAAAATTGTAAACGAGGTAGAAACGATTTGTAATGTTTGATAAGGGGCGATTAGCTTGAAAAACCTGTTTTTTGATTATACCATGCGCATTTCATATAGCGAGCCTGTAGGCGTGTGCCACTATACCATACGCTGTATTCCGGTTTCTAATGAAAACCAGCAGCTTATGCAGATGCAGATGGAAATCCTGCCCGAAGATAATCATACTCCGGGAGAAGATTCTTTCGGCAACCGGCTGATTACCGGACGCGTTGACGCAGACCATGATTCATTCATGTTTCATATTCAGGGTGAGGTGCAGACGGGGATTTGCGGATATGAGACTGCTAAAGCAGAGGAAAAAACCGCGCTTTATAAATATCCTTCAAGATTTACCCTGCCGGATGAAGAGTTAAAGGATTACTATAAGAGCATGATTTTTGCAGAAGGAATGTCCGATTATGAGAAAGCAGTTTTTATGATGCACAAGTTATACAGCGTCTTTATTTATGAAAAAGGCGTTACGGGCGTGGAGACTACGGCTAAGGAAGCATGGAATCTGGGAAAAGGGGTATGTCAGGATTATGCTCATATCTTAATTGCGCTTTGCCGCCTTGCCGGGATTCCGGCGCGCTATGTAACGGGAATGATGGTCGGGGAAGGTTACAGCCATGCGTGGATTGAAATTCTGTCAGAGGGAAAATGGTATGCTTTAGACCCGACGAATGATTTGATTGTGAATGATGAATATATAAAGATTGGCAACGGACGGGACGCCGGAGACTGCATGATTAACAGAGGCATTATGAAGGGCGGCGGCAGGCAGGATATGGTGGTTAATGTGAAGGTATCAGAGATAAATAAAGGATAAAAGTAACTATTCACTCGGTTTGTGTCGTTACTGTTATGACCGTATGAAGATGTGAATTGATTAACTGTGAATTTGTTATACAGATTTGAAAGATGTGAGAAAGGCGTTATCATTATGATTCAGACAATCGCGTCCGTGGGGCTTCCCGTGGATGAAACATTACAGATAAAAAGAAACCGCCTGATACCAAATGGCGGCGTGACAGGCAAGGAAAAACGAATAAGTATCGTTACAGGCATCCACGGGGACGAACTCGAAGGACAGTATGTGTGCTTTGAACTGATTCGCAGAATTGAAGCGCAGAAAGAGAAATTGACGGGCATTGTGGATATTTATCCGGCGATGAATCCGTTAGGAATAGATTCCATCACGCGCGGGATTCCGGCTTTTGATTTGGACATGAACCGTCTTTTTCCGGGAAATGAAGATGGGGATATGACAGAATATCTGGCGGCAAAGATTATAGAGGATATTGAAGGCTCCAATGTGTGCATAGATATCCATGCCAGCAATATCTACCTGACGGAAATCCCCCAGATTCGCATCAATGAACTGCATAAGGAAAAACTGGTGCCGCTGGCAATGCTTACCAATGTGGATTTTATCTGGGTGCATGGGGCGAGTACGGTATTGGAGTCTACTTTTGCATACAGCTTAAACAGCAGGGGCGTGCCTACGCTGGTAGTGGAAATGGGCGTGGGAATGCGCATTACACAAAGCTATTGTGAGCAGCTTACAGACGGCATCATGAACCTGATGCGAGAGATGGGAATATGGCAGGGAGAAACCAAGAAACCGCGAACTCCCATTATTTCAGAAGACGCAGAAGATGTATGCTTCTTAAACGCCGCTACGGCAGGCGTATTCATCCCCCATGTTAAGCATTGGGAAAAGCTTAAAAAAGGAGAACATATCGGCAGCATTATAGATCCGCTGAAAGGCGCTGTGCTGGATAAGATTATTTCTCCAATTGATGGGATACTGTTTACCATCAGGGATTATCCGATTGTAGACGCGGGCTCGCTGATTGGCAGGCTGCTGTGGGAAGAAAAGGCGGGAAATTATGAAAAAAACAATTTTATTTGAGACGGAATCTTTATATAGGGACAATTTCAGGGTGAGCGGCTATGAGTTCGGGCAGGGTGAAAAATCAGCCTGCATTCTGGGAAATATCCGTGGAAACGAAGTACAGCAGTTGTATGTATGCTCGCAGCTTATCAGGCGGTTAAAGGAAATGGAGGCAGCAGGGAAGATTACGGAAGACTGTCATATTATGGTAATTCCCTCCGCCAATCCGTATTCCATGAATATCGGAAAGAGGTTTTGGCCTACGGACAACACGGATATCAACAGAATGTTTCCGGGGTATGACAAGGGCGAGACGACGCAGCGGATTGCAGCGGGAATTTTCGACGCGATTCAAGGGTATAAATACGGCATTCAGCTATCGTCTTTCTATATGCCGGGCAATTTTACGCCGCATATGCGGATGATGAAGACCGGATTTGAAGATGTGGAGCTGGCGAAGAAATTCGGTATGCCCTATGTGGTGGTAAGAACCCCTCGCCCCTATGATACGACTACGCTGAATTATAACTGGCAGATATGGGAAACCCATGCGTTCAGCCTTTATACCACGACCACCGTAAGCATTGATAAGGAAAGTGCGGCTATGGCGGTTCGCAGCATTTTAACCTTTTTATCAAAAGAAGGGATTGTTGAGTATCACGGGCATGAAGGTTATATTTCGCATGTGGTGCAGGATACGGATATGGTCTCTGTGCGCACAGGCACGGCGGGGATTTTTGAGTCAGAGGTAGCAGTAGGCGACGAGATTTTAAAAGGACAGATGCTGGCAAGAATCCTTGACCCTTACGAGGGAGAAGTAAAAGAGATTTTGAAGTCTCCAATGGACGGGATTGTGTTCTTCGCCCACAACGAACCGCTTACCTACGCGGATACGGCGGTGTTTAAGATGATATGCAGGGTGGAGTAAAGTCCGCATAGGTAGAAAGGAGGTGTAAGATTATCTGTAATTTTGGTGTTTTTTATTCTAAATCTCGATTTTAATTAAACACAAAACATAATTTTTATAGTAGCCAATATCCAGAACAAAACACCCCCAACCTTTTGTAAAAATGCCAGTGCCTGCTATCAGCAGACTTCTGGCATTTTCAGTCTTCATCTACTTTTCTACAAGTGAGTCAATGATTTTATCCGTGAAATGATATTTATTTTTCAATTCCAGACGGATTTCCTCCTCGCTTTTTCCATTTTGGCGCATCAGTTCCACGGTGCCCCTCGCAATATACAACAACGGGTCATTGCCTTCAATGGATTCATTCTCGATATGCTCTGCATAACGTGACCTAATACTGTCTGGTGAAAAATAAGAGCGGTGGCTCAACGGTTCAACTGCCATAACGGTCTTTCCCCCTTCTATGTTTTCCTCTGAAAAGCTGTCGTCTTTTTCCTCTGGTATATTTCTTCCGTAGTAAAATTCTGGAATGTACTTAAGTGCGTTATGCGGAAGGTAGGGAGAAGAACAGCCTGTGCAAAGTATCATGCAGGTTGCAATTCCAAATAACAGAACAATATATTTCATTTTCATAGCTGCTTTCCCCCTTATTTTCTTTCACGGAATAATTTATCCCAAAGTTTTTTTATTGTAATTAACCCGCCATTACAAAGGGTTATAAGAAGCACCACACCGACAATAGAAATCAGCAGAAGTACTATCACAGACAACGGTGAAATATTCTCCGATACCTTCATTACATCATCTAAAATATTGTTCATTTTTTTCAACTCCTTCTTAATAATTTTTAAACATCCTGCTTTTCTGCATCATAACAAGCATTCGCATTCATAACTTCCTGCGCCTGTTCTTCCGTAAGAAAGAATTTATCTCTCAGCATCTTTAAAATGTCTTTTTCTGTTTGTTCATGCCGGAACATGATTTCTATGGAATGCTGCATAATTGCTTGTTTCCTCTGTTCTTTCCACTCCGTAACAGGCGGCGCAACAGGAAAGCGGCTGCCAAACAGTTCATTGTGTATACGCCTTTTCAGTTCTTCAACATTCACGCTTATCCCTGCTTTCTCATATAGTCTGATAAAAGCAGCCATACCACAGGTATACACTCTGATTGTACCCAATTTTAACAGTGTAAATATAATCATCACTTCCTTTCTATCCCGACACGATGTTGACTTTGCATTCTGATTACAGTATAATTGCTTCATGTCGGAAAACAATCATCAATATGATTTGTTTTGCGGTGAAACCAACACATTTCCTCAGAGTGTTGGAATAGCAGCAAAAACGGAGGATTGACAATGCAAAAAGAAAGCAGACGGGTTAAAATGACAAAAATGCTTCTAAATGAGAGTTTTCTGAAATTCTTGGCTGAAAAGCCACTGGCACGAATTACAATCAAAGAAATTTGTGAGGACGCCGATGTAAACCGCTCCACCTATTACGCACACTTTACCGATCCATATGACCAGCTCAAGAAACTGGAATCCGACATCATGGTAGATATGACGATTTATGTAGATAATATCGTGACAGACGGATTGCATGATGATAAGAAACAGCGGCAGATTATCAAAGGAATTTTAGAGTATATCCAGTCAAAAAAATATGTATTCCAGATTCTTCTTGAAAAGGGGGGCGATTTTAATTTACAACGTGACATTTTGACATTTTTTGGTGAACGCATCTTCCAAAAAGAGCATCTGGGGAACATCAAGGCTGTCAAAAAAGCATATCAATATATATATGCCAGCACAGGAAGTTTCGGTTTGATTTATTACTGGATTACGGACAATAACAATGCCATAGAAATTGATACAATGGCAGACTGGATTGCCAACTTCAATACACCTTTTCTAAACCAGTAAAAAATGGCAGGGTAACCAATTTTTGATGTTGCCCTGCCTCCTGCTTTCCGTTTGCAGCTACTCTTCATCATCATCTATGCCATGAAGATAGCGGATTTTCTTACCTGCTGCTTTCCCACCAAATTTAGAAATCAGCAGAACTGAACCTATGGCAATGAAGATGACTATGGGAATCGTGAAAATTGATGTAGGTGTCAACATAATGAGCCTTCCTTTCTGATTGTTTTTACCGCAAGCTGTTTCCTTTTTAACTTACACCCATATAATAGCCTGGAAAAATAACAGTTTCAACCATCAATAATCCCGTCTGTGCTATCAATCCGACATTTTTTTGCTCTGTGTTGGTTTTCTATCAAATGTCAAAAAGGTGATGTTTGTATGCTTTGAAAAACCTCTGATTTCGTCCCATTAGATACAATTTTGAATTGAGTCATTCCTGCCAGAGTTCCTCGAACAATGCTCTGCTGTCAGTGAAAGTCGCATCTTCCTCAAATCCGTGCGGCAGTTTGCAATATTTCAATTCGACAAAGCCATATATCTGCCCGCAATAAGCACCACGATATTCTTCATCTTGTACAGTTCCGCAAACTCTAACATCTTGTGAAATGCTATCATGCCATTTTATACGGAATAGAGGTTATTGCTGCCTGTATTTATTGTTATGTTACTTTATGCCACCTGTGCATTAAGAAAGGGTTTCCGGTATTTTTTTGCCATAACTTATAGGAAAGAGAATCAAAAATATAGATTGACAGCACACACAATTCTTGTGTAGTGTTATAGATAGATAATATCAAAAAGCAGGAAAGGGTAAATGCTATGGAAAGAGACATCAAACAAATCATTTCACAAATGACGCTTGAGGAAAAAGCAGGAATGTGCTCAGGCGAGGATTTCTGGCACCTGAAAAGCGTAGAACGGCTGGGAATTCCGGCAGTAATGGTATCAGACGGACCTCATGGACTGCGTAAACAGCCGGAGACGGCAGACCATCTCGGAATGGGAGAAAGCATTGTCGCAGTATGCTTTCCGGCAGCGTGTGCCGTGACATCCAGTTTCGATACGGAACTTATTCATGAGATGGGGGAGACGCTGGGCGAGGAATGTCAGGCGGAAGATATAAGCGTACTCTTGGGACCGGCGGTTAATATCAAGAGAAGCCCTTTATGTGGGCGTAACTTTGAATATATGTCCGAAGATCCGTATCTTGCCGGTAAAATGGCGGCGGCTTATATAGACGGCGTGCAGAGCCGTGGCGTAGGCACAAGCATAAAGCATTATGCGGCAAACAATCAGGAGTATAACCGCATGAGCTGTTCTTCCAATATGTCTGAGCGGACATTGCGGGAAATTTATCTGCCTGCTTTTGAGATGGCAGTCAAAGAGGCGCAGCCTAAGACGATTATGTGCAGTTACAATAAGATTAATGGGGTTTATGCTTCTGAAAACCGCCACCTTTTGACGGAAATCTTAAGGGACGAGTGGGGCTTTGAAGGCTATGTAATGACAGACTGGGGCGCGGTTTCAGACCGTGTGAAAGGCATTGAGGCGGGACTTGATCTGGAAATGCCGGGCAGCGGTGGATTTAATGACGCTAAGATTATTGCGGCAGTGAAGGACGGAAGTCTGGACGAGGCTCTTCTTGACATTGCTGTGGAACGTATTTTAAAAGTTGTATTTTCTTATATTGATAACCGTCATGCGGAAGCAGTATTTGATAGAGATGCGGACCATGAAAAAGCAGTTAAAATCGAGACAGAGAGCGCAGTCCTCTTAGAGAATAACGGCGTGCTTCCGTTAACAGCGGATGCTAAGGTTGTCTATATCGGCGAGTATGCTGCCAAACCGCGCTATCAGGGCGGCGGTTCGAGCCATATCAATTCAAGCAAGGTGTCTTCAGCATTGGAGAGCGCGAAAGCGAAAAACCGTGCAGTAACCTATGTAAAAGGCTTTCCGTTTGATAAGGACGAGGAGAATGAGGAAGAATTAAAAGCGGCAGTGCAGGCGGCGAAAGAGGCGGAAACAGCCGTGATTTTTGCAGGACTTCCCGATGTGATTGAATCGGAAGGATACGACAGAAAAGACATGAAGCTTCCGGCATGCCAGAATAAACTGATTGAAGCGGTAGCACAGGTACAGCCGAATACTGTGGTTGTATTGCACAATGGAAGCCCGGTCGAGACTCCGTGGGCGGACAAAGCAGCGGCGGTTCTCGAGATGTATCTTGGCGGTCAGGGCGTAGGAGAAGCCACAGACAAGATTCTTTACGGTGAGGCAAATCCTTCAGGGCGTCTTGCCGAGACTTTCCCGCTGCATCTTGAGGATAATCCGAGTTATCTGAATTTCCCCGGAGACGGCGATAACGTGGATTATGCGGAGGGCGTCTATGTGGGATATCGTTATTACGATACTAAGAAAATGCCTGTGCGCTGGGCGTTTGGACATGGCTTGTCCTACACAACTTATGAGTACAGTAACTTAAAAATGCCTACGGAGGCGTTGAATGACGATAACTGTGTAAAGATAACGGTCGATGTGAAGAATGTCGGAAACATGGCGGGCAAGGAAGTAGTACAGCTCTATGTCAGCGATAAAAACGGCACGCCGGGCAGGCCTGTAAAAGAACTGAAAGGATTTGCCAAAGTCGCGCTTGCACCAAAGGAGACGAAGACCGTGGAGTTCATACTGAAGGCGAGAGATCTGTCATTCTATCATGAAGGACTTGGAGATTGGTATGCGCCTTCCGGAAAATATGAGGTATTGGTAGGACATGCGTGCGATGAAATAATTTTGCGTGGTGAACTTACGTTTGAAACGAAGAAACTTCCGCCGCTGTATGTAAACGGAGCTACTACCATAGGGCAGCTTCTGGCGCATCCTGTGACTGCGCCTGTCGTTGGCGAGATGATGAAGAGTATGCAGCAGTCAATGCAGCCTCAGGGAGCAGATGCCGTAGATGCTGAAAGCGCGGCGGAGGCGCTTGGTACCGGTACAGAAATGATGGAAGCAATGATGACGGGAATGCCGCTTAAATCTATAGCAAGCTTTGCTGGTGCAGAGATGGCTTCTAAGATTGAAGAGCTGATGGGGACATTGAATCAGATGCTTGGAAATTAGACTTTTTGAAAAAGCCTGACTGGAAAAGCATAAATAATTGCTGATTTCAGACAGGCTTTTTTACTGTATAAGGGAGTTCTCTAAAAACTTTCTCTATCGAATATTTATAAAAATACAATATATATCTAATACATATCTAAATATATATAGAATATTACAATATTATCCCAAAAATTACAATATAAAAACGAAAATAAGATTTATAGTTGTTATAAATACATGATAGAACGATTATTTTAATTGTCATGGAAAAGCGGAATGAAATAAACCTTAAAGGAGGAAATGTATGACAGAAAAGAAAACGATTACATTGTTAAGCGGCGGGTTATTTGATAAGCCTGTTATGGATTCTAAAGTTAAAACCCGCGCTGTGTCAAAGAAGGAATTAATTTTAGGGCATCTTGTAGGACCATTGGGGCTTATTTTCGTCGTCAATACGATTGCGGCGTTGGTGGAGAAGTTCTTTACCCAGCAGACAGGAGCCATGTATGGGACAGAAAACGTCGCAATGATACAGAAAATGGGCGGATACTATGAAGTAATCATGACAGTTGCCAAAATTCTGGCGATATTTACAGGACTGTTAAACGGCTGGCTTATGCAGCACACCAAATCACGTCAGGGAAGGATGCGCCCGTGGCATCTGATATTTGGCTTTGTTTCAATTATAATCGGCGGATTGATTTTCTTATTCCCCGGTACGACATTAGGTGAATCCTACTGGTATTACTTCTTTATATTGCTTATTTGTTATCATACTGTGGGTTCTTCGTACTTTTATCTGTTCAGGGATACTGTTTGTTCACTGATTACCCGTGATCCGGTAGAAAAGACTAGGGTGAAATTCATCAGGCAGATGTCGTGGACCTTGATTTCCGGTATGATTATCGGCATGTTGATTAACATGGTAGTGCTGCCAATGTGGCTGGAGCATGACATTACCGGATACGCGAAGCTCTTAGTGGCGCTTTCCATTATTGCGGTTCCGCTGCTTTTGATTGAGTATTTTTATACTAAAGAGAGAATTATTGAAGATGTGGCGCAGGAAGTCGGTTTGGATAAAGAAAACAGCATTCCGCTGCGTGACCAGATGAAAGCGCTGCTTACCAATAAATATTACGTTATATTCATGATACTTATGACAGTCGGCGGCATTGTAGATAATTTTAAAGGCGGAAATGTCCAGTATTTTTACGTTAAATTTTTATTGGGCGGCGACCAGAATCCTTTGATGTTTACCCTTTATCAGGTGATTACAGGCATACCGTTAGGCTTGGGCGCGATTGCGATTTATCCGCTGGCAAAGAAATTCGGAATTAGAAATGTTTCTATGGCGGGCTATGCTATGGCGTTGGTAGGAAGCATTATGGGCTGGCTGTTTCCAAGCAACGTTACGCTTGCTATGGTTGCAGGTTTCTTAAGGCAGACGGGAATGCTGCCTAATGCCTATGTTACTGCGACATTGCTATGCTTTGCCTTTGACAGTGTGGAGTTTAAATCGGGGCTGCGTCTGGAAGGATTGTTAGGCGTTTCGATTATTACGGCGATTCAGGCAGGAATCTACGCGCCGTTTGCAGGCGGCTTTGAAGCTTCTATATTGAAACTGGGTTTTGTCGATGTGGTAGGCGTAACGCCAAGTGCGGAAGTAATTCGTTTTATGACTCTTGCCTTCTATTTATTTGATATTATTCTGGCGGTCGCATATCTGGTTCTTTTACCGTTTATGGACGTGGAGAAACATCTGCCTGAGATTAATACAGAGCTGGCTCGCCGTCGTAAAGAAGCTGTGCTTGCCCGCGGCGAAGAGTGGGTTGAACCCGAAGAACTTGAGCGTCGTGAAAGAGAACAGGCAGAGAGGGAATATGAAGAGAACCGTATCGCTGACTTAAAAGAACGCTGCCGTAAGAAAGGCTTGGATTTTGATACAGAGAATGCTAAATACATAGCAAAAGTTGAGGCTAAGAAAAAGAAAAAGGAAGCTAAAGGGGCAAAATAAGATGAAATACCATTATCATGTTCCAGAGCATAAGAAAGTCCGTGTCATTATTGATACAGATGCCAAAAATGAAGCAGACGACCAGTATGCAATCGTACATGCACTTTTGACAGAGAAATTTGATGTGCGTGGAATCATTGCGGCGCATTTTGGAAATTTTCATTCTGAACATTCAATGCTTGACAGCTATGAGGAATGTATACGCATAAATAAGTACATGGGAACTGATACAGATATTTATCATGGCGCTGAATGTGCGATTAACTCTAAAACGGATTATGAGTATTCAGAGGGCGCGGACTTAATTGTCCGCGAGGCGCTTTTAGACGATTCCCGACCGCTGTATGTTCTTTTTATGGGACCTATCACCGATATGGCGTGTGCATTGCTAAAACACCCGGAAATTGAAGGACGTGTCACTGCAATTTGGAATGGCGGTGGGCAGTATCCTGATGGCGGGACGGAATTTAACTTAAGCAACGATATCTTAGCTGCCAATATTGTTATGAGTTCCAAGTTGGATATTTGGCAGATTCCTGCCGATGTGGTAGCGCAGATGGCAGTTGGCATCGCAGAGCTGGAGCAGAAAGTCAGGCCATATGGGAATATAGGACGATATCTGTTTGAACAGCTTGTTGAATTTAATGATTCAAAGAACGCCCATTGGACATCGGGCGAAACATGGTGTCTTGGCGATAACTGTACGGTAGGCGCACTTTTACATCAAGATATTTATGCGTATACAATGCAGGAAGCGCCCGAATTTAACGATGACATGACTTATATTCATAACACAGGATACCGTTGTATCCGCGTATATCATAAGATGAACGCATCACTGGTGCTTGGAGATTTGTTTGCTAAATTAGCGCTTTGTTTTCCTGCTGATTAGGGGGCGTTTCTTGATAAGGATATCCGAATAGGAGGTAAGATTTTATGAGTGGGCTATATCATTTTTCAGATGATGGGAATACATGCGTGATCACAAATCCCAATACGCCGCGTTTCTGGTATAACTATCTGTGGAATGAAAACGGATATTGTGCTCAGATTGCCCAGACAGGGCAGGGACGCAGTTATTATATTGACGAGCAGGCGAATATGTGCCGTATTAATCAGGGAGACGCTCGTTTCATCTATATTAGGGATGAAGAGAGCAGAGCATTCTGGAATATCGGCAAGGGACCGTCTGACCAGCCGGTAGACAGCTATGAGTGCAGGCACAGTATATGGGATTCAACGATTAAAACAGGAAAAGGCAAAATAAGCTCTGACTGGCAGATTTTTGTCCCACAGGCTGCTTTCCATGAAATGTGGAGGCTGACGGTGCGCAATGAAGATACAAGAAGCCGGACAATCAGCATTTTTGCGGCTGTTTCCTTTGAACTGGAAGGATTTTCGTATCCACGCTACTATGAGATGTACCGCTGCCTTGAAACAGGTTTTGATGATAAGCTGAATGGCATATTCTGTAAATCGAGTCATCCCTTTGCCCCGCATAAGCGGTACAATGGCTTTCTGGCATCGTCGGAAAAGGCGTTTGCTTATGATGGGGATCTGACGGCTTTTTGCGGTCCTACACAAACGCAGACGCGCCTTGACACTTCGCCGGTGGCGTTGTTTGTACGGCCAAAGATTGTAGCGGAGGGGAAGGATTGTACGGGTTCTGAGGCAGCGCTCTTTATTCCGGGAGGCGTGCTGCAGTATAGGCTAACGCTTGAACCGGGTGAGGAAAAAGAGATTTATCTGGCGTTTGGCGTTTGCGAGTCAAAAGAGGAAGCATATGAGACTGTTGGAAGATACATAAATAAAGAAGCTTTTGATAAGGAATATCAGCGGACAAAGGACGCGGTTTTACAAAAATATAATGCCCTTTCTCTACATATACCGGATGAAAAATTGGGCGTGCAGTTAAATTCATGGATTAAAAAACAGGTGGATTTCTGTATAGTCGGGAAAAAGGGAGTGCGTGATAATCTTCAAATCGCAGTCGCCTTGTTAAATTTTAGACCGGAAAAGGCAAAAGCTGAAATACTGGAATGCCTGCGCCATCAATTTAAAGATGGGCATACTGTGTTGACATGGTATCCGTACGACGATACACGTTATTCTGATCAGCCGTTCTGGATTATATGGGCGGTCTGTGCCCTTATCAAAGAAACCGGGGACTTTTCTATTCTGAGCCGGGAGCTTGAATGGCAGGATGGGGGAGAAGGAACTGTACTGGAACATGTGCAGGCTGCCGTTTCATGCCTTCTTGCAGACAAAGGGAGAAATGGGCTAATTAGGATTTATTTTGCCGACTGGAATGACGCATTAAATATTACGACGGACTTAGAAGCAGAGTCCGTCATGCTTTCTGAGCAGGCGTGTCTGGGATTTTTAGAATTATCTAATCTGATGGAAGCTGCCGGGGACGCTGAGTATGCCGCATACATGAAGGAGCAGTATGGGATTTTGAAAACGGCAATTAATGAATATGCGTGGGACGGTGAATGGTATGCCCGTGCGCTGACTAAAGACGGAAAAATCGGAAGTAAAGACAGCAAGGGCAGTAAAATTTACCTGAATGCACAGATATGGGCAATTCTTGGAGATGTGGCACCGGAAGGAAGGCTTGGGCAGGTGGAGGCGGCAATTGACAGTATGGAGCAGGACTTCGGGTTTCCGCTTAATATGCCGCCGTATGATGAGTATCTTCCCGAAACAGGAAGGATGTCCGGCATGCTGCCCGGATTGTTTGAAAATGGCGGCGTCTACTGCCATGCTTCCGCCTTTAAGCTGCTTGCGGACTGTAAGCTTGGGCGTGCGCAGGACGCAATCCGCACATTAAAAAAGATTATGCCGGACAGTGATAAGAACCCTTCAGAACGCTCCGGTGCGGAACCTTATGTATTTACAAACTGTTATGCAACGCATCCTAAATATTATGGAAAATCATACCAGTCGTGGACGACCGGCACATCGGCATGGTCCCTGCGCTGTATGGTGGAAGGAATACTTGGTGTGAAGAGGGATTATAACGGACTTAAAGTTGAACCATGTATTCCGAAGGAATGGGAAGCAGCAGAGATTACGCGACAGTTCCGCGGGGCAGCGTATCATATTGTGATCCGCAATCCGCATCATAAGGGCGGCGGGGAGTATTCGCTTACTGTAGATAACGCTAAGATAGATGGAAATGTGATTCCTGACTTCCGAGATGGTAAGAGGCATGAAGTATGTGTAACTTTGCAATAGCGTTATATGTTAAAAATTATAATTTATAATTTTTAATTACAATATAGAACATAAAAAAACTTTTATAATAGCATATAAAAATACTTTTAAAAGGAGGAGAAAATGAAACAAAATATTAGGATTCATAAGGCGGAAGCAAATAAAGGGGTACTGGATTATTCATGGCTTTTGGATGCACCGGCTGGCAAACACGGGTTTGTGAAGGAACGAAACGGTCATCTTTATTTTGAAGACGGTACAAGAGCCAGATTTCTTGGTTTCTGCATGGCGACAAGGTCGGCAACGCCGACGCATGAAACTGCTGATAAAATGGCGGAAAGATTTGCCTCAATGGGCGTAAATATTGTACGCCTGCATGCCGCTGATGCACCGATTGGCGAAGAACCTTGCAGTTGGTCACAGACCAAGGAAGCTCCACTGTTAGATTATGAAAGTGGTTCCAGCATAGAATTTAATAAAGAAGGGCTGGATCGTTTTGACTATTTTGCGGCGAAGCTGAAGGAAAAAGGAATTTATCTGCACGTTGATTTGATGGTGGCAAGACGTATGATTCCCGGAGATGGACTGGATTATCCCGGTTATTTCCAAGAGTGCGTGAAACTGTTCACGATGATAAATGAACGTTTGATACAACTGCAGATGGATTATGCACGTAAGATGTTGACACATGTCAATCCTTATACAGGTCTTGCGCTTGTCGATGATCCGGCGGTTGTGGTAGTCCAGATTAACAATGAAGATTCGGCAATCAAAGGAACAGGGGAAGTGCAGGGGAATCCTGAGCTTATTCCGTATGAGGAAGAGGTTGTTAAGAAGTTTAACGCCTTTCTTTTGAATAAATATGGCACAAGGGAGAGACTGAAAGAGGCGTGGACAGTAGACGGCGTATGCGCGCTGGGCGATGATGAAGATCCGACAAAGAATACTGTGCGCAGGGTTCAGGGAGGATTCGTGCAGCCGGTCAATGATCCGAATGGCGACTGGAAAGGAAACGACTGGATGCCTTCCCCGGCAAGATATGCGGATTTTATGGAATTCGGCATTGCGAATAACCGCAGGTTTTACAGGAGATTTAAGAATTTCCTGATTTCACTTGGCGTCAGAGTTCCGATTGCAACAAGCAATCTGCTTGGCGGGGCGGCGGATGTGTATGGACATACGGATGGCGATATCATGGAGAATAATGTTTATTTCAATCATCCGATTTTGCCGTTCCATGGCACGACATTTACTGTTGCCGGTCCGACGGAGTATGTCAGTGTCAATCCTCTGACCTTGCAGACAGGGGCAGGAAGCATTGCCACGACTCTTCTTTCTATGGCGTCGGAAGCTGTTGTAGATAAAAAACCGTTTATGATTACGGAGTGGAATGAATATGGTTTGCACCCGTTCCATTCGACTGCTTTTGTACATACAATCGCATACGCGTGTTTAAATGATTGGGACGGTCTGATTTTATATAATTATCAGACTTCGGAGAACTGGGACGACCAGCCGGCAGATCAGATTTTCAATGTGTTTGATGCTTATAACGATCCGGCAGTTGCATGCCAGTGGGGATTTATGGCATCCATGTTCTTAAAAGGAATGGTACAGACGGCAAAAAATAAGATTGATATTGTTTATACGCAGGAAGACCTTAAGACGCTTCCAAACTGGCAGGCTATGAATCATACGTTTATACCGTATATTTCATCGCTTAGGAATGTCTTTATCGACGGTGGTTCCAAGTACCGCGGCGATGGCGACGCTGCTATCAATGCAGGCTTTTTCAACGGAGGGGATTTAAGCGAGGCAAAGCACGGCGTATATTACGCATGGTCGAAGTACAGGGATGCGTTCAGGGAGTCGGAAGATAAGAAGCGTCTTGCGCTGGCAGCCGAAGGAGCAAAGGAAATAGAGGACGGCGTTTATCAGGGCGCACAGCAGCTTGTAATCAAAGACATAAGCAGTCTTGCCGGCACAGGCAATTACACGGAATATGCGAAAGTTTTGGATAAAGCTTTTAAATCGTGGGGGCTGTGGGGCGAGACAGCAGGTTATGTAGACGGCAGGCTAGTATCCGATACAGGCGAGATATGTTTTGATCCGGATCAGAAGCAATTTGCGCTAAATACGTCGTATTGCGGATATTTTTCCGGCGCGCCGACAGATGAGATACAGCTTACGGATAAAATCAGCCTTAATATCCAAAATGAGCGAATGTCTGTGTCTGTGATGGCTAAAAATGCGGAACCGCTTAATACGGCGACTGAATTTATTTTAACGGCTATGGGTGAGACAGGCTGCGACGAAACCACCTATGAAGCAGGGGAGCAGATGATGGGGATAACCTTGACCAATGTGTCAATAAAGGGAAAACTTTATGCAAATACCATTGAAGGAACGCTGAAAGTAAAGGCTAAAAAAGCCAGTCTGGAAGTATTAAATCCGGTAGGAGAAGTGATTGAGACTTTGGAAGGAATAACTGACAAAGATGTCGTTTTATTTGAACTTAAGGAGACAAAAGGAATTATGTTCCATCTGGTAATTAGTTAAGAAAAGGGGACGGGTATTCAAATGGATAAAATAAAGCGGAAAAAATTGGCAAGAAAGCTGGCGGAAGAATCAATTATCCTATTAAAAAATGAGAGAAACCTTCTTCCCTTACAAAGTGGGAGCAGCGTGGCGTTTTTGGGCAGGGGGCAGCTTGATATGATTTACTCCGGAAATGGTTCCGGTTCTGCGGGCAGCCAAAAAGTGCGCTCTATTTTGGAAGCATGTAAAAAATGCGGTATTTTTCCGCTTCGTGAATTGGAAACATTTTATCAATCCAAAATGCAGCAGGAGCCTGCATTTAAGGAAGGTGAAATCGACTGGTCGCGTGGAAAAGAACTGGTGAACAGCGGCTTAATGTATGAGATATTTGGGAAGTATCATCCGCCTATTCAGGAATATGTGGTTCCTAACGATATGCTGCGCCGCGCATCACTCCTGACCGGAACGGCGGTTTGCGTCCTTACACGGAATTCAGGCGGAGAAGAGTGTGACCGCCGCCTGATAGGAGATTATGAATTGACGGTATCAGAACAGGATTTGATCGCTCAGGCGTGCCAGTGCTTTGACAGGATTGTGCTGATTGTGAATGCAAACGGACTAATAGACTTAGGCTGGACGAAAAATTATCCGCAGATACAAAGTATTCTGTTTATCGGGATACCGGGTGAAGAGGGCGCAGACGCATTGGCGGGGATTCTTGTCGGGAAGGTAAATCCGTCCGGGAAACTGCCGGTTACGATTGCATGGAAGTATCAGGATTATCCGACGGCGGAAGATTTTTCATGTAATAAAGACTTGCCGGAAGAGATAAAGACATATGAGAGCTACGGGCTTCCAGCAGTGGAAAACGGAAGTATAGGGCATATTCTTAGTCCGGTGACGGTATACAGGGAAGATATTTACATGGGATACCGCTATTTTGACAGTTTTGGCGTGGATACGCTTTATCCTTTTGGCTATGGCCTTTCCTATACAAGCTTTGCAATTCGTGTAATAAACGTGCGAAAGGAAGATGGCGGAATCGGGATTTTGAGTTCTGTTTCTAATACAGGGGATTATCCCGGAAAAGAAGTCATACAGCTTTACATTTCCACACATGGCACCAGAAGCGAACATGCAAAAAAGGAGTTAAAAGGAATTAGGAAGACATGTCTGCTTGAACCCGCCAGGCAGCAGGAAGTTTATATTTTTCTTCCATGGCGGGAGCTTGCCTGTTACAGTGAGCAGGAAGCGGCATGGATAATTGAAGCTGGAAGGTATGCGATCTTAATAGGTAACTCTTCGCATAGTTTTGAAAAGGCGGCTGATATAGTGGTAGGGAGCGACATAAAAGTATTCTGCTGCCAAAACAGGCTTAACTTAAGAGCCTGCAATCAGGGGAAAATTTCATTCCTGCATGTGTCGGGGGCTGATAGGGAACCATATAGCGCAGCATGCGCAAGGCGTATTTGTTTAAGCGCAGAAGATGTCCTGAAAACATGTGGCAAAGAAGAATTATGTAATAAAGAGGTGCAAATTGATTGTAGGCAATTTAAGGAAAGCGCATTAAAAAAGACAGGCGCCCTTACAGAATTGCAAAAAGCGTGTTTATTGGTGGGGTATGGTCCGGGAACAGCATTTTCAGCATTTAAAGACAATGAAGATCCTGAAACATGGTTTGATGAAGAAGGCATGCCAATTACGCTAAATGACCATCAAGTAGGCATGAACGGATATGTCTCACCGGCAATTCTAGACGTGGGCATTCATTCTGTATCGTATAAAGACGGACCGGCGGGAATCGGGCGTACTGCATGGCCTACGCAGATGCTTTTAGCAGCCAGCTTTGATATAGAACTTTTATATGAATTTGGCAGCGCCGTTGGTGATGAATGTAAAAGGGAAAAGGTTGATGTCTGGCTGGGACCTGCGTTAAATCTTCATCGGAATCCCCTTTGCGGGCGGAATTTTGAATATTTTTCAGAGGATCCGTTCTTAGCGGGGATCTGTGGTATGGCTGTTGTCAAGGGAGTGCAGGAAAACAATCCAGTACTTGCCTGTCCGAAACATTTTGCGGCTAATGAACAGGAGACATTCCGGCGCGGGAGCAGTAAGAGAAATTATGACGCGGCAGATTCTATTCTTACAGAACGAGCTGCCAGAGAACTGTATTTAAAGCCTTTTCAGATGGTCATTCAAGGCATTGATATATATTGCCTTATGACATCATTCAATAAGATAAACGGTACCTTTGCCGGTGGGAACAGTGATCTATGTACGGCAATCCTGCGGAATGAGTGGGGATATCAGGGCATGGTGGTAACTGATTGGGGCGACATGGATATTGTGGTTGACGGCGCAGACGCGGTTATGGCAGGAAATGACGTGATAATGCCCGGCGGTCCGCCGGTAATAGAACAGATACTTAAAGGATTGCAGGAAGGACGCCTGACACATGAAAAACTGGATGCCGGAGTGTTGAATCTTTTTATGATGCTGCAAAAAGCGGGGAAAATAGAAATTTGATAACATTTATTAAATATCAAAAAAAAATATCATATATTACAATATTGAACATTCGTGACATGTTATTTTTAACCTATATAAAAAAGTCAGCAATTGACGGATAGGAGGAACAATGAGAAAGAAAATAGTTTCAGTATTACTAAGTTTGACAATGGTTGTTGGTCTGCTTACAGGTTGTGGTGGAGGAGATAATAATGCTTCAAGCGGCACAACAGGTGATTCACAGGGGAATGATGCTTCTTCTGCAAGCCTGCTCCCCGCAGATGACGAAAGCAAGACCATTGAATTTTCTACCTGGATGTACGCGGACGATTATAAGCATTATACAACTTATGATGAGAATCCGGTGGTAAAATGCCTGAATGAAATGTTCAATGTGGAGATGACCTATCAGCTTCCGGCAATGGGTGCTGAGGCTGAAAACTTTCAGGTAATGATAGGAACGGGCGACTATACGGATATCATGAATACTACATATTCAAGTGATTCCATGTCTTCGCTTTATGAGGATGGGGTTATTATAGACATCGCTCCCTATCTGGAAGAGTATATGCCGAATTATTACGCACTGATCCAGGCGGATGAAGAACTCCGTAAGCTTGTTTATGATGATGAAGGTCATGCCTTTGGGATATATTTTATCGAAGACCAGACAAGAAACCAGTGGGGCGGACTTGCATACCGTCGTGATATTTTGGAAACCATGACCGGTGGCAATGTACAGTTCCCTAGTGGAAACGAGAATCCGGTGACTGTAGAAGATTGGGATTATATGCTGCCGCTTATGAAGCAGTATTTTGATGCCTCAGGAATGACAGATACAGCGTGTCTGATTATTCCTGCCTGCGGTTATATTACCAGCGGCGAGCTGTCATCAGGATTTGGTACAGGGGCAATCTATCAGCTTGCTTCAGATGGGAAGACTGTAGAATTTGGCGCAGCTACCGATAATTTTTATAACTATCTGCAGAAAATGCATGAGTGGTATGAGGCGGGATATGTATATCAGGATTTTGCCAGCCGTACCAATGATATGTTTTATCTGCCAAATCCAGCCCTGACCTATGGCGGCGCTGCAGGCGTATGGTTTGCACTGTTAGAGCAGGTAGGGGATGTAATGAGTATGCCCGATTATGGTCTGAATGTAGATGTCGTGCCTATTACAGCGCCGCTTGACACTGAGCATGGCATTACAGAAGCAGACGCTGGATTTTATATCTTTAACGGCGTTGCCAGCAATCCGTTTTGTATCTCATCTGCATGTGACGAAAATAAATTGGCGCGTATATTTAAGGTAATGGATTATCTTTATTCGGAAGAAGGTAAGCTGCTGAGGGCAAAGGGGCTGAATGCTGAGCAGGCGGCAAGCGATGAATTGTATCAACAGTATGATATTCCGGCAGCTTATTATTATGATGAAAATGGAAACTTCTGTGTAAACGAAAAGCTGCTTCGTGGTGATGATTATGATATAAAAGCTTTTTCATTCTATGGCGAGCGCCTTCCGGGTTTATCGGTTGCAAGCGACGAGTATGTAGCGTTTAATTTGGAACGTACAGCAAATGACGACGCACAGGACAATGCAGGTGACGTATGGGTAAAATACGGCAGGGACAGAGTATTCCCCGGCGGTGCAACCCTGAATACAGAAGAGAGTACAAAATATACGTCAGTGGCAACCAATATTTTTGATTATGTGGATACTATGGTGCCCAAGTTCATTATGGGAACTGAGGAACTGACGGAAGAATCATGGCAGGCGTATCTTGACCAGCTTGATAAATTAGGGCTTGATACTTTCCTTGAAGCTGAACAGTCTGCATATGACAGGTATCTTGCACGCTAATCTGCATTTTTAAAACAAGGTTTTTATAATATAAGAATTGGGAAGGAAATGATGTTTGAAAAGGGGTATTAGAATGAATGAAATTCAGTTGGAAAAGAAGAACCGTGGAAAACTGACATGGAAAAGAGACTTCCAGATGAATTGGAGATTATATCTTCTGGCGATTCCCATCATTATTTATTTCATTATTTTTAACTATATTCCGATGGGCGGTCTTATCATGGCTTTTGAGGACTTTAAGCCGGCGAAAGGAATATTTGGCAGTCAATGGGTGGGGGTTGCGAACTTCGTAGAATTTTTTACATCCCCGAACTTCTTTACAGTGTTAAGGAATACGTTTGTTATCAGCGCACTGGGACTGTTTGTGGGATTTCCGCTGTCAATAGGTTTTGCGCTTCTGCTTAATGAGATAAACGACAAAGTAAAATGGGGTAGGCGGTTTAAAAAGGGTGTGCAGACTATCAGCTATATGCCCTACTTTATTTCGACAGTTGTTGTCTGCGGATTGATTATTGACTTTTGCTCATCTAAGGGACTTATTACGAATCTGCTGGTGAATCTTGGACTAATAGAAAGACAGAATATGTTGACAAATCCAAATTATTTCTGGATGATTAACCTGATTTCAGACCAGTGGCAGGGTTTGGGCTATGGCTCAATTGTATTTGTCGCGGCAATCACTAATGTATCAGGGGAATTGCACGAAGCTGCTGCTATTGATGGAGCGAATCGTTTACAGAGGGTGTGGCATATCACCTTGCCGGGAATTAAACCCATGGTGGTAAGCATGTTGATTTTAAAATGTGGAACTCTTTTGACAGTAGGCATGGATAAAATCCTGAATCTGTATAATCCAAGCATTTATTCCACGGCAGATGTTATTACTACATATGTACAGCGTATAGGTTTGGAAGGCGGAAGATTCGGATATTCTACGGCAGTAGGTCTTTTTAACTCGGTAGTCAATACAATTTTACTATTGCTGGCAAATTATTTAAGCGCGAAATTAGCTGATCAGTCATTGCTTTAAGGGGGTAGAATCATGGTTGAAAAATCGAGTCCGAGCCGTATTATTTTTAATATTGTAAATTATGGATTTTTGGCTTTATTCAGTTTTATATGTATTATTCCAATCTGGCATGTGGTCATGGCTTCAATCAGCAACCCAAGACTTTTAATGGGTTCGAGCGGGCTGTTGTTAAAGCCATTAGGTGACATAACGTTTGAAGGATATAAGCTGGTTTTGAATAACAAAAGTATTATGTCCGGCTATGCTAACACTATTTTTTATGTTTTGATTACTACTATTATCATGGCAATCGGTACACTGATTGGTGGTTTTCTCCTTAGCCGTAAGAATTTTAAATTAAAAGGTCCTTTGGCGATTATGATTATGTTCACTATGATGTTTTACGGTGGTTTGATTCCGAGTTACATGGTAGTCAGGAGCCTTGGCATGATTAATACAAGATGGGCGGTTATAGTTCCCGGAGTGCTGAATGCTTTTTACATTATGATGATGAAATCTGCTTTTGAACAGTTGCCGGATTCCTATGAAGAGTCAGCCAAGTTGGATGGGGCAGGTCCGCTGGTGATACTGTTCCGAATCCTTGCACCATTGTTAAAAGCAACAATTGCAGTAGTGGTAATGTTCAATGTTATTATGCAGTGGAACTCATGGTATTCTGCAAGTATCTATCTGCCTAAGGCAAGGGATTACTGGCCTTTGCAGTTGTTCATGAGGGAGATACTGATTCAAAATGACGCCAGTAAGGTTGCAACCAATATATCAGGAGATGATGCTAAACAGGCAGCAGACATGGTAGGTAATCTTGTTAAATATTGTATGACAATTGTTGGTACGCTGCCGATTTTGTGTGCATATCCTTTTGCTCAGAAGTATTTTGTTACAGGCGTACAGATGGGCGGTGTAAAAGGATAATCAGATTTTTTGGTGTTCCTTTCGGTATTGCAGGGGAGTCATACCGTATTTCTTTTTGAACACATTTTGAAAATAAGACTGGCTGGAGAAGCACAGATAACTGCTGATTTCAGCCAGACTTTTTTCACTATAGGTTAGCAGGCTTTTTGCTTCCTCCAGTTTGCATCTGGTGATAAAAGAACCCATATTGATGCCCAGTTCTTTTTTAAATAGTTTTAGGACATAAGAATTACTGCGATGAACATGCTGTGCTACACTGCTTATGCTTATAGGTGAATTAGTGTGGCTGCGGATATAATTAATACACTGGTAGGTTTCAGCAGAAATGCCGTCGGGAATATGGGCTTCCCCAGCCTGAGTGCAGAAGTCCCTGACCATAGAAAGCTGAAGGGATTTGACGCCTTCGATGGTAAGCTGTTGTTCGCATTCTTGTATATAAAGGTCGGTCAGGTGATATGTTTTTTCAATATCAATACCGGCGGGAATGGCGCTTAAGACAGCTATTTTTGCAGCATTTAGGATAAAGAGATTTTTGGCATGGCGCAGCGGCGTGTTTGCAAGCTTTCCTTCATTTGGAGACTTAGGGTAAGATGCCAGAAAATCTTCCAGTTTGCGGACATCACCATTTTTGATAAAGGAATAAAGCTCCTGTTCATAGCCCCATGTATTGTGCAGGTTATTATTTTCCAGATTGTCAATCCGCTTAAGCAACTGCTCAGATGTGCGTTTTCGGGTGGCATTTGTTTCCCAGGCAAATAGGTCATCCAGTTGTATATCTTTTTGGTTAAGGCTCTGGTAGACTAGGGCAAGATGCCTTGAGAACTGCTGATGGCTGATGCAGGGAATAGCGCATAAAAATTCAGTTACGGCTTCTTTATATTCAAGAGGGATTGCATTTTCGTGCATATAGGTTTGGATAAGCTGTTCTGTGACAGGTACGCCGAAGGAAGGACCTAAGATTACGCGGTAATCAGTATTCTCCACATGGACGCAGCCGTATTCAATATCCGGGGAGTAGCGGCAGAAAACGGGGTTGTTATATTCATAGGGGAAATCCCAAAAAATTTCATGGGTGTTCTTATATTCGGAATCAAGCAATTCGCCTAAGGAAGAATACAGAGGTTTGTTCTTAAGCAGCAAGCTTACGGGAATCTGGGTTACTGAAAAATAATTTTTACAAAAAGAAATATAGTCCATTTTTGCTCCTTTGCGGTAAAGAAATATACTATACTTTAAATTATAAAACAGAATGGAAAAAAATCAAATAAATTACACAAATTATTCCTATATTTAGGAATGTAGATGAATAACCCAGTCTATAGCGTATGGCAGGAGAGTAAGTTTATGAAGAATAGAAATAATATAGTTGAATTGATGCGCTTCCTTTTTTCGTTATTAGTAGTTGGATACCATGTTCAGATGTCGATGAATAATAGTGAAATCAACTTTTTTGAAAATGGGGCGGTTGCAGTTGAATTTTTTTTCATAATTTCCGGATATTTTATGGCACGTTCGATAGAAAAATTAAGTGCTGGTGGAGATGTAAAGATAGGAAAATCCACGTTGCAGTTTATGGTTAAAAAGGTTAAGGGAATCTTACCAATACATATTGTAGCAAATATTGCAATGCTGCTAATCATTTTGATATTTGAAACGCCTGCATTTTTGCCAAAGTTAAAAAGAGGCCTGCCAGGTTTATTGTTTGTGCAAATGATATCATTTTGGAATGAATCATTCAATGAAGCGTTGATTGTTCCCGAATGGTATTTGTCGGCTATGCTTCTTAGTATGATTGTGATATTTCCATTAGTATTATTGTTAAGGAAAAAACTAAAAACCGTACCTGCTTCTTTTTGCGCATTGGGTATTATCGGCGTCTTTTTCCTGATAAGTGGCATTATGTTAAATGGACATATCCGGCAGAATTTCATTTATGATGTGAGAGCGTCGGCGGAACTTATTATTGGTATGCTGGCATATTATCTTTCTGAGTATGTTGCAAAGCATGAATATGGTGGAATAAGCTTAAAGATATTAAGGTTCGTAGAATTGACAGGATACTGCCTTCCGGTCATTCTTGGCTTGATTCCCATTAGCTCATCTTTACAGCCGCTTTGTATGATAGTAACGGTAGTAGGAACATTTGCAGCTATTACCATCACGTTTTCGGGGAAGGGCATGCAGATAACAAATGATAGAATAAATGGTATTTTTGGTTATCTTGGGACAATTTCACTGCCAATATATTTAATTCATCCGGTTATGCTTAATTTGACGGATTATGCAATTCATGGAATTACGTTAGGCATAAAAATGGCGGTAGTATTTTTAACTGCAGTTTTATTGTCTATGTTTTACCAATTTGAGATTAAAAGATTAAAGTAAAATTTAAAATGTATTTAGCCTTGCATAAAATACAAAGAGATTATGAAGGCAGTCAAGACGTTGAAATGGTGCAATAAAAGGAATAGGGGGGAACTTTAAATGAGTAAAGATTATATGGATACTGCCTTAACGCCTGAACAGCGTGCCGAAATACTTCTTGCTAAGATGAGTCTGGAAGAAAAAATGGCTCAGGTCAATACGGTATTTCCTTTTGATACGGTCTATATGGATTTTGATTATATTTCAGGGCAGACCAAAGCAGGAATAGGCGAGGTAAGCACGCTGGAAATGCGCAGGATTGAAACATTGGAAGAAGCGGCGGCATGGCAGAGAAAGGTGCAGGGGATTGTGATGGAGAACAGCCCACATCATATTCCGGCGATTTTCCATATGGAAGGCTTGTGTGGGGCGTTTATACAGGATAGTACTAGCTTTCCATCGGGAATCGGAAGGGGCGCAGGCTTTAATCCGGAACTGGAAGAGCAGATTGCAGAGATTGTCAGCAGGCAGGAGGCTGCCTGCGGCATTACGCATATACTGGCTCCGGTGCTTGATATTTCAAGGGATTCCCGCATGGGAAGACAGGGAGAGACTTATGGAGAAGATCCTGCATTGGCGGCATCACTTGGCAGCGCTTATACTAAAGGAGCGCAGAAACGTGAAACCGCAGGAAGAAGAACCGATAGCGTGGCGAAACATTTTCTTGCTTTCCATAATTCGCAGGGCGGCATACATGGGACTCATTCTGACACGCCACCGCGTCTTTTGCAGGAGGTATATGCTAAACCGTTCCAAGCGGCTATTGCGGAATCACAACTGAGAGGCATCATGCCCTGTTATTGTTCCATCAATGGTGAGCCGCTTTCGGCATCGTATGGGCTGTTGACGGAACTTCTGCGGGAAGATATGGGATTTGATGGGCTTTGTGTAAGCGACTATGGCGCAGTGGGCGGAGTGCATAACGTCCAGCATGTAGGAGATACAGAAGGGGAAGCAGGGCTTTTGTGCATGGAAGCGGGAATGGATATAGAGATGCCAAGCCCCACGGGATACGGAGAAGAACTTAAGGAGATGTTTGCATCCGGCAAAGCGGATATTGCCGTCCTTGATCGGGCGGTACTGCGGGTGCTTACGGCAAAATTCCGCATGGGGCTGTTTGAGAACCCATATGCTCTTGAAGGCGAAGAATTGAGAAAAGCATTTTACCGGAAGGAAGACCGTGAGATTTCTCTTCAGTCGGCAAAGGAGTCAATTGTGCTGCTAAAGAATGACGGCACACTTCCTATAAAACGGAATGTGAAAAAAATTGCCTTAATCGGTCCGCATGCAGACTGCGCAAGGAAATTTTTCGGCGGCTATACGCATATGTGCATGATGGAATCTACATATGCAGTCGCTAATTCCATTGCGGGGGTAAACGGAAGTTATAGTGGAGATGATATGGAAGTTGAAACTGTTCCGGGGACAAATATTCAGTTGGACGAAGGAAAGGTCTTTGATGATATCCTGCGCAGACAGAAACCGGAATGTAAGAGTCTTTTAGAAGAACTGCGGGAAAAATTACCCGATACAGAGATAAACTATGCTTATGGGTATTATATTGCCGGAGACGGACAACAGCATTTTGAAGAGGCGCTTAAACTGGTGGAAGAAGCCGATATTGCGATATTGACTCTTGGGGGAAAACATGGGACTTGTTCTATGGCGTCTATGGGCGAAGGGGTTGATGCGGGCGATATCAATCTGCCATTCTGCCAGGATGAATTTATACGAATGGCGTCAAAGTTAGGAACGCCGCTTGTCGGGGTGCATTTTAACGGCAGACCGATTTCATCTGACGAGGCGGATAAGCATCTTAACGCTATACTCGAGACGTGGAATCCGGCAGAGGCAGGGGCGGAGGCTGCAGTAAGCGTCCTTATGGGAGATTATAATCCCGGAGGAAAAATGCCGGTATCGGTTGCTTATAATTCAGGGCAGATTCCGATTTATTATAATCACCCTAACGGTTCTGCATGGCATCAGGGGGACAGCATCGGATTCGTAAACTATGTGGACCTTCCGCATACGCCCAGATATTGTTTTGGACATGGACTCTCATATACGAAATTTGCCTATTCCGATTTGAAGATTTCTAAGAAAGAAATTGCGCCGAATGAGAAGGTGCAGATTGAAGTTGTGGTTTCTAATATTGGCGACAGGGAAGGCGATGAAGTAGTGCAGCTTTATCTAAGGGACAGATATGCAAGCATGACAAGGCCGGTAAAAGAGTTGGCAGGATTTAAACGGATTAAATTGAGAGCGGGTGAGAAAAAGAAAGTTGTCTTCGAGGTATCTGCAAGCCAGATGGCGTTCCTTGATAAGGATATGCGCTGGCGTATAGAAAAGGGAACGATTGATGTGGAAATCGGAAGTTCTTCCGAAGATATCCGCCTGACGGGAGAATATAAAGTAAAAGAGAATGGCTGGGTAGCCGGAAGAGACAGAGCATTTTATGCATCTGCTGCAAATGGTTAATAAAGTAAGAGACACACCCATATAATATATATGATAATATCTGATTTGATAAGCAAATCAAAGGAGTATAGCTGTGTCTCAAAAGTTTGAAAATCTGCTGAATCTTGCACTGGATACTTCAATAGAGGAACGGAATAAATCGCTGGAATTGAATATCGGTTATGAACAAGAGGACAATACTTGGGAAATTATCATAAAATATCATGGTAATCTGCAGCAGGGGTTGTCCTCTCTTTTTGCGCTGCCGCGGGGAAATTTAATACAGATAGAGGAATTGATAGCGGGCTATGCGATTCTGACAGTTCCTGCCTCATTGATGGATGAAGTAGCGGCAGTCGAAGAGATTGAATATGTTGAAAAGCCCAAGCGGTTATTTTTTGAAACCCTGCAGGGAAAGACTGCATCGTGCATATTTACAGGGAATCAGGCGGTTTCTTCATTGCGCGGTCAGGGAGTCTTGGTAGCCGTTATCGACTCGGGAATAGCGTGGAGAAACAGAGATTTCCGCAATGCTGACGGCAGCAGCAGAATTTTATACTTGTGGGATCAGAGCTTACAGGCGGAGCGGGTATGGGAACAGATTGAAGAAAGAGGGCTTCTTAATGAAGAGAGAAGGCGGGATTATGCTCCGCCGGAGGGCTTTCTGACAGGCGTAGAGTTTAGCCGTGCGCAGATTAATGAAGCGTTGAATGCTTCGTCCATGGCTGACGGCAGCCTTTTAGTGCCGAGTCTGGATACGTCGGGACACGGAACGGCGGTAGCGGGGATTGCAGCCGGCAGCGGGGAAAATTATGGAAGCGTCTATGAAGGGGTGGCTCCGGAGAGCGAACTTATTATCGTGAAACTCGGAACTCCGAGAGCGGATTCTTTCCCGCGGACCACAGAACTTATGCGGGCGCTGGCCTATGTAATAAGGAAGTCTGTGGAACTGCGGATGCCGCTTGCGGTTAATTTAAGCTTCGGCAATACTTACGGCGCACATAACGGCACTTCGCTCTTAGAGAGATTCATTGACAATGTATCGGAGATAGGAAGAAACGTAATCTGTGTCGGCAGCGGCAACGAGGGAGCATCAGGCGGACATACATATGGCAGCGTCGGCGTGAGTACAGGTCAGGCGTTTGAGGATACGGCAACAGGCAATAATGCAGCAGGTGGCGCGTTTGCTGGGACACGGGCGCGTATAGAATTGGTTGTGGGGAATTATGAGACAGGACTAAATGTCCAGCTTTGGAAGGATTATGCAGATGTATATAATGTAAGATTGATATCTCCTATAGGGGAAGAGTTTACCATAAATACCGCCAGAACCGGAAAACAAAGTTATACTTTGGAGCAGACGAGGATTCTTTTATATAACGGAGAACCAGCCCCATACCTTACCAGTCAGGAAATCTATTTCGACTTTTTGCCGGAGGCTAATAGGAGTTATATTAACAGCGGCATATGGACATTTGTTTTGGAAGCGGTCAAAACAGTGACGGGAAACTATACCTTATATCTGCCGTCCGAAACTGTGCGCTCGGGGCAGACTCGCTTCGTCAGACCTACGCCTGATGTGACGTTGACGATTCCTTCCACGGCTTCTAAGGTAATTACAGTTGGCGCTTATCACACGTTTTTAGATGCCTATGCTGATTTCTCGGGGCGCGGCTATCTGTATCAGGACAGACTTGGCAGTCGCACGGAAGGGGCTTTTGTCAAACCGGATTTAGCAGCTCCCGGAGTCGATATTATAGCTCCGACCAGAGACGGCGATTATGCGTCGGTCACAGGCACTTCCTTTGCCACTCCTTTTGTCACGGGAGCGGCGGCATTGCTTATGCAGTGGGGAATCGTGAACGGCAATGACCAATATCTTTATGGTGAAAAGATAAAAGCATACTTGCGAAAGGGCGCAAAATCAATAAGGGGAGAAAAAGTATACCCTAATGAGAGGGTTGGCTACGGAGCGCTTTGTTTAGGGGACAGTCTGCCGGAGTAAAATCAAGTATATCATTAAGTATGCAATATGGCGCGAGTAAAGTAGATGAGTAAAGCAGCGTGTAATATGTCATTGACATTGTTTTCCTAATTATATATATTTATAAACAACACATGTCAGAAAAAAGGCGGATGAAAATATGACGCATATAACTACGATATTTATCTGGTTTATCTTATATAGTATCCTAGGCTGGATATGGGAGACTGTCTTTTGCAGTCTGAAAGGGTTGAAATGGGATAATAGAGGCATGCTCATAGGACCATACTGTCCGATATATGGCGTAGGGGCTGTGCTTGATGTTTTGGTCTGCGGAAGGTTTGAAAGTGCGGTTACGGTATTCCTGGTCTGCATAATCGGCTCCGCCGTCTTGGAGTATGCCACATCTTATTCCACGGAACGGATATTTCATGCAGTCTGGTGGGATTATAGTAATATGCCCCTGAATCTTAACGGAAGAATCTGCCTGCCCTGTTCTTTAGGCTTTGGCGCAGCAGGAATATTCGTTATGTATGTGCTTCATCCATGGATGGCTCGTTTAACAGACCTTATTCCCCTAGTATGGCAGGAGCCGCTTGCCATGTTGTTTATGGCGGTATTTGCGGCGGACTGTGCTTTGACTGCAGATTCGTTGATTGCTCTTAATGTAAAACTGGAAGCCGTACTCAGCGCAGTGGACAATCAGATTTCAGAGAAGTACAGCGCCTTTATCGAGAGCCATTACAAAGGTCTTCATACGGAACTTGGTTCTTTAAAGAATAAAATCTCCATGGAAGAATTTAGGGAGCATAGGGTAAAAGAGGAAATAAAAAATGCTTTAAGCGTCATGAATTGGGGACAGAGACGGGCGCTGCGCTCATCAGTTTCCTTTTCGCGGCGGTCTCGTTATGAAGAGTTTGGACGCAGAATGAAGCAGACGCTCTCTACATACAAAAATAGGAAAAATGAAGATTCCGCAGCCGGGGAGGAATAGCTTTCGCCCTTGATTTGCGCAAGGAAAAAGGATATTATTGATATATGGAGGGTACATATGAAAAAGAAAAAACATTTACAGGAAATCGGTTATGCCATATTCCTTTTAATTGCTATTGTCTTCTTGTTTTTATGGTTTACGGCTCAGAACAGTGCGAGGACGGAGAAACAGAACCGTGATTATGCGGCGGATTCCACACAGATGAAGTCCGCGCAGATTGACGCCGATTTGAGAAACGCATTAGGCAGGATTGAAACTTATTCATATTTCGTAGGAGAAGGGCTCTCAGAGCCTGTGGTTGATATGCATCAAATTGCGGCGATTGAAGGGAAATCACAGTTTGATGCGATTATGTTTACAGACATTAACGGCGTGGATTATGCCACAGACGGGAGAACTGCCGAAGTTGCCGAACGCCATTACTATAAGGACGGCATCAGCGGAAACAGTGGTATAGAGATTATATTTGATTCTCGGTTTTTTGATGAAACGATGGCTTGTTTCTATGCGCCTGTATACTACGATGGACAGATTATCGGCGTGCTGAGGGGAGTATTCCTTGCTGAGGAATACTTGAAAAGCATGCTTTCTACCACATATTTTGGCGAAGCCGCTCAGGTCTTCCTGTGTACTCCTGATGGCAAGGTGATTGCCAGTTCCGACGGCGTTTCTTACGAAAAGCAGATTCTTGATTCTTTGACCGAAATGGGAACTATAGACAAGGATGCTGCTGTTAAGGTGCAGCAGATTTTTGAAAATGGGGGCAGCGGCGCGTTTGAATGTGATTCTTCAAGCGGGACGGATAATATATGCGTCTCCTATCTGCCGCAGTACGAATACGTACTTGTACAGACATTTCCCAAAAATGTCACCCATCAGATGATTGTGGAGGAAAACCTTGTCGGCGTTCAATTAGAGATTATGCTGATTGTCCTGTTTGTTATTTATATTGTCCTTATCATTATCCGAGCCGGACACAGGCGTAAGCTGCTAGAGAAAGAAAATCGGGAGATGGGCTATATAATAAGCGGCGTCAATACGCTGTTTTCACGGTTTGCGATGGTTGATTTGGAAGAAGGCGCTTATCAATATCTGGCGGGGACGAAGCCTGAGGATAAAGAGATTGCAGAAAGCGGAAGCTATGACAGCCTCATTGCTTATCTGTCTGCGGTAGTGCGGGAAGACCGCCGTCAAGATTTTCTCAACTTTATGGATAAAGACAACATTATTAATGCCATGAAAGGGCATAACGATTTGCGTTATGAGCGTTGTGTAATCAAGGATGGGCATGCAGAGTGGGAGCATATAAATATCATCTGCCTTGAAAGAAAAGGCGATAGGGCGGCTAAGGTGTTGTTTATCCGCCAGAATATAACGGAATTAAAAGAAGAAGAGCTGCGTATTCAAAGAGAACGCTCTCTTGCCAACCGCAGGGAGAGGCAGTACCAGACCGCGATTTTGTCCACAGCTTTCTATAATTTTGAGTTTAACCTGACTAAAGACCTGATAGAGCAGGATATTGCCAGAAATGTAGGCGGAGAGAAGATATCCATGCTTGAGAAAGTGGGACTGGCAGTTCCGTGCAGGGCTTCAGAATATTTTGAGAGGCGCGGAGAGTTTGTTCTTGAGGAGTTTAAGGAAAATTATGGCGCAGTTGTCAATATGGAGAACCTGAACAGGTGTTATGAGCAGGGTGAGAGGGAAGTCGTAATTGAGTATTGGGACGGCGTGCCGGGAGATGAACAGATGTGCCTGCGCCAGTCCTTTGTAATGACAAAAGATGAAGATACGAACGATATTATGGTTATGGTGCTTACCAAAGATGTTACGCAGCAGGTTATCAAGCAGAAAGAGCAGACTCAGGCGCTGCAGGACGCGCTTTTGCAGGCGCAGCACGCTAATAAGGCAAAGACTACGTTCCTATCCAATATGTCGCACGATATCAGGACTCCTATGAATGCGATTATCGGATTTGCCACTATTGCGGTCAGCCATATTGACAATAAAGATCAGGTTTTGGACAGCTTACAGAAGGTTCTTTCCTCGAGCAACCATCTTCTCAGCCTGATTAACGATGTGCTTGACATGAGCAGGATTGAGAGCGGTAAAGTACAGATTAAAGAGCAGGAGTGTAATATCTCCGAAGTAATACATAATCTGGTAAATATTATCCAGCCGCAGGTCAAAGCAAAACAACTTGAATTTTTTATAGATACTTTCGAGGTTACAAACGAAGACGTTATTGCAGATCCTTTAAAATTGAACCAGATATTTATCAATCTGCTCAGCAACGCCGTAAAATATACGCCTGCCGGAGGTACGGTCTCCTTCCGTATTATGCAGAAGACTACGTTCAGGCACGGATACGGGGATTATGTATTTATCGTCAAAGATAACGGCATCGGCATGTCGCCGAGTTTCGTGGAGCATATATTTGAACCGTTTGAGCGTGAGTCTACCGTGACGCAGAGCGGCATTCAGGGAACGGGCTTAGGCATGGCGATTACCAAGAATATCGTGGAAATGATGAACGGCACCATAAGCGTTGAGAGCGAAACCGGCAAAGGCAGCACATTTACGATAGAATTAGGATTAAAGCTGCAGGATGCGGAAAATATTGAGAAACAGATTAAAGAGCTGGAAAATCTGCGCGCACTGGTTGTGGACGATGATTTGAACGTATGCGACAGCGTCAACAAAATGTTAAAGCAGATAGGCTTGCGCTCCGAGTGGACGACTTCCGGCAGAGAGGCGGTATACCGCGCTAAGATGGCGCATGACGAAGGCGATTCCTACCATACTTATATTATTGACTGGCAGATGCCGGGGCTTAGCGGAGTAGAGACGGCGCGCAGGATTAGGGAAGCTGTCGGCGACGAGGCTCCCATCATCATTCTCACGGCATATGACTGGACGGATATCGAGGAAGAGGCAAAGGCGGCGGGCGTTACCGCTTTCTGTGCCAAACCTATGTTTATGTCCGATTTAAAGACGGTGCTGCTTGCCGCTAACAATCTGATGGAAAAGCAGGAAGAAGCTCCGGCGTGGACGGCGGAAGATTTCAACGGCAAACGTATTTTGCTTGTGGAAGATATCGAACTTAACCGCGAGATAGCGCAGGTAATTCTGGAAGAGGCGGGATTTGTCGTGGATACGGCTCCGGACGGAACGGATGCGGTATCCATTATGGAGAAGGCGGAAGAAAATTATTACGACGCGATTTTAATGGATATCCAGATGCCTATCATGGACGGATATGAGGCGACCAGGACTATCCGCAGGCTTCCGAGAAAAGATGTGGAAGCTTTGCCTATCATCGCTATGACGGCGAATGCGCTCGAAGAGGATAAAGAGGCGGCGCTTAAAAACGGAATGAACGCCCACATTTCCAAACCGATTGACATAGACGTATTCATATCCGTGCTTAAGAAGTTTTTGTTATAAACTATAAAAATAATCAAAATGCTGAAAATATGGTGTAATTTGATGGTATTCTGATATAATAGAAATATAGGAATCAAGGAGGTATCAATATGGCTACATCTAGTATATTTGCAAGTTTTGATATAAAAGATAGAGAAACAGCAGAGAAATTTGTAAAAGCATTAGATGAATCGGTAAATGGACCGGAATGGAAACCAATCGCTCCTGTCAAGCCGCCTCTTACAGATAAGAATGCAATTCTGGAATTATGGGCGAAAAGGGAGCAAAATAGATGAAAGAATATATAGTAGCAAATATTTTGGATTTATTGGAAACAATCGGGGAGGACAAAGTAAGTTTTGCCCTCTCCGAATTTTCTTGTTCAAGAAATATGGAAATAGAGGATTTTATACATAATAATGCTATAGATTTTGCAAAGAAAAAAATGTCTATCACGCATCTTATTTTTGATGAAGAAGGACAGATAGAAGCCTTTTTTACTTTGACACATAAACCATCTACAGTGGGAGATGGGTTGTTGAGTAAGACATGGCAAAAGAAATTGTCAAGACATGCAAGGCTTGAACCGGAAAACCATGTATATAGTGTATCTGCTTTTTTGATTGCACAGTTTGGAAAAAATGAAAATGTAAGGGGAAATGAGCATATCAGTGGGGATCAGTTGATGGATTTTGCAATCAGCGTTCTTCAAAGTGTGCAGAGACAGACTGGCGGCGGGGTTGTTTTTCTGGAATGTGAGGATAAGCCGGGATTGCTGGAATTTTATCAAAATGAACACAATAATTTCAAAGTATATGGTGAGAGATTTTCGGACAGCGACCAGACAAGATACATACAGTTGCTGCGTTTCTTTTAATTTTTTGGATTTAATTCCTCGTGTATTTCACAAAAATTTCATTTTCCTAAACATGTCATATGCTGTATAATAAAAATATACTATTTCGTATCAATCTAAAATTCAGGAGGGAAACAGCATGATTTACAAACCGTTTAAAGACATCTCACTCTCAAGGCTTGGAATGGGCAATATGCGGTTGCCGGTTCAGGAAGACAAGGCAGGAGCGCCCATTGACCGTGTGCGGGCGCAGGAAATCATCGACTATGCGATGGCAAACGGAATCAATTATTACGACAGCGCTTATGTGTATCATAGCGGTGAATCAGAGAAGTTCCTCGGAGAGGCAATGAAGAAGTATCCGCGGGAAAGTTTTTATTTTGCGACGAAATACATATTATCGGCAGGTCCCGATTATAAGGCTGTGTTCGAGGAGCAGCTTGACAGGCTTAAGACGGACTATATCGATTTCTATCTCATTCACGCCATCAGTGACGGAAATTATATGAAATATATTGAGAGCGGCAGCGTCGATTATTTCCTTGAGCAGCAAAAGGCGGGCAGAATCCGTTATCTCGGCTTTTCCTCACACGCGAGCGTAGAGTCGCTTGCCAAAATGGCGGACCATCATCAGTGGGATTTTGCGCAGCTACAGCTTAATTATTACGATTGGCAGTATTCGGACACTGCTAGGGAGTATAAAGTTCTTGAAGACAGGAACATCCCCATCATGGTAATGGAGCCTGTGCGCGGTGGCAAGTTGGCGGCTCTCTCAAGTGAGGCTGAAAGCATGCTTAAAGCGGCGCATCCCGATTGGAGCATGGCATCATGGGCGTTCCGCTGGATACAGCGTCTGCCGCAGGTGCAGGTAATCTTAAGCGGAATGTCAAATATGGAGCAGATTAAGAATAACGTCGCAACATTTGCAGAACCCGGTGCTTTAAGCGACGAGGACGCTGAACTCCTGCTTAAGGCATGCGATGTATTTAAAAACCATCTGAACGTGCCTTGTACGGCATGCCGCTACTGTTGCGACGACTGCCCGATGAAAATAGATATTCCGGCTTATCTTAGCCTGTATAATAAATATAAGACTGACGGCGAGTGGGTATTAGAACGCATGAGCAGTATCGAAAGCGAAGGCAAACCCTCCGACTGTATCGGCTGTGGCGCGTGTACGGGACATTGCCCGCAGAGCATTAAAGTGCCGGATATTATGTCAGAACTTGCGACGTTATCTAAATAGATACTCCGTAGCTGGGAGAAGATGCGGCAATTAGAACAGCTCATCTAACAAGCGGTAATACCGTATCTTCTCCCAGTTCGGCTCTATGCCTAATTCACTAAACAGAAGCATTTCATCAAAATCGGGATAGCCGGTTTTATCAATATTAGCATATTTTCCACTATAATTATGCAGCAGGCTGCGGTAGCATATGGCAATATCGCACCACTTATCGGAGATGCCGGTTTTACCTAAATCTATATAGCCGCTTAACTGTTCGCCGCTGCCGAATATATTCGGCAGACAGTAGTCCCCATGTGATAAAACAGGTTCTTCCATAGGCTGGTTGTCATACAGCCATTGCAATAATCCCGCGGGATTTTTGAATCCGTTCTCGCCAAAAGTGTCAGGTTCTACGTTATCAATGTCAACGAGTCCGTTTTTTACGTTATATTCCGCCTGCGCAAGCTTGCGCGACAACCCCTGATTTGACGGACAATCGGAAATGTCCGTATCCCATAGCATTTTAAGGCCATTGGCGAGCAGTCTGCACAAAAGCTGCGGATTATTCATATATCCGCCGGAACATGACATCTCACCGGGGCATTTGCTCATTAACATATAGGACCTGCCGTCTGCTGTCTCATAGGCGTACAGTTCAGGCACGGGCAGCCTGCCTTGAAGATACCGCATCATGCGGCATTCGTTATCCGCTTCTTCGTTATGCTCCTGTATCTTTAAAACTTTATCCTTATATATTAAGACGGAAGCATCGGACATGCCGATACTGTCTGTTTCATACTTTTCCTCGGCAAGCAGTCTGCTTATTTTTTCAGGGATAAACATATTTTCGTACCTATGGCAGCGGTTCGGCTTGGCGGCACGGAAGCATATGCGTCCATGCCGCCAAGCCGAACCGCTGTCAATCTTTCTTAAAATTTTATTGTAGATTAAACTAAAGCTATGATACAATATAATTTAACACATGACAAGTTTGCAGTAACTCGTGACAGTAATTGCTAATCCAATCATCATAACCGTGAAAGGAACCCTACATGCCCCGCCAGCGCAGGATAAATATAAAATCGCATACAATTTTATCCATGCTGCTTTTGGCGTTTGTTTTAAGCCTGTGCTTTGGCGCTGTGAAAATGACGGCGTACGCCGATAACGGCGATTTTAACATTGACGCGCAGATGCTGCCTTCAAGCAAAGATACATATAACATCAGCGTGACGATTGAGAATATGGGGGAAGATTGGGAGGGCGTGGCAAGGCTTAAAGTCGGAATCGATTCAAATTATTACGACGACTGCGCCTATGACACTGCGATATCCCTGCCCCATGGCAGCTTAAAGCAATTTGTGGTAGAAGTGCCTAAGCACAGATACAATTTTTCATACATACCCAGTAGCTTAACAAGCAGCATGATATCAGGCAGAATGACAAGAAGCATAGTAATATCCCTGATTGATAAAAATTCAAAGCCCGTATTTTCCCAAGAGTTCGATAGATTTTTCCGCTCTATGAAAAAGGATGCCCTTAATATGGGGATATTGAGCGATAATTATTCTTCCCTTACCTTTATGGATATGGGTGGAGATAAGATTAGCTATTATGGGGTATCGTATCCGATTAAGCTTGTGGAGCTTAATCAGGATAACCTTATAGGCTCACTGGATTCTTTGGAGTTTCTGGTGATAGATAATTATGGTACGGGCATTCTGACGCCTGATGAGAGCGCGGCTGTTGAAGAGTGGAATAATGACGGCGGAGTGCTGATTGTCGGAACCGGAAAGTATGCGGAGGATACGCTTGCAGGCTTGGATTATCTGGAAGTCGAATACAAGGGGATGTCCGATGCGGAAGATGATGATTACGCATGGGGCGGCAGTGCGATTGACGTGGAGGGGTTGGAAACTGCTGAACTTGTTTATCCGAATGATTTATATGATGAAGATAGTTCTATTGCAGCCCTGACAATGCCTAAAGGCGACGGCGCTATAGGGGTGCTGCCGTATTCTTTAACAGAGTTTGCCGGGCAGCACAGCGATGCCTATATCTATACCATGCAGAATGATTTTATTTATTACATGCTGAATGATATAAGCGCAAATGCAGCCAGACGCTACAGTGCTGCGTCTTCTGCACACCGTTTCGGCGTCAATAACAGTGCAGGCCTTTTATCCGTACTTGGTAATGGCAGCGCTTCCTTAAGTTTCGGATGGCTGAAGGTCATTATGGCTGTTTATGTCATTATTGTTGGTCCTGTGCTATATCTGGTGTTAAAATCTTTAAAGAAGCGGGACCTGTATTGTGCGGCAGTGCCGGTATTGGCATTTATGGGAGTCATTATAATCATGTTTGCCGGAAAGGGATTTGAGATAGCTCGGATAAGGGTATATTCCGTGACAGTATGCGATTCGTCAGGGCGGGATGATTGTCTGACATACATGCACTGTTATAATGCCGATAATAGCGAATGGAAGCTGCGCCTTTCTCAGGATTACGAATATGCAGCGCCTAACTTATGCGACTCTGTTACAGATGGCGTCAGCTATAATTATCGTGTATTGAAAGAAAGTGAAAGGCTGTTTTTCGGAGCAGATCCTGCGGGCGTTTTTGAAGACATATATTTTTATGCGGATAAAAAGTCAGACGTGCAGAGCATTGGCAGTATTGATTGCAATGTGTCTTTATATGCATTTGATGTCAAGAGGATAAACAAAGTGACCAATAATACCAAGTATGATTTTGAATATTTTGCCGTGATTGATGATGACTGCCTGTGGCTTTATGAAGGGCTTGCGGCGGGAGAAACATGCAATCCCGTGCAAATGGAGGAAATTTTAAAAATTGATACAGACAGTTATTTCTTCTATATTTATGATTATATAGGTAAAGCGCAGGATAAGCTGAACCCCGGTAATATTGACGTTATAACAGCGCTCGGCCTGGGGATCAACACGGCGAATTACCGCCTTAGGGATGGCGAAAGGGCGGTCGTCGGCGTTACATCTGATTATATTAAGGCGGTAGACGATAACTGCAGCGAGGAAGCTTACGGCTGTTTCTACATAATACAATAATTATAAAGAAGTATGGGGGATAAACCAATATGAAAACCCAAACAAGGATAAATATAAAATCTGTTACAATTTTAACGGCGCTGCTTTTTACATTCTGCGTGAGCCTGTGCTTTGGCGCTGTGAAAATGACGGCATATGCCGATGTCGGAGATTTTACCATTGATGCGCAGCTATTGTCTTCCAATGATGAGACCTTCGACATCAGCGTGACGATTGAGAATACGGGAGATGATTGGGAAGGCGTGGCAAGGCTTAAAGTTGAAGGCGGTTATAGCGCCTATACCGACTGCGCTTATGATACGGCTGTATCCCTGCCGCAGGGCAGTGTGAAACAGTTTGTGGTAAAAGTGCCTAAATACAGCTATAGCTATAATACTACCAATATAAATGGCAATATAGGAATATTCCTGATTGATAGGAATTCAAAGCACGTATTTTCAAAAGAGTTCGATAAACTCCTGTTTGATAGAAAAGACGCTTTGAATATGGGGATATTGAGCGATGATTACGCTTCCCTTACTTTTATGGATATGGGCGGGGATAAGATTAACTATTATGGTGGTTCATATCCGATTAAGCTTGTGGAGCTTAATCAGGATAACCTGACAGATTTGCTGGAATCTCTGGAGTTTCTGGTGATAGATAATTATGATACGGGCGTGTTGACAGCCGAAGAAACTGCGGCTATTGAGAAATGGAATAATGGCGGCGGGGTGCTGATTGTCGGAAGCGGAAAGTACGCAGATGATACGCTTGCAGGCTTGGATTATCTGAATGTTGAACATATAGAAATGTTTGATGCGGGAGATTTAACTTATGATGAGGACAGTTGGATTGATGCGGACGAGGTGGAAATTGCCGCACTCGGTATATCGGATCCCTCGTATTATTCGGACGATTATATTCACGCGCTGCTGACAGATAAGGGCGATGGCGCTATAGGGGTGCTGCATTATTCCTTAACGGAGCTTGGAAAAGCGGGCAGTGATGCCTATAACCAATTCTATATCTCGCAGAGCGATTTCGTTTATGAAGTGCTGAATAATATAAGCTCAAATGCCAGTAGACGTTATGATTCTCCCATTGCGTCCAATTATAATGTAGGCTATATCGGCGGCAGGTTTTTATCTGCACTTGGCAATGGCGGTAATTCCCTAAGTTTCGGAGCGTTGAAAATCATTATAGTGATTTATGTTATTCTTGCCGGCCCCGTACTCTATCTGGTTTTACGCTTTTTAAAGAAGAGGGACTTGTACTGGGTGACTGTGCCAGTGTTGTCACTGGCGGGGATTATGGTGGTCATGTTTGCCGGAAGAGGGTTTGAAGTGGCTCGTATAAGGGTGTATTCCGTGGCGGTCTGTGATTTGTCAAAGTATGCTGATTGCATGACATACATGCACTGTTATGATGCAGGGCATAATGAATGGCAGCTGCGTCTTTCCCAAGGGTATGAGTTTGCATCGTCTACTTCAACATATACGCTTGCAGATGATATCGCCTATGATTACCGTATTTTGAAAGAAGGCGAAAGGCTGTTTTTCGGGACAGATCCTGAGACCGGTTTTGAAGACGCGTACTTTTATGCGGGTAAAAAAATGGACATGCAGAACATGGGCGGCATCGAATGTAATGCGCCCTTGTATATATATAATAAAGAAATAAACAGAATTGCCAATAATACGGAATATGATTTTGAATATCTTGCCGTGCTTGATAAGGATTACTTGTGGGTTTATAAAGGGCTTGCAGCGGGAGAAACTTGCAATCCGGCTAAAATGAAGGAAATTTTTAAGATTAATGTGGACAGTTATTACTACTATGATTATATGAGCGAAGCGCAGAAGGCGTTGAAAACCGATAATGTTGACATTATAGCGGCGCTTGGCATGGGAATCAACTCAGCGTATTACCGCCTTGGAACTGATGAAATGGCTGTAATCGGCGTTACGTCCGACTATGCTAAAGCGGTAGACGATAACTGCAATGAAGAATCTTATGGTTGTTTCTATATAATACAATAATTGTAGGGAAACATGGAGGGAGAAAATGCTCTATATCAATGACTTAACGAAAATTTACGGTTCTTATCTGGCGGTCAACCACTTGTCGCTGCATATTCCGGCAGGGGATTTGTTCGGCTTTGTAGGGCCTAACGGAGCGGGTAAGACTACGACTATCCGTATAGTCTGCGGTCTGTTAAAGGCAAGTTCAGGTTCTGTGCGTATCGGCTCTGCGTCGTCCGCCGTGGGCAGCAAGGAAATGAAACGCTTGATTGGCTATGTGCCGGATTTCTTTGGCGTGTACGATAACCTCAAGGTTAAAGAATATATGGACTTTTACGGCTCCATGTACGGCATGTACTCGCGGGACATTGCGAAGTTATCAGGCGACCTGTTAGAGCTTGTCAATCTTTCCGATAAAAAGGAAGCTTATGTGGACACGCTCTCAAGGGGCATGAAACAGCGTCTGTGCGTAGCAAGGGCATTGCTCCATAGCCCTAAACTGCTTATTTTGGACGAACCCAGTTCGGGGCTTGATCCAAGGGCGAGGGTGGAAATGAAGGAACTGCTTAAGAACCTTCACTCGATGGGGATAACCATTATCATAAGTTCGCATATCCTTTCGGAACTTTCGGAGATGTGTACCAGTATCGGCGTGATGAATTATGGTAATCTGATGCTTGCCGGACGCATTGAGGATATTATGAAACAGATATCCGGCGGAAAGCGCATCCATATCCGCATTATTTCCAATATGGAACATGCCGTGCGTATCATGCAGGAACAGGCGATGGTTAAGATAGAGTCTGTCAGGGAGAATGAAATAATTATTTCCTATGGTGCGGCGGATGAGGAAATAAGCAGGCTGATAGGACGGCTTATTCAAAGCGGCGTGGTCCTTACCGACTTCCATATGGAGGAAGGCAGTCTGGAATCGCTGTTTATGCAGTTGACGGGAGGTGGCGCAAGGTGAAGATAAGGTTGAATCCGATTATTAAGAAAGATTTTCAGGTGGCGGCGCGCAGTATGCGTATAAGCTGGGGGCTGTTTGCTTATGAGGCGGCATTGGCGCTGACATATATGCTTGCGATTTCAGTCATTCAGGGAATCAATGACAATATTTACGGAGATGGCAATATATATAAATCGTTGATATACCTGTTTCCGGTTCTCGCCGTGGCGCAGATTGTCATTGTCGCGATGATTATGCCGATTATGACGTCTTCTTCCATTTCAGGCGAGAAGGAGAGGCAGACTTTTGATATTATGATGACTACATGTATGTCGCCGTTTTCGATTGTGCTTGGAAAGGTATTTTCCGCCGTATTGCGCATCCTCTTCTATGTGGCGGCGGGAATGCCGATTATGGCGCTGCCGTTTGTGGTAGGCGGATTAAAATGGAGCAGCCTGATTTACTTTCTGCTGGTAGTCGTACTTATTGCCGTGCTTTCAGGAAGCATCGGGATTTTCTGCTCGTCGTTCTGCCGCAGGTCGATAACTTCCGTAGTTATGTCGTTTATCATATATTTTGTGATTTATTTTATGACGTTTGTGCCGGCGCTGACAGGGATTGTCTTGAGTGTAAGCGTAAATGCAGCGGGCGAAGGAATAAGATCAGAGAGCCTATTGCTTTTATTGTTTAACCCGATTGTGTTTTTGGAAGAATTTTTTGCAAATATTATGGCGGGAACTTCACTGTTTGGGACTGCCGACTGGAGTACTTCAGGATTTGTCAGCGATGAAGTGGGCATCCTGACTTTCGCCCTTGCAAGGGGCAGGCTGTGGATGTATGCGTCAGCCGTATGTATCATTCTTATGTCGCTTATGTTTATGCTTGCAGCAGCGTGGAAAGTCAATCCTATACACGCGTCTTCTGTTAAGAAGAAAAGCAAGAAGGGGAGAAACTGATGGAAAAGAAAGCTTTCTTACAGACAATACGCACGTATTGCCGAAAGATTAATCTGGCGAGATTTGTCGATATGGCGCTGCTCTCGTTATGCGTGGGAGCCGGAGTGGGAATCATCCTTCAGGCGGCAGCGCTTATAGTGCCGATATATTATGTCAACCTATATACTGTGATTGCCCTGTTTCTTGCTATTTTCTCGGCAGCAGGGGTAATGGCTGCGCAGCATATTGATATGAAGCACGCTGCGCTCATTATGGACAGTTTCGGCTTCGGGGAGCGTATTGTCACGGCTTATGAAAATATGGACGAAGATGGGGAGTTTATCAGGCTGCAGCGCGAGGACGCCATGCACAAGCTTAATGGGAATAGGGATAAGATTCACATTCCGCTTTTTAATTCATGGAAAAAACCGACGCTGTTTGCCCTTATGTGCGCCCTGCTTGTAGGGCTTGCCTTTATTCCCTCGGCATCTAAAGAACGCGCGCAGGAACTTCATGCAGTCAGGCAGGCATCCAAAGAGAAGACTAAAGAGATAAAAAAGACGGTGGAAGATCTAAAGCAGCTTGGACAGGACGAATTGAGCGCAGAGCAGCAGGCGATGATACAGGAAATGATAGAGAGCCTTGAATCTTCAATGTCGGAATACCAGCAGGCGTCTTCTGCGGAGGCTGTTAAGACAGCGGATGAAAAGCTGAATTATAAATATAACGATATGGGCAATCAGTTATCGGCGATGGCGCAGAGCCTTCAAAACGCCGCAGAGGTTTCGCCCGTGACGGCTCAGGCGATGCAGGCTATGGCGAAGAAGATGCAGGAAATGAGCGGGGAAAAATCTCCGGGTGAAGGGGAGCTTGCTCAAAGCCAAGGAGGCAATAAAGGACAAAACGGCAACGGACAAAATGACGGAAATCAAGGCGGAAACGGTCAAAATGGAAACGGTGCCGGCTCTAAGGACGGAAACGGTCAAAACGGCGGACAGGACGGAGATGGACAAGGCGGCAGTGGGCAGAATGGCAGCGGACAAAATGGAGACGGTCAAAGCGGCAATGGCCAGGGCAACGATGGAGAGGGCGGAAACGGCAGCGGCAGGGGAACAGGCAGCAGCGATACGCCGCGAGATTATGTCAGCGTGCCGAATGAAATTGCCGACAGCGAAAACCTTACAGGCAGTTCCGTAGACCATGAGGAATCTGAATTTTTCCGCGCTCCGAACGGCTTAAGCTGGGAAGGGGAGCATATTTCCCATGACGCCGTTATCGGCAGTTATGAGCAGAACGCCTATGAAGGCATCGCGGCAGGGAAGTATCCGAGCGGCATGGAAGATGTGATAAAGGATTATTTTTCGAGTTTTAATTAAGAAAGACAATATTATAGTGACGAGTCCAGTCAACATGAACAAAAACGGGACTCCAATGCCTGAAAAGCGGTAAGTCGCCCCTTATTTTGTTCATGTTTACTGGACTCTGGGTACTGGGAAATTGGAGAATGTAAGAAAGGATATTAGTATGAGCGAATTGGATAAAAACAGGCTTAATGAGCCTTTATATATGGCGCAGCGGGCTGCGGCATGTGAAGCGGAGATTCAGAAAGGGATAATAGGCCAGCGCGAGGTCATAAGAGAGGTTATGCTTGCCATGCTTACAGGAGGCAACGTGCTTTTGGAAGGCATGCCCGGGCTTGGCAAGACGCGGCTTGTCAGTACGATAAGCCAAGTGTTTGACTTATCTTTTAAAAGGATTCAGTTTACGCCTGACCTTATGCCCGGCGATGTGACAGGCACGAATATTATAGTAAAAAACGAACAGGGCAGCGCTTTTTCTTTCGAGCCAGGACCGATTTTTGCCAACCTTATCCTTGCTGATGAGATAAACCGCGCCACGCCCAAGACGCAGTCGGCGCTGCTAGAGGCCATGCAGGAACATACGGTTACTGTGGGAAACGACAGCCATGTGCTGGACGAGCCGTTTTTCGTGCTTGCCACCCAGAACCCTATTGAGAATGAAGGGACTTATCCTTTGCCGGAGGCGCAGCTTGACCGTTTCATGTTCAAGATTCTGGTTCGTTTTCCTTCTAAGGCTGAACTTATAGGAATAGTCGCGCTGACGGAAGGAAACCGCGCGCCCATGATTGAGAAACAGATGGATAGGGAAGGGCTGTTGGCGGCAAGGGCGTTGGTAAATCAGGTGCCGATTGCCGAGGCGGTAATGAACTATATACTGGATGTCGTTATGGCTACCCATGCGTCCAACCGCTATATCAGAGAGGGCGCAAGCCCCAGGGCGGCGCAGAACCTGATTCGCGCATCAAGGGCAAAGGCGTTTTTGGAAGGACGGTTTAACGTATCCTTTGCGGATGTGGCGCAGATGGCGTTTCCGGTCTTAAGGCACCGCATTATTCTGAGTTTCGATGCCATCAGCGAGGGCGTAACAGAAGACGATGTTATTAACAGGATTCTTTCAGAGAATGGGAGTTATAATGGGAAATGATACTTGACGCTGCATTTTTTGACACATTGTCCAGGCTGCGGCTTGCCATGTGGCATAAGTCCACGATGAACCTTACCGGCAACCGTAAGTCTATGCAGAAGGGTTCATCGACGGAGTTTTCGGATTTCAGGGAATACATGCCGGGAGACGATATCCGCCGTATCGACTGGAATGCCTACGGACGGCTGGACAGATTTTTCGTAAAAGAATATATGGAAGAGAAGGAAGCAGTTGTCTCCATTCTGCTTGATACCAGCGCGTCCATGGACTATGGGGTTAAGAAGAAGAGCGGTCTTGCCTGTATGCTTGCGGCGGCATTTGCCTATATCGGGCTTAACAATATGGACAGGGTTGTGCTGTATGACATGCAGAAGATGAATATGCCTTTTGTGGCTGGCAGCGGAAAAAGGGCGCTCCCGCAGCTTACTGAGTGGCTTGAAAGGCTTTCCTTTGACGGAAAGGTTGACATAAGTGAAGCTGTGATGCAGTTTCCTGCAAGGGGACAGGGAGTGGCGGTTATTATCAGCGATTTCTGGCAGGAGGCATTTCTTGACGAAAAGCAGGAGAGCGTGAAGAAATTGATTAGATTTCTTAATTACTGCAGACAGAAGACCGTGCTTTTGCATGTGCTTGCAGGGGAAGAAATGTCCGTGGAGCTTACGGGTACGCGGAATTTAATCGATATGGAGGAAATGAGCGCGCTGCGCCTGACGCTTGATGATACGAGCATACGCCTGTATGAGACGGCGCTTAAGGATTATACAATCCGCCTTAAGCGGGAGTGTGACAAGTCGGAGGCATTTTACGCCGTATGCAATACGCAGACGGATTTCTATCAACTTATTTTTAAGGATTTAAGGACGCTATATGATATTTGAGAGCTTATTACCGCTGCTGTTTCTGGCGGCGGTTCCGATTATTATAATTTTATATCTGCTAAGGCCTAAGGGCAGGGATTATCTGATATCTTCCAACCTTTTATGGCAGAAGCTTCTTAAGAACGAGCAGGCAAAAACCTTCTTTGAGAAATTTGTAAACAATATTCTCATGTATCTGCAGATTTTGATTACCGTGCTGCTCATTGTCGCGCTGATGTCGCCGTTTATTAATATGAACAGTAAGACGCAGGGCAGGAGCATACTGCTTATAGACACAAGCGGAAGCATGCAGCATACGGGCGCATCAGGGAAAAGCCGCCTTGAAGAGGCAAAAGGGCAGGCAATTGATTATGTGCGATCATCTGAAGGCATGCAATACTGCATTATGACGGCGGATGAAACAGGAGCGAAACTTCTTGCCGTGGACATCACGGATACCGACAGCCTGATTCAGACTTTAAGGGGCATTACATGCAGCGACAGCGGCGGCAGCCTTACGTTGGCGCAGGAGAGCATAGACATGCTTATGGGCGATACGGAAGAGAACGCCGCCAATCTGGTGGTGTTTACCGATGGAAACGGAGCAGAGGACTTTGATGAACTGCGCGCCGCGGGAGGAAAAGAGCTTCATGTAGTCGGTTCTGCCGTGTATAATGTGGCGAACGAATATACAGTGTTCTCCGCACGTGAGGACGGTCTGTATGACGTGGTCGTAAGCGTAACCAACTACGGCGACGAGGACGTTTCTTTTGATTTAGGGCTGTATGATGAAGACGATAAGCTGATTGCGCTTGCCAATATGAGCCTTAATCCCATGGAAAGCAGGGCGTATCTGTTCGAGGAAACCGAATGGAAGGGGCAGACGCTTACATCAAGGATTGACGGCATCGCTTTTGCGGGAAATGCGTCCGACAGTCTCTTACAGGATAACGTATCGCGGGCGGTAAAAGGCAGGGAAAACAATATTAACGGGCTTTTAGTCGGAGACGGCAATACCTTTATCGAGAAGGCGTATACGGCTGTGACAGGGCAGAGCATAAGTAAGTCGGAGGATGATGCCGCAGCAGGATATGAAGTGGATGACGTAACAGGAACGCTGGGCAGCAGCGGTTACAATGTAGTTATATATGACGCAGGACAGACGCCGAAGGCAGAAGGCTGCAACCGTCTGGTATTTGGCAGATTGGGCGGCGGCTATATAGAGCAACTGGAAAATGTAGTGCTGGATATGACGGACTGCGATTTGACCGCCTCATTATCCGGATTTACCATCGGCGTAAATACGGCGTATTGCTTTGAACTGCCGGAGGGTGCGGTAAGTTTCTTGGAATATGACGGCAAATGCGTAGGCTATTACAGGGAGGCTGCCAACCATAAGGAGATTGTAGTCGGCTTTGATATCAGGGAGTCCGATTTTCCGCTGCGCGCCGAGTTTCCGATTTTTCTCGCCAATGCTATGCTGTATCTTTCGGATACTTCATGGCTTGCGACGAATATCTATTATGCGGGTGAGGAAATTGCGCTCCAGCCATGGGCGGAGATTGACAGAAGTTCATTTGAGAAACGTCCTGCTAAGGCGGGATTGTACCAGCTTGGCAATGACGAATATCAAGAATCTTATGTGGTGCGTTTCTGTACGAGTACCGAGTCTGACGGACGCAAAACGGCTGAATCTGTGCTTGATTCATCAGGGCTGCAGCTTAATAAAGTTAAACGTACCCTGCGCAATGTCTTTCTGCTGCTTGCGTTTATTCTGTTGATTGTCGAATGGATTATATATGTGCGTAAAATGCGTTATCACGGAAAGTTCTATCTCGTGGTGCGGGGAGCTGTAGCGTTATGCGTCATTTTAGCTGTTTTAGGCATAAGCATCCGCATAGGCAGCGGGCGTACCGCGACTGTGTTTGTCGTGGACCTTTCCAACAGCAATGAAGAACATCTGGCAGAGACCGAGAAATATCTGCGTGATACCGTGGATAAAATGCCGGGCGGCAATGTCTACGGCATTGTGACATTTGGAAAAAATACGCTGGTGGAACAGTTCCTTACTTCCGAGAAAAACTATATGGGCCTTATGAGCGTGCCGGAGAAAACGGCTACGAATTTTGAAGATGCGCTTTCTAAGGCGCTGACGCTGATTCCGGGCGATTATAAGAAAAGGCTTGTAGTCATTACTGACGGCAAGGAAACCAGAGGCGATATTGATAATATGGCGTCTGCATTATCGGCAGGGCAGGTGGAACTGCTTACCCTTATGTATGAGGATGAGGCGGGGGACGACGCCTATATTGACAATGTGACTCTTCCGTCATATCTGCATCCGGGTGATAAGTATTCCATAACCGTTATGGTGTCAAGCAACTATGATACCGATGCGGTAATCGCGCTTTATAACGGCAGCAGCCTTATAGAGGAAAACAGCGTACACCTTAATAAAGGCAGCAACCGCTTTGTCTTTACCAAACAGGTTGCAGCGGACGTAAGCGCCGGCTCTATGGAAAATCTGCGTATTCAGGTTAAGGCTCCGGGCGACACTTGCGTGGAAAATGATTTTTACAGCGCGTATTCGGTAGTGGAAGCACCGCCGCGCGTGCTGGTTATCTCAGGCCTTAATGCGAATGTATCGGGCTTTTCTTCCGTGCTTAAGGCAGCGGGCTGTGATTACAGCATGGTCTCTGCGATTAATGCGCCCGATACGATTAACGAAATGCTGGAATATAAGTCGATTATCCTCGCGGATACTTATATCAGCGATTTGCCTGAGGGCTTTATTAATAATCTGGAAACCTATGTGAAGGATTACGGCTGCGGCTTTATCTGCTGTGGCGGCGAGGACAGTTTTGCGCTCGGCGGTTATCGTGATACCGTGATAGAGACGGTACTGCCTGTGGACATGCAGCTTAAAGGCGTAAATGAAATGCCTTCAATGGCTATGATAATGGTCATTGACCATTCGGGCAGTATGACGGCGGACGTTTCTGCAGCCGCTGCAGGCACGAGCAATTTAGACGTTGCTATCAGAGCGGCTTCTGTGGCTGTGGATAACTTAAGGGACGAAGATTATGTGGGCGTGCTGGTTTTTGATGATGAATATGACTGGCAGGTAGAGTTGACGACGGCGGACGATAAATCCGCAATCAAGGACTCTATTGAGAAAATAAGTGCAGGCGGCGGAACTACGATTAAACCGGCGCTTAAGGAAGCGTTTATGGCAATGGCTAAGTGCGAGGCGTCAATTAAGCATGTGATTCTCCTGACAGACGGAATGGGCGAGACTCAGGATTTTTCGGACGTAGTCAACTCTTATTCCAACAGCGGGATTACGCTTTCAACGGTAGCCGTAGGGCAGCTTTCGGATACGCAGCTGCTTGAAGACTTAGCGGATGAGTGCGGGGGCAGATATTACTATTCCGATATATCCAGCGATATACCGAAGATTTTTGCGCAGGAAGTGTTCTTAGGCGGCGACAGCTATATCCAGAACGGCGAGTTTTCATTGTCCGTACTTAGAAACCATGAGCTGACCAACAATCTCTTTGTGGATGGCTGGCCCTTGATTTATGGTTATATTTCAGCCTCGCCCAAGACGGCGTCAAGCGTAGTGATTGCCTCAGAGCAGAAAGACGATCCGATTCTTACGGTATGGCAGTATGGTTTAGGCAGGACGGCGGCATGGAACTGCGACGTTTCCGGCGAATGGAGCGGCGGCTTTGCAGGAGAAGAGGACTATGTCCAGTTATGGAAGAGGATAGTGGATTATTCTACAGGCAACTCCAATATAAACGAGGACAGTGTAGATGTAGTTACCGCAGGAGAATATACCGAAGTGGTTTACAGGGCAAAAGAATACGACGCTGATACCGAGATATATGTGACGCTTATCGAGCCGGACGGCGAAACGCGGGAAGAGAAACTCCATGCTACTGCGCCGGGCAAATATGAGGCGGAACTCTTCACGCCGCAGACAGGCTTGTACCACTTTAATATACGCCGTACATCGGGGGGCGATATTCAGAATTATATAACGACGGCAGCGGCGGTACAGTTTTCGGACGAATACAAATTCGACGTAAGCACGGCTGCGTATCTTAATTTTATGGAGAAATACGGACAGCTTATCACTAAGGAAGACGCCATATGGTCTCAGATAAAGGCGACGGCGGGAGAGAAATATTCGCTGGCGAATATTCTGATTGCGCTTGCAATCTGCCTATTCTTAGCGGACATAGCGCTGCGGCGTTTCCAGTATGCGCCGAAGACGCCTGCATTTGTTATGGCAATGGCGGCTAGGCGCGGCGGACAGAATGAGAATGCGGATGAATTTTCAGCAATGCAGCAAACAGAAAATATAACGGAAACAGTGACAAGTGAGAGTCAGGAAAATAGCAAGGCTCAAGAAATGAGCAGAGCAGCACGCAAATCCACTAAAAAGAAACAAAAAAATGCACAGGCAGAGCCGTCTTTGGATACTTCCAGCCTGCTTAAGAAGAAGGATGATAGGAACCTGTAAAACGGTTCAGTACGCAGGAGGCAGAGGCATATATGCCCCTACCTTCTGCTCAAGTATCATTTATTATCAGAATATGTTTTCTGCTAATTCTTTGGTTCAAAATTGACTGCCATATAATGCTGTACACTTAACCAATAAATAATATAGACATTAGGTCATATATTGTATGTGCTATTACTGAGTTCCATATGGTTTTCCCTTTTTTTAATAATATGCAAAAAACTATTCCCCAAATTAACGCACTAAAACTTTGAACGATTATTCCAGCAAAATCAAAAACGCCAAATCTTAATAATTTAATAAAGTAAGTTGGAAAATGCAATGCTATAAATAATAAGGTGGTTATTATCATTGCTTTTTTTTGCGACGTTATATTTGCTAATGCGTTATATCCCCAACCTCTAAAAACAACTTCCTCAACAAAGCCGACAATAATATATTTTATGATTATGAACCATAAGATAATTTCATTATTAAACCAAAATCCGTTATGATTTATCAGCATCATTATAATTATATAAAGTAATGAAATTATTATCGTTAAAATCAAAGATGTATTAAATACAGGTCGGGAAAACAATTTATTTTTGTTCAAATTCAATTTATCGCTATTTCTGGTAATTAGGAATATTGCAGGCAATACCCATATAACTCTGCTTATATAACTATAAATATACGCCCCAATGCTAACATTATTTTTGAAAATATAATTTGAATATCCCCAAGCGTCCGTAACGATTGCCCATAAGATAATGAATCCAAATAGTGTTAATATGATATATTTCGATGTGAGTTCTTTTTTCATATGCTATCAACTCCACAAACTTGGATTTGTGAATAGTCCAACGTAGGTATTTTATCATAAACGCACTCGCAATTCCATTAAATTTTGCTTAATCTTTTCTAGAGAGTATCCTAAAAACAAAGAAAACAAGGTTGTCACCTCACAAATTCTCATTTGTTAAAGCGACAACCTTTAATTTTTCGATTTACCAATCGCCTAATAGTGATGCCAACACATGACGCTTACCTCGAAAACGGCACTTACATAGGACTTACTGTTGATAAACCCATAGTAGCATATGCAAAGCTGTTTGTCAAAAACGTAAAAAATTTGAAATGCGCCCACCAGCCATAAACTGATGGGCGTTAGAATGTGTCATTCCAGTTTTGTGCCATCCGGTAAAATAATATCTCCATCATCTTCACTTACATCAAAAAATCCCACATCATGCTTTTTAGCCAATTTTTTAGTCAGGTCATAGGCTTCTTCTGCAGTAGACCATGAAAAAGCGGCATAGATTATATCCTTGCCGATACTGTAATCCGTAACATGGTTCTCCAAATCTTCATTCTCGTCAAGAAGTTCAGAATCAGGAGCATATTCTCCATTCATTGGCGGGAAGGTTGCTTTCATCTCCAAAAACCAATTCTGCAAAGCGGGAGATGATACGCTGATTGTCTGATAATCATGGTCTTCCCCCCATTCTGTCTGTTCCTCAAACCATTCAAGAAACTCTTCCCTTGTTTTCGGCGCTTTTGTCTTTTCAAAAACCATTAAATCGTAACTCATACTCTTTCCCCCGTGATTTTATTTTTGGCAGTCCCAATGTGTATTTTTCTAATAATACCATAACCACACTCATACTTCTACTAAATTTTCAAATGAGAAGCATAATGTAAGTTATCAAAATTTTTCACTTTATTACGATTTAGGTTATCATCATAAATGTCCGATTCATAATATTTCCCACCCTTTGCACATGATAGATAACCGGAAATAAGTTCCATTCCCATAAATGCCGGATAATTATACCCATCCGAATCGGTAATCAGCCATGTAGAAGCCTCTTTGAACCCAAATTGTGGATAATACTCAGGTCTTCCAAAAAACAAAATTGCCCCAAATCCCAATTCAGTCGCTTTACATATCATGCTCTTGATGAGTGCTTTTCCAACACCTTTTTGCTGATACTCAGGCAGTACACTAAGCGGTCCAAAATCCAAAACTGGGATAATGCTATCGGAAGTCCTCACTTCTGCTTTGCTGCAGATAATATGTCCAACGACAATATTATCAACTTCCGCAACCAGACTTAATTCGGGAATACCATCACGTGTCCGCAACTCATGAACCATCCAGTGTTCATATGGGCATCCAATACCACCCCGTTCAATTCTTTCAGGATATGAAAATGCAGCCCTTGTTACGTCTTCAACTCTTCGATGATCCTTTTCCAGTTCGGTTCTGATTGAAATATCCATTACCCTACCTACATCTTTCTTTGATAATTATTTTACTTTCCTAGCAACAATTTTGTTTGATGCGTGCAAATGTTTCGGCACATTTGGATGTTCATCTTCAAACACATATGATTTAAACTGCAATATTTCCCAATCAGCATACAACTCTTTAAGCTCTCCATCTTTTGACAGACCAATTGCAAATGGTGCAATATCCTCAGATGCCGGTACAGTATCTGTAAATATTTGTATTATATGAATACCGCCTATATTTGTATGTTCTTTTGCGCTATTTACAAATTTTTTCCACTCATTCTTTGCTACAAAATGCAATGTTCCAAAACAAGTAATCATGTCATAATACTGTACAAATTTATATGTAGTTAAATCTGCTACAAATGAGTTTACTTGTACATTGGATAATTCACAAATATGTTTTAACTTTGCAATTCCATGTTCAGACAAATCAAACGCATCAACATGATGTCCCTGTCTAGCTAAATATATGGCATTTTGACCTTCGCCGCAACCTACATCTAATATCTTTGCCGGATTGTTGATTAAGTGCTCAAATTCAGTAATAGTTGAATTAGGCTTGTTGGAAAATGTAATAGTATCATATTCCTGATATGATTTTTCCCAAAACGGAACTAAATTATCGCTCATACTTTTCCTACCTCAAATTGTCTATTCATTAAATTGTTAAATATTGTTATCTTAACACAAATACTCTCGCAAGTCCATTGAATTTTTGGTTAGACTTTTTTTATGGAAATTTCAGTTTTCAAAAGACATCACACGATGTATAATATAAGTATATTATTTCGTATTAATTCAGAATTAAGAAGGAAGGTAATGAAGGGTATGAAGCGAGAAGATTACATTTCCGATGAGTTAGTTGTTAAACGTGTGAATGAAGCGATAAGGATTGAGTTGGAGAAAAAGAAGGCAATGGACGTTCCGGTGTTTATATATGATAGTGAAAAACAGGTTATATATCAGCAGAACAGCGATGGTTCTAGGGTAGAAGTAGGAAAGAGAATGCGGAAGGAGCGCTATAGTGAGCGGGTTGTTAAAAAAGCCTGAAATTGTTATTTTTGCCGGTCCCAATGGCTCAGGTAAAAGTACCATTACTGAATTACTAAAACCACCGATGGATTATATTAATGCTGATGAAATCAAGAAAAATCTTAAATGCTCTGACTTGGAAGCTGCGCAATTAGCAGAAAATCAACGGGAAGAGCATATAGAGCATATGAATGAGTTCTGTTTTGAAACAGTTTTGTCAACAGAGAGAAATTTAAATTTATTAAAAAAGGCAAAAGAGAAGGGGTATTTTATACGATGTTATTATGTGTTGACTGCTGATCCAATGATTAATGTTTGGCGAGTTAAATCAAGAGTAGAGTCAGGCGGGCATGATGTGCCAGAGGATAAAATTATTAAGAGATATGACAGGGCACTTGAGTTGATAAAAGATTTGGTTAAAATCTGTGATGTGTGCCATATATACGACAATTCAGGCAGTAAACCATTCCGAATATTTAAGAAGCGCAAAGATAAGGTTTATTTTGATGAATGTGCTGACTGGCAATTTGAAGATATTCGGATATTGACAGCTTGTGATAATATGGAAAATGGAAAATTGAATTAAAGGAAACGTCAGGAAAGCTCTGCGAAAGCAGGGCTTTTACTATTCTATGAGAAAAAGAGGTAATTTGGATGTACTATTCACAACCTTTGCACGGCATGGACGCATATGTTCTCTGCCGCAGCCCTTGGAAAACGCCGGTACTTAGCGAGGTATTTTCGAGCTTAGTACCGCTGCGATTTTCCACGGAGCGAGAGCGTGCTGCAAAGATAACATATGCGTCCATGCCGCCAACAAACCGAACCCAAAATCCCACCCCTCAAATCCCATTCAATATTAAACCAAATGTTGACATAGTGTATGATAAACTGTTAAAATTAATATAAGTATAGCATATCGGAAACTAAAAAGTACAGGGAGGATAACTTATGTACCATTGCCATATTCAGTTCTACCTAGTCGGCAGTCAGCGCAGCGCATTTGAAATCATTAAGAAAATGCAGCCGCTTGAACATTTCACCCATGAATTTACACAAAGCGACATACCTGAGAAAAAGCTGACCGCCGGTGCAGATGTGATTTTGGCTTATTTAAAAGATGAAGATATAAAAGATACGGTTAAGGCGCTTGTATCAGATAAAAAAGAGGATGCAGAGCTTATTCTGTTCGCGGACGCAGGGAGCGTGTGCGCCCTTAAGGAAGAATCTCAGATTACGGATATCTGGCAGCCTGATATGACGGACGAAGAAGTGCGGTTCCGTTTTAGCAGATGGCAGCAGGCGTATAAGGTCAGCAAGGACTTATGGCAGAGCAAGAATTATATGGACACTCTTATGAGCAGCACTCCGAATCTTGTCTGGTGTAAGGATATAGATGGTTTACATAATGTAGTAAACGACAGTTTCTGTCAGATGGTAGGAAAGACGAAAAAACAGGTAATAGGGCGCGACCACGCATATATCTGGAATGCCAAGCCGGGCGATCCGGACTGCTCAGATTCGGATAACGAAGCGATAACCCAGAGACATACCTGTATATCGGAAGAGATTATTAAGGCTGACGACGGCATGAAGATTCTCGAAACCTATAAATCCCCGCTTTATGACATTGACGGCAGCGTAATGGGAACGGCAGGCGTGGCGGTTGATGTAACGCAGGAGCGCACATATCAGCAGGAAATACTTAAGAAAAATCAGACTTTGGAAAAGATTTTTACCAATATAGACTGCGGCGTAATACGTCATACCCTTGATGGGAATATTTTAAGCATAAACAGGGCGGCGCTTGAAATCTTAGGATATGAATCCAAAGATGAATTGATAGCGGCTGGCTTTAAGTTGATTTCACCGTCAGTTATAGAGAAGGATAAAAAGAAGCTTCGGGAGAAGATCCAGACACTTAAAAAAGAGGGCGACAGCATCGGGGTGAATTACCGTGTGCGCCATAAGAACGGCGATATTGTGTATGTTGTAGCCGATATTAAGCTGATGATGGAAGACGGGGAACTTATTTACCAGCGTTTCCTCTTAGACTGTACCGACCAGAAATTGAACGAGCGGCGCAATATGGAACTGGTTTATGCGCTGAGCGTAGACTATAAATTCGTATGCTTTTTAGACTTGAATACGAGCAAGGGCATGGTAATACAGAATGATGGAACCGTAGATAGGGAATATATGGCAATGTTTGATGGCGAGAAGCCAATAGAGGAAAGCGTGAGGCTCTATATAGATAATTTTGTGTACGAAGATGATAAGCCGCTTATGACACACGCCCTGTCTTTGGAAAACCTGAAAGCAGAACTTTCGTATGAGAAGATGTTCTATGTATATTATAGGGCGTTCATAAATGGCAAGATTTTATATTACCAGATGAAAGCGGTACGCGCCGGCACATGGGAAGATAATCAGGGTATTGTTATAGGCGTAAGGTGTGTTGATGATGAAATCCGCAAGGATATGGAGAAGAGGGATTTGCTTGAGAACGCCCTTCTGCAGGCGAATAAGGCAAGCGAGGCTAAGAGCGCGTTCCTTTCCAATATGTCGCATGACATCCGCACTCCGATGAACGCCATCGTCGGATTTACGAACCTTGCCATTGCGCACATAGACAATACGGAACAGGTTAAAGAATATTTAGGCAAGATTATGACGTCGGGCAACCATCTGCTCAGGCTGATTAACAATGTATTGGATATGAGCCGTATTGAAAGCGGCAAGGTGCAGCTGGAAGAAAAGCCGTGCAACCTGATTGATATTATGAACGGGCTGCGCAGTATTTTACAGGCGGATATCAACGCGAAACATATGCAGCTTGAAATTGACACGGAGCATATTAAAGACATAAATATATATTGCGACGTATTAAGGCTCGACCAGGTGCTTTTAAACTTGGTAAGCAATTCCGTAAAATATACGCGTAACGGCGGCACGGTCAGCGTGAAAGTTACACAAAAGGGCGGTGCGCCGGAAGGTTACGCCAACTATGAGTTCTTAATCAAGGATAACGGAATAGGCATGAGCGAGGAATTTGTACAGCATATCTTCGAACCGTTTGAAAGGGAAAAAAATTCGACGCTTAGCGGGGTTCAGGGAACGGGACTCGGCATGGCGATTACCAAAAATATCGTAGACATGATGGCAGGCTCAATAGACGTTAAGAGTGAACTTGGCAAGGGAACGGAGTTCACGCTCTGCCTGATGATGCGCCTGTATTCCGAAGAGCTTAAGCAGCAGCCTGTTCAGACGGATAAAGAGAGCGTTTCTAACTCTAAGCGGCACACGGGGCGTATTCTGCTTACGGAAGACGTCGAACTGAATCAGGAAGTAGCTACGGCTATTCTTTCGGATGCGGGATTTGAGGTAGAGATTGCGGATAACGGACAGATTGCCGTGGATATGCTTAAGAAATCGAAACCGGGCTACTATAAGCTTGTGCTTATGGATGTACAGATGCCGGTTATGAACGGTTACGAGGCAGCTAAGGAAATCCGCAAGCTTGAAGACCAGGAACTTTCAACCATACCGATTATCGCCATGACGGCGAATGCTTTTGAGGAAGATAAGCAGGAGGCGATAAAGTGCGGTATGAACGGACATATTGCCAAGCCGATTGACATAGGCAATCTTTTTGAAACTTTGGATAGCATATTGTGCTGAAAAGCGGAAACGGGGGTTATTATGACGCATAAGGAGAAAGCGGGAGAACTGCTTAACCAGCAGTATCACTGCTCACAGGCTTTATTTGGGGCGTTTGCGCAGGACTTAGGGATGGATTTAAAGACCGCGTTTAAAGTCAGCACTTGTTTCGGCGGCGGAATGAGGCAGGGCGGAACCTGCGGATGTATCACGGCTTCGCTGCTGATAATTGGAATGGCGGTAGGCTTTTATGATTCCCAGGACAGGGAGCTGGAAGTCTATGCGAATAAGAAGACCGAAGAGTTTATAAGGCGTTTTACCGAAAAGATGGAAGGGGTAGTCGATTGCCGCGATATTCTCGGCAAAGATATCTCCAAGCCTGACGAAGTCGCAGTGATACGAAAAGAAGGGCTTATTCTAAAGAAGTGTCCGAAAGCGATTAACATAAGCATTGATATACTGGAAGACATGCTGGCGGATATTCTTAAAGATGTAAAAGAGAGCGCATTTAATCTTGAAGACATTCCGGCAGGAGAAGATGTGGAAAGACTGCTTAAGCAGACGAATAAGAAGAACCGTTTCAGGAAAAATGTCAACGCCCTTCTACATTCCGATAAGGAGAAGATAGCGTTTATCCAGTTCGATATCAGGAAATTTAAGATTATCAATGACTCATACGGCGAAAGGTTCGGCGACGAGATATTGGATTTTATCAGGAACACTATGGGAGAAGTCTGCAGCAGCGACCAGTATTTTGTCAATCTGCGCAGCGATGTGTTCATGATAGTGACAGAGTATGACGACGTAAAGGATATAACCGAACTTATACATAGGCTGGATGAAAAGATTAACAACTATAAAGGCGTAAGGCTTTACATGGTCTATGGCGTATACATGGTGGAAGATAAGACTATGGAACAGCGCCAGATGCAGGACAGGGCGTCCATGGCGAGGAAAGCGGCAAAGAACAATGTGCTGACTAACATTCTTTTCTATCAGGAACAGTTTAAAGAGACTCTTTATAACAGGAAGTTCATTGAAGAGAATATGCAGGCTGCGATTAACGAAAGGCAGTTTTTGATGTATCTGCAGCCTAAGTACAGCATAGCGCGCAATGAAATCATCGGTGCGGAGGCGCTTGTCAGATGGCGTAATCCGGAGCGTGGCATGATATATCCCGACCAGTTTATTCCAATCATAGAAGAGAACGGATTTATCAAGAAAGTGGATTATTACATATGGGAAGAGGCGTGTAAGTTTATAAAAAAATGCAGTGAAGCGGGGATAAATGACTGTCCTGTGTCCGTCAACGTATCCAGAATCCATCTGCGCGATAATGAATGTATACATGTGCTTGACGAGATGATAGCAAGGCACGGTATCCTTAAGAAAATGCTGGAACTTGAGATTACGGAGACTGCGGGCAATCAGGAAATAAGCAAGAAGGCGCTGCAGCTTAAAGAAAAGGGCTATACCCTGCTTATGGACGACTTCGGGAGCGGGTATTCTTCATTGGACATCCTTTTGGAGACGCCGTTTGACGTAATCAAACTGGATAAGAAATTCATGGAGAATATGATGATATCGAGCAAAGGAAGGCTTATTTTAGAGCAGATAGTCTCTATGGTGAATAAGCTTGACCTTGGACTCTTGGCGGAAGGCGTAGAGACCAAGGAACAGACCGAACTCTTAGAAGGCATCGGCTGTGACCAGGTACAGGGATATTATTATGCTAAGCCCATGCCGGAAGAAGAATTTTTTGAACTTTTGAAAAAACATAGGCTTTCTTAACAAATAAATAAACATTTATTTATATATGCGCGCCTTAATTTGCGACTTTTTATTAAAAAACCAGACAAAATTTGCGACATTAATATTGAAAGATATGTTTTTGTCGATTTTTCTGGTTTTTTTTGAAGAATTTTTTATGATTTTTATTGACAATTATAATAGATTAGTAGTATTTTATTATTGAAATAAAAAGTGGAGGTTAAATTCACGGATTTTTCTATAAAGTAAGTGGAGGAAGATGCGTATGAATACGGATAAACTAAAGATACTTATTGTTGATGATGAAGAGGTAAACAGAGACATACTCAAAGAGATGTTCAGGAATGCGAAATACAATATCCTCGAGGCGGAAGACGGAGAAACCGCTACGCATATTATAAGCGAGAACCCCGATTTGTCTTTGGTGCTGTTAGACATAGTAATGCCTATTATGGATGGGTTCGGCGTACTCGAGTATATGCACGAGAACAACTTCTTAGACAGCATCCCGGTTATCTTAATTACCAGCGAGGATGCCTTGGACAGTGAGGATCAGGCATATTCATACGGAGTTATGGATGTTATACATAAGCCGTTTTACCCACATATTGTAAAGCGGAGAAGTAAAAATATTATTGAGCTGTTCCAGAATAAAAACAATATGGAGCAGCGCCTGAAAGAGCAGGAAGCGGAAATCAGGGCTCAGGAGAAGGAAATCCGTTCCAATAACGAGTTTATGATTGAAATGCTCAGCTCCGTAGTTGAAGCAAGGAGCGCCGAGTCAGGCGAGCATACCAGACGCATCAAGTATTTTACAAGAATCATGCTCAAATACCTGATGAAGTATTTCCCGAAGTACGGAATTACCCCCGAACAGGCGGATTTGATATGTCAGGCGTCAGCGCTTCACGATATCGGTAAGATAGGCATACCGGACGCAATACTGCTTAAGCCGGGAAGACTTACACCGGAAGAATTTGAAATTATGAAGACTCACTCGACTATCGGCAGTGAAATATTGGAAAAGAGCTTTAAGAATAGAGAAACCGATTTTTATCGTTACAGCTATAACATCTGCCGCCACCATCATGAGAGATGGGATGGGAAAGGATATCCGGACCATTTGGCGGGAGACGAAATACCGATTTATACACAGGTTGTTGCCATTGCAGATGTTTACGACGCGCTGGTAAGTCCGAGAGTATATAAGAGCGCATATGCTAATAACATTGCATATGAAATGATAATGAATGGAGAATGTGGTCAGTTCGCACCTGACGTACTTGAATGTTTTGGGCTTGCTAAGGAAGATTTCTTCAATATTGTAGAAGTAATTAAGATGTTTGATTTTACCTGATAGAACACCCCAATAGGCAGCAAAAACATTAATAGGTTTTTGTTGCCTTTATGAATGAAATCGGGAAATATTGCTTTTACGGGGAGGAATATGATGGAGGAGTGGAACGAAGACAGCTTATTTCCGGTAGAAGATGCGCTGGAAATGATTTTTGCGTTTGATAAGGCCGGAGTGATTTTCTATTCTAATACGGCAGCCAAAAAGAAACTGGAATACGAAGACGACTTATGCGGCAGCCATATAAGCGACATCTTTTTAAATACTTTTAAGAGTACGGAAGAAGGTTTCGAGACGGATTATCCGTTTGGACATGAACAGCAGAACCTTATAGCATACCGTAAGAACCGCACCTGCTTTCCGGTAGAGGCGAAGATTATAGAAAGCAAGAATAAACCGGGGACATACATATGTATGGCGAACGATACTCTGGAAAAAGAGCATCTTGGCAGGGAGATTGAACATGTAAAGCAGGAAGCCGAGCAGGCTTTGAAAGTGAAGTCTGAATTTGTATCGAATGTAACGCATGAGCTTCGCACTCCGGTAAACGGGGTACTGGGAAACGTCAAGGAACTGCTTGAGACAGTAACTGACGAAAAGGCTTTAAAAACGCTCAGACTGATAGAACGCTGCTGCGGAGACATGAATAAGATAATAAATAACATTCTGGATTTTTCCAAATTGGAGGCGGGAAAGTTTACCTTAGAGCCGCGCTCATTCAATTTCAGGAACATGCTTGATTATGTGAAGGCGCAGCATACGGCTAAAATTACCGAAAAAGGCCTGAGGTTCTTCATGACGGTATCCCCGCAGATACCTGAACATGTTATAGGCGATGAACTGCGTATCGTACAGATACTTAACAACCTCTTATCCAATGCGCTGAAGTTCACGACCGTGGGCAAGATTAGTCTTGAAGTTGTCAGAACGGCGCGTATCAAGGATAAAATAGAATTATTTTTTATAGTGAAGGATACCGGAATCGGTATTGATAAATCCGATAAGGATAAACTGTTCCAGAGCTTTTCACAGGCGGACGCTTCTATTTCCAGAAAATATGGCGGAACCGGTCTGGGACTTAATATATGTAAACAGTTAGTTGAACTGATGGGCGGAAAAATTGAGGCAGAAGGCATAAAGAATAAGGGTTCAACCTTCTCATTCTCTATTTGGGTAGGTGTGAGCGAAGAAGAAAATGCGCCTATGCAGCCCGATGAAGGCAATGCCCTGCGTCAGGCAATGTATACTGCCGCACCGTCCGAGGACGATGATGATACCGAAGAAATAATAGAGTATGGAACTCCGGAAAATATCGAGACTCTCAAGAAAAATCTTTCCAAGCTTATTCTCTGCGTGGAAATGGAGAATTGGGAGAAGGCGGAGATGTTTATGGAGACCATAAGGCAGCTCACTCAGGGAGCGCCGCGCGAAGTATCCCGTGTGATTTTGAAGCTAAAGATGGCGGTACAGAAAGAGAACTACGAAAAAGTAAATGCCGGGTATGAAGAATTAAATACTTATCTGTGAGAGGAGGAGTCCAGTGGCTTCTGACAAAATGAAATCGTATGATGAAAAAATTCTGATTGTAGATGATGTGGAAACAAACAGGCTTGTTCTTGAAGCTATTATTGAGGACATGGGCTGTTCCCCTATTTTGGCAGAAGACGGGAAACAGGCTTTGGAAATGACGAAGCAATATTCGCCGAGCCTGATTCTTAGCGACATATCCATGCCGGGTATGGATGGGTATGAACTGTGCAGACTTCTTAAGAATGATAAAAAGACCAGGGATATTCCGATTGTATTTATTTCGGCGTTCAGCGATCCGATGGATATCGTTGAAGGATTTTTAATCGGCGGGGAAGATTATATCACCAAGCCGTTTATCTCAGAAGTGGTTCAGGCACGTGTAGGAGTGCAGCTGCGGCTTCGCGAGGCAAGGCAGGAGATGCTTGAAATGAACAGGCGGCTTCAGGCTTCCGTCAATGAGCAGCTTGCACAGATGGAGCTTGAAAAAAAGAACATCTTGTATGCGCTTGCCAATATTGCCCTGCAAAATTCAAACTATGCCACAGACTACATTGACAGACTGAGAAAAAACTGCAGGATTTTAGCACAGGGTATGCAGCTTTCACCGCTTTATGAGGACAGGATTTCAGATACTTATATAGATTCGATAGAGCTTTCAGCGCCGCTTTGCGATATCGGCAATATCGGCGTGCCGATGGAAATTCTTAAGAAGAAGGAACTGACGGATGAAGAAACGGAGATTCTGCAAACCCACGCAGATATAGGAGCCAGGCTGCTCTCCGATTTATACTTAAACAATGATTATAATGAATTTATCAGTACGGCTATTGACGTTGTCCGCAATCATCATGAGAATTGGGACGGAAGCGGGTATCCGGATAACTTAAAGGAGGATAAGATTCCGCTGGCGGCGCAGGTTGTCGCTATAATGAGCAGGTATACCCTGCTGACTGAGAATGACGCCCATACGAGGGAGGAGGCGCTTGACATTATGAAGGGCGAAGCGGGTGTCAGATATTCTCCGGAGATTTATAAGATATGCTGTAAAATATCACGTCAATTAAGTTGAGATTCGTCTGTTATAAGAAATATTAATGACAGGGGGAATGTAAGGTGACAATGACAGATGAAGAACTGCAACGAATTTCCGTTTTTATGAAACAGCGCTACGGCATAGAGCTGGGACAGAAGAAAGTCATTGTAAACGGAAGACTGCAGAATTACCTTAAGAGAAATGGCTGGAACAATTACATGGAGTACATGGAGGCTGTGGAACATGACAGGACCGGAACGCTCGAAAAAATATTAGTCAATTTCCTCACCACAAATCATACATATTTCATGAGGGAATTTGAGCATTTCGATTACATGAAGTCTGTTGCGCTTCCGTGGGCGAAACAGAAGGCGGCGGCTACCAAAGATTTACGTATCTGGTGCGGTGCAGCCTCTACAGGCGAAGAGCCTTATATGATAGCGATGGTATTGGCGGATTTCTTCGGTTTGGAGAAAGACCAGTGGGATAAGACCGTACTGGCAACCGACATATCCACGAAAGTTTTAAAAGAAGCTATGCTGGGAATTTACGGCGCTGAAGAGCTTAAGAACGTTCCTGAACAATGGAAACGGCATTTCTTTAAAGAGATTGCCGGAGGCGAACAGTATCAGGTAAGGGATGAGCTTAAGAAAGAAGTGCTTTTCAGACCGTTTAATTTGATGGATCCTCTTCCATTCAAAAAGAAGCTGCACATCGTGTTTTTACGGAATGTTATGATTTATTTTGATGATAATACGAAGAGAGATTTGGTTCAAAGGATATATGATGTAATGGAGCCGGGCGGATATTTCTTTATCGGAACGACGGAGACAATTGACAGGAGCAGTACCCCGTTCCAGATTATTCAGCCGTCGATATTCAGAAAAAGACCGTAGGCATGGGATGGTATGAGAGGAGAAAAATATGCAGCCTATTAAAGTGTTAGTAGTTGAAGACTCGATTGTTTTCAGAGAGTTATTGGTTCAGAATATGGGGAGAGATCCGGCGATACAGGTTGTGGCGACTGCTAAGGATCCTTTTGAGGCAAGGGATCTTATCTTACAGCATCACCCTGATGTTATGACTCTCGATGTAGAGCTTCCCAGAATGAACGGCATTGATTTTTTGAGAAAATTGATTCCACAGTATCCTTTGCCTGTCGTAGTTATCAGTTCTTTAAGCGATAAGGTATTTGATGCGATGAACGCGGGCGCAGTGGACTTTGTAGCAAAGCCTGCCGTAACCAACAGGGCGCAGTTGGAAGATTTTATCAGAAATGAGCTGCTTGTAAAGATTAAGATTGCATCTACGGCGAAGATAAGCAATATCAAGAAAACCGTACTTACGAATAAGGAACCCTCACAGCATTTGGCGTCCGCGCGCAACAACCTGATAGTTGCAATCGGCGCGTCTACGGGCGGAACGGAAGCAATCTACTCCGTGGTAAAAGATTTCGGTACAGATATTCCGGGAATCGTCTGTGTGCAGCACATGCCGCCGGGATTTACGAAGATGTATGCGAAAAGGCTTGATGACCAGTGCAGGATTAGCGTAAAGGAGGCAGAAACCGGCGACAGGGTAATGCCGGGTCATATGCTGATTGCGCCAGGCGGCGACAGGCACATGCGGCTTGTAAAAGTAAATGGAGTATATCAGGTAGAAGTAAAAGCGGGACCGAGAGTCAACGGTCACTGTCCGTCGGTAGAAGTGCTGTTTGAATCAGTGGCAAAGGTAGCCGGTTCCGATGCAGTAGGAATCATTCTGACAGGTATGGGCGGCGACGGAGGCAAAGGACTGCTGTCCATGAGAAAAGCGGGAGCCAGGACGATCGGGCAGGATGAATCTACCTGCGTAGTATATGGAATGCCCAAAGTCGCATATGACTGCGGGGCTGTTGAATATCAGGAAAAACTGAATGATATCGCAGGTAGAACCTATGCGTTATTAAATAAAATGTAAAGGAGAGAAGACATGAAGATTCTATTGGCAGAAGATGATTTTGTGACAAGGAAATTCATGGTAAGTTTCCTGTCAAAGTACGGTGAATGTGATGTTACCGTGGACGGAATGGAAGCGGTAGACGCCTTTATGATGGCGTTAGAAGACGGAGAGCCGTATGATTTAGTCTGTCTCGATATCATGATGCCGGTCATGGACGGATATCAGTCGCTTGTGGGAATACGAAATCTTGAAAAAGAAAGAAATATTCCGGAAGACAAGGCTGTGAAAGTTATTATGACGACTGCGCTTAATGATGAGGCAAACGTTAAAATGGCTTTCGAGCTGGGCTGTACAATATATTCGGGTAAGCCTATAGATCAGGAAAGGTTTGAGCAGGCTCTTAAAAAACTTAATCTGATTTAACCAAGGAACTTATAAGAATATGCAGGAAAGGAGAAGGATATGGCAGAAGAGTTTAGCACAGACGGTATGCTTGATATGTACCTGTTCGAGAACGGGCAGCTTTTGGAACAGCTGCAGGAAATAGTTCTTGAGCAGAAAGATGCAGACAGTTTTGATGAAGACAGCATCAATGAAATATTCAGAACGATGCATACCATAAAAGGTTCTTCGGGCATTATGATGTTCGATGAAATAACGGCTGTGGCGCATAAGCTTGAAGATATCTTTTATTTTCTGAGAGAATCACATCCCGATAACGTACCACATCTGGAACTGGTGGACCACGTATTGGAAGTTGAAGATTTTATCTCAGGCGAGATGGAAAAGATAAGAAACGGAGATCCGGCGGACGGTAAGTCAGGCGATATCATTAAAGGGCTTGATGAGTTCCTGGATTCCATTAAAGGCGATGGCAAGAAGGGCAAAAAAGGGAAAAAGGAAGAACCGCCCGCGAATCATCATGAGGAGCCTAAGCAGTTCTACATAGCTCCGGTTGCCACAAGCGCCAGCCATTTTTACAAAATTTATATTACGTTTTTTCCGGAAACGGATATGTCAAATGTCCATGCTTACAAGACAGTATATGCCTTAAAGGAGATTGCGGAAGATATTCTGTATTCACCTGAGGACATCGTCTCTGATCCGGACACGGCGGATATCATTATCAACGAAGGTTTCCGTATTCTCTTACAGGCACAGAGCACTGAGGAAGAGATACGTAAGGTTATCGGTGTAGGATATGATATTCAGAAAGTTGACATTTTTGAATGTAAAGCTGAGGAATTTCATCAAGGCTTTGACTTTGGAGGCGATACCGACCATCCGGCACCGGCGATTGACCTTGATTCCAGCGTGGAAGAGATAGACGCGCGCACACAGGAAGCCGCTGAAGGCGGAAAAGAAGGGGAAGCGGAAGAAAAAGAAGCGCCCAAGCCTGCGGCGCCGGCAATCAAGCCCGGTGATTTCGTTATCCAGTCCAAAGAACCCGGTAAGAAGAAGAAACTGGCGAAGGATAAGCCGAAGACCGAAAAAGCTTCGTTCATCAGCGTAAATGTAAACAAGATGGATCAGCTTATGGAGTTAATCGGAGAGCTTGTTATCTCGGAGTCGGTTGTATTACAGAATTCAGACCTTAAAGTTCCGGGGCTTAACCTTGATAACTTCAATAAGGCGGCAGTACAGTTATCCAAGATATCCACGGATTTGCAGAACGTCATCATGTCAATGAGGATGGTTCCGCTTACCAATACCTTCCAGAAGATGAACCGTATCGTATTCGATACCTCAAGGAAGCTGGGAAAAGATATTGAGTTTGTTATGGTCGGAGACCAGACGGAAGTGGATAAAAACATAATCGAGCATATTTCCGATCCGCTTATGCACATCGTTCGTAACTCCGTAGACCACGGAATTGAGGAACGACAGAAACGTCTTGACAGCGGCAAGCCTGAAAAAGGCAGGGTTACATTGTCCGCTAAGACAGAAGCCGGAAAAGTATGGATAAGCGTAGAGGATGACGGAGCAGGACTTGACAGGAACAAGATACTTGCCAAGGCAAGGAAACAAGGGCTGCTCGATGATAATAAGCCCGACAGCGCTTATACAGACAAAGAGGTATATCAGTTCATTACCCTGCCTGGTTTTTCCACTAATGATCAGGTTACGGAGATATCGGGACGAGGAGTCGGCATGGACGTTGTAGTCCAGAATATTCAGGCAATCGGCGGAGCGCTTGAGATTGAAAGCACACAGGGCTTTGGCAGTATTATGAGTCTGAAGATTCCGCTGACATTGGCGATTATCGACGGTATCGTTATGGAGATAGGAACTTCTTCATTCGTACTGGAAACGGGCGCTATCAAGGAATTCATTCGCGTAAGTGAAGATATGCTCATTCACGAGCCTAACGGCGATGAATACATCATGATAAGGGGCGAATGTTTACCGGTACGGCGGCTCGGCGAGTGGTATGGTCTTGCAGAGTATAAGAAGTCCGTAGAAGAAGGGGTAATGTTGATTCTGGAGGTAGAAGATAAGAAAGTATGTCTTCTCGTAGACAGGCTGATTGGAGAACAGGAAATAGTAGTAAAACCTATTCCTTCATATATTAAGAAGGTTAAGGGCTTATCCGGTTGTACACAGCTTGGCGACGGAAGCATTGCTCTAATATTAGACGCTCCCGGATTGATAGAATAAAGAATAAGAAAATATAAAGAAAGGAACGGTAATCATATGGAAGAAGTAAGCGAATTGAAGAGACAGATTGAAGATAATCAGGCTGCTTCTAATGAGCATGATGCACAGAAGGGCAAGTACATGACTTTTAAGTCCAAAAATGAGTACTTCGGCTTGGGAATCCAATATGTCAATGAAATCATTCAATTACAGGCGATTACGGCGATTCCCGAAACAGAGGATTATATTAAGGGATTGATTAATTTAAGAGGCAAGGTTATTCCTGTTGTTGACGTCAGACTGAGATTCAGGCAAGAACCGTTTGAATATAACGACAGGACCTGTATCATTGTCATTAATATAAGGTCCATGATGGTCGGGTTAATCGTAGAACAAATCGCAGAAGTGGTCGAAATCAAGGAAGAAGACATTCTCCCGCCTCCGACTTTCGGCCGTGGCGATGTAAAGAACAAATATGTTTATGGTATCGGCAAGGTCGGAGATGCAGTCAAACTTTTGCTTGATCCTGATAAATTATTAAATGATGAAGATTTATCAGTTGTAGAGCAGGCAAATGAAGTAAATATTGATGAAGAATGAGAGGTATGAGAGATGAAAAATGTGAAAATTAAAGTAAGATTGATTGGTGCATTTGGTATTTCAATGGTGTTGATGGTAATCAATGTAATCTTTGGAATGATGGCGCTTGAAAACATGACGAAAACAGATGCAGAGGCTGAACAGAAATATGCAGATAATGCAGTTATGTTTTCCTTTATAATTTTGGCAGTATCCATAATTGTTACAGTGGCGCTTGCCTTGTCCATTATTAAGGAAATCGATACTTCCTTAAAACAGCTCGTAGGAGCGTCTAAGGAAATAGCGCAAGGCCGTGTTAATATTGACCTTAAGAAACATGGCAACAACGAATTTGGTGAATTGATTGACGAGTTTAAGGCAGTAATAGATAACAGCAAATACCAGTCGGGCATCGCAGAAGAAGTGGCGCATGGTAATCTGACAGTTGTAGTAAAACCGTCTTCAAACGACGATATGCTGGGTAACTCCTTAAAGAAACTGGTAGAAGATAACCTTCATACCCTGAGCAATATCTCTGAGGCAGGTTCTCAGGT
>JAMPEU010000159.1 GCA_023664865.1 Butyrivibrio sp. | reverse complement strand
TTGCGGTCTCTGTCGTTTTCTATGGTTCTTGACGCCATAACTCCGGGAACGCCGCAGCCCGTGCCTATCAGCATAGGAATAAAGGATTTACCTGACAGTCCGAATTTACGGAAAATCCTATCCATAATGAATGCAACACGCGCCATATATCCGCAGGATTCCAAAAATGCAAGGAAGATAAACAATACTAACATCTGCGGAACGAAACCGAGTACGGCTCCCACACCTGCTACAATACCGTCAAGGATAAGTCCCTGAAGCCAGTCTGCACAGTTAATGGCTGTAAGCATACTCTCTATTGCCGGAGGGATAATCTCTCCAAACAGTACATCATTCGTCCAATCTGTTACAATCGTACCGACCGTTGTAACGGATACATAGTATACCAGGAACATTACGACTGCAAAAATCGGAAGCGCAAGCCACCTGTTTGTGACTATTCTATCAATCTTATCCGATGTTGTCAAAGTTCCTTTGCCGTTCTTAGTCACGCACTCTCCGATGATTGATGAAATATATACATATCTTTCATTGGTGATGATGCTCTCGGTATCATCATCAAACTCTTTTTCCAGCGTAGCGATTTCTTCAGATACATCGGGAACGCTTTGCATCTGCTCGCCGATTTTATCGTCTCTTTCCAGAAGTTTAATAGCAAAAAATCTCTTCTGGTCTTCCGCTACGCCGTTCAATTTATCTTCTACTTTGCTGATTGCCGATTCTACCGAAGCCGCAAATTTATGAACCGGAGCGCCTGCCTGATTCTTCTTTGCAGCAGCCACCGCCTTATCAGCAGCCTGTTGTATGCCCGTTCCTTTTAACGCTGAAATCTCAACCACTTCACAGCCAAGTTTCTTGCTTAACTTATCAATATGTATCCTATCTCCCGATTTCTCAACGACATCAATCATATTGACAGCCATAATTACCGGAATTCCAAGCTCCATAATCTGTGTTGACAGATACAGGTTTCTTTCAATGTTGGTTCCGTCTACAATATTAATAATAGCGTCCGGCCTCTCCGCAATCAGATAATTCCTTGCCACTACTTCTTCCAATGTGTAAGGAGACAGCGAATAGATACCCGGTAAGTCCATAATGGTAACGTCCTTATGGTTCTTTAACTTTCCTTCTTTCTTTTCCACGGTTACGCCCGGCCAGTTGCCAACAAACTGATTGGAACCTGTCAGCGCATTAAATAGTGTCGTTTTACCGCAGTTTGGATTACCTGCTAATGCAATTTTTACTGACATATATTCTCCTCTTTTCTTCATATGATGCAATAGATATATACTTCAAATCGTTGTTTGTATATACTATTTTATGTTAGCCTGCACTAACTGTTACTCAAAAAAATTATTCTACTTCTATCATTTCGGCGTCTGCTTTTCTAAGAGATAACTCATATCCCCTTACAGTTACTTCAACGGGATCTCCCAGCGGCGCTACCTTCCTGACATAAATGGACACTCCTTTAGTGATTCCCATATCCATAATACGTCTCTTTACAGGGCCCGTTCCGGAAAGCTTCTTAACCGTAACAGTCTGCCCGCACGCTGTTTCTTTCAATGTCTTCATAAGCTGTTACACGCTCCTTTCCATTATATATTTAGACAAGAATCTTGTTCGCCATGTCCTTACCTATAGCTACTCTGGAATCCTTGACATTTACAATTAAGTTTCCACCAATCTCAGAAACGACAGTCACACTACCGCCTGCCACAAATCCGAGATTCTCAAGGAATTGTCTGGTTTCTTCTTTTCCGCCAATCTTTTTGATTACATTGGGTTCTCCTTCTTTTAGCATTGATAACGGCATCAGTCGATTCTCCTTTCTTAAGTAAATCCTTAATCCAATGTATTGACAGCAAAATCAACGCAATACACCTGTTGCAATAGTTAGTATACACTTACCTTTATTAGCTGTCAATAACTTTTTTATAAAATTTTAACATTTAATTTAAGGAATTAAAACTTTGCTGTTTTCTTATATTTGTGGTATGCTTAATAAGTAATAAGTATCATATTATTTACTGTTACGAGTTCAGGTAAGATGAGAAGACAAGGAGTTCCATGCCTGAAAAGCGGTAAGTCACTCCTTGTCTTCTCGTCTTACCTGAGCTCTGAGTATTGAAGTTAAGGAAGGAATAAAAATGAAAGTAAATGAATCTGCAGAAAATTATCTTGAAACTATATTAATCTTGAGCAAGTCCAAGCCCGTAGTCCGTTCAGTGGATATCGCAGAGGAACTGGGATTTAAGAAGTCGAGCGTCAGCGTTGCCATGAAGAATCTTCGCGAGAAGAATCATATCACGGTTACTAAAGAGGGTTTCATATATCTCACCGATACCGGACGTGAAATAGCGGAAATGATATATGAGCGTCATGAACTTCTAAGCACATGGCTGATACATCTGGGCGTAGATAAGCAGATTGCCACGGAAGACGCCTGCCGAATCGAACATGTCATCAGCAAGGAAAGTTTTGAAGCCATTAAAAAACATATTAAATAATGAGAGAATCATCTTCAACAGAAACCAAAACTAATAACAACGCCGCTTAAACATTATGTTTTCACGGCGTTGCCTTTTTTTCTTCCTTTTCCTGTTTATTGCGTATGCGCAATTCTTTAAAAAACATAGTCAGCATATCGGTGCAGGCGTCTTCCAAAATACCTCTTTTTACCCTGACCTGATGATTAAATTCGGGCATTTCCAAAATATTTAGAATAGAGCCGCCACAGCCCGCTTTAGGGTTCATGCAGCCCATCACCACTTCGTCAATACGCGCCTGCACTATAGCCCCTGCGCACATCTGGCACGGTTCAAGCGTGACGTAAAGAGTACAGCCTTCTAAACGCCAGTCCTTCATTTTTTTACTGGCTTTATTGATGGCAGTAATCTCCGCGTGGGCAAGCGTATTTTTATCCGTATTGCGCCTGTTGTATCCACGCGCGATTATTTTATCCTGATAAACGATAACGCAGCCTATCGGAACCTCTCCCAGCGCATATGCCTTTTTTGCCTGCCTGATAGCCTCACGCATGTATTTTTCATCTATGTTCATCGCTATACCTGTCTTTCCATTGGCGTCATTATATGCAATGCTTCTAAACTTGTTCTAATCTGTCCAATACAAATTAATCTTTTCATTTGCTTCATTTTCTTTTAAGGCATACTGCTGAACAAGTTGCTCACATGCCGCCTCTTTGGACGCGCCAAGATTTCTGACAGTTTTTATCAACTTTTCTATGCCAATCGCCATCTCAGCTGCTATGCCTTCCAGTCTCCCGACAGCTATTCCTTCAGACCTTCCGGCTGTCATGCCCTCTACTATTCCAGCCTCATATCCTTCAAGTCTCATATCTTCAAA
>JAMPEU010000158.1 GCA_023664865.1 Butyrivibrio sp. | reverse complement strand
AAATGCAATTAGAAATATACGTATCTTAAGGCTGCGTAAGAATTGCAGCTTTTTTAAACCCTTTAATTTACGCAAAGTAGTACCCAACTCCCCATTTTGTATGAACGTACATAGGATCGCTCGGCGTTTCCTCAATCTTCTCCCTAAGTCTTCTGATATGTACGTCTACGGTGCGTACATCTCCCGGATAATCGCTGCCCCATACGGTATCGAGCAGTTTTTCACGGCTATATACCTTATTCGGGTTCTTCATCAGCAGTTCAAGCACCTCAAACTCTTTTGCCGTCAGATTTATTTCCTTATCGTTAATATATGCCCGTCTGCCGTCCAAATCCAAGCGCATACCACGGCTTTCTATCGTCCTCGATTCGGTATTTTCCTCATTATTTTTGCCGGTCCTGCGCATAATCGCCTTAATCCGCGCTTTTACTTCCAGAATATTGAAAGGCTTGGTGATATAATCGTCCGCGCCGTATTCCAGCCCCAGTATTTTATCCATATCCTCGCCCTTTGCCGTAAGCATGACGATAGGCGTACTTGAAAATTCGCGTATCTGCTGGCATACTTCAAACCCGGTCAGCTTAGGGAGCATGACGTCTAACAGAATCATATCGTAATGATTGTTTCTTGCGTATTCCAAGGCTTCTTCTCCGTCGTATGCACAATCTACTTCCATTCCGTCCTGTTCTAAACTGAAACGTATTCCCTTTACAATCAACTTCTCATCATCAACAACCAATACCCTGTTTGCCATCGCACACCTCTGTATTATATTTATTTTACCGCTATTTTGTCTTTTATTTTCTCATATGTTCCTTCTTTGATGCCGCTTACCTTCATAATGTCCTCAATAGACTTAAAATCGCCGTTCTCCTGCCTGTACTTAACAATTGCCGCCGCTTTGCCCGCGCCGATGCCGTCTATAGTGCTAAGCTCGCCCTCATCTGCGGTATTGATATTTATGCGTCCGTCGGAATTTACCAAATCCACGGCATCGTTATTCCCTATATCTGCGGATGTGCCGCTGTCTGAAATCCCTACATCCGCGCCGCTCTCCCACGGTTCTTTATACAGACCGTTCTCTTTCGCCGCTTCTACTTCTTCCAATGTAGGAATGATAAGCCGCTGTCCGTCTTTGAGCGTCTGCGCTTGGTTTACATAATCTGTAGACGCATCTTCACTAAATCCGCCTGCCGCTTTAATCCCTTCAAATACCCTGCTGCCTTCATCAAGCTCATATACCCCCGGATTAACTACGGCTCCGCATATATGTACATAAATCACTGTCGGCTCGTCCGCCTGCGCTGCTGCCGTAACTCCTTCACCAGCCTGCTCTTTACCCGCAATCCCTTCATTTACCGGCTCTGTATCATACTGCCTATCGTCCGCGTCGGCAGCATACTCCGCTTCCTGCATCCCGCCCTGCTCGTCCAGTTCAAAAGAAAGCGTCTCCTTACCGGCACATGCAGTCAGCATCGACGCAGAAAGCAGAAAAATCGCTGTTTCCATTATTATTTTATTTTTCAACATCTGCATAGTTCCTTTCCGTCCCTCATACCGATGAGAGACATAGGAAGTCCCCGCTATGCACCGCATTTCTATTTTAAAATAAATTTTCCCTTATGTCCACTTAAAAATAACAATTCCTACGATGGCAATCCCCATGCCGACAATCTTACGCATCTCCAAAGGCTGCTTTTCCGTGCCAAAAAGCCCGAATAACTCAATCAGATATGCGACGATAAGCTGAGAAATGACTATAAGCATAACCGCCTTAGCAGGTCCGAGCGCGTCCATCGCTTTAATAACGGTATAGGTAATAAATGCCCCTATAGCCCCGCCTAACAGCATGTATTTAGGCTGCACCTTAAACAGCGCGCCAAAAGAAGAGCGGTCTGCAGCAAACCACGCGCACAAGCAGACTAACAATGCCGTAAACTGTACAAAAACATTTGCCACCCAGATACTCGACGACTTAGTGACCTGCGTATTAAAAACTCCCTGAATACTCATAAGCGCCCCCGAAAGAAGCGCGATAAAGAATCCTATCATGTTAATCCCCCTTAAAAGCAGATTTGTCCATATAATTGTTTCCGCTTTTTAAGGGAATATACAAACCTTATCCTACAATATTCATCTCCGGCGGCTCTTCTATATACTCGTCTTCTATAATTTCAGGCTCTTCTTCGTCCGGCATTTCAATATAATCTTCCGTATACTGCTCGCCCTTTATCTGCGTCATAATCTTTTCCGATAACCTTTTTAATTCCATATTGGCGTCTTCACCGTTCCAGATACGTTCAAAGGCAATTTCCATCTCTACCCAATAATTGCTTGTCTCTATCATTTTAGGCTCGGGAACGGATTTCTCGTATTCCAAGACAAAGGAGTCGATATTCTGGTTTTCAAAGCTGACTCCGCTAAGCGCCGGCACTTTCCCGGTTCTGGCATATAAATCATCTTCGTTATAACAGGATAAAAACATGGCGAAATCGTTAGCTATGTCCTTATGAATCGAATATCCGTTGACAACGACGCACTGGGTTACAGACAAGGAACGTGAGGCAAGTTCCGAATTTACATTAGGGATAACCGAAGTCCCGTATTCATATAGAAACTCTCCGTTTGCCTTAGCTTCTTCGATTTTTGCCAGCGCGTCAGTCGTCACTACTGTATAGACGATTTTACCGTCGATAAAATCCTGTATAACGTCAGAATAGTTGCTCTCATCGGTTTCGATGTAAAAGAACTGGTTCAAATTCTGATAGACCTTCATACAGTTGATGGCGTTTTCATTATATATGTCAATCGACTCTTCATCGTCGCCCGTCATGCTGCCTACATCTATATAATTCCCCACAAAGAAATAGTTGTAGAAAATATCGGACACGTCCCATTTGAATATGGCTTCAACCTGTTCCGGCGCAATATATGAATCCGCAAAATTCAAAATATCGTCAATTGTGCGCGGCAGCGTCTCTTCCGCCCTGACTCTCACTGCCTCTTCTAAATCGAAGTCATCACCCGATACTGCCGACGCCGTATCCGCATTTTCGCCATTTTCCGCCTCTTCCGCAGCCGCCTGAGCTGCCTCGCCTTCTGCAGCGTCTAACTCTGCCTCAATCTGCGAATACGCCCATTCCTCCAGATATGTTTTATTATAAAGGAAAGAACTTGTCTCAAAGTAGAAAGGATAAGCAACCTGTCTTCCATGATACGTTATGGCATATATCGACGATTCCGGAAAAAGATTTTCCAGTTCATCGCTGCCCTGCGGCGGCATAATCTCAGACGCAAGCCCGGCAAGATACGCTTTTTCCAGCGAATCATTTCCCACAATATACATATCCGGAACCTGCTCCGACTGCAAAGATGTGCGGTTGATCG
>JAMPEU010000157.1 GCA_023664865.1 Butyrivibrio sp. | reverse complement strand
AAAGTCTTTAAGCCCACGCTTTCATAAAATGCCAATGCGCCATCGTTAAATTCCCACATATCAAGTTCTATCTTTTTAAAGCCGCGCTTTCCGGCATCTTCTTTGATAAAATCAATTATAGCTGTGGCAACGCCTTTACGCCGATGGCTTTCTTCCACGCCAAACTCTTCTATATGGAGAAATTTCCGCTCCTTATTAAAAGGGGATTCAGGTCTGGCTATATACTGAACCACGGCAAAGCCGACTATTTTCTCCTCAATAGCGGCAACAATAACCCCGCTGCTTTCTTCATCAAACCTTGTATATACAAAAGGCTCTATGAGCTGCCAGCCGTCCGCGCGGAATATATCCGGACGTCCATTGACATGAATTTCGTTTACTTGTTTACGGATTATGTTTACAGACTCAAGTTCTTCTCTTTTTGCAAATCTTACAATTAAATTTTCCATATCTGCTCCTCAGTCAATATGCCTTTATCCATTCAAAACAGAATCATAAATATTGCTTACAATGCTTTCCATATCTTCATCAGCTGTAATGCTGCGCTCGTTTAATATATCGGAAAAGTCTTTTTCACGCCACCATCTTTGCATTTCTTTCTCACCGAATTCATTACAATTAGGCTTTGTCTGATGACGCCTTAAACATTCATCAAACGACAAATCAAAATAGTAGGCGTATATCCTCGTATCATATAATTGAACGGCCAACTTGAATAACGGCTTATACCAGTCAGCATACATAATTCCTTCCAAAATAACTATATCGCTATGGCTGTTTCCGTATATCAAAAGTTCCTGCATAAGCGGTATCGCCGGCGTGCTTTCCTCATCTTTAACCCATAACATATCCCTTCTAATCACATCTTGCGAAATAAGCATGGTATTTCTGCCCAACTTTTTCTGCAATTCTTTGGCGACAGTAGTTTTTCCGCTGCCTGAATTTCCCCTGAGTATAATCAATTTCGGCATATTTTTCTCCCGTAAATATATTGTTTTGATTATAGCATACTATTAGTAAGTTATACTAGGATTTTATGAATAATTGAATGCCTATTACCTTTGCTTTGGTTTTATTAGAACGATGCTGTATATGCCTAATAACGTGTATATGATAACAAGCCCGATTAGGCTGATTGTTTTATATCCGCTGAATGTGGTGAAGCAGTATGGCAGGGCGCATATATCAATAAAGCCGTGTAGGATAATCGGCACCCACAGATTATTTGTCCTTGTGTATATTGCCCCAAAATACAAGCCCATTCCGATAGTCGAAATTACTTTAAATAGAATTACAAGCGGCTCCATGCCAATCATACCGGGAATATGCCCTAATCCGAAAACGATTGATGATACCCATATGGCGATGGCTGTATGCTGCCTATTTTTGTAAGCAATTTTGTCAACAATGTTAAGGAATAAACCCCTGACATATAGTTCCTCAATAATTGCCACGCCAAAATAATATAAAACGCCTTCAATCAGGATTTTCCATAGACTAGGCTTGTAATCAAAAGGTGCAAGCCCAATGATAAATGCAGCGCAAGAAAAAATACCCGCGGCAACGCCTGCAAAAGCATACTTTTTTAACCCCTCTGCCAATCCGAAAGCGTGGAGTCCAAGCTGCCAGTCTTTGCCAAATGATTTCATGGTAAGCCAAGCCAAAAGTCCTATGATGAGAAAATTTACCAATAGACTAATGATATATGGCGTCACATCATAGAAACGGCAGTCTACGAACAATACCGCAGGCAAGCCGGATATATCCATAAAGGCTAAAATTAATGTTAAGATTGTCATAACGGATATTTGTTTTTTATTCATGTTCTAATCCTCGAATCCTGATTGTGATTTGACTGTTAAATTTCTGCTGTGTTATACATTGCTGCTATTTACATTTACCTCATAAATTTTAGTATGTTGATATAGATAATTTATTTTAACTAAGTACATAATCTAAAAATGGGATATTTAATTCTATCATAATGCCTGTGTGAATGCCATTAAATATTAGCATTTCCCTCTCCATTTTGGAAAACGCCGGGACAATCCGGCGAAAGTTGGTATATGCTTACGAACAAACATCATATATCAAATAGCACACTTCATCGTTTAAAGCATAACAAAGATGTATCTGCAAAAACGCTAAATGATTTATGTAGAATTTTAGATTGCCAAATAGGAAAGAAAAAGCACAAACTCATTGCTTGCGCGGAATATCGGTTGACATTGTAAATAAATTGGCATACAATGTAAATGGAAGAAGGTGAGAATATGGCTACTGTGCAAACTCAAATTAGAATAGAAGAAGATGTCAAAAAACAGGCTGTTGAGTTATTTAATCAACTTGGAATTGATATGTCCAGTGCGGTAAATATGTTTTTACGGCAGGCTATTATGCGTGGCGGGCTTCCATTTAGTGTAGAGATTCCCCGATTTAAACCAGAGGTAATTGAAGCAATGGAAGAGGCTAAAAAGATTAGCAAAGATCCAAATACAAAAAGATACGCTAGTTTTGCGGAAGCGTTGGAGGACATGGATTTATGAAATATGAATTAGTCCTTACCGGAAAATTTAAAAGGGGATTGAAAATTGCTAAAAAACGGGGATTAAATATTTCCTTATTGGAAGATATTGCAGAACGCTTACTGAACAAAGTTCCTTTGGAAGCAAAAAACCGAGACCATGCTCTTAGTGGAAATTATAAAGGCTATCGGGAATGTCATATTCAGCCGGACTGGTTATTAATATATCTGATAGAAGATGATATATTAACATTGACATTGGTTGATACAGGTACTAATGCGGATTTATTTGATGAATAGTTTATAACAGATATTATAGCAATTATGAAATAGAAAACGACTTAATGTGTATCGTGTCAGAAGATGCCCCTATAAGATAAAATGTATAATTTCCGGCTTTAGGAGCTACAAATTCAATAGATTTGTTGTGTGCAATCTTCCCACTGAAAATGTCGGTATAAGAATTATCAATAACATAACCAATAACTGCTGTCTGACCGTCCTTAAAGACATCTTCAATATTTGCAGCTATGCAGATTGTTTCTCCCTGCTTCAATGACAAAGTATTATTTTGGTCTTTATAAAGCAGCATTTGACCGTTTTGGACATCATGTTCTGCTGCAGTACCATTTATCAGATTAATAACTTCTTCCGATTTAACAAAGTCAACGGAAGAATTGGCTGTGTTTGTTTCCTTAAAATTATTCGGTGCTTTTATTTCTTCAGAATCTATATCCTGTGCGGCGTACCGAACGTTTCTAGTTGTATCTGAAATGGAGTCAGCAGTAAATGCAATCGAAATACTAATAACGATAATAAATGCTGATAATATTCCTATAAAGCTTATTTTGCGAGTTTTCATAAT
>JAMPEU010000156.1 GCA_023664865.1 Butyrivibrio sp. | reverse complement strand
CAGAACATAGTCCTGCTTATCGAACACCCTAAGGCGTCCGAGCCTAAAAGGATTCGCGTGCAGGGTAAAGTGTCGCCCGGACAGTCGGTGGGGACGGTGCGTGAGTAGGGAAGAGCTGCTATGCTTGGTATACAATTTTATAATGTAAGATAATAATTAAGACCGTTTGGAGTGGTGATTACTCCAAACGGTCTTTTTATGATTATAGATATCTATGCTACAGTATTTCGTAAAATATATACATTTATGAAATGTATTTTCTATCCGAAACAACTTTATACAACAACTCAATCTTAAGATATAATACCATCTTACGTTCCGTATTACAATACTTTTTTATAAAAAAATTGATGAAAATTTGCTATAAGCGGATAGCAGAACATTGTGACACAACAAAATGTTGTAAAATAAGAACGGAAGACGGATAACAACTAACAATTATAAATTTATAGCCGTCAAAAAACTGGTCAGATTTAGGAGGTAAAATTATGTCAAAAAGAGGTTTAAATATATATAAAAGAAAGGACGGAAGGTGGGAAGGGCGCATACGCCAGACTGTTGTGAAATCCGGAATTAAAAAATATCGTTCTGTATATGGAAGCACTTATAGAGAATGCAAGGAAAAAATGATGGATTTGATGTCAGAACAAGAAAGCAATATCGGGAAATGCACATTTACAATAGCTCAGGTCGTAAATATTTGGATAAATGATAAAAAATATGTATGGAAGGAATCAACATGCGCATGTTATAAACAGCTTATCAAACTTTATATGAGAAACGATATAGCCATGCAGAAGGCTGAAAGTTTTAGCAATGCCGCTTATAATGAGTATCTTGGCAGTATCAGAAAAATGCGTGACGGTTCAAAGATTTCCGCCTCATATGCGCGTAATATAGGCGGGATTTTCAGACAGGCATTTTCATATGTTTCCGCAGAATATAACTATAATCTTCCGGTTCTTGTGAATAAAAAAATATCAAGCTGTACTAAATGTCAGGAGCTGCCATCGGACGATACTATGAAGAAACTGACGAAATATTTATATTCGCATACAGATGATTCAACATGTATAGGAATTTTGACTGCATTCTATACCGGAATCCGTATTGGAGAGTTGTGCGCATTGAAATGGGGCGATATAGACTTTAGGGAAGGCGTGCTAAAAATTGATAAAAATATGCAGAGGATAAAGGAATTTGATGCAGAAACAGCCGCTACGACAATAAAGGTGCAGGAGCCTAAGACTGATACTTCTGCGCGAAGGATTCCCATTCCCGATATTCTTATGAAGATTTTAAAGGAAAACAGGAAAGCGGATACAGACTATTTAATAGTAGGAAAAAGGAAGGAATGGGCGGAAACAAGGACTTTACAATATCGGTTTGCAGCAATTCTCAAAAAATGCGGCATAGAACATTTTAAATTCCATATGCTGCGTCATTATTTTGCCAGCCTGTGTATCAGAGAAGGGGTAGATATAAAGAGCTTAAGCGAAATACTTGGACATGCTAATATACAGATTACGCTGAATCTGTATGTGCATTCAACCATAAATCAAAAACGAGTGTTGATGAATAAAGTATTTGATGTGCATAAAATTTAAGCCGTCAAAATAGTGGTCATGACATGACAGCCCGCTTACACACCGTAAGTTTCATAAGCCTCACATACATTTCATAAATGTATATATTTCACGAAACATATCAATCAATACTGGTAATGTATGGGAACCGGTAAATGTATATATATTGGAGATTTTGTCTCCGTTATATATAAATTTAATAAGGAGGTAAAAAGAAATGGTTAGTAAGAAGGTTCTTAAGAACATCGGTGTATTTGCCATGACCGCTATGTTGGTGGCAACGCCCGCTTTAGCTGCAAACGCTAGTGCAGGAAGTCAGGGAACCAGAGTAAATCCCCACAGTGAAGATACGTCTAGTTCCAGTGTATCATCAAACTCACTGTCAAGCGCGTCTTCATCAAGTTCATCAGCAGGCTCCTCATCGAGCTCTTCTGATAGCACAGAGTCTTCGTCTACCGGAAGCGTGGCGCTGGCAAGCAAAGCAGTAGTTACAGCAGCAGGAACTAAATTGGTTTCTACGGTAAACGGTGCTTACAGTGCAAAAACAGTAGACGGCGTTGCAGTAATTGCACCTGCAACAGATGTACTTACGGCATTTGGCGCGTCAAACATCGGTTCTGTCAGAATGGATGCAGTAGATTCCAAGCATGGTCCGGCTGCAACAGTCAGCATCAATTATGGAATGGCTGTATTAGCTGCAGATAGCGTGGCGGCAGTTAAAGGTCCGGAACTTGACCTTAACGCATTCCTTAATGGTAAAAAGGTAATTGACTTAAACCAGCCAATCAGCATTGCTGTAGGCGTACCCACTTCCTTTAGACAAGCAGGCTGCGACTATGCGGTATTGCTTATTCAGGAAGGCGGAAGAGTCAGCATTTTGCCTAATTTATCAACAGATCCTAATGTAATTGCTGTTAATTCCAAAGGATTTGGCGTTTACGTTCTCGTAAAAGCGCCTACCGGAAGCTTTGACAAATACAGATAGGAAAACATAAGCTTATGAGGGAATAGTTAGCGGGAAGCTGCTAACTATTTTCCTGTAAGTCTTGTGACGGCGTACAGTATGAAAGTACATGAGAAATTTCAAAAGAAAAAAACGCCATATTTGATATTAGGAAGCTTTTTTTGCCTGCTGCTTGGTATTATGCTGGCAGTTCTACCGAAAATTTACGGTCCTGCCACAATGGTGAAAATGGAATTCGGCTATTGGGCGCATGCGGCGGATATGGCAGGCATGGACTGGAAAGAGACAGTGTCTTTAAATACATGGTATTCCTATGGCTACGGACTGCTTATTTTCCCGTTTATGAAAATGTTTTCCAATCCGCTTATAGCATACAGGTGCATGGTTGCAGTCAATTTCATATTATTGGGAATATGTATATTTATTGTATATAAGCTGCTTATGTTGATATTTACTGATATGAAGGCATGGATTGCCGCTTTTATCAGCGGTTCTTCCATCTGCTATGTTTCTTATATCACATATGCGCAGACGACTATTCCAGAAGTATTGCTTACTTTTTTATATCTGCTTACGGCGTATGGACTGTATAGATGGTTTAAATATCAGGAATTATGGAGCGGGCTTCTGGTTATCATGGCTTCGTGGTATATGTATACAGTACATATGCGTACAATAGGTATTTTTCTGGCAACGGTTGTGTGTATGTCTGTGGCAACACTATTTAGGACAGAAAGAAAAAATGTGCAAAAAACTGCATTGATTGTTCTATCAATAGCGGCGCTTACAGTTGTTTTGATTTTTCTTGCAGGAGTAATCAAAGAAAACGCAATAAGTAGTGTAGTGTCAGAACAGTATGGAAAAAAGGTGTCCGTAAACGACTATTCTGGATAATAGGAATATTCCCTAG
>JAMPEU010000155.1 GCA_023664865.1 Butyrivibrio sp. | reverse complement strand
ATTTTTTTAGAGAAAGCAGAACGCCGTCCGCCCTGTCCTTATTTTCAAGAGCTTCGCCTGCATGATATATGGGAAGGGTGATACTGCTTTCATCAATTCCGTATTTGGACGCATCTGTTAAGGTAAAGTGGAGATTAATCGGGTTTGCGCACATCTCCGATTTGAATAGTTCTTCCGTGAATTTTTCAAACTGTGAGTCCTCGTGGAATGCGCTGTACAGAAAGAACGTCAATAAGATAAAAAGAAGCAAGATTGCAACTGCTCCAAGCCATTGTTTGGGAGAAAGTTTCTTTTTCAAGAAAATGCCGCCTAATATATTTTTAATTAATTATATGTATGATAATAACTGCGCATTCATGGAAAAATCCGCTTCTAGATTAGTTTAGCATAATTTGAACCATTTTAGTTTAAATTAAATGTTTATACTTGCTAGGAGCTGTAGATATGTATATAATGATATTATAATAAGTTAATAGAATACTATATAATGTAAACTTAATAAGGAGGGTTAAAAATGGGAGTTGCAATGAGTGAAATAAAGAATCAGATTGAATCCGGTCAAACTGTACTCGGAATCGAACTTGGTTCTACCAGAATCAAAGCGGTTTTGCTTCTGAGAGATAATACATCGGTTGCTTCCGGAGCGCATGATTGGGAGAATCGGTTGGAGAATGGAATCTGGACATATAGTTTGGAAGATGTCTGGAATGGTCTTCAGGATTGCTATCGGGATTTGGCGGAAGATGTAAAGACTCGCTATGGCGTTGTACTTGAGAATATCGGCGCTATTGGTTTTAGCGCCATGATGCACGGGTATATGGCGTTTGATGAGAAGGGTGAGCTTTTAGTTCCCTTCCGTACATGGAGAAATACTATAACCGGTCAGGCGTCAGAGGAATTAACTAAGGTATTCAATTATCATATTCCGCAGCGGTGGAGTATCGCGCATCTTTATCAGGCAGTTTTAAATGGGGAAGAGCATGTTGCGTCAGTTCGTTTCTTTACGACGTTAGCAGGATATGTGCATTGGAAACTTACAGGCAGGCGTGTCGTCGGAGTAGGCGAAGCATCGGGAATGTTCCCGATTGATATAGCTACCGGAGACTTCAATGATAAAATGATTGCTCAGTTTGACGAGCTTGTTTCCGATAAGAATTTCCCGTGGAAGTTGAGAGAAATTATGCCGGAGGTTTTGACGGCGGGAGAAAATGCGGGAACCTTAAGTGAAGAAGGAGCCAAGCTGCTAGATACGTCGGGCAGGCTTAAAGCAGGAATACCGCTCTGTCCGCCAGAGGGCGATGCAGGCACCGGTATGGCGGCGACTAACTCCGTTGCTAAGAGGACGGGTAATGTATCCGCAGGAACCAGTGTGTTTGGAATGGTGGTCTTGGAGAAAGAGTTAAAGAAGGTATATGATGCAATCGACCTTGTTACAACTCCGGACGGAAGTTTGGTGGCAATGGCGCATTGCAATAACTGTACTTCTGATTTAAATGCGTGGGTAGGCATTTTTAAAGAATTTGCCGAAAATATGGGAATAAAGGTTGATATGGACGAACTGTTTGGTACTCTCTATCGCAAGGCGCTAGAGGGTGATGATGATTGCGGCGGACTGCTTGCCTATAATTATTTTTCAGGCGAGCATATTACCGGATTTGAAGAAGGACGTCCGCTTTTTGTGCGCACGCCGGACGCTAATTTCAATCTGGCTAATTTCATGCGCGTACATCTTTTTACAGCGCTGGGCGTTTTAAAGACCGGTCTCGATATTCTGTTTAAGGAAGAAGGCGTGCAGATAGATGAGATGTTTGGACATGGAGGCTTGTTTAAGACTAAAGGCGTGGGACAGCGTATTTTGGCAGCAGCAATTAACGCGCCGGTAAGCGTCATGGAGACGGCAGGAGAAGGCGGCGCGTGGGGCATGGCGTTGCTTGCCTCTTATATGATGAATAAAGAAGCGGGAGAAACATTAGCTGCATTTCTTGAAAATAAGGTCTTTGTCGGGCAGAAGGGAATCAAAGAAGCTCCGCATAAAGAAGATGTAGAAGGCTTCAATAAATTTATGGAGCGTTATTCAAAAGGGCTTGAGATTGAAAGAGCTGCAGTTAAATGCTTACAATAATAAAAAGGGGGACGAGATATGTTAGAAGATTTAAAGAAAAGCGTATATGAAGCAAATATGCTTTTACCCAAGTACGGATTGGTGACTTTTACATGGGGGAATGTCAGCGCCATTGATGAAGAAACGGGGATATTTGCCATTAAACCTTCGGGCGTGGAATATGATAAATTAACGCCTGACGATATGGTATTGATGGATTTAAACGGTAATAAAATCGAAGGAAAATATAACCCTTCGTCCGATACCCCGACTCATATGGAGTTATATAAAGCCTATCCCGAAATCGGCGGCATAGTACATACACACTCCTCATATGCGACAAGCTGGGCGCAGGCAGGCAGAAGCATTCCGTGTTACGGAACAACACATGCAGATTATATTTATGGAGAAGTGCCATGTTTAAGGTGCCTGACGAAAGAAGAGATAGAAGACGCTTATGAGCAGAATACAGGACTTTTAATTGTCAATGAATTTAAGAAAATGGACAAAGATATCATGGCGGTTCCGGCAGTTTTGTGCAAGAACCACGGACCTTTTGCTTGGGGCAAGAATGCGCATGACGCAGTCCATAATGCAGTTGTCTTAGAAGAAGTGGCGAAGATGGCGTATCGGACAGAAACGATTAATCCGAAGGTCAATCCCGCCCCGCAGGAGCTGCAGGATAAGCACTATTATAGAAAACATGGCGCTAACGCTTATTATGGACAGTCGGTACATTAATAACTAGCAGAGCGTCGATATGGTCCGCAATTTTGTGTAGCGGTAAATTATGCAGTATGGTAAGATAGATGTAAAGTAAAAAATAATATTTAGGAGGTTGACGATGAATAAACTAGAGTTACAAAAAACGGCTAATGAAGTCCGTAAGGGTATTATTGCCGCGGTCCACGGAGCAAAAGCCGGACACCCCGGAGGCTCTTTATCTGCGGCGGATATCTTTACTTATCTTTATTTTGAAGAGATGAATATTGATCCCAAAGAACCAAAAAAAGCCGATAGAGACAGGTTTGTATTATCTAAGGGACATACGGCGCCGGGTTTATATTCGGTGTTAGCAAACCGCGGTTATTTTCCGGTAGAGGATTTACCTACGCTGCGCCATTTGGGTTCATATTTACAGGGGCATCCTTGTATGCAGGAGACGCCCGGCGTGGATATGTCGTCTGGTTCATTAGGACAGGGTATTTCGGCAGCAGTCGGTATGGCGCTTGCCGGCAAGATGGATAAAAAGGATTATAGGGTATATACGCTGCTTGGCGACGGCGAGCTTGAGGAAGGTCAGGTATGGGAAGCTTCCATGTTTGCAGGACATAGAAAACTGGACAATCTCGTAGTGATTGTAGATAAT
>JAMPEU010000154.1 GCA_023664865.1 Butyrivibrio sp. | reverse complement strand
AATAATCCGGTAGTAGTTATCAATGCAAAGGAAAAGGTAGATTTTGACGGAATGGATATTTCCTTTAAAAACGTGAGGTTTGATGAAAAGTACCAGAAAATCTTAGACGCGTTAAAACCTAAAGAAGAAGGACAACCCGCGCCGCGCCGCAGTTCCGGTTCGGGACACGGAAGCTATACTTCAAATTCCTATTGGAATTTTATGTTGTCGCCAAAGGATAAAACGGCTGCAAAGGACTTGTATGATAAATTATTGGACAGTGGGATAGCTGGTTTGGCGGACGAATATATAAATAGCTTGTAATAGCATATACAATGCAGAAAGCTGGAAGATACTAGAAAAAGGTGAAAGGTGGTAGCTATGGGATTTTTATTAGATTGGATTGATGGTGGATTTGATTATGCCATTATGGTTCGGGAAGGGGAAAAAATGATTGAAAGGGTTGGCAGGATACCTATTGGAACATTGACAGATGGTGAAAGCGAAAAGAAAGATGGAGGAAACCATATGAGTAACGATGCAAAAATGGCTAAATTTGAAATATTTCTTGAGGAAATTTTAGAGGCTCTAAGGTCATGTGAGGATAGTTGTTTTAAAAGTTGTTTTAAATCACCGGAGTACACATGGACTGGATTGGCATTGATTTATGATTATAATAAATTAAATGATTATGGTAAAAAGATAATGAATATAGACGGTGATATTCATGTTATGGTGACCTCAGGAAACTTAGACATTATGAAGAAAAAACTTCTTAATTATGAAGATGAAGTATTTAAGGTTAATAAAGCTAAAGAATTTGCAGAGTTATTTGGAATGGAAATAGATGTTTTTAAAGTCAGACGCAGAGAAAGGTATCTTACATTTATGTTTTGGGCTTTAATGATACTTGCGGTTGATGATATGGACAAGGAAGAACATTTAGCGTCTGTTTGCGATTTGGCAAAGATATGGAAAATAGCTGACGAGATAATGCTGGATATAGTCCAGATTATTCGTATAGTATACTATCGAGAGGAAGGCATTAAATTGCAGACGAGTTTAGTTAAGGGGTATTTTAAACAACTTTTAAAGCATTATGGATATGATTATGATGACGCTGGTGAAAGAGGTACTTATTTAACGGATGTGCTTTCTTATATGGGGGAACAATAAATGAACAATGAAAAACTAAACTCCAATTTAATCAGGTACATAGACGCAGGTTTCCCTGTCATATACATAAATACTTTTGAAGAAGAGAAAATTGACGGACTTATTACGTCTGTCGCTTCTGCTTCCAAAAGGGAAATATATGAATGGAATGAAACCAACGGCTATATCGACTTTGAAACTAAAGCGCCAATGATGGAAGGCTGTACACTGGAAATGATGTTAGACCAGTTAAAAATTCAGGGAATGCTTGATAGAAAGCTTATCCTTTTAAAAGATACAGCGCCTTATCTTGAAAATCCCCGCATTGTTTCAAAACTGAAAGGGCTTGCAAGAATGATATGCAGCGGGGCGGACGCAGCGATAATTATAGTGTCCAATACCCTTGTCATTCCGAAAGACTTAGAGAAGTTCATTACGATACTGGAAATGGACTATCTGGAAAAAGACGAGATTAGGCAGGTTATTCTTGATTTCATAAGCGACTATAAGCTGAAGGGAATACCGGAAAGCCTTTTAGAAGAGATGGCGACCGCATTTAAAGGGCTGACGGAATTTGAGGTAAATAATATTTTAGCGCTGGCTTATGCAGACGGCGGAAAGCTGTCAAAAGAAGATTTACGCCTGATTTTCGACCAAAAACAGCAGATGATTAGAAAAGCCGGAATACTGGAAATGATACCGTTAAAAGAAAAATTTGAAGATATAGGCGGGCTTGATATTTTAAAAGAGTGGTTTGTGCGTAAAGCCAAAATCTATAAGGACATGGAGAGGGCAAAAGCCTATGGAGTCGATATGCCTAAAGGCGTCCTAATTGCAGGTTTGCCCGGCTGTGGTAAATCCATGAGCGCTAAGGCGGCTGCAGCTTTGTTCGAGGTTCCGTTGCTGCGTTTGGATATGGGGCGGCTGATGGGAAAATATGTAGGAGAGTCCGAAGGAAATCTAAGGCAGGCTATTGCCCTTGCCGAAGCGGTTTCCCCCTGCGTATTATGGATTGACGAGCTGGAAAAAGCATTTGCCGGAATAGGCGGCAATGGCGGCGGTGCAGACGTGACGACGCGGCTCTTCGGAAATTTCCTAACCTATATGCAGGAAAAAGAAAGTCCGGTTTTTGTAGTGGCTACCGCCAATGACATTGCAAAGATGCCTTCTGAACTTTTGCGTAAAGGCAGGTTTGACGAAATCTTTTATGTGGGGCTTCCACGGGAAGAGGAACGAGAGGAAATCTTCAGGATACATATTAAGAAACGCAGGCTGAAAGATTTTGAAAGCATAGAGGTTGCAAAATTTATAGGAAAGACAAAGGGATTTAGCGGGGCTGACATTGAGGGCGTGGTAAAAGACGCGGTTGAAATGGCATTTGCAGATGGTAAGGACGCCCTGGAGACACAGGATATCCTCGACGCAATAAGCAGTACGCATTCCCTTTCTGAAACGATGAAAGAGTCCATAGAAAAAATGGAAAAGGAATACGAAAAGAGAAAATTTAAAAATGCGTCAATATGAAACATGGCATAGGAGAATACAAGATGGCAGACGGTATAATGGAAAAAGAATATATCACGGAAAAAGAAGCGCAGGCGGTCAAAGAACTGTTTAAGAAGAATTTGCAGTCTTATAAGGAAAAAGATGCTTCAATGACAGATGAAGAATGGCTGGAAGGATTATTTAACAGGGAACTGACTGACATTATTTCACCGCAGGAAGCAAAGCAGGACGCTAAGGAAATTGTTGAGGCGATAAAGGTATATGATGACAATTTAAAATCGGTGAATGAAGCGGCGCAAAACGGAGTGTCTAAGGAGAGCTGGCTTGCCGGAAAACTGGAAGAGGCGTCGGCAGGAATGGCTGTAAATGAATATGGGGAATGGTTACAGTCAATCGATAATATGCTCTATCAGAAGAATGAGGAACTGGCGGAAGCCTTAAAGCGTTCTGCGGACGGGCAGATTAAAATGAGTCCCAATCTGGACGGAAACATTGCGGAGCATATGATTGCCGCCACCACTGAGTTAAGCGGATTTGTGCAGGGAAAAAATATTAAAGTAGAAGTACGTGAAGCATATACGGCTAATTCTGTTGATGTCAGGGCAACAGACATTTCGACCGGAAAATACCAGAATTACCAGTTGAAATTCGGGCAGGACGCAAAGGCTACAATTACTTTAATAGAGCGGGGAAATTACAATAACCAGCGTATTGTTGTGCCGAAGGAGCAGTTAGAGGAGGTACAGGCGCATTTTAAAGCAATAGGTTCTGATAAAACGATAACCGACCATATCGAAGCGTTTGGAGCAGTAGGGAAAAGCTTTACAAAAGAAGATGTGAAAAAAATCCAGACCGCCGTAC
>JAMPEU010000153.1 GCA_023664865.1 Butyrivibrio sp. | reverse complement strand
TGGCAACCCTCCATGATATAGGGGCTTACAAGACCGAGGCGGGAGTCCTTAACGATATGCTGCGCTATGAGTCGCGCGACAGCAGGGCGCATACCATATACGGCTACCTGTTTTTTAAATACCTTTCACCGCTTGAGGACCTTGCGAAGGTCATAATGTATCATCATATGGATTATGAACAGCTTAAGAACGTAGATTATGAGTATAAAGACTTGGCGGCGTATATTAATATTGCAGAGAAAATGGATATCTATTTTTCGGCAATGGGAAGTCAGTTTAATATGCAGATGTTTCATAAACAGGCGGGGAGCAAGTTGTCTGAGGAAGGCTTGAATCTGTTCTATCAGGTTGCTAAAAAATATGATATTTTTGAACAGATGAAAACAGGAGAATATAAAAAAGAACTGGAGTATATTATTGACTTCATGCTTTTCTCCAATGAAGATAAGAAGAAGTTGCTTGAGATGCTTATGTACTGTACCGGATTTCGCAGCGAAGCTTCCGTGGTTGATACGATTACTACGGTAAGCATATGCGATGAGCTTGCCGGAAGACTGCATCTGACGGATGAAGAGAGTGAGAAGCTGTACTACGGAGCGCTGCTTCATGATTTGGGTATGCTGGTTGTTCCCAGGGAAATCATTGATGCGCCAAGAAAACTCAATTCTGAGGAAATTAAGATAGTCAGGGCGCATGTCAATATGGCTGACAAACTGTTGAGCGACATAATGCGTGTTGATATTCTGTCTATTGTGACTGCGCATCATGAAAGGCTGGATGGAAGCGGATATCCCAAAAAGCTTAAAGCCTTACAGATGAATATAGAGCAGAGGGTGCTCCAGGTAGCCGATACGGTCACCGGCATGACGAATCCGAGAAGCTACCGTGAACCTTTACATAAAGACCGCGTAATCAGTATTTTAAATGAAGAGGCATCCAAAAACCACTTAGATAAAAATATTGTGTCAACATTTATTAATAATTACGACGACATTATGCAGTGTGTGCAGGCACGCTCCGCAGAAATCATGAAGATGTACCAGACGCTTAATTCACAATATAGCCAGGTAAGCAAGCGGTTTAATATTTAAAAATAAATATTTTTATGGTCAGGATTAAAATATTTATGAAAATTTGTCAAATTGTGTAGATTTTTTTACCAATATTGTACTATAATGGTATTATAAATGAAAGAAGGAAAGCCATGAGTAAATTTTTAGATTTAGACAGCCCTTTTATGCGTGCCTTAAGCCGTATGGCGGATTTGATGATATTGAATCTGCTGGTATTGGTACTGTGTATACCGGTTATTACGGCAGGAGCGGCTTTTACGGCGATGCACTTTGTCCTTTTAAAGATTGTGCGCGGTGAAGAAGGATATCTTGTCAGGGGATTTTTTAAATCTTTCAAACAGAACTTCAGGCAGGCTACGATTTTGTGGCTGATGATTTTAGGCGTAATTGCATTGATAGTTGTGGATTTGGTGATACTTAGTTCATCTGTAATGGATATGCCGCGTATTTATACAATACTTATTCTTGCAGTTGCCCTCCTGATGCTTATAATAGGCGTATATATTTTCCCTGTCCTGGCACGGTTTGATAACTCGATTAAGAATACGATTAGGAATGCGTTTTTTATATCATTTTTAAATCTGCCGAAATCGATTTTAATGGTAGTAGTGCTTTTCCTGCCGGCAGTTATTGCATATTTTATCTCATATTCAGTGATTTTTGTCATATTGTTCGGAATATCGGTGCCGGCATATATTTCAGCATACTTATATAGTGGTATTTTTAAGCGGTTTGAGCCGGAGCAGGAAGAGCCGGTATCGGACTATGACTTTTCTATAACGACAAATAGTGAAAATGAGGAAACAAAATGAACAATCAGGCGAAATCTATAGTAGCAAGATGGGCAGGTCCTACTTTGGCGCTTGTGGCGGCGCTGGTTATCATGTTTTTTAACTTTTCTGCCAAGAGCAGGGAAGAGGCGCGTGATACGATATCGAAAACCGTAATAATGATGGTGGAAAGAAGCGCGCATAACTTCAAGGAAGAAGTTCTTAAGCTTATTAAGGTTGGAGAACCGATTGCCGATATCCTGGGCGAGAAAGCTGATTTGGATTCTGAAGATACTGTCAGGCTTTTGGGAATCACCGTTAAATATTCGGGTGCATATAAGGTTTATGCATGTGATTTAAGTGGAAAGGGCGTAAATAATGAAGGCGGGGAAGTTTCCATTGCGGAGGAAGAGTATTTCGAAACCGTGGAAGGTTCGGAAGATGTGAGATATATTTATAATATGGACGAGGACGCTTCGGACGAAGGCGCCCTGCTGGTAACCCTGCCGATTAGTGACGAACAGGGTGGGAATATAGGACACATGGTTATGTTCTACCAGCTTAACCAGATGAGGAACGTCGTAAAGAACATTGATTTTGCGGCATGGAATTCCACGTCGCTGATGGATAGGAAAGGCAACGTAATAGCCGTCACGGGAAAAGGCACCGAATGGAAGCCGGGCGACAACGTATATACGGAGCTTGAAAGCAAAAACAAATCGTCGATTAATAGCATGAGAAGCCGGGTAAACACTAATACCAGCGGCGTAATATTCGTAGATATGTATAATCTGGAGAACTGCCTGGCTTATGCGCCGGTGGGGATAGGCGACATGGTGCTTGTGGCGGGAGTGGCGCAATCCTACATAGACGGCAGGGCGGCGGCGACGCTTACAAATTTCAGGACTATGATAATTGAACTTATTATCGTTGTCATTGTTTTCATTGTACTCATTGTAATAATAAGCATTGTTAATAAGACAATCAGCGGCAGGAAGCAGAAACAGCTGGAAGAAAAGGCTGATACGGATCTTCTGACCGGGTTGAACAATAAACTTGCCACCGAGAGAAAGATTAAAGAATATATCGCCCAGAATCCGAATTCGCAGTCGATGATGTTCATACTGGATATTGATAACTTCAAAAAGATAAACGACACAATGGGCCATGCCTTCGGAGACGAGGTGCTTCGCAGCCTGGGAGAACAGGTGCGCGTGCTGTTCCGCTCGTCGGATATTGTCGGACGTGCCGGAGGAGACGAATTTATCGTATTTCTGAAAAATATTTCAGACCCTGCAGCCATCAGAAAAGAAGCGAAGAAGGTAGAAAACTTCTTCCAGAACTTCAAGGTGGGAGAATATACCAAGTATGCCGCAACGGCAAGTATCGGCGTGGCGATTTTCCCGGAAGAAGGAACGGACTTTGAAACTATATATAAAGCAGCGGATACTGCCCTCTATAAAGCGAAAAAGGGCGGAAAGAACCAGCTTGCCTTTTATAAGGAGAAATGGCTCGGGGAAAGTCCTGTGGACAATCCGGAAGATAATTCGGGGAATTAAATTTAGGCAATCTGTACAAGAATGTTTTAATTTCTTAGACAACTTGACGGTTAAATCAAAATATCGATTAAAAAATAAGCATTTTTTACAACTAAGAGCAAAATAT
>JAMPEU010000152.1 GCA_023664865.1 Butyrivibrio sp. | reverse complement strand
ATGTTTTCTCCTGAGCATGCGTAGTAATATCAATAGTCAGAAGTCTTATATCTGAAAGTATGCTTGCTTTAGTTGCGGCAGCGACTTCTTCCCTTGTATATATGTCCGGCAGATATGACATTGTAATGTCCAGTATTTTATCTGTTGCCATCAAATCATTCCATGTATATCCGTTATATGCCTGATACACTTCGCCGGTCTCATCATATGCAAAATACAGATATAATTTTGACGTTGCCTGATACTCTCTATTACTGCTTAATGCAACGCGGTGAAGCAGGTATACACAGCCGCCAAGTGCCGCACCCAAAGCAGCCGCCAGAACGATTACCCATATTTTTTTAAGGAAAAGAAGCAGCAGCTTTTTACAATCCATACCTTCATTGGCGTATCTCATTTTATTGTTTTCCCTTCTTCAACGTTCAACATCATACTCCGTTAATGTTTTTTTGCCGCCGTTGTCTGATTATCGTCTATGCCTTCCGTACTCTCCGGTTTAAACAATATCTTTATGGTAAGCAGCATCAGCTTCAAATCCAGCCATACCGAATAATTCTCGATATAAGTTAAATCCAGTTTCAATTTATCGTAAGGCGTCGTATTATACTTTCCGTACACCTGCGCATATCCAGCCAGCCCTGCTTTTACCTTCATACGAAAAATAAATTCAGGCATTTCCTCGATATACTGCGCAATAATCTCCGGACGTTCGGGGCGCGGTCCCACGAAAGACATGTCCCCTTTTATAATATTAAATAACTGCGGAAGTTCGTCAATACGGACTGCACGTATAATTTTTCCAACCGGCGTTATACGGGAATCGTTTTGTGCCGCAAGCCTTGCCACGCCGTCTTTCTCCGCATCTACCCTCATACTGCGGAATTTTAATATATTAAACTCTTTTGCATCTATAGTACAGCGAACTTGTTTATATAAAACAGGCCCTTTATCATATAGCTTTATCGCAATCGCCGTTATCAGCATAAACGGCGACGCTATCACTAATAAAATAATCGCGCAAACTAAGTCAATCAACCTCTTTATTATCCGTTGCTCTATTTTCAGAGCATATTCCCTCGTAAGAAAAATCGGCGTATCAAACAAATGAAGCTGCGCTGAACCCTTTACTATTACGTCGGAAATCTTGGGCATCATATAAACTCTTATAGACTTACTATAACAATATTTCAGCAAATCATTCCTATAGCCTATAGGTATATCCCATAACATCACCGCTCCATAGCCCGCCAATATCTCTGCCCGCACCTTCTCAGGTTCTTCATCTATTCCAATGCAGCCTGCAATACTGTACTTGTCCTTTCTTGTATTCAGCTTTGCCACAATATCATCAATGGAACGTTCTCCATGAATGAGCAGAATGCTTCGCGGTGGAAACGCCTTGCGGTAAAATGTATTGCAGACATATACCCATACCGCAGACACTACTACCTGAATCAACATAGTCATCATAATAGGCTTTACGTCAACAAGCCAGTTCGCCATAAGTGAAATCTGAAAATACGATATCAGATTAACTGCAAGCAAAGAGAAAAATTGAGAAACATAAACATCCAGCGGCTTTAAATATCCTATCTTTAACCCGCCATATGTGCTTTCAAAGAAAAACAGTAAAACAAAATAAATCAAAAGCATAAGCACATGGCCTTTGAAATAGAACTTAATACTACGGTATATTCTTAAAAACGTATGATACTCTGTCAACCAAAAATAAGCATATATGCCCGTTTGTATAATTAACCCGACAAAAGTAAGCTGTAATACTATAAATCTTTTCAAAGATTCCAGCTTTTTCACTTCATCACCTCATTTGTGAACATATTATATTCTTCTTAGAGTTGCGCGAACTGCCCACATGCAGAAGCAGAATGCACTGACCAGCACGGTCAATCCTTCTTCTTTACGATATAAATTCCAAATCCGCCTGAGCGCCGTTATCTTATTGGAGGACAGACTCTTTGCCGGTCTTCTATAGATGGCGAGCACCTCATTCAGTCCATACGCCGTATATCCCGCTTTTAAAATTCTCCACCATGCAGCAGTATCTTCACTTTCTACACTCGGCATATGTATCTGCTCTTTATTAAGCTTAGTCATATCAAACATAACCGTAGATGTAAATATCACTGTTCTGGTAAGCGCTTTTTTATAGGTCAGCATTTCCGGCACCTTAACAATTTTTCCCGTGCCATTTGCATTCTCGTCTCCAAACTCATATGCAGAAAATACAAAAGCTGCCTGCTTTTCCTTCATAAAAGCAAGCTCTCTCTCAAGTTTATTAGGAAGCCAGATATCGTCAGCGTCCAAGAACGCAATATACCTTCCTGTTGCTGCTCCTACTCCGGTATTTCTTGCCTTTGCCGCGCCTTCATTACGTTCCTTGCATATCAGGCGTATGCGTTCTGATTTTTCCTTACATATTTCTTTAATAATATCCGCGCTATTATCCGGAGAACAGTCATCTACAAGAATCAATTCCCAATCTATATAAGTTTGTCTTTTTACCATCTCTATCGTCTCGGCAATATAAGCCGCCGCCTTATAGACCGGCACAATGATGCTGACTGTTTCTTCCATCAGATGTCCTCTTTTACCAAATAAATAGGTCTTCTCTTCACTTCCATATATGTCTTAGATAAGTATTGCCCGACAATGCCGAGACAAAACAACTGCACGCCGCTTATCAGTGAAATTATACATACAAGCGACGGCCAGCCTGACGTTGGATCGCCATATATAAGCTTCCGTATAATCGTAACAATAATAAGCACAAAGGCGGCAATACAAAATACCACGCCCATTACCGAGGCTATTGCAAGCGGCATTGTGGAAAAAGCGGTAATTCCTTCAATAGAATAAAAGAATAATTTCCAAAACGACCATTTGGTCTCTCCCTTATTGCGCTTTACATTTTCGTATTCGAGCCATTTCGTCTCGTAACCTACCCAGCCGAAAATTCCTTTAGTAAAGCGGTTGTACTCCGGCATGGATAAAATCGCCTCTACCACCTGTCTTGTCATTAGACGATAATCCCTTGCGCCGTCCACAATTTCAGTCTTAGAAATTTTATTCATTAATTTATAGAACATTCTGGCAAAAAAAGAGCGTATCTTCGGCTCTCCTTTTCTGGTAACTCTTCTTGTAGCAACCGAATCATATCCTTGCTCTATATAGGAATACATTTCAGGAAGCAGAGAGGGCGGATCCTGCAAGTCTACGTCCATCATAACTACATAGTCGCCTTTTGACTTTTGAAGCCCTGCATAAATTGCCGATTCTTTGCCAAAATTTCTAGAAAAAGACAAAAGATGCACTCTCTTATCCTGTGCTATCAGTTCCTTTACCTTAGACACCGTACCGTCTTTAGAGCCGTCGTCAATATATAATATTTCCAGTTCCAGCCCCTTCTCATCAAAAAAAGACTGATTTTTTAACAATTCATGATAAAAATCCGCTATATTTTCTTCCTCGTTATAGCAAGGAACTATTACACTTAACAGACTCATTTAACCAAACCTCATCAATTCAATGCTTTTTTCTTTTGCG
>JAMPEU010000151.1 GCA_023664865.1 Butyrivibrio sp. | reverse complement strand
TGATGAATTTACGCCTCAGACAGGAATAGAGGTGGATTTGGCGATTATGACGGATGCCAATAAGCTGGTGCTTTCCAATGCCTCGGGGGACACGCCGGATATTGCGACGGGCATTAATTATTCCATTCCGTTTGAACTTGGCACGAGGGGCGCACTGGTAGATTTGACAAAATTTGATAATTATAAAGAAGTTTTTGGCAGATACAGCGAAGGCATGCTGGTGTCCTCGGTAATTGGGGACGGCTTCTACTCGCTTCCTGAAACCATGAATTTCTATGTAATGTTCAGTAGGACTGATATATTGGAAAAACTGGGGCTTGAGCCGCCGGAGACAATGGATGAGCTGATTGGCATGATGCCGGACTTGCAGATGAGGGGGCTGAATATATATTATCCGACGGCTTCCATGCTGGCTATGAGAAACTTCCATGGGACGACGCCTTTGATTTTCCAGAACGGCGGAAGGCTTTATGGCGATACGGCGCTTGATATTGAGATAGACAGTGAGGAATCCATTGAAGGATTTACACAGCTTACGGAATTGTTTACCCTGTATGATTTGCCTGTGGATATCCCCAACTTCTACCAGCATTTCAGGAATGGGGATCTGCCGATAGGCATTGCAGATTTTAACTCATACAACCTTATACTGAATGCCGCTCCGGAGATTGCAAATTCATGGAATATCAGTCTGGTGCCGGGGGTTGTAGATGAAGAAACCGGGGAGATGTACAGATATACGTCGGGCGGCGCGGAAAGCATGGTAATGTTTACGTCGGACGACGAGAGGGAACAGAAGGCATGGGAGTTCATGGACTGGTGGACTAGTACCGAAACGCAGGCGGAGTTCGGGCAGATGCTTCAGATTATGTATGGTGATGAATATATATGGCCGACGGCAAATCTGGAAGCATTCGGACAATTGCCGTATCCGACAAAGGATAAAGAAATAATTATGGAGCAGGCTTCTTATATACTTGAAGCGCCCAGGCTTCTTGGAAGCTATATGATGGAACGTGAACTTTCCAATGCGTTTAATGACATTGTCGTAAACGGCAAGACGCTCCGTTCGAGGGTAGACGATGTAGTTAAGGTAGTAGACAGGGAAACAAGAAGAAAACTGGAAGAGTTTGAATTTATCGACAGTGAGGGAAATGTTATTGAAGAATATGAAATACCGTCTGTTGATAAAGTCAGGGCGATAATGGGAAGACAGTAAGAGAGAGGGAGAAAGAATGCAGAAAAAATTCAAAGTAGGCAGAAGGTCACACTTTAATAAGAACGGCTATTACTTTGTACTGCCTTATGCCATATTATTTGTAATATTCATACTGGCTCCGGTTATCATGGCGATTGTTTTATCATTTACCAATTTTAATGCCATTCAGTTCCCGAGCTTTGTAGGATTTCTAAATTACATAAACCTGATAACCAGCGATGACGTTTTCATGCAGTATGTACTGCCTAATACGGTTAAATATGCGCTGATTGTAGGTGTCGGAGGGTATGTGCTGGCGTTTTTGCTCGCATGGGCGCTTGCCAATATGACAAAGATTCCCAGAACTATATTTGCATTGGTTTTGTATTCGCCGAGCCTGACTACCGGTGTGGCAATGACCGTACTCTGGAAAATCATGTTTACCGGAGACCAGACGGGGTATATCAACAGCTGGCTGATGGATATAGGGGCTATCAATGAACCGATTATCTGGCTTGTTAATACGACGTATCTGCTTCCCATTGTTATAATAATAGGTTTATGGAGCAGTATGGGAGTTGGATTCCTGGCAATCCTTGCCGGCCTTTTGAATGTGGATGAGTCGTTATATGAAGCCGCCGCCATCGACGGCGTCAGGAACCGCTTTCAGGAGATGATTTACATTACGATTCCCAGCATGAAGCCCCAGATGCTGTTTGCGGCGGTAATGCAGATTGTAAATGCTTTCCAGAACGGTCAGATTAGTACGCTTTTAGCGGGCAACCCTACACCGCAGTACGCGGCGCAGTTGATTGTAAACCATATAGAAGATTACGGCTTCATACGATATGAAATGGGATATGCGGCGGCAGTGTCCGTAGCGCTCCTGCTGATTGTACAGATATTCTCAACCATATCCAAGAAACTGTTTGGCGATGACTAAGAAAGGAGAAAAAAGATGGCTGCGTATAAAGGACACAGAATGAACCCTGATAAATTTGAACCGGGACAGATTAAGATATATCTTTTTGTTATCCCCCTGGTGCTGATTACGGGGCTGCCGATTGTATTTATTATATTCCATGCATTTAAACCGATGGAGGAATTGTTTGCCTTTCCGCCGAAATTTATTACCACGCATCCGACGCTTGATAATTTCAGAAAACTGTTTAAAGCGTCGCGTTCAGCGGGCATACCGCTCAGCAGATATGTATTTAACAGTCTGATGATTACGGTTGCGGTAGTATTTTCATCGCTTATTTTTTCCACTATGGCGGCGTACTCGCTTTCCAAGCTGAAATATAAAGGAAGGAACGTGATGCTGCAGATTAACCAGTTCGCCCTGATGTTCGTGCCGGTGGCGGTTATGATACCCCGCTATTTGATTGTTAATAAGCTTGGGCTGATCGATACATACTGGGCGGAAATACTTCCACTGATACCGCTTCCGGTTGCGCTGTTTTTGGTTAAACAGTTCGTAGACCAGGTTCCGGATTCTTTGATAGAGGCGGCGTATATGGATGGCGCCAAGGAATGGCAGATTTATATGCATGTTATCCTGCCGTTAATAAAGCCGGCAATAGCAACAGCGGCAATATTGGTGTTCCAGCAGGTCTGGACGAATTTAGAGGCAGCTAATTACTATATCAATGACGACGGACTTAAGTCCCTGGCGTTTTATATGAATACATTAACCAGTACCACGACAACCAATACCGTAGCAGGTCAGGGTCTGTCGGCAGCAGCATCGCTGATTATGTTTTTGCCGAACCTGATTCTTTTCTGTATCTTACAGAAGAACGTCATGAATACCATGGCACATTCCGGTATCAAATAAAAATGAGAGGGTGGAAGCAATGAAAAAAAGGAAGAAAAAGCTTTTAGTCTCATTGGCAGCGCTCCTCATTGCCATAGGGATTCTGACGGATGCCATGACGGTTCTGGCAGACGCGCCATATAAGACCTATACTGTGGACGGATACGGATACGTGACGGAAACCCAGACAGCATATCTGCCTTATGAGACAATCACCAAGATAGGTGACGAGGCATTGGTTGCACCGACGGATTTCACGCTGCTTGATGATGGCTATATGTACGTCCTGGACAGCGGAAACAGGAGAGTCGTCGTATCTTATAAGGGAGAAGAACTGCTTGCAACATTCGGAGAGGATGTGCTTGTGAATCCGAGGGGTATGTATGTAACGGCGGAACACATCTGTTATGTGGCTGACAGGGATGCTAAGAAGATTTTTGTATTTGATGAAGACGGCGCACTGATTAAGGAATATGGAAGGCCTGAAGCGGCAATGTATGGCGAGACACAGGATTTCCTTCCGTTGAAAATCGTAGTTAATGAGTCCGGTACCATGTACATAAT
>JAMPEU010000150.1 GCA_023664865.1 Butyrivibrio sp. | reverse complement strand
CGATTCTTAGCGATGTGGCGCCTAAAGACAGATTAAAACAGGTAGTGGCAGCGATTGATGGTATGGAGCAGGATTTCGGATTTCCCTTAAATTCTCCGCCATATGAGCATTATCTGCCAGAGACCGGAAGAATGTCTGGTATGCTGCCCGGATTATTTGAAAATGGCGGCGTGTACTGTCATGCTTCTGCATTTAAACTGCTTGCCGATTGTAAGCTTGGACGGGCGAAGGAAGCGCTTCGGACATTAAAAAAGATTATGCCGGATAGTGATGACAATCCTTCAGAGCGGTCAGGGGCGGAGCCCTATGTCTTTACTAATTGCTATGCAACTCACCCTAAATATTATGGAAAATCCTATCAGTCATGGACAACAGGCACATCGGCGTGGTCGCTTCGCTGTATGGTGGAAGGCATCTTAGGCGTGCAGAGAGATTATGCCGGACTTAAGCTTAATCCGTGTATGCCTAAAGAGTGGACTTCCGCAGAGATTACGCGGCAGTTCCGGGGGGCGTCGTATCATATAGTTATCTGCAATCCGGACCACAAGAGTAATGGCATGGCTTCCATTACCGTAGATAAAGAAAAAATTGATGGGAATCTGCTTCCTGATTTCCGTGATGGCAGGACTCATGAAGTTTGTGTGATTATATAGCAAACCATTGCACACGTTTAACATTAGCGGATAGTATTCTGTTTCCTATATTGCATAGGAGTGACGCCGTATTGCTTCTTAAACAGGTTTTGAAAATAGGACTGACTGGAGAAGCAGAGATATGAGCTGATTTCAGCGAGGGATTTATTCGTGAATGTAAGCATGCTCTTTGCTTCTTCCAGTTTGCAGCGGGTAATGTAAGCGCTTGCATGAATGCCCAGCTCTTGTTTGAACTTTTTCATTACATAAGAGGAGCTTCGATTGATGTGAGCAGCAACATCATCAAGCGTAATGTGTTCGTTGATGTGTGTGCGAATAAAGTCCATACAATAATAAATATCAGGGGAAATTCCTTCCGGTATTTTTATCTCGCCAATCCGCTGGCAGAAGTCAAACTGCATGGCGTACATGAGATTTCCGACAGCTTCTACGGTTGTCAGTTTTTCACATTCCTGAACATAGTAGTCAACTAACTGATAGGTTTTTTCTATATCCAGACCGCCGGGAATTGCAGCGTTAAAACCTGTTTTTACAACTGTGGAAATAAACAGGTTTTTGGAATGGCGAAGCGGTGAGGCGGCAAGCGTCCCTTCGCTAAGCGTAGTATATTTATTCTCGTCAAAGAATTTTTTTAAGGCAGCCGGATTGCCGTCCTTAATTTTTTTCAACATAATCTGTTCAAAATAATAGCTGTTGTGATAGCTGCCATTATCCAGTTCTTCCATGCGTTTCAAGGCGGCGGAATTTTTTCGCCTAACGTCGTCGGCAGAGAAGATAGCGAAGAGTTCATCTGTGTCCGCTTCCCGCCCGTTTAATGCAACAAAAAGAAACAATAAGTGCCTTCCAAGCTGGGAATGGCTCAAGGTGGGTATCTGGTAAAGAAGTTCTTCAAACTGTTCTTTGATGGAAATAGGAAGCATCATTTCTTTCATACATTTTCGTACAAGTTCATCTGTTATAGCAGAACTGAAAGTCGGACCGATGATTATATCATAGCTTGTATTTTCTATGTGGACACGCCCATATTCCATATCCGGAGATAGAGAACAAAAAGTAGGATTGTGTTCTAGAGGAAAGATTTCAAAGGTTGACAGCGTTTCTATTGACATGGCTTCCCCGAAGGCAGAATAAACAGGCTTCTCTTCTTTTAATAAAGAGATGGGAATGCGAGTTATAACAAAATATGAGCGGCAAAAGGCAATGTAATCCATAAAAATCTCCCCAATAAGATATTTAATGAAAATGCGATATATAATATATGCAATATATATGAAATATTACAATATTATCCCGAAAATTACAATATAGAAACGAAAATAAGATTTATAGTTATTATAAATATGTGACAAAACGATTATTTTTAATTGTCATGGAAAAAGTGGAATGAAATAAACCTTAAAGGAGGATTGCAATGAAACAGAATATTAGGATTCATAAAGCGGAAGCAAACAAAGGAATACTTGATTATTCATGGCTTTTGGACGCTCCGGCGGGAAAACACGGATTCGTGCATGAGAAAGAGGGACACCTCTATTTTGCCGACGGTACGAGAGCAAGATTTCTTGGTTTTAATATGGCGACAAGGTCAGCAACGCCGACGCATGAGACTGCTGATAAAATGGCAGAGCGTTTTGCCTCTATGGGAGTCAATATAATCCGCCTGCATGCCGCAGATGCACCGATTGGTGAAGAACCTTGCAGTTGGTCGCAGACTAAAGAAGCTCCGCTTTTGGATTATGAAAGTGGGAGCACTATAGAGTTTAATAAAGAAGGTCTGGACCGCTTTGATTATTTTGCGGCAAAGTTGAAGGAAAAGGGAATCTATATGCACATTGATTTAATGGTGGCAAGACGTATGCTCCCCGGAGATAAATTAGATTATCCGGGTTCGTTTCAGGAATGTGTGAAGCTTTTTCCCATGATGAACGAACGCCTTATAGAGCTGCAAATGGAGTATGCACGGAAGCTGCTGACACACGTTAATCAATATACCGGTCTTGCGCTGGTTGATGATCCGGCAGTAGTGGTGGTACAGATTAATAATGAGGAGTCAGCGATTAAAGGAACAGGAGAAGTGCAGGGCAATCCCGACCTTGTTCCGTATGAGGAAGAGGTAGTACATAAGTTCAATTCATTCCTTTTAAATAAATATGGTACGAGAGAAAGATTAAAACAGGCGTGGACAGTAGACGGCGTATGTGCATTAGGAGATGATGAGGACCCTGCTAACGATACGGTGCGTAGAGTACAAGGGAATTTTGTTCAGCCGGTCAATGATCCGAACGGCGACTGGAAGGGAAACGACTGGCTGCCCTCACCGGCAAGATATGCGGATTTTATGGAATTTGGCATTGCGAATAACCGCAGGTTTTACAGGAGATTTAAGAATTTCCTGATTTCACTTGGCGTCAGAGTCCCGATTGCAGCAAGCAATCTGCTTGGCGGGGCAGCAGATGTATATGGTCATACAGACGGCGACATTATGGAAAACAATGCTTATTTCAATCACCCGATTCTGCCGTTTCATGATACGACATTTACCGTGGCAGGTCCGACCGAATATGTCAGCGTCAATCCACTGACGCTTCAAACAGGGGCAGGCAGCATTGCGACTACGATTCTGTCTCTTGCCTCAGAAGCAGTTGTAGATAAAAAACCATTTATGATTACGGAGTGGAATGAATATGGCTTGCACCCATTTCATTCAACAGCTTTCGTACATACAATCGCATACGCGTGTTTAAATGATTGGGACGGTTTAATTTTATATAATTATCAGACCTCGGAAAATTGGGACGACCAGCCGGCAGATAAGATTTTAAATGTGTTCGACTCTTATAATGATCCGGCAGTTGCATGCCAGTGGGGATTTATGGCGTCCATGTTTTTAAAAGGAATGGTACAGACGGCAAAAAATAAGATTGATATTGTTTATACGCAG
>JAMPEU010000014.1 GCA_023664865.1 Butyrivibrio sp. | reverse complement strand
ACCAGATCAACAGATACAGGAAGGACTCTTTTAAGGGATTGTTCCGGTATATCCAAATATTTATCGTTTCCAATTCTGCACAGACCAAATATTTTGCGAATGCAAATGAAATCAAGCCAGATGGCACAAGGAACAATATATTGAAATCCCTTGTGTTTTTCTGGACAGATGATGAAAACACAAGAATCAATAAACTTATCCCATTTACCAATGATTTCCTTGACAGGTTCGCCATTACGGAAATGCTTAATAAATTTATCGTGATTAAGGAAACTGAGCCTGTACTGATGGTTATGCGGCCTTACCAGGTTTATGCTGTCAAGAAGGCATTTGAGCGGATAAAGGGCAGCCATCTTTCGGGGTATGTTTTCCACACCACAGGTTCAGGGAAGACGCTGACGAGTTTTAAACTGGCTACGCTTCTTCGGGATGATGCTTCAATAGACAAAGTATTTTTCCTTATAGACAGGAAGGATCTGGACGACCAGACAGTTGACGAATACAATTCCTTTGAAGATGGATGTGTCGATAATACCGAAAATACAAGACAGTTGGTAAATGCGCTTTCGGATTCTTCCAAAGCAATGATTATTACCACGATTCAAAAAATGGCGATTGCTGTTAAGAAGACAAAGTATGCGCTGGTAATGGATACATTGAAAGAAAAACGATGTGTTTTTATCATAGATGAGTGCCACCGCTCACAATTCGGTAAGATGCATGGGGAGATTGAAAAGCATTTCCGAAATGCAGATTATATCGGGTTTACCGGGACACCGATTTTTGATAAAAATAAAGGTGCAAACAAAAGAACCACAGCCGACATTTTCAAGGCAGGCACATTAAATCCCTGTATCCACCGTTACATGATCAAAGAAGCAATCGCGGATGGAAATGTGCTTCGTTTCTCTGTGGAATACATGAGAAATATCAATATATCCAAAGTGCCGGATGGAAAAGACATTGACATTTCCAAGATTGACGATCCTGTATATTGTAAGCAAAAGGGGATTGACATAACAAAAATTTACCACGATGATGACCGATTGGAAAAAATAGCCGTTGATATATTAGAGCATTTGGAGCAGCATGTGCATCCGGAGGGAAAAGATGTTTATACTGCTTTATTTGCAGTAGACAGGGTGGATATCCTTTTGAAATACTATGAATTTTTGAAAAAGCATAATAACAAGGGATACCGGATTGCCGCCATCTATCACTGCCAGAGTAACGAAGATATGGAGGACGGCTGTGATGAAACATCAAAAGATAAACTGCAAAAGTGCATGAATGACTATAATGAGATGTTTCAGACTTCTTTTGAACTGGACACATTTGACGGGTACAGAAAAGATATTATAAAGAGAATGAAGCAGAAAGATCTCCCGCAGGTGGACTTGCTTCTCGTAGTTGACATGATGCTGACCGGATTTGATTCCAAACCTACGAATCTTCTGATACTGGATAAAAACCTTGAATGGCATGGTCTGCTACAGGCATATTCAAGGACGAACCGGGTGGATAAGGCAACAAAGCGGTACGGACAGATTGTGACATACAGGAATATTAAAACAGCACAGGACAATGCCCTGAAACTGTTTTCAGGAGACGGGAACCCAAATGAGTTCCTTCTACAGTCTTATGAGTTTTATCTGTCGGAATATCGGAAGAAAGCGGAAGAATTAAGGGCAGTCTGCGAGAATCCGGATGATGCCGGAAATATCATAGATGAAAACGAGCAGAGGGCTTATGTGATTGCATTCAGGAGTCTTGCAGGCGTATATTCTACTTTAAAAACATTTTCAAAATTTGAGCAGGCAGACTTGGATGTATTTCTGGACGAGGCGGAGTACTATGATTATAAGTCATGGTATCTGACATTTTATGATCAGATGAAAAAAGACAGGGAAAGAGGGAAAGAATCTGTCCTTGTAGATGTGGATTTCAATATAGAGCTGGTAAGGACGGATAAAATCAATGTGGTCTATATCCTTAACCTCCTGAAAGACATTAACCGGAAAGACAAGGAAGAAATGAAGAAGTCTGTTGACCTGATTCTTAGGGAGATTGAACGTTCTGATAATGAAAAGATGCGTTATAAGAAAGACATTATGGCTGACTTCATTAATCTCCGGTTCTTCGACCTTGATCCGGAAGAGGATATCATAAAAGCATATGAAGAGTATGAGAAAGAGCGGATGACAGATGACATAGAAGCGTTTTCAAAAGAAAACGATGTGCCAAGCAGGAAAGTGACAGATATCTTGGTACAGTATTTTGCAAATGACAAGGCAGTTACGAAAGAAACAATCCGCATTGAACTGCATGACCTTAATTTGGGGCTGCTGCAAATGACAAAGCGGATAAAGGCGATACAGTTGTTTATATCAGAAATGTACAATAAATATACGGCAGAAGGAGATTGAGAACATGGCAGTGCAGAGCGAGCAGTCAAGGGAACTGGCGAATAAATTATGGGCGATTGCCAATGACCTGCGGGGCAATATGGACAGTTCCAAATTTAAAGATTATATTCTTGGGGTTATTTTTTATCGTTATCTTTCTGAACGGACGGAAAGCTATATGGATGAGCTGCTTAGGAAAGATGGTGTGACATACAGACAGGCGCTTGAAGATGAAGAACTGGCTCCGGTTGTCAAAGAGTGGGCGATAGAGCATCTTGGATATATCATCGAGCCAAAATATCTGTTTAACAGCTTCATATCAGAAATCAAGGAAGCAGATTTTTCCATAGAACATTTTGAAACGGCAATCTCTGAACTGACTGCTTCCACAATAGGGCAGGAGTCGGAGACGGCATTTGATAAGTTGTTTGATGATATGAATTTACAGGATAAGGACTTGGGAAAAGAAGTTTCACAGCGAACCGACCTAATCAGTAAAATCATATTGAAGATTGGCGATATCTCTTTTGACTTGAGCGGGGAACATGTGGATATTCTCGGAACGGCATATATGATACTGATTGGATTATTCCAGTCAGATGCAGGGAAGAAAGGCGGGGAATTTTTCTCTCCTACATGTGCCTGTGAACTGCTGGCAAAACTGGCGACAGCAGGGCTTTCAGAGGTGGTGTCGGCATGTGATCCCTGTGCTGGTTCAGGTTCGTTACTTCTTCAGGTTCAGGAGCAGGTGGAATCCCATGATGTAACCCATTTCTATGCGCAGGAATTAAATGGAACGACCTACAATCTGCTCAGAATGAACCTTTTGATGCATGGTGTTCCTTATAAGAAATTCACAACTTACAATGATGATACATTAAAAAGGGACAACTTTAACAATGAGACTTTCCAGATACAGGTAAGCAATCCGCCATATTCAGCGCATCATACGATGGGGAAGTCCTATGAAGCAGACCCGCGATATTCGGGTGCTGGAGTGCTTGCCCCTGCATCCAAAGCAGATTTGGCATTTGTGGAGCATATGGCTTACCATATGGCGGATGATGGCAGGGTTGCGGTACTTCTGCCGCATGGTGTGCTTTTTAGGGGTGGGGCGGAAGAGAAAATCCGCAGATATCTGATTGATACCCTGAATTGTATAGATGCTGTTATCGGGCTTCCGGCGAATATGTTTCATGGAACTTCTATTCCTGTTTGTGTGCTTGTTTTGAAGAAAAACAGGAATGGTAATTCAGATGATATTTGTTTTATTGATGCATCGAAATATTATACTTCCGGAACAAACCAGAATATCATTACTGATGAAGATATTGACCGGATTATTTCGGCATATATAAGCAGAAAGAATGTTGATAAGTTTTGCTATATAGCAAAGAAAGATGAAATAAAGGATAATGGATATAACCTGAATATTCCCCGATATGTTGATACATTTGAGGAAGAAAAAGAGATTGATATAAAAGCAAACCGGCTGGCGCTTGCAGAGATAGAAAAAAGAGAGAAGGAAGCTGTTGCAAAAGCAAATGAACTTTTGGCACAGCTTGGATTATAGGGAGTGTTTGTGTATGGCAGAACCAAAATTGCGATTTCCAGAGTTTAAAGGTGAGTGGAAAGTATTAAAACTATCAGATATAGCAGACAGAGTTAATAGAAAAAACTCTAACAATGAAACAGATTTGCCGCTTACAATTTCGTCATTGGATGGATTGGTTGATCAAAGGACATATTTTAATAAAGTAGTAGCAAGTAAAGATATGTCGGGATATTACCTATTGAAGAATGGTGAATTTGCATATAATAAGAGTTATTCTGTGGGATATGATTATGGTTCCATAAAAAGGTTGGATATGTTTGATATGGGGGCATTATCAACTTTGTATATCTGTTTTTCCTTAAAAGATGCTGAACAATCAGATTTTATGGTTAAATATTTTGATAGCCAGAAATGGTATAAAGGGGTTTATGAAATTTGTGCGGAAGGTGCAAGAAATCATGGGTTGTTGAATGTTCCGGTAGATGATTTTTTAAATATGGAAGTTTGTTTGCCTAAAGATAAGAAAGAGGAAGAAAAAATATTAGAATTATTTGAATCTATTGATGATACTATTAGTGCCATAGAATCAGAAGTTGCATTGTGGGAAGAAAAGAAAAAGGGTGTGATGCAGAAAATTTTCTCACAAGAAGTAAGATTTAAGAAAGAGGATGGAAGTGATTATCCGGAGTGGGAAGAACAGGAAATTGGAAATTTGGGAGTATTCATTAAAGGCGCTTCATTATCGAAAGCCGATATTTCTGAAACAGGAAATCCCTTTATATTGTATGGAGAACTTTACACTACATACAATGAAGTTACATATGAAATTAAAAGAAAAACAAAAGCTATAGTTGAAGATAAGTATTATAGCAAAATGGGTGACGTTGTTATACCGACCTCAGGTGAAAGTGCAGAAGAAATTTCTACAGCAACTTGTGTGATGAGAGAAGGAGTAATTCTTGCAGGAGATTTATATATATTTCGTTCAGATATAGTTGATGGAAGAATTATGAGTTATATACTGAATTGTCAGGCAAAAAGCAGAATAGCCCAAATTGCACAAGGGAAATCCATTGTCCATATACAAGCAAAGGAATTGAGCAGGGTAAAGATTCAATATCCAACGGATAGTGAGGAACAGGAGAGAATAGCTGAACTGCTGTTTACGATTGATGAAGTAATTCAGATAAAGCAACAGAAACTTGAAACATGGAAGAATATCAAGAAAGGATTGCTACAACAGATGTTTGTATAAAGAAAAAATATGTCAAGATAGCAACTTACAATACATTTGCGCAAATTACGATATTTCTTGATGCAAGAAATTAAAAGAACCTTATAGTTTCTGTTGGTTTAATCATTTTGGATAAAAGATATAATGTTGAAAATGTATATAGATATATTCCATTCTATATTGCTCGATACGAAAAAGAAATCGCATCGGAAAGCAATATTGAAAAAGCGATAGAGTCATTAGCTTATTTTAGGGATGAAATGGAACGTGTGCATCAGGAAGGCGAATTAACAGATGATGAACTGATAGATTTGAAAGGATTTGTAAACACTATTGTTACGCATATCACAAATGGAAACAAAAATGAAGAAAGGCTGGTAAACATTATGGGTGGAACTGTTATTGAAACTGAATCTGATAAAATTAAAATAAGACTTATTATTGAATTGGGACAGGAAGATGGTCTTGATGATGAGGCTATTCTAAAAAGACTTCAGGAAAAGATAATTGGTCTGCCGTTAAACCGGGCAGAGACGTATCTGAAACAGTATGGGAAGCAGCTTGTGTAATGCTGCTGATATTATGAGTTTGTCAGCAGAAACCGATATATAAAGTGACTAAAGTATCAGCAGCGGAAAAGTTTATCCCAGCGGTAAACTGCCGGACATGGCTGTCTGAAATAATTTAAAATATCTAATTTATGGTTAATGTGGGGTGATGGTCATGATTGCAACAAAAAAGGCAGAACAGCAGCCATATAGAACTTCTTTCGGTGTATATAAAAGCAATGTATGTCATTTGGTAAAAGATAAAGGGGATCTGCTTTTTATCCTAGATACCTTAAAGAGCAATGAAATCCGTAAACTGTATGATTCAGCATGGTATCCGGAGACATTTTATCTACTAGCCATGGTGGATTATTTGTCGCGCCAGAACAACATACCGATTTGTACAAATTATGATGATCTCCGATGCAGGAAATTGGAAGAGCCTGTATATCCAGTTGGCTCAATCATTTTGGACACAGCCATGCATACAACCTTGAATGTAGAACAAGCAATCAAAAATGCAATCCCGGAATTTGCCAGATTTAACATCATTGAATGTGAGGTGCGGGATGTTGTCTGATAATATTAGAGACTTCACAAAAGATGATATAGATTTTTATCTGGAAAAATAGGCAGGGCTTATAGTAAACAAAATGTCGGTTAGAGGTGCGATGGATGCATAGATTAATTATAAAAAACTTGGACCAATAGAACAGTGTGAGTTGGAATGTGACCAATTCATGACATTGACAGGGTTCCAGGCATCTGGGAAAAGTACAATAGCAAAAGCAATTTATTATTTTAGGACAATAAAGGATGATATTATAGAACTGGTTCAAACGCAGGCATTTAATGGAGTACCCATATTGGGGTTTGAGTCAGAGTATGATGTTATATATGGAACCAGCTTAAGTAATGGGTTGGAGAATTATTTAAAGGAAAAATTTTTGAGGACATTTGGTTCATTATTGGGAATGTCAAACGATATGTGTATGGAATATTATTTTACAGATACGTGCTTCATAAAGGTTTCTCTTAAAGAGGATATTAAATTTTCTTCATCTGACTATATATATAACTTTCAGTGAAGATTTGTTAAAAATCCTGGGGGAAAAGAATAATTATTTTACAGCTACATCATTAGGAATACCTAATGAGAATATAAAAAAGTTAAAGACAGAATTGTATAATATATTTGATGACAATTTCTCTGTTGTGTATATTCCTGCAGGAAGAAGCATGATGACTTTGCTATCCCAACAATTTGCTTATATTTATGCAACTATGGGTGATGAGCAGAAGCGTTCCCTCGACTGTTGTACAAAGGACTATTTGGAGCGGATATTGCGGATAAGGTCAGAGTTCTCAGAAGGAATTCAGGGATTAACGGCATATTATGGAAACAAAACCAGCCTGCCGTCGCAGATTGTACAACAGGCATTAAACCTGATTGAAAAAATACTCCGAGGCACATATCGCTACAGCAATGGGGAAGAACAGATTGTTCTTGAAAACGGAAAATATGTTAAAACTAACTTTTCATCATCAGGTCAGCAGGAATGTGTCTGGATTTTGAACTTGTTATTTTATTATCTGCTGCAGCAAACGCCAATTATGTTTATTATTGAAGAACCGGAATCACATCTGTTTCCTGAATCACAAAAGTATATTACGGAACTAATTGCTTTGGTAAGTAATTGCAAACATTCGGTAGTGCTGACTACTCATAGTCCGTATGTACTTGGAACTTTGAATAATTTATTATATGCGCACACCATTCCAAGCCAATATTCAAGAAAGGCGGATGAAATTATACCAATGTCAATTTGGCTTGATAATAAGAAATTTGATTCGTGGTTTGTAAAAAATGGAACAGTTGAAAATTGTATGGATACGGAAGTGCATATGATTCAGAATGAAAAGATTGATGAAATTTCAAAGGTAATAAATGCTGAATTTGATGAACTTTTAAACTTACAGGAAAAAGATGCGATTATTTGTTAATGAATGAAGCGGCTAAGATAGCATATCTGATTGAACTAAAAGGTTCTGATTTGGTAAAAGCTGTAAAACAATTAGAAGGAACAGAAAAAGCGTTGATTCAACAACTTTCTGGTTATAGCTTACGATATCGGATTGTAGCTAATAAATGTAGGACTCAGGAAATTCGTTCATCTGAATATAGAAAATATCAGATTCGTTGGAATAAAAGACTAATGCTAAGAACGGGATATATAGAAGAAGATATATAAAGGGATAGAGGGTGAAATATATCTTTTGGAGTGTTCTTCTGGAACTGTGAGGCAGTAAGGTCGAAACCGTCACGGGAACTGACAAGTGTGTTGCATTTACCTTGAAAATTCTCGCTTATAAGTTTATCTTGTAAAGTTGATTGCTTTTATAATGTCTGATGGGTATAATGAGGGAGGCTGGTGAACATTATGGGTGGAACTGTTATTGAAACTGAATCTGATAAAATTAAAATAAGGACGATTATTGAAATAGGGCAGAAAGTTAGTCTTGAGGATTCAGAAATCCTGAAAAAGCTGCAAGAGAAAATTATCGGACTGCCGTTAAACCGGGCAGAAACGTATTTGAAGCAGTATGGGAAGCAACTTGTATAAGGCTGGTGATAGAATACAGATGACTATATGTTTTAAGAGTTGTCTGTATTTTTATTGAATTTTAACACTAAATTACACGAATATTTTTTGAAAATCTGCAAAATATGATATGAAAAAGTAGATTGATAATGTATGAAATTTTTTCCCCAAATGAAACACTTTTGATACAACTATGATGCAACTTTGATGCAATTATCATTTACAATAGTGGTAAAAACATCAAAGAGGGGAGCATCATTATGTGGAAAAAGAAGAATAAAACGGCAGCGGCCTGCTTAAGCCTTGCATCTGCGGCAGTCTGTCTTATGCTTGGCGGCTGCGGTGGCATGGGAGCGCCTAAAGGCTATACGGACTATACCGTGGAAAAGCAGCAGTATGTGGACGAGTATACGGAGCAGTATGATTATTGGGACGTAATTACCATAGAATATCCGGTTCTGTCAGGGATTGAGGGAGAGCAGATAGAAGAAATCAATAAGACGCTTTATGATACGGCGATGGAAATGGCGAATTACTGGCATTTTACGCCGGACGAAACCGTCAAGGAGATTCAAGAAGAATATTCAATTTATTGCAGCGATGTGTCGTGTGACGTTGACTTCCATAGTCAATATCTTATTAGCGTAGGCTTCCATGAGGCGTATGCGCCGATTTCGCCTGTATATTATACGAGAATGACGCGGCGCAGCGTTACGATTAATCTTATGACCGGAGAACAGTACCGGCTTGCCGATATTTTTAGGATAGATGATGATTTTATGTCGCTTTGGTGCGCGCAGGTGGAGGAAGATGGAATGTATGACGACTTGGTTGTAAATGATGAAGATACGCGCGATACGTTCCGTGCTTGGTTTTTGGGAGAAGATGAGGAATCGGCGGAATATTATATGTTTACGCCCTTCTTTTACATAGATGAAAATAAAGATTTTGTGATAGGCATTTCATATGACCCGAAGCCGAGCGCGTTTGGCGCGGGTACGCCGAAGGACAATACTTTTTATGCGCATTTTGCGGTGGCGGATTTAGAGGCTTACCGCACAGAGTCGGAATTTTGGGAATTATATGATAAATCGGAGAATACGGGCGAAGTGGTTGATTGTGAACTGACAGAAAACATTTGGCTGGGAGAGGACGCAAGCGTATGGGATTTCTGGGAAGAGAGAGAATGGTAAGCATATCGAAAATAATGATGACCACGGCATTTGCATGTTTTTTTGCCCTGACATACAATAATGAGGCGCAGGCAAAGGAAGCATATGAAATATATTATGATGTGCCTGCGAAAGAACAGGGAAATTATAATGTCCTGACGGAAGAATTGGACGAGTACGAGGTTCGTGAAGGGGATTGCTTATGGGGCATTGCGGAGCGGTTTTTAGGAAACGGCGGCGATTATATGCAGCTTGTCAGGCAGAATGAAGGAAAAATTGAAAATCCCGACTTGATTTATCCGGGGCTGCGGCTTCAAGTGGGAAGAAATGTCTGTGTCAGAAAACGGACGGGGGTAAACGGCATTAAGACGCCTGAATATCGCCACGGGATGCCCGAAAATTGGGCTTTTGGCATTCTTGGAGAGGGTGAGGCGTATGCAAACGATGCCTTTTACGACAGGCAATCAGATGCGGCGGTAGTCTGCCTTTTACGGGATAAGGAAGATGCGGGGGTAAAAAGCCTGTCAGATTGGGAGAACGTTAAGAAGCTGGTTACGGATTATGTGAAAAAGAATTATAAGGCACAGGTTTCTGATTTAGAATTTCACAAATACAGTTCTGAGGGCAAAACGGATATTTATATGTTTTCATATTGCCATACTATTGACGGGGCGCAGTATGGATATACGGGCAGTCTGGATATACATGTCTGCCATACGGTTTGCCAGACTGAGCATATTCAGGCGGAGTTCACGGGATTTCAGATGGACGAAGGCATTGAGGGCATCGTGCTATATATGGCGGGGAGCTTTGAAGAACTTGCGGAAGAGTCAGAGGCGGACTTTTCTGTGAATGATTACAATGTTATGCTGAGCCCATCCAAAGAGTGGGCGGTTAAGGGAATCCACAATCCCTTTGAGTGGGTGGAAAAGTATTACGATGGCATCTTTGGCGAGGCGTCGAATCTGCCGAAAGAAAAGAAGAATGCAAAAGAGAGAATTTTGGGCGGCTGAAAATAGCCGCTCTTTGCTTTTTGCCTTTACATGGAAAATATTTCTGTGGTACACTATATACATGAGTAAATTAAAGGGGGTAAGACTATGGCAAAGGAAATGATTGCAATGCTTCTTGCAGGCGGACAAGGTTCACGTCTGTACGCACTGACAGAGAAACTTGCGAAACCGGCAGTTCCGTTTGGCGGCAAATACCGTATCATCGATTTTCCGCTTTCTAACTGCGTGAATTCCGGTATTGACACGGTGGGGATTCTGACTCAGTACCAACCGTTAGTGCTGAATGAGTATATCGGAAACGGACAACCGTGGGATTTGGACCGTCTGTATGGGGGAGTACGGGTTCTGCCGCCTTATCAGAAAGCTGAGAAGTCGGACTGGTATAAGGGTACGGCAAATGCAATTTATCAAAATCTTTCATTTATCGAAAGATATGATCCTGAGTATGTGATTATTCTTTCAGGCGACCAGATATGTAAGCAGGATTACAGTGATTTCTTGCGTTTCCATAAGGAAAAGAACGCGGAGTTCAGCGTAGCGGTTATGGAGGTTCCGTGGGAGGAAGCCTCGCGTTTCGGCCTGATGGTTGCGGACGAAGACGACAGAATTACAGAGTTCCAGGAGAAACCAAAGGAGCCTAAGTCGAACCTTGCTTCAATGGGCATATATATTTTTAACTGGGATATTTTAAAGAAGTATTTGGAAGAGGATGAAGCAGATCCTAATTCAGAGAATGACTTCGGCAATAACATCATTCCTAACCTTTTAAGGGACGACAGGAGAATGTACGCATATCATTTCAGCGGATACTGGAAGGATGTCGGAACTATTTCATCTTTATGGGAAGCGAATATGGAGGTTCTCGATCCGGAACACAGCGGAATCAACCTGTTTGACGAAGACTGGAAGATTTACAGCCGCAAGAGCGCGCTGCCGGGGCAGAAGGTAAGCGCGGGAGCGGAAGTTGAAAACTCCATGGTTACGGACGGCTGCCGTATAAAAGGCACGGTAAGACACTCCATTCTGTTTGAAGGCGTCAGGGTGGAAAAAGGCGCATTGATTGAAGATGCGGTCGTTATGGGCAACACAGTGATTAAGTCGGGTGCAGTAGTGCGGCACTGTATAGTCGCGGAAAATGTGACAATCGGCGCGAATGCAGTAGTAGGGGCTATGCCGTCAGGTGAGGGCAACGATGTCGCAACAATCGGCGCGGGCATTACAATCGGTGATAATGCTGTGGTAGGTCCGAAAGCCATGGTAAATAAAGATGTGAAAGGCGGTGAAGAAGTATGCTGAATTCAGATATGAGCGCTCTCGGCATTATTTTTCCCAACAGTTATGATGCGCTGGTTCCGGAGCTTGTTAATGTCAGGCTGATGGCGTCGATTCCTTTCGCCAGCCGTTACCGTATGATAGATTTTATCTTATCCAGCATGACGCACTGTAATATAGGAAATGTTTCAATCATGGTAAACAACAATTATCATTCGCTTATGGATCATCTCGGTTCAGGGCGCGAATGGGATTTGGTGCGTAAAAACGGGGGATTAAATATATTCCCGCCATTTGCGGAGAAGACTTCCAAACCGTATATCGGACGTGTCGAAGCGTTAGCGGGTATCTTAAATTTCCTCAAGGACCAGAAGGAAAAATATGTAATTATGACGGATACCAATATAGCCGTTAATTTCGATTTTAAGGCGATGATACAGGAGCATATCGACAGCGGCGCAGACGTTACAATCGCGTATAACGAGCAGGAGCTGCCGCTTGGCTTTGTTACGGCACAATTAGATGACAAGTGTTATTATTATACTTTTGAAATCGAAGCCGGCAGAGTCACGAAAATATATGTTAATCCGCAGGATTTAGGGGTACAGAACTTCTCCATGAATATATATGTAATAGAACGCGAGCTTTTAATTGATATAATTAATACGGCGTTTATACACGGACAGCATTATTTTGAGCGCGATGTACTGCTTCCGCTGCTTAGTAAGCTCAATGTTCATGCTTACAGGTATGACGGATATGTGGCGCGTATCAGCGATATGAAGAGTTATTTTGATGAAAATATGAAGCTTTTGGACGATTATAATCTGGACGCTCTATTCTCAGGGGCTCCGATTTATACTAAGCTCCACGGCGGCGATCCTACCAGATATATCGATGGGGCAAAGGTGCAGGAAGTAATGGCTGCAGATGGCTGCGTCATTGAAGGCGAGGTAGAGAACAGTATTCTGTTCCGTGGAGTTAAAATTGCAAAAGGGGCGAAGGTGAAGAACTGTGTCCTGATGCAGGGAACGGAAGTAGGTGCAGGCGCGAATATTGAATATCTTGTTACTGACAAGAATGTCATTATTTCAGCCGGCAAAGAAATGAAGGGAACTGATACATTCCCCGTGTATATCGGCAAGTCGCAGACGGTATAGAAAACGGATTTCACACAGGGGGCATTTCCGCAGGGGGATGTCCCCTGTATTTGGAAGGGGAGCATCTATGAATAATGAATTAACCAGGCAGGATATCGAAAAGATGCAGGAAGAAATAGAATACAGAAAGCTTGTGGTACGCAAGGAAGCGCTTGAAGATGTGAAAGCGGCGCGGGCGCACGGTGACTTGAGCGAGAACTTTGAGTACCATGCGGCTAAGAAGGTGAAAAACCAGAACGAAAGCAGAATCCGCTACCTGGAAAGAATGATAAGAACAGCTGTTATTGTATCCGATGAATCCGCCGAGGATGAGGTCGGAATGAATAATACGGTAGAGGTATTTTTCGAAGAAGACGGAATATCAGAGAAGTACAAGCTTGTGACCACAGTAAGGGGTGATTCGCTAAAAGGGCTTATCAGCACGGAATCGCCGTTAGGGAAGGCGCTTCTTGGACATAAGGTTGGCGACAGGGTGTATGTAAAGGTAAATGACAGTTACGGATATTATGTTATAATAAAATCAATAGAGAATACTGTGGACGATGGAAGCGATAAGCTGAGAAGTTTTTAGGGCAGCCGCAGGTTATGAAAGGAACAGGGGATTTCTATGGTAATACCACAGGGAAACATAAGAATATCAAAATGCGACACTTATCTGAACTGCGCGGAGGCTTTTGCCTACAGAAGCACGTGCATAAAGCGAAAGTACGGGGCGGTAATAGTAAAAGACGACGCCGTTATTTCCACAGGATACAATGGCTCCCCCAGGGGATTTGAAAACTGCTGCGATATTGGCAAATGTCCTCGCATTCCGCTAAATATGCACCAAGGCGAAGGCTATGGAATATGCCGTGCCATTCATGCGGAGGCGAACGCTTTGTTAAACTGCTCACGGGAACAGACTATGGGAGCCGATTTATATTTGGCTGGCATCAATCCGGAGGATTGCTCCGTGCATAGGGCAAAACCCTGCCCGCTATGCGCAAGGATGATTATCCAGGCGGGAATAAACAATGTGATACTTAGAATTGGAGAAGGTGCGGATAACTATACAACAATACCGGCGAAGGAATTAGAGTGGTATCAATCAACATAGGGCGTGTAAGCGCGGTTTGTAAGTAGATTAATAAGGACGAGAGAGGTATACAGTATGAAGTATAATGAAGTTCCTTTTGACAAGAGAATCAATGAGAATATCAGAAATTATGCGATGGATAATCTGTATCCGGTGGGTTCGCTTACCGCACATCTTAAAGCGCTCGCGGCGGTAACGGGCGCAGAGATTTTACTCACGGACAGACACGGGGAAAAAGTAGTCTCGGTAGGCAATTTTGCGGGATTTATACCCGACGTCGTGGGAGAACCCGGAAGAAAGGTGCGCATATATAACAGGACAGTGGCGCATCTGTATGCTAAAACGGACGGAGTAGACGCAGACAGGCTTGATGACGTGGAAAGAATGTTAGACACGACTGTTATTATGTTTTCATATATGGGTGAAAAAGCATATTTGCACAGGGAATCTTCTATATATATGGACGAGCTTGAAGATAAGCTGAACGAGCGCCATGCAAATGTGGCTTCCGGCGGCAATGAGGACGTCCTTACAGGCGTGTATCATAAGTTTTACTTTGAGGAACGCATGAGGGCTATGGATAATTCGGGGGTTATACCGATAGCGGTAATTAACGCCAACATCAACGACTGGAAATATGTAAACGATAATTATGGCGATGAAGAAAGCGACCGCCTGATAAAGACGATAGCGGATATATTGAAAAAAGAAGCTAAATCCGACTATCTTATCGGGCGTATAGACGGCGACGTATTTATCATCCTTATACCTATGGCGGAAGATAATGAAGCCGAAGATTATTGCAGCAGGGTGCAGAAAGCCTGTATGGAATATGAAGACGATATTATTGCGCCTTCTGTCGCCTGCGGCGTCGTATATAAGACCAATGTGGAAGAAAGAATAGAAGATGTGCTTCCCGATGCGGAGTACGAGATGTTTAATAACAAGCTTGAAATTAAAAACGCTCCGGGATACAGAGTGCGTCTGGAAAAAGGAAAATTATAGTAACAGTTCAGCCATGCCATTCATAATTTGCCGGAATATACATTATACACAAAATAGTTACGAGCTGGCTGGCAAATTATTTATGTCAGGCGTCCGCCCTATATAAATGAATGTGCAAATTGCCCTTAGTGAGCAAGTTCCCACGAGCAATTTGACATTCATTTCTGCATGGCTGAACTATTACAAATTATAAAAAAAGTATTAAATCCTATTTTTTAAGAAATGATAAGAAAACAATAGAAAAATTAAGAAAACGAGAGATAAAACGAGATAATACCTAGAAAAACATTTCTGCTTACAGTTGCAAAGTGAATGTTGGCTGAGTAATATATGTTTAACGATTAGCACTCGACATAAATGAGTGCTAACAAACAGATAAAATAGCAGCTGTTACGAATAAAATGCGGCTGCAAAAAGAAAAGATTTATTATATTCAAGGAGGCAGAGCTATGAAATTAGTACCATTGGGCGACAGAGTAGTATTGAAACAGTTAGAGGCTGAAGAAACAACCAAATCCGGCATCGTTCTTCCCGGACAGAGTAAAGAAAAACCGCAGCAGGCGGAAGTTATCGCAGTAGGGCCGGGCGGCGTTGTAGACGGCAAAGAAGTTAAAATGGAAGTAAAGGTTGGAGAAGAGGTTATTTATTCCAAATATGCAGGAACGGAAGTAAAGCTTGGCGAGGACGAGTATATTATCGTAAGGCAGAGCGACATTCTGGCAATTCTTTCAGAATAACAAATGTTATTAATTGGGTTAAATTAAAAGTTAAATCTAAATTTAGGAGGCAATGAATCATGGCTAAAGAAATTAAATATGGAGCAGAAGCAAGAGCAGCCTTGGAATCAGGCGTAAATCAATTAGCGGACACAGTAAGGGTAACGCTTGGACCTAAAGGAAGGAACGTAGTTTTAGATAAATCATACGGAGCGCCGCTTATAACAAACGACGGAGTTACCATTGCAAAGGAAATCGAACTGGCGGACGCATTTGAGAACATGGGCGCACAGCTTGTAAAAGAAGTTGCTACTAAGACTAATGACGTAGCAGGCGACGGTACTACGACGGCAACCGTACTGGCACAGGCGATGGTAAATGCGGGTATAAAGAATCTGGCAGCAGGAGCTAACCCGATTATCTTAAGAAAAGGTATGAAGAAGGCAACCGACGTTGCAGTAGACTCAATCGCTAAGATGAGCTCTAAGGTAAACGGAAAAGAGCATATCGCGAGAGTAGCGGCTGTTTCTTCAGGCGATGAAGAAGTAGGCAAACTGGTAGCTGACGCTATGGAAAAGGTTTCCGGCGACGGCGTTATCACTATCGAAGAGAGCAAGACAATGCTTACAGAACTCGACCTTGTAGAAGGTATGCAGTTTGACAGGGGATATATTTCAGCTTATATGGCGACAGATATGGATAAGATGGAAGCGGTTCTGGATAATCCGTATATCCTTATTACAGATAAGAAGATTTCCAACATTCAGGAAATCCTTCCTATTCTGGAGCAGATTGTACAGTCCGGCGCAAAGCTTTTGATTATCGCAGAAGACGTAGAAGGCGAAGCTTTGACGACTTTGATTGTCAATAAACTCCGCGGAACATTCAATGTAGTTGCAGTTAAGGCACCCGGATACGGCGACAGAAGAAAAGCTATGTTAGAGGATATCGCTATCTTAACAGGCGGCCAGGTAATCAGCTCAGAACTTGGTCTTGAATTAAAAGACGCTACTTTAGACCAGCTTGGACATGCGAAGTCCGTAAAAGTCCAGAAAGAGAATACCGTTATTGTTGACGGCGAGGGCGATAAGGAAGCTATTCAGGCAAGGATTTCACAGATTAAGAAACAGATTGAGGAGACGACGTCTGACTTTGATAAAGAAAAATTACAGGAGCGTCTTGCCAAACTTGCGGGCGGTGTTGCGGTAATCCGTGTCGGCGCGGCTACCGAGACAGAAATGAAAGAAGCTAAACTTCGCTTAGAAGACGCACTTGCAGCTACAAGGGCGGCAGTTGAGGAAGGCATTATCGCAGGCGGCGGCTCTGCATATATCCATGCGGCTAAGGATGTTGAGAAACTTGCTGAAACTTTGGACGGCGACGAGAAGACGGGAGCGCAGATTGTATTAAAAGCTTTGGAATCTCCGCTGTATCATATCGTAGCGAATGCAGGCTTAGAAGGTTCGGTTATCATTAATAAGGTAAGGGAATCTAAGATTGGAGTAGGCTTCGATGCATTGAAGGAAGAATATGTCGATATGGTAGAGGCTGGCATCCTTGATCCGGCTAAGGTATCAAGAAGCGCACTCCAGAATGCGACAAGCGTTGCTTCTACACTCTTAACCACAGAGTCCGTAGTGGCAAACATCAAAGAGGCAGAACCGGCAATGCCTGCAGGTGGAGCCGGAATGGGCGGAATGATGTAAGACGTTCATTAAAATTATTGATTAAAAGGCATGGAGTTTGTTCCGTGCCTTTTTTGCTGGATTTTATTCTTTTTTGCTGGTTTTGTTAAAATATTTTGACTTACATAACTTTTGATATTATAATACATTGTAAATGTTATAATACATTACGGATACTATAGTGAAAAGTAAAGAAATATAACGTAATGCACAGTGAAGTAATATAACATATTATAAAGTGGGATAATAAATTAGTAATAGGCGAAGATAAAGCAACCGGGAGAAGAGAATGGCGGAAGAAGAAAAAAAAGAAGTTGTTATTGACGATGGAAGAATTGAAGCGATTGAGGAGTTTCAGTCTCCTGAGACCTTATATCAGGAGCTTATTGCGCGTGTGCGCAAATACCACCCGTCCGACGACATTTCTTTAATTGAAAACGCCTATCAGGTCGCTTATGAGGCGCATAAGGAACAGGTTCGCAAATCGGGCGAGCCATATATTATCCACCCGTTATGTGTGGCTATTATTCTGGCGGATTTGGAACTCGATAAAGAAACCATTATTGCGGGATTGCTCCACGATGTAGTGGAAGATACCCCGATAACGGACGAAGAGATTAAAGAGAAGTTTGGCGCGGACGTGGCGCTTATAGTGGACGGCGTGACGAAACTGGATAAGATGAATTTCCACGGCGGTCATGACGGTGACAAGAACGCCGAGAAACTGGAAAGACAGGCGGAAAACCTTCGTAAAATGTTCCTTGCAATGGCAAAGGATATCCGCGTAATTCTGATTAAACTTGCCGACAGGCTTCACAATATGCGTACTCTGCAGTATAGAAATCCGGAGAAACAGCAGGAAGTCGCAAGGGAGACTCTGGATATCTATTCCCCTATTGCGCAGAGGCTTGGCATTTCCAAGATAAAGGTAGAGTTAGACGACTTATCGCTTAAATATCTGGAGCCGGAGGCTTATTATGATCTGGTGGATAAGATTGCGATTCGCAAAAACGTGCGTGAAAAATATATTCAGACAATAGTGGATGAAGTCAGCGAGCATATCGAACATGCGGGGATTAAGGCGCATATCGACGGGCGTATCAAACACTTTTTCAGTATATATAAGAAGATGGTAAACCAGAATAAGACTATTGACCAGATATATGACCTTTTTGCGGTCAGGATAATCGTGGATACGGTAAAGGACTGCTACGCCGCGCTCGGCGTTATACATGAGATGTATAAACCTATCCCCGGACGTTTTAAGGACTATATCGCCATGCCTAAGGCGAATATGTATCAATCGTTGCATACAACGCTCGTCGGCACAAGCGGACAGCCGTTTGAAATACAGATCCGCACCTATGAAATGCACAAGGCGGCTGAATACGGTATCGCTGCCCACTGGAAATATAAGGAGGCGTCTGACGGTAAGAAAGTAGAGACGCAGGAAGAAGAGAAGCTTGCATGGCTGAGGCAGATTTTGGAGTGGCAGCAGACAGAAGAGGATAACAGGGAGTTTATGCAGCTTTTAAAGAGCGATTTGAATCTCTTTTCCGACCAAGTCTATTGTTTCACGCCTACGGGAGATGTCAAGAACTTGCCGGCAGGAAGTACGCCGATTGACTTTGCTTATAGTATCCATAGCGCAGTCGGCAATACGATGATTGGCGCAAGGGTAAACGGCAAACTTGTTACCATAGATTATGAGATTAAAAACGGCGACCGTATAGAGATAATGACTTCCCAGAACTCCAAAGGACCCAGCCGCGACTGGCTTAGTGTGGTAAAAAGCACTCAGGCTAAAAATAAAATCAACCAGTGGTTCAAGCACCAGCTTAAAGAGGACAATATCGTAAAGGGCAGGGAGCTTCTTCTGAATTACTGTAAGGCGAAGGGCATTAATACCTTGGATATACTGACGCCCAAGTATGAAGAAGCGGTTATGCGCAAATACGGTTTTCAGGATTGGGATTCTGTACTTGCCGCCGTAGGACACGGAGGCCTTAAAGAAGGACAGATTATCAACCGTATGCAGGAGCTGTATGACAGTGAGCATCAAAAGGTTATGTCCAATGAAGACGTGCTGGCTGAAATACAGGAAAATGCGCAGTTTAGCAAAATGCGTGATAAGAAGAGTTCAAGCGGCATCACGGTAAAGGGTATTCATGACGTGGCTGTCAGATTTTCCAAGTGCTGCAGCCCCGTGCCGGGAGACGAGATTGTCGGTTTTGTTACGAGGGGAAGGGGAGTTTCCATTCATAGAACCGACTGTATCAATATCATGAATCTGCCGGAAATAGACCGGGTAAGGCTGATTGATGCGGAATGGCAAAGCGGCGTTGAGAGCGAAGGCAATGAGAAGTATGCCGCTGAAATTACGATTTATGCCAATAACAGGAACGGTCTTCTTGCGGATATCTCTAAAGCTCTGACGGAGAAAGACATAGACATTCTGGCGCTTAATACCAGGGTAAGCAAAAAGGGAACGGCGACGATGGCGGTCAGCTTTGAGATAAAGAGCAGGGACGAACTGGACCGCATTATTGATAAGATACGCACTATCGAGAGTGTGCTGGATATTGAGAGAACGACGAGCTGAAATTTTGCGCATGTTTAAAGATTTACGCGATATCTGTACAGAAATCATTGTTGTTTGGAGTGCGCAAAGTAGGAAGGAGTATAGTTTAAGATGGCGAATTTAAAGATAGGCAGGCTTATGATGGGCATATGCCAGACCAACTGTTATTTTGTGTATAGGGAAGGAACGAAGGACGTTATATTTTTCGATCCTGCCGATAAAGGAGATTATATATATGACACCCTTAAGGAAAAAGGCTTTAACGTAGCGGGGATACTGCTTACGCACGGGCATTTCGACCATATCTGGGGAACCAATAAATTAAGAGAGCTTTCCGGCGCGCCTATTTATGCTTATGAGGAAGAAAAGGCGTTGTGCGAAGACGCGGTAAAAAATGTGTCGGAAAGATCCGGAAGGGCGTATACCGTAGTTCCTGACAGATATTTAAAGGATGGCGAAGAGATTACGATTGCGGATATGACGTGTAAGCTGATTGCGACGCCGGGGCATACAATCGGGAGCTGCTGTTATTATTTTGAAGACGATAAGATTTTGATAAGCGGAGACACCCTGTTTCAGGAGTCGGTTGGAAGGACGGACTTGCCGACGGGGAGCATGAGTGCGCTGGTACGCTCTGTTAAGGAGAGGCTGTTTGTGCTGCCGGACGATGTAAAGGTGTATCCCGGACATGGCGCGAGTACGGATATCGGGCATGAGAGGGTGTGTAATCCGTTTTTCTAAATAATTGGCTGGAGGCGACATGAACTCATATGCTTCTGCTTGAGGCACGCTCTCGCTCCGTGTAAGACATAGCGGTACTAAGTTCAAAAGCTAAAAAACAGCTTTTTCACTAAGGACCGATGTCTTACAAGGACCTCAAGCAGAAGCATATGAGTCCATGTCGCTTGACGGTTGTGAATAATAAGAAAAAATGAGAATGGATAAAGGAATGGAGAAAGCGGCAGTTATGGATAAAGAGGAGCGCATATCAGTGCTTGCCAAAGAGATTATTAAGTTGGCGCATGATGGGATTTTGATTAATATGCGCTTTCTGGATGTGGCGTTGTCTAAATTGAGGCTGGAAGAGCGTTTTGGGATGGGGGATTTTGCTTATGACGGCAGAACCCTTTATTATGATCCGGCTCTTTTGCTTGAAAGATACCGCGCTGAACCGAATTATGCGGCAAGGCTTTATCTGCATGTGCTGCTGCACTGTATTTTTTACCATGGTTTTCAGACTGATAAGCTTGAGCGGGAGTATTGGAATCTCGCCACTGACATTGCCGTGGAAAACACGATTTTGGAAATTAATCTTCATCTGGCGGCTATGAACGCGGATGCTGTATTAAGGGATAAGTTGGATATTCTTAGGAAACAGGCGGGCGGTCTTAGCGCAGAAAAGATATACAGGCATTTCAGGATTGAGCCGCCGTCTATGAAAGCCATGAAAGAGTGGCGCAGCTTATGCCGTTACGACGAGCATATATATTGGGATAGGAAGGAAGAACTTGAGCTTTCGGGGGAAGAATGGCGCAAGGTGAGCGAGCGGATTAAGGCGGATTTAAGAAGTTTTTCCAAAGATAAGAATGAAGCACGCAGCATGGAAGAAAATCTTAAAGAGGCGGTAAGGGAGAGATATGATTACACTGATTTCCTTAAGCGGTTCATGGTTATGGGCGAGACTGTACAGGTGAATGATGATGAATTTGATTACATTTATTATACTTACGGACTGTCGCATTACGGAAATATGCCGCTTGTAGAGCCGCTTGAATACAAGTACGCTAATAAAATCAGGGATTTTGTGATTGCGATTGATACTTCTGCGTCGTGCAGAGGGGAGCTTGTGAGGGCATTTCTTAATAAGACATATCAGATTATCCAGGATAGGGAAAATTTTTTCAGAAAGATTAACGTGCATATTATACAGTGCGATAATGAAGTGCAAAGCGACATAAAGATAACATGCAGGGAAGATTTTGATAAATTTATGAAAAGCGGGAAGCTGCGCGGATTCGGCGCTACCGATTTTAGGCCGGTTTTTCAATATGTTGAGAAACTTAAGGGCGAGGGTGAGTTCGATAATCTAAAGGGGCTTATCTATTTTACGGACGGATACGGAATATATCCGGAGCATATGACGGACTATGATACTGCGTTCGTGTTTTTAAGCGATGAAGGGGAAGCGCCGGAGGTGCCGCCGTGGGCGGTAAAGGTTGTGCTGGATTATGATTTTGCGTGACGAGTTCAACATACATGGACAAAAACGTGGCTCCATGCCTGAAAAGAGGTAAGTCGTGCTTAATTTGTGCTATGCGTGACGAGTTCAACATACATGGACAAAAACGTGGCTCCACGCCTGAAAAGAGGTAAGTCGCCACTTATTTTGTCCATGTATGTTGAACTCTGGTTGTCGAAAACATATAAGAATTAAGAAGGGATATCATAATAATGAACATAAAGCAGGCGAAGGAGTATATTAAAGATTCCGTAAAGATATATTTAAAGAAGGACGAGGATGGGGAGTATAGGATTCCTGTGGTGAGGCAGCGTCCCATTTTTCTGCTGGGGGCTCCGGGCATCGGCAAGACGGCGGTTATGGAGCAGATAGCGCAGGAGCTTGGGATTGCGATTGTTTCATATTCCATGACGCACCATACAAGACAGTCGGCGCTGGGGCTGCCTTTTATTGCGCATAAGGAGTATGAAGGGATTGCCTATGATGTGTCGGAATATACCATGAGTGAGATTATTGCGTCCATTTATGATGTGATGAGGGAGAGCGGCATCAAGGAAGGAATCTTGTTTTTGGACGAGATTAACTGCGTATCGGAGACGCTTGCGCCTTCCATGCTGCAATTTTTGCAATATAAGGTGTTCGGGCGGCACAAGGTTCCGGACGGCTGGGTGATAGTTACGGCGGGTAATCCGCCGGAATATAACAAGTCGGTTAGAGAGTTTGACGTCGTTACGCTGGATAGGATGAAGATTCTGGAAGTCGAAGCGGACTACGGAGTCTGGAAGGAATATGCGAAGGATAGAAATCTTCATACGGCAATAGTAAATTATCTGGATATAAAAAAGGAAGATTTTTATCTGGTGGAGACGACGGTTAAGGGAAAAAGCTATGTGACGGCAAGGGGCTGGGAAGACTTGTCCGTCATGCTGACGCTCTATGAAGAGGAAGGTATTAAGGTAGAGGACTCACTTGTCGGGCAGTATATCAGAAACGAGCGCGTGGCTAAGGAATTTAGCGCATACTATGATTTATATCAGAAGTACAGGAAAGATTACAGCATCGAGGACATACTGCGAGGGCAAGTGTCAGAGCAGATAAAGGCAAGAGTGGGAAAAGCGGATTTTGACGAAAGGCTCTCGCTTATGGGCATGCTGATTGACCGCGTCCAGCGTGCAATACGGGAAAATATGGAGAAGTTTGACTATATAAGCAATGTGCTCAATCACTTAAAGGCGATAAGGAATAGTGTGGAAAGCGGAAAAGATAGTACGGAATGTGGAAAAGAAACCGACGTTTACGCTATGCTGGACGTTCAGATTGAAGGCAGGAAGAAAGGCATGGAGGCGCTTTTAAAAGCGGGTTCTCTTTCCGAGCGGGAGAAACGCAAGCAGCGCAGCGTCATACGCTTTTTACAGGACTGCGCAAGGAGTCTGCGGCTTGAGGGCATAACGGAAGGCGGGCAGGCATTTTCATTTTTAAAGGGGCGTTATGAAACAGAAATGCTTTCTTATAAGCAGGAGACGAAAGAAACAGGGGATATGCTGCATTATCTGTTTGCCTTTGTGGAGGGCGCGTTCGGGGGCGGCAACGAGATGCTTGTGCTGCTGACGGAATGTACTGTGAATAAGGACAGCTCTAAATTTATTGCCCTCTATGGCTGTGAGGACTATAAGCGGCATAATGAAGAAATGATGATTTCTGAGAGGCATGACGTATTGATGGAGCAGATAGAGGAGCTGGGGCTTTAGACAAGGACTTCAAGCAGAAGCATATGAGTTCATGCCGTTGTAAGCTGTGAATAGTAACAGTCAGTTATAGAATGAGGGTATATAAATGAAGGAGTATGAATGGGAAACTGAATACGGTGTTTTGAAGTATAATATTCTGGATAATGAAGTTATGGTGACTGAATATAAAGGCAAAGACGTATCGCTGGCGATACCGGACCGGCTTGCGGATATGCCGGTAACGATAGTCGGGAAAAAGGCGTTTCTCGGAGCAAAGAGCCTGCGAAACATTTTGCTCCCTCAATCTCTTATGCAGATACAGGAGTGGGCGTTTGCCTCATGCAGTAATCTGGAGACGATTTATCTTCCATGCAGAAAGATTACGGCGGGGCTTGGCATCTTTAAGGACTGTAACAGCCTGCAGAAAATTATTCCGACTAAGTATGAAGAAAATGACATAGCAGATGAAGATGCGGCTATGTTGGAGTGTATTCCGCGTCTGCTTGCATCTGCTGTAACAGTGCTGGACGCTTTTTATCTGTTTGATTTATCCGCGGCAGGAAGCGTGGAATGGTTTAAACAATGGGATGCGCGCATGATGTCGCTTATGGAGCAGGAAGATACGGAAGGCTTTTCCAAAATGCTGCTATGCGGGGAGGAAGATTACGGCAGTAAGGAGAACAATCTGGATTATTATGTCGAGCAGCGAAGGCGGTTTAAAGTAAGGCTTGCCATGTTAAGGCTTATGTATGGCGTCAGGCTGGATACGGAAATAAGAAAGAAGCTTATTTCTTATCTGCAATTACATAAGAAGGGCGGCGAGTCGGAAGAAACCTGGAAGGTGGTTTTAGAAGAACACGGAGACGAGAAGGCGTATTATCAGTTTTTGTTGGACTATGATTGTATTGATAAAGATAACTTTGAGGCTGTGCTTTTCGATATGGGTGAAGGGCATACGGAGATGAAGTCGTTTCTTATGAATTGTAGGGAGCTGTGGGTGGATATGGATAATGTGTTTGCAGGATTGGAATTGTAACGGTCCAGGATTTCACTTTATAGTAATCATCTGTATTTTATTTAATTTTCGGTTTTCTAAAAAATTTCCAATCAAGTGTTGCATTTCTGAACACAAATGTGCTATACTACGTTTATCAGTTATTTTCTATATGCAGAGCGGTAAATGCCCTGCATTCATGATGGATTCTCTTTCAGAAATCCCATGCTAATAACACGACACAACATAACAGCGACAGCCCCTTAAGTTCATTTAAGGTCAAATGCTTATTTCTGATTTATAATAGAAGTTAATGGAACGAAGCTTTAGAGGAGCAACTCCATGCTGCAAGCAGTGTAAATTGCGCCTTGCGACAAAATTAACATGATTGGAAACAAAATTAACATAACGTAAAAGAAGGAATCATACTATAATGAATTATTGTAGATAACTATGCTTATTAATAAATTTTGGTGTTTGTAGTCTGTGCGAAGGAGGGATACCTATGCGGATAGCGGTCTGCGACGACTGTGCGGAAGATGCGTTGTTTCTTAAAAAATGCCTGTCGGGGCATGAGGTTAATGTGTATTCCGGTGCGGACAGCCTTTTGTCAGACATGGGCAAGGCACCATATGATTTATACCTGCTGGATATTTTTATGGGTGACTCTATGGACGGGATTGAACTTGCTAAACGACTTAGGGAAGTCAATGAAGAAGCGGTCATCTGCTTTATTTCCAGCAGTAATGAATTTTACAGGGAGGCCTATGATTTATATGCCATACAATATCTGATTAAGCCTGTACAGGAGGAAGCTTTGAATAAACTTCTTCTGAAGGTGCAGAAAAACCTTGATTGTGACGGCGGGAAGAAGCTTTCATACTCATGGCGCGGGAAGGTCGGTTCAGTTCCCTATGGAAAAATTCGTTATATCAGCAGCAGGGGACATACGCTGTCTATATATTGTATGGACGGGAGTATGAAGGAAAGCGCGGGAAAGCTGAGTGATTTGGAGAAGCAGGTGTGCGGGGAAATCCTCATGCGGTGTCATCAGAGTTTTATCGTCAACTTAAACCATGTGGAAGGAATGGATGGTACGGATCTGATAATTGCAGGAGAGAGAATACCGATATCCAGACGCTACTATGATGAGGTTAGAAAAAGATATCGGGAAACCTTGTTTGATAAGGTATTTGAGAAACGATAAGGAGATAAAAATTCATGGACAATAAAGATGGGCAGAAGAAAATCATAACGTTTGGAATCCGTACAAAATTAATCGTGGTCATTATTCCTATTGTGCTGGTTATTATTATAACGTTTTTCGGACTTTCACGAAAAATGATTACAAGTATTTCAGAGCAGAATCTTGCCGCTAATGCAAAAGTCTGTGCAGGTGATATTTACGCATGGACAGATCGGATTTTTGGCGAGCTTCAGGTCTATAAGGATACGATTGAAGAAGGCGGATTTGCTAACGATGAAGAGGTGCTTGCATTTATGGAGACTTCTTTTGAAAAGAGTGATGCTTATCCGGTGGGATTGTATATGGGTGATGACCGGGGAGTGTATTTAGATGCGTCAGGTTGGGTGCCGGGTGACGACTGGGTTTTGACGGAACGGGATTGGTATCTTGACGGAAAGGAAAATGAGGAGATTGCTTTTGGGGAGCCGTATTACGATTCACAGACAGGCGATATCTGCGTCAGCGCTGCTGTGCGCATGGGAAATACTGATGCAGTCAGGGTACTTGCCGTAGACGTATATCTGAATTATCTTTCTGAGGTTGTATCGAATATTGAGGGAAGCGGCGGAATCAGCTCGTTCTTAGTGACAAAGGAAAGCCGGACGATTATTGCGCATCCGAATACCGATATGATAGCGCGCACGCTTTCTGATTCGGACTTGAATGAATTGTATGCAGCTATCGGGAAGGAAATTGGAAATCAGAAAGCCGGTGCAGATGATTTCTTTTCTGTGCAGGGTTATTTTGTATGTTTGAATGAAATTGACGGGACGGATTGGGTTTTAGTCAGCTATATGTCCAGAAGCGAGGCACTTGCGGGATTACATCGGCTGGAGATAATTATGATAGTGATTGCTGCGGCTGCTGCGGCAGTGCTGATTTTTGCGACATTTAACTTGATGAACCGCGTTGTAAAACCGGTAGGGCGCATTACAGATGTCATACAGAATGTAGCGCAAGGTGATTTTTCACAGACGGTTGAAGTTAAAGGAAAAGATGAGATTGCTGTTATGAGTGCGCATATGCAGGAATTTTTGACACAGATGCGCACGACGATATCCGATATTATCGGTATCGCGCAATGGCTGGAGCGTCAGTCGGTGGAGAATGGCCATGTGTCAGGCTCACTGACCGGTTCTTCTAAAAGCCAGTCGGAAGCAATGGAAGCTCTTGGACAGATTGTAAAAGAACTGTCTGAAGCGGCTAGGGGAGTATCCGAACAGATGGAGATGCTTTCCGAAGTTATCAAAGAGGCGGACTCAGAGGGCAGGCGCGCAGGTTTAGTTATGCGTCAGACGGTGGATATCTCGGTGAACGGAAGAGAAGCGGCGGAGCGTGTCAGCGAAAGTATGCGCCATATTGAAGAAAGCATATCTTCCCTTGCGGAGCAGATGATGAAGACGGATACTGCGATGGAGCAGATTGGCAGTATGGTGGAGATGATTGTCAATGTTGCGGAGGAAACGAATCTTCTGTCTTTAAATGCTTCTATTGAGGCGGCACGTGCGGGTGAGGCAGGAAAAGGATTTGCGGTTGTAGCGGACCAGATTGGAAAACTTGCAGCAAATAGCGGTGACGCGGCAGATGATATTTCCAGATTGACGTCGGAGATTAAGGAGGCTATGCAGCGCGCCATTGCCAAGACGAAGGAAAGTGTTGTGGAGGTAAAGACAAGCGCGGAGCTGGTCGGTGCGAACAGGGAAACTTTTGATATGGTGTACGAAAAGGTGGGAGAGACGGATACTGCGGTGGAGCGCATGGTGCAATTGGTCGGAAGGACAGAAGAAGTTGCAGGAAATATGCACAAAATCGCTGATTATCAAGTGCAGGAAATGGAGCGGATTACTCAGTCGGCGCAGGAACTGGAAGGTTATACCGAAACGGTAACTCAGGACAGTGATATTGTAGCCCGTAACGCGAAGGAATTAGAGCGGGAAGCAAAGAAACTGATGGAGAGAATGAGGGTGTTCAGGATATAGGAGGTTATAGGGAAAATGAGACAAAAAAGAATGAAGAAGGCGGCATGGCTAATCGGGCTTATGCTGTTTGTTGTCATGGCATTTACAGGCTGTGCCGGCAGTGAAAAGGAAACAGAGGTTTATCGGTCGTTCTCAGATTTTAGCGGGAAAACTATCGGCGTTCTTACGGGTTCGCTCTATGACCAGGTGTTGGGAGATAAGTTTGAAGGCCTTAACTACAATTACTATGACGACCTTACGACGCAGCTTGAGGCTTTGAAAAAAGGTGATGTGGAGGCGCTCGCCTTAGACAGTCCGGTGGCGCAGATGGCTGCTGCACAAAGACCGGATGAGTTTGCAATGTTTCCGGAGATTATATCAAGTGATGCGTATAGCATGATGTTGAAAAAGGGGAGTGCGCTGACTGATAAGGTATCCGGCGTTATCCGTGAGATTAAGTCAGAGGGAGTCATTGACAAGCTGGCGGAAAAATGGCTAAACGGCGACGAAGAAGCCATGCAGATTGACTGGACGCAGTATAACTTATCCGAACGCGCGAATGGGACGCTGCGCTTCGCCTTTGACGGAACGAATATGCCGATGTTGTACATAGGAAGCGACGGCAATCCGTCCGGCTTTGAGACGGAGCTTGTGCTTATAATTGCGGACAGGCTTGATATGGGCGTGGAACTGATTGAAACGAAATTTGCCTCGCTCGTTCCGTTTATACAGCAGGATAAGGCGGATATTGCGGCATGCTGTATCATTGTCACTGCGGAACGCGCCGAGAGCGTGGATTTCTGTGAGTCTTATTATTCGGGCGGCACGGTTTTTTTATGCAGAACCGAAAGTTTAGAGGGAGTATCAGAGACGCTTGATTTAAACAGCCCTTCGGCGTCAATTGCCGCGGAGACGGGCGCGAGTGCTGGAATGGGCATTTTTGCAGGAATAGCTCAGAGCTTTGAAAAGACTTTCGTGCGTGAAAACCGCTGGAAGCTGATTGTGGACGGGCTTTTAGTTACGCTTGAGATTACTGTGCTTGCCGGAATTTTCGGGACGGTTCTGGGATTCTTGCTCTGTCTGTGGCTGCGCTGTAAGAACCGTTTCCTTGCGGGGCTTGCAAGGGTGATATGCAGGCTGATGGAGGGTATCCCAAGCCTTGTCGTGCTGATGATTATTTATTTTGTAGTGTTTGCCTCGGTTAAGATTGAGCCTGTGACGGTCGGGGTTATCTCTTTTTCCCTGATTTTTGCAGTGGCAGTCGCGGGGATTTTGAATACCGGCATAGAGACGGTAGATGCAGGGCAATGGGAGGCGGCTACGGCGCTTGGTTTTAGCAGGGGTAAAACTTTTATCCGTATTATTCTGCCGCAGGCGGTAAGGAGCGTTCTTCCTATTTACAGGGGTGAGTTTGTCACCATGTTGAAGCTGACTTCTATCGTGGGATATATTTCGATTGAGGATTTGACGAAGGCGGGGGATATTATCCGCAGCCGTACCTATGAGGCGTTTTTCCCGCTGCTTGCGACTGCTGCGATATATTTTTTGATTTCTGTAATTTTTGCCTTCTTAATTGGAAGGGTTGAGCTTAAGCTTGACGTGAAACGGAAGCCGAGGGCGTACCCTAAAGGCGTAGATGTGATGTCAGTATATGTGGAAAAAGAGGAAACCGCGTCGTATGAGGCGTCTGAGCTGATTACGGTAGAGCATTTAAAGAAGGAATTTATAGGCGCAACGCCGTTAAAAGATGTAAATGCGCAGATTAAGCGGGGAGAGGTCATTACCATTATCGGTCCATCCGGCACGGGAAAGTCCACCTTCCTGCGCTGCCTGAACCGGCTCGAAGAGCCGACGGGCGGTAAGGTTTGCGTATTCGGCGAGGACATGGGGAAAAAGGAAACGAACCTGAACGCTGTAAGAGAGCGGATGGGCATGGTATTCCAGAGCTTTAACCTTTTCCCACATCTGACCGTCATTGAGAATATCATGCTGGCGCCGACGCTCTTAAAGGGCGAGGGACGGCAGGAAGCGTATGAATACGGAATGTACTTGCTCAAAACGGTAGGACTGGCGGAGAAAGCCCTTTCTTATCCGGACGAGCTTTCCGGCGGGCAGAAGCAGAGGGTGGCTATTGCAAGGACGCTTGCCATGAGACCGGAAATTGTGCTGTTTGACGAGCCGACGAGCGCGTTAGATCCGACGATGGTAGGCGAAGTTCTCTCCGTTATCAGACAACTGGCGGCAGGCGGGCTTACCATGATGATTGTTACCCATGAAATGCAGTTTGCAAGGGACGTCAGCACGCGGATTTTTTATATGGATCAGGGTGAAATATACGAGGAAGGCACGCCGGAGGAAATTTTTGATTCCCCTAAACGGGAGCAGACGAGGGCTTTTGTGAAGCGCTTGAAGGCATTAACGTTTACAATTTCCTCTCCTGAATATGATTTTATCGCCATGAGCGAGCAGTTAAGGAACTTTGGGGAAAAGCAGTTCTTGAGCCAGCGGCAGACGGAAAACTTAAGGCGTGTGTTTGAAGAGGTTTGTGCGCTTAATATCATTCCGAACCGGAAAGGGAATTATATGCTGGAGATATCCGTACAGTATTACGAGGCGGACGGCGCGCTGACTATGAGCTTTGTCTGGGGCGGCGCACCGTACAATCCCTTAGAAAGCGGCGACGAGATTTCCATTAAGCTGGTAAAATCTGTAATCAGGGAAAGCCGTTATGGATACGAGAGGGGCAAGAACCGCTTAGAGATTTCTTTGTAGAATACAAATGTGTCAAAGGAGACGGAAGATGAGCAAAAAAAAGAAACTTACGATACTGTGCATATGTGCGGCCATTCTATTGGCAGTCGGGCTGTCAGCTTTTTTTGGCAGTGTACGGAACGAAGGAGACAGTAATATCTATATCCTTTATACCAATGACGTCCATTGTGCAGTGGACGGGAATATGGGGTATGCTAAGCTTACGGCTTACAGCGAATTTCTTGAGGCGAATTCGCCTTACGTTACGCTGGTGGATTGCGGCGACGCCATTCAGGGAGATGCCCTCGGCACCGTGTCGGACGGGGAATATCCCGTGGAGCTTATGAATAAGGTCGGCTACGACTATGCGGTGCTTGGCAACCATGAGTTTGACTATGGCATGGATCAGCTTGCCAGATTGCTGGAATTGTCAGATGCAGAGTATCTTGGCTGCAATATCACTTATTCCGGGACCGGGGAAAATAAGCTTTCCGCAGTAAAACCTTATGCTATTCAGAAATATGGGAATGTGGAAGTAGCATTTATCGGGGTGTCTACGCCGGAAAGTATCCTTTCTTCTACGCCGTCTGTATTTATGGACGAGAACGGTGAGTATGTATATGGATTTAGTGCAGAAGATGAAGAGTCATTTTATGCCACGGTGCAGGAAAGCATTGACGACTGCTTAAAAGAAGGCGCAGATTATGTGGTTTTACTTACTCATCTGGGAACGGACGAGGTCTCAGAACCCTTCCGCTCGGTTGATTTGATTATGGGGACTACGGGCGTGGATGCCGTGCTGGACGGACATTCCCATAGCACAATTCCCTGTGAATATGTTAAAAACAAGGAAGGAGAGTTAGTGCTTTTATCTTCTACAGGAGAAAAGTTTGGCGCAATCGGACAGCTTATGATTACGCCTAAAGGGCAAATGGTGTCCACTTTGATTATGGGATATCCCAAAGAAGATGATGAAATGGCTTCCTGCGTGGAAGATATTCAGTTACGCTATGAAGCTACGCTTAACGAGATAATAGGCAGCAGCAGCAGCGTGGCATTGACGATTGCGGGTTCAGATGGCGTGCGGCTTGTTCGCAGCAGGGAAACAAATCTGGGAGATTTCTGCACAGATGCGTACAGGGAGGTTGCCGGGGCGGACATTGCCTTTATCAATGGCGGCGGTATCAGGGCGGATATTGAGGCAGGCGATATCACTTATGGAGACATAATTGCGGTACACCCGTATGGGAATACGCTTTGCATGGTATGGGCAAGCGGACAGGAGATATTGGATTGTCTGGAAATGTCATGTTCACAGATGATGGCTGAGGTTTCAGAGGCGGGAAACGCCATTGGAGAAAACGGCGGCTTTCAGCAGGTGTCGGGACTGCGCTTCACCGTTGATTTATCGGTAGAGTCCTCCGTTATAACAGACGAAAACGGCATGTTTGTATCTGTGGAGGGAGAACGGCGCGTAAAAGATGTGGAAGTGCTTGGAGAAGACGGAAGCTATCAGGCAATCGAGCCTGATAAGATGTATAAAGTGGCGTCTCACAACTATCTGTTAAAGGAAGGCGGGGACGGCTTGAATATGTTCACGGATAACCAGCTCATAATTGACGAGGGAATGTCAGACTATCAGGTTTTAAGCACATACATAAAGGAGCATTTAGGCGGAACAATCGGGGACGAATATAGAAAAGAACAGGGACGCATTAAAGTGTTATCCGAAAAGTAAAAATGGAGGAAAAGAAAATGACGATTACAACAACGACTGCCGGAAATGAAATGACCATTAAGACTGTGGGAAGGCTTGACACGACAACGGCTCCCGAACTGGATGCGGAATTAAAGAAATCACTTGAAGGCGTGAAAAAGCTGATTATGGATTTTTCAGAGTTAGAGTACATTTCTTCCGCAGGACTCCGCGTAATATTTTCTGCGCAGAAGGCAATGGATAGGCAGGGGGAAATGGTAATCAGGGGCGCAAATGAAGATGTGCTGGAAGTATTCGAGGTGACAGGCTCCTTTGACATACTGACGATTGAGCTGTGATGGCGGCGGGAGGAAGATAAAATTATGGAGAAGCATGCAGGGCAGCAGGCTGATTACAATCTGTTCCTTGAGAATGAGTGGGAAGCGAACCGGTATGCTGCCAGATGTATCGGAATAGTTTCATTGGTTGCCATATTGTGCTGGATTTTGGATATGGTCGGGATTTTTATCACGCCCAAAGTAATCATGAATACGGCAATGCCCATATTTTTAGCATTTTCCATTCTTCCCGCTTTCATTTGCAAGTTGGATAGGGCATGGGTAAAATATGCGGTTATGTGCTGTTCGATTACCGGAATATTCATACTGTCCTGTGCAATTTCAAAGCATATGGTGGTTGCGTGGATGCTGCCGCTTATTTTAAGCTGTCACTATTATTCCAAAAAGCTGACGCGGTTTGTACTGATTTTGTCAGTGGTATTGTTTTCTGCCTCAATCTATATAGCTATGTACTTCGGAGAGTGGGATCAGACGTTTTTAGATGCGCCTTATTATTCCGGCGAGCGTGTCATTACGGGCAGGCTTTTATTGGAGAACACCCTGTTTTTTGTCCTTCCAAGAACCTTGATTTTAATCGGTGCGCACGCGGTCTGCATGACGATTGCGGGACGGACGAGAAATCTTTTGGAGAAACAGGCAAAGGACAATGAGGAGCGTCAGCGCGCAGCGGCAGAGCTTGATGTGGCAACCCGCATACAGACATCTATGCTGCCTTGTATTTTCCCCGCTTTTCCGGAACGGCAGGAGTTTGATATTTACGCGTCAATGACGCCGGCAAAGGAAGTAGGCGGCGATTTTTATGATTTCTTTCTAGTGGACGAAACGCGGCTTGCGATTGTGATAGCGGATGTATCCGGCAAGGGAGTTCCGGCTGCGCTGTTTATGATGGTGGCGAAAAATCTGTTAAATAACGCGGCACAGGCGGGGCTTTCACCTGATAAGGCGTTAGAAAAGGTGAATAACCAGCTATGTGAGAATAATGATGCGGAAATGTTTGTAACCTGTTTTATGGGGATTGCGGATATAAAGGAAGGGAAGCTCTTTTTTGCGAACGCAGGACACAATCCGCCTCTGCTTCGTCACAATGGCGGGGAATTTACATTTTTGAAGTTCAAACCCGGTTTTGTACTTGGAGAGTTCGGCAATCTTCATTATCGCATAGGGGAGACGGATTTTGTGCCGGGTGATGAAATTTTTCTGTATACGGACGGGGTTACGGAAGCGACTAATGCAAGGCAGCAGATGTATGGTAATGAAAGGCTTCTTACGGTACTAAATTGCTCTAAGGGAAAAGTTGCGAAGGAATTGTGTACTGACGTGAAAGCAGATGTAGATGGATTTGTGGGGGACGCGCCGCAGTTCGACGATATGACTATGCTTCATTTGAAGCTGCTTTTTATAAACTCTGTTACGGTCGCTCCCACGCTGGAGAGCATGGCGGAGGTTTCCTCTTTTGTAGAAGACGTTTTGCAAAAAAACCATGTGTCGCACAAAATTATTATCAAGCTGAATATTGCTGTGGACGAGATTTTTTCCAATATTGTACGTTACAGCAAGGCGCAAAGCGCAGAAGTGTCATGCAATGTGGAAGAAAGTCAGGTGTGCCTTACGTTTACGGATAACGGCGAGCCTTTCGATCCGACAGTTAAAGCCGCTCCGGATGCGGCAGAGATGGAAAATTCCCGCGAGGAAGGCGGTATGGGTATTCATATTGTAAAAAATTTTATGGATGCTGTGGAGTATGTTTATGAAGGCGGGCATAATGTTTTAAAGCTTACGAAAAAACTATAACGATTGCGAGGATTAAAAGAAAATGAAAAGAAAATTACTTAGCGTTTTATTAAGTCTTATTTTGGCTGCCGCTTTATTGGCAGGCTGTGGTTTAAATGGCGGTACTACGACAGACAGTGCGGGTAAAATCGGCATTTCCATGCCGACACAATCTCTGGAGCGTTGGAACCGTGACGGAGCATATCTTAACGACAAGTTCAAGGCAGCAGGCTATGAAACTATTCTTACTTTCTCAGACAATGATTCCGGAAGACAGGTAAATGATATCCAGAATATGCTTGCAGACGGCGTTGATTTACTCATTGTTGCCGCCATAGACGGCGAGGCGTTGAATACCGTCATGAATGAAGCTGCGCAGGCAGATGTCCCGGTTATCTCTTACGACCGTCTGATTTTGAACGATGCGGTTTCCTATTATGTATCTTTCGATAATTATACGGTTGGCAGACTTCAGGGACAATTCGTTGTAGATACGCTCGACCTTGCTAATGCGGGAAATAAAGTCTACAATATAGAATTTACCGCAGGCGATCCTGCCGATAATAACGCAGGATATTTCTATAACGGCGCTATGGATACGCTAAAACCCTATATCGACAAGGGGACTTTAAATGTTGTTTCCGGACAGACGGACTTTGATACGGTTGCTACAGCGCAATGGAATACCGATACGGCTCTTGAAAGGGCGCAGAACGTGCTTTCTTCCTATTATGCGGACGGAACACAGCTTGATATATGGGTTTGCTCTAACGACTCTACCGCACTGGGCGTTGCACAGGCTGTTACCTCCGACTATGCAGGTTCTAACTCTGTACTTATTACAGGTCAGGACGGCGATGAGGCTAACCTGAAAAATATCGTTGACGGTATTCAGACAATGACTGTGTATAAGAACGTAAGCAATGAGGCGGTTGTTACATTAGCTCTCGCGCAGACCATTATTGCAGGCGATACTATTGACGCAGCTTTAATCGATACTTTTGGAATTGAATGTGCATACGACACAGACTCTTATGAAACATCGGCAGGACACAAATGTCCTTCTTTCCTGCTTGTGCCGAATGTAATTACCAAGGATAATCTGCAGGATTTAGTTGATACAGGTTTATACACAATGGGCGCCGACGGATATCTGTCCGCCACCGACTAGGAGGAGATTTCTTTTGGCTGACATTATTTTGGAAATGAAATCTATTACCAAAGAGTTTTCGGGGGTAAAAGCGCTGGATAATGTAAGTATGAGCGTGGAGCGGGGTGAAATCCACGCCTTAATCGGTGAAAATGGCGCAGGAAAATCTACGCTGATGAATGTGTTGTCGGGTACTTATCCGTATGGCTCTTATATGGGAGAAATATATTATAATGGAGAATTATGCTGCTTTAAGACGCTTAGGGACAGCGAGGCAAAAGGCATTGTCATTATTCATCAGGAGCTTGCCCTAATTCCGCTTCTTACAATTGGCGAGAATATGTTTTTAGGAAATGAGAAAAAGAATAAACTTGGAATTATAGACTGGGACTTAACTTATAACGAAGCGGAAAAGCATATGCGCCAGGTCGGGTTAAACGACTCCGCACAGACTTTAATCAAAGATATAGGTACAGGTAAGCAGCAGCTTGTAGAAATTGCAAAGGCATTTTCCAAAAATGTAAAACTGCTGATTTTAGATGAACCGACTTCTTCACTGAACGACGAAGATGCTGAAAGGCTTCTGGATTTATTAATGGAATTTAAGAAAAACGGACTGACTTCCATTATTATTACCCATAAATTAAATGAAATTATTTATTGCGCAGATAAGGCAACCATTATACGGGACGGCGCCTGTATTGAAACCCTTGTAAAGGGCGTTGACGAATTTAGCGAAGACCGCATTATAAAAGGAATGGTAGGACGTCCGATGGACGACCGCTATCCGAAGCGTGAGCATAAAATATGTAAAGAAATCGGATTTGAAGTGAAGGACTGGACAGTTCACCACCCGCTTTATCATGAAAAAATTGCCGTTAAAAATATTTCTTTTAAAGTGCATAAAGGTGAAGTCGTAGGTTTCTTTGGCTTACAGGGCGCAGGACGTACAGAGCTTGCCATGTCGATTTTCGGCAAGAGCTATGGCAGCAATATCACAGGCGAGTTATATCTGGACGGCAAAAAGGTTGATTTGAAAAATCCGCAGCAGGCAATTTCACATAAATTAGCCTATGTAACAGAAGACAGAAAAGCCAATGGACTCATTCTTGCTCAATCTGTCCGTTTCAACACAACGCTTGCGAACTTGAATAAGGTCTGCTCGAAAGGCATTATTGACACGACTGCCGAGCAGAACGCCGCGGAAAATATGACAGAGGCGATGGGGACAAAAACACAGTCAATCGAACAGAAGGCCGGTAACTTATCAGGCGGCAATCAGCAAAAGGCGCTGCTTGGCAAGTGGCTGTTTACGGAGCCGGATATTTTGATTTTGGACGAACCAACCCGCGGTATTGATGTCGGCGCCAAATATGATATTTACTGCCTGATTAATAAAATGGTAGAAGACGGTAAGGCAGTAATTATGATTTCCTCTGAAATGCCGGAATTAATCGGTATGTGTGACCGCATCTATATTATGAATGAAGGGGAACTTTGCGGGGAACTTAATGCTAAAGGCGCTACACAGGAAAAAATCATGAGTTACATCGTAAACGCTAAGGTTTAATTGAGAGGAGACTTATTATAATGTCAACTGACAAAGAAAATATGGACGTAAGCCAATCTAACGTGGGAGCATTTTTAACAAAAAACAGCATGGTTATCGCCCTTGTCATTGTATTTATTTTATTCTATTTCCTGACGGGCGGACGGCTTTTATATGCGCAGAATATGTCCAATCTGCTTATTCAAAATGGTTATGTATTAGTTATGGCGTGCGGTATGCTGCTTTGTATCTTAACCGGCGGCAACATTGACCTTTCCGTCGGCTCGGTTATCTGTATGGTCGGCGGTATTGCCGCAGTTTTAATTACCAACCACGGTGTTGGCATTTTTCTGGCAATCCCGCTCTGTATCCTTGTAGGCCTTTTAGCCGGCGTATGGCAGGGGTATTTAATCGGCTATGTGCGTATCCCACCCTTTATTACTACGCTCGGCGGTATGTTTATCTTCCGTGGTTTTGGCCGTCTGATACTGGATGGTAAGACGGTAGCCGTTCAGGATACGGAATTTTTAAATATTTTTACTGCCTATATTAAAATTCCCCTACTGGATACGGATGCACGTATTTTATCTCCGCTTATAATCGGCGCATTGGCGGCTGCCTTTATTTTCTACAGCACAATTTCTTCCCGTAAAAATAAGGCAAAAAAAGGCTATAGGCAAAACAGCGCATTTGCTGATTTTGGGCGAAGCGCAGTTATTTCCGTGGCTTTGTTGTTTTATTGTTATTTACTCTGCCAGTATAAAGGCATTTCCGTTATGCTTGTATGGGTTGTGGCGATTTGCCTGATTTATCACTTTATTACTTCTAAAACTGCATTCGGACGTTATTTCTATGCGGTAGGCGGTAATGAGAAAGCGGCGCAGCTTTCCGGTATTAATACGAATAAAGTTTATTTTATAGCCTATGCAAGTATGGGGTTTCTCGCCGGTTTATGCGGTCTGCTCTGTCTGGCAAGGATAGGTTCAGTGAACGGAGCTACCGGCAGTTCTTTTGAAATGGACGCCATCGGCGCCTGCTTTATCGGCGGCGCGTCTGCATACGGCGGCAGCGGTACGATTCCCGGCGTTATCATCGGCGCGCTCTTACTTGGCGTTATCAATATGGGCATGTCTATCATGGGTATCGGTGATTCGTGGCAGTATGTCGTAAAAGGCGGCGTTCTGCTGCTTGCCGTTATCTTCGATGTAGTATCTCATCGTAAGAGCGGAAAATAGTAACACATATAAAAATTTCGCTTGCATACCGCGCGTATCTGTGTTAAACTAAAATCTGCTTGATGCAGTGAAAGGAGTATATTTTGAAATGGGAACGTTAAGAATCATATTGACCGTTATATATATTATACTTTGTATTGCGCTGGTGGTACTGGTGCTGATGCAGGAGGGCAAGACCGCGGGATTGGGTTCCGTAAGCGGCGCCGCAGAAACATATTGGGGGAAGAATAAAGGCAGGTCTATGGAAGGAAAGCTCGTTAAGATAACGACGTGGCTGGCGGTAGGATTTATGCTGATTGCAGTTATTTTGAACCTGAATATCTTTTAGATAATGCGAAGCACTCCTTGTAGGGGTGCTTTTTTACAATAGGCAACGAATTAGTGCGGATTTTTGATTGTACAGCAATGTTATAGGGCGAGGGGTAAGATATGGATAAAGACTTATTTGAAAAACGTAAAAAATTAATATGCGAACTTGTGGAAGATGATTTGTATGTGCCGATGAAGGAAAAGGAGCTTGCGACGTTTATGCAGGTCTCGGGAGACGACAGGGAAGAGTTCCGCAGGGTGCTGAACGTCCTTTTGCAAGAGGGGAAACTTCAGATTACATCTAAGGGCAGATATATGAAGCCTGATGAGCGTTTTCTCACAGGGACTTTTATCGGCAATTCTAAAGGCTTTGGCTTTGTGGAAATAGAAGGCAGGGAAGAAGATTTATATATTCCCGAGGATATGGTGAACAATGCTTTTCATCAGGACAAGGTACAGGTGGAGTTATTGCCCGGCAAGCGTGGCAAAAGGCAGGAAGCCGTAGTGCGTAAAATTTTGGAGCATGGGTTAAAACAGATAGTGGGGACTTATGAGCAGTCTGCCAATTTCGGTTTCGTGATTCCGGACAATGGCAAGATTGCCGTGGATGTTTTTGTGCCTAAGGGCTGTTCTAAAGGCGCTGCGGATGGGCATAAAGTAGTGGTAGAGCTGGCAAGCTATGGGGACGAGCGGCATAAGCCGGAAGGAAAAGTGGTGGAAATCTTAGGGCGCATGGGCGAATCCGGCGTGGATATAATGTCGATAGTGAAGGGTTTTGACTTACCTGTGGAGTTTGGGGAAAAAGTCATGAATCAGGCGCAGCGTATTCCCGATGAAATCTCAGAAGCGGATACGGTGGGGCGTATGGATTTGCGCGATGTGCAGATGGTTACGATAGACGGCGAGGATGCTAAAGACTTGGACGATGCGGTCAGCGTATCCAAGGAGGGCGCATTTTATAAGCTTGGCGTCCATATCGCAGACGTATCCAATTACGTACAGGAGAACTCGGCTCTGGACTGGGCGGCGCTTGAGCGAGGCACAAGCGTATATCTTGTAGACCGCGTGATTCCAATGCTTCCGCCGAAGCTTTCCAACGGAATCTGTTCGCTTAACCAAGGCGTGGACAGGCTCAGTTTAAGCTGTCTTATGACGATTGATAATAAAGGCAGCGTCGTAGATTATCAGATTGTGGAGAGCGTTATACGCGTGGACAGGAGAATGACTTATACCAGCGTGAAGAAAATTCTGGAAGATAAGGACGAGGCCGAGAGTAAGGAATATGAGGAATTTGTGCCGATGTTTGAACTGATGGCTGAACTGGCGGCGATTCTGCGGCAAAAGAGACATGCCAGAGGCTCGATTGACTTTGATTTTCCGGAGAGCAAGATAATACTTGATGAGGAAGGGCGTCCGCTGGAAATCAAGCCGTATGAGCGGAATGTGGCTACGAAGATAATAGAGGATTTTATGCTTATTGCCAATGAGACAGTGGCGCAGCATTTTTTCTGGCTGGAGCTGCCATTCGTATATCGTACCCATGACAATCCGGATGCGGAGAAGATTATGAAACTCTCCACTTTCCTTAATAATTACGGCTATCATATCAAAATGGCGCAGGACGAGGTGCATCCTAAGGAGATACAGAAACTACTGGATAAAATAGAGGGAACGCCGGAGGAAATGCTGATAAACAGGCTGACGCTCAGAAGCCTTAAAAGGGCTAAATACACTACGGAGTGTACGGGGCATTTCGGGCTTGCGTGTAAATATTATTGTCATTTTACATCTCCGATAAGGCGTTATCCTGATTTGCAGATACACAGAATTATCAAGGAGCAGCTTCGCGGACGACTTAAAGATAAGCGAATAGAGCATTATCAGGCTAAACTGCCCGAAGTGGCTAAGCACTCGTCAGAGACAGAACGGCGTGCCGATGAGGCTGAGCGCGAGACAGATAAATTGAAGAAGGCTGAATATATGAGTTATCATATCGGAGAAGTATATGATGGGGTCATCTCAGGGATTACGGCATGGGGGGTATATGTGGAGCTGCCTAATACCGTGGAAGGCATGATACATGTGTCAAAACTGCCGGGAGATTATTTCTATTATGATGAAAATACTTACGAAATGATAGGGCAGGATACCGGTAAAAAATATATGCTCGGCGAACAGATAAAGATACGGGTTGACGGCGTGGACGAATATACAAGGAGCGTGGATTTTTCGGTATTTGAATTAGAAGAGGATTGGGTATAATTTGTGGATACCGGATGGCTGCGGCAGAATGGCGCATGTAAGAAAGGGGTGATTGGCATGGCTGAAAAAGAAGCAATGAAGTTAGTTGCGAATAATAAAAAAGCTTATCATGATTTTTTTATAGAAGAGAAATTTGAAGCCGGCATCGCACTGCATGGTACGGAAGTTAAGTCAATGCGGCTTGGAAAATGCAGCATTAAGGAAGGCTATATCCGTATCGAAAACGGCGAGGCTTACTGCTATGGAATGAATATCAGCCCGTATGAGAAGGGGAATATTTTTAATAAAGATCCGCTGAGGGTAAAGAAACTGCTGCTGCATAAGAGCGAGATACGCAGGCTGGAAGGCAAGATAACGGAACAGGGTTATACCATCGTGCCGCTGCAGGTTTATTTTAAGAGCGGCAGGGCAAAAATGGAAATAGGCCTCGCAAAGGGCAAGAAACTCTATGATAAGAGGCAGGATATTGCTAAAAAGGACCAGAGAAGGGAGCATGAGAGGGATTTTAAGATAAAAAATTTGTAAATTTGTAATTTAATTGTAATTTAGAAAATATTTTTATTTAAAAAATAGTAAATGTATGATATTATAGTAATAATAAGGGCCAGTCATGGTTTCGACAGGGGTTTTGCAGCTGGAGAAGCTATCCGATGGCGAATCGTTAAATCGCAAAACTAAATATAAACGCTGAAGATAATTTAGCATACGCTGCCTAAGGGCAGCTGTCCGCCTTAGTGCACCTGCACATTAAGAATCGGGCATCGACTATGCAGGAAACGACACAGGCAAAGCTTTGAGCCTGTGGGCGTATGATGAAGCTACTAAGCGTATCGGGGCGTCTGTTTCCTGATACGGGAGGGAATGAGGAGCAATCCGCAATAACAGACTATGATAGTAGAAGGACAGGGAATAGGCTTTTGGACACGGGTTCGACTCCCGTCTGGTCCACTGCACTACAACTAAATACAATAAGGAAGGTACACTATATGAACCAAAGCAAACAAAGCAAGCAGAAACGAGTTCCTTTTTTCAAGTCTATCAGGGGTAAGGTGACCGTATCAATGGATTTGTTCATTTTTATTCCTGTGGTGGTATTGATTCTATTAATTCTTCCCAATATGAGAGACACCATGAAAGAACAGACGAAGAACTATTTGTATGATATTACCGTGGCAACCGGCGAAAAGCTGGATTTGGCGGCGGCAGTCAGCGTCGATATAAATAATATGCTGCAGCCGGAGGCTTTACAGTATATGGTGGGCAGCGTGGGCATCACAGGTATGGATTCCAGCTACGCATATGTGGTAGCAGCAGACGGAACCATGTTATACCATCCGACTGAATCCAAAATCGGACAGCCGGTTGAAAATGTGGTGGTAACGGGAGTCGTCAATGAGATTAAAGCGGGAAAGAAAAATATCGAACCGCAGATAATAGAATATGATTTTAAGGGCGTAAAAAAGTATGCGGCTTACTATGTGAATGCTAATTCCGATTACATATTAGTTATATCGGCAGACGAAGACGAAGTGCTGGAATCGGTTACGCGGATTACGACAATCAGTGCGGAAGTAGGTTTTGGGATAGTCGTACTTTTTGGAGTTGCAGGATATTTTATAGTATTGTCGTTGACTTCTCCGCTTGTCAAGGTGAACGAGATAGTTAATAAGCTTGCCGATATGGACTTTACGGAGAATGAGATTCAAAGGAAGTTAAACAGCCGTAAAGATGAGACTGGGGAAATGAGCCGTGCAGTCGGTGTGCTTCGTACAAAGCTTATAGAAGTCGTAAGCGGGCTTAAAGAACAGAGCGACAGCATCCTGGAAGCATCAGATTCTTTGAAGGTGAATGCAGAAGAAACGGCTACGACGGTAGAGCAGGTGGAGAAAGCGGTATCGGATATTTCCGCAGGCGCAACCTCACAGGCGGATGAAACGCAGAAAGCGACGGAGAACGTTATTTTAATAGGAAACATGGTTATTGATACTTCCAATGAAGTTGAAAATCTGATTGTAAACGCCACACAGATGAAGGAGTCCGGCGATAAGGCAACTTCCACGCTGATGCAGCTTGAGAAGATTAACAAACATGCCCAAGAGGCAATTGATATTATCTATGAACAGACCAATACGACCAACGAGTCGGCGATGAAAATCAGAGAGGCTACGTCGCTTATTACTTCGATTGCGGAAGAAACCAACCTGCTGTCGCTGAATGCAAGTATCGAGGCGGCAAGGGCAGGAGAGCAGGGAAGAGGATTTGCCGTGGTTGCATCTCAGATTCAGAAGCTTGCCGAGCAGTCCAATGAATCTGCGCAGCAGATTGAAAATATTACGGATTCGCTGATTGCCGACTCAGAGAAGGCTGTAAAGACGATGGGTGAAGTAAAAGAAGTCATGAACGAGCAGATTGAGCATGTTACTAAGACTGACGCAATCTTTGCAGAGGTTAAGTCCGGAATTAACAGTTCTATAGACGGAGTAAACAGAATTGCAGAAAAGACAAAGAAGATGGACGAGGCAAGGATTAATGTAGTTGACGTTGTTCAAAACCTGACGGCAATAGCACAGGAGAACGCGGCAAGCACGGAAGAAACATCAGCCTCAGTTACGGAAGTAAGCAGCATTGTATATAATATTTCCGAAAACGCCTCAAGAATGAAAAACGTTGCGGACGGCTTAGAGCAGAATATGAATGTATTCAAGCTGTAAAATGTAGATTATACTAAGGCATATTTCGGATTTCCGGGTATGCCTTTTATAATGCGATGAACCTAAGAAAGAGGCGGCATAGATGGCAAAATGGCTGATTTCGGCTAAAAAAGCCGATTTTAAACAAATTGCGCAAAAATATGATATAGATCAAGTAACTGCACGCATTATAAGGAATAGGGATATTTGTGAAGATGCGCAGATAAATAAGTTTTTAGGCGGCACGCCGGAAGACTTTTATTCGCCGAGGCTGCTTTACGATATGGAGAAAGCGGTTCAGTTCACGCTGGCTAAAATTGAGAAAGGCGCAGCGATAAGAATAATAGGGGACTATGACATTGACGGCATCTGCGCTTCATATATTCTGCTTAAGGGGCTTAAATCCTGCGGGGCAGTGGCGGATACCGTGATACCGCACCGCATAAAGGACGGTTACGGGCTTAACGATAATTTAATCAAAGAGGCTTACGACGATGGAATAGATACGATTATTACCTGCGATAACGGAATTGCGGCAGCTTCCCAGGTAGAATATGCCAAAGAGCTGGGGATGGGCGTAATTGTAACAGACCATCACGAGGTGCCGTATGAAATCATGGCTGATGGCAGCAGACAGGAATTGCTGCCTGATGCAGAGGCGGTTATAGATCCGAAACAGGATAGATGCGATTATCCGTTTAAGGGTATATGCGGCGCAGTTGTCGCATATAAGTTTGTACAGGTATTAGTGGAAGAATATGAGAAAAAGTGCGGGAATGGCGCGACTGAAAATGGAACCTGCACGCATGAGCATAACGATAAGAGGCAGCAGATGCTGGAAGAACTTATGGAGTTTGCAGCCTTTGCCACAGTAGGCGATGTGATGGAGCTTATCGACGAGAACCGTATTCTTGTGAAATATGGATTAAAGCAGATAGCGCGTACGAAAAATAACGGGCTTAAGGCGTTAATCGAGGTCAACGGGCTGCAAGGCAGGGAACTGTCGGCTTATCATATCGGTTTTATACTTGGTCCATGCCTTAACGCCACAGGCAGGCTCGATACTGCGCAGAAGGCGCTTGCAATGCTGACAAGCGATGATTTTGCACAGGCAGTCACACTTGCCGCGGAGCTTAAGGAATTAAACGACAGCAGGAAAGAAATGACGAGGAAGGGAACGGAGCGCGCCGTGGAAATTATAGAGGGCAGCGCGCTTAAGGAAGATAAGGTGCTGGTGGTTTATCTTGAGGACTGCCATGAAAGCCTTGCCGGAATTATTGCGGGCAGGATTAAGGAAAAATACCATAAACCTGTATTCGTGCTGACGGACACGGAGGAGGGCATAAAAGGTTCGGGACGCTCGATAGAAAGTTATAATATGTATGAGCAGATGAACCTTTGCAAGGAACTTTTCACTAAGTACGGCGGGCATAAGATGGCGGCAGGATTGTCGATGCCCACAGAAAACGTGGAAGAATTTAGAAAATGTCTTAATATGAACTGCAATTTGTCCGATGATGATTTTGAAGAAAAAATCCTCATAGACGTGCCGATGCCGTTATCTTATTTAAGTATAGGGCTGGTGAAACAGTTTAAGATACTGGAACCTTTCGGGAACGGCAATCCCAAGCCGGTATTTGCGCAAAAGGATATACAGGTATTGCGGGGGAGAATCCTTGGCAAAAATAGGAATGTGGGGAAATATGTTATCCGAGATTCTTCAGGCATGGAATATGATATGATGTATTTTGGGGATTTGGATAACTGGCACGATTTTCTGCGGGAAAATTTTGGAGATGAGGAAGTTGAAAAACTCTACCATGCGAGGAGTGTTTCGATTAAAATTCAGATAATTTATTATCCTGATATAAATGTCTACCAAGGTAGGGAGAGTTTACAGGTTGTTATGCAGGATTATAGGGTGTAGGGAAGTATTACGAGTTCAGGTGATATGAAGTATAATAAGGAAGAAAGCACATGAGAGGTGGAGATATATGATACTTACGGTAACGTTAAATCCGGCAGTGGATAAAACATATACGTCGGGAGAACTGATTACGGGGCATGTGAACAGAATGAGAACCGTCATGTCCATCGCGGGAGGCAAGGGAATAAATGTAACCAAGGTGCTTAGGCAGTATGATTATCCGGTCTGCGCGACAGGTTTTCTGGGGGGCTATGCGGGAAATTTCATCGAAGACTATCTTAAGAGTATTCAGGTGGATTGTCGTTTCATTCGCGTAGATGGAGAAACCAGAAGCAATATGAATATTCTGGCGGATAACGGTTATGTTACGGAAATATTGGAGCCGGGGCCTAAAATAAGCGAAGAGCAGCTTAAGCAGTTTCTTACGCAGTATGAGGAATTATTGCCAGAGTGCGAAATCGTGATAATGTCCGGCAGCATGGCGCAGGGGCTGCCCGATGGCCTTTATACGGTATTGATAGAGAAAGCGCGGATGCGGGGCATCAAAACCATGCTTGATACAAGCGGAGAAAGCCTTAAGAAAGGAATCGAGGCTAAACCTTATATGATTAAGCCCAACCAGAAGGAATTAGAGTATATCGCAGGGCATAAACTTTCAAATAGGGACGCCGTGGCGGATGCGGCGCTTAGCATACACAAATCGGGAGTGGCTCATGTAATGGTATCGATGGGGAAAAAGGGACTGCTCTCAGTAGACGGCGGAAAGGTTTTCTTTGCCAAAGCCGCAGCGGTTAAGGCATTGAACACGGTAGGCTGCGGAGACTGCGTAGTGGCTTCATATGCCATGTCTATTATGAACAGAGAGCGCAATGAGAACGCGCTGAAAAGAGCGGTAGCGATTTCGGCTGCTAACGCTACTACGCTTGTGAGTGCAGACATTCCCAAAGATACGGCGCAGGAACTGCTTGAGAGCGCTACGGCGGAGCAGATAAGATAAATTAAACAAAACCACGCAGAAAAAGCCTGAGCAGCCTCAGACTTTTTCGCATTTTCTTATGAGGGGGGAGATAGTTTGCTTTCAACTATCTATGTTATTATGATATTTGGGAAATGTGTCTAAAGTGTGTTTTCTTTATTATAAAAATATAAACTTCTCTAAAAGTTTATGTAAAGTTGAAAAAAAGTGTGTTTCATGATATAGTAGGCGTAAAGTAAAAACAAGCAAAGCGCCAAAAGCGCGGAAAATATGGAGGGCAGCGCGGTTTATGCACAGATTAAAGGATTTACTTGCTAAATTGGAATACGAATGTATAAAAGGAAGAGAGACCATAGAAATAACCGATGTCATTTACGATTCCAGAAAGGTGACAAAAGACTGCCTTTTCATCTGCATAAAGGGCGCAAATACGGATGGACACGAGTATGCCGCGCAGGCTGCAGCAGACGGGGCAAAGGCGCTTATAATACAGGAAGATGTAAAGCTTAATGAAGAAAACGATGTAACTCTAATACGCGTCAAAGATACAAGATATGCCATGGCGTTTATTTCGGCGGCATATTTTGACAATCCGGCAGCCAAACTTAAGACAATCGGCATTACCGGAACCAAGGGCAAGACGACCACGACATATCTGGTAAAATCCATTTTGGAGCAGATAGGCCACAAAGTCGGACTTATCGGCACGATTGAGACTATTATCTGTGATACGCATATTCATGCGGACAACACCACGCCGGAATCCTATCTCATACAAAAGTATTTCAGTCAAATGGTCGATGCAGGCTGCGACGCGGTAGTTATGGAAGTGTCGTCGCAGGGATTGATGCTGCACAGGACACAGGGATTTATTTTCGACTACGGTATTTTTACTAATATAGAACCGGACCATATAGGACCGAATGAGCATACGGATTTTGAGGATTACCTTTCATGCAAGGGAATGTTGTTTAAACAGTGCAGGGTAGGCGTTGTAAATAAGGACGATAAGCACTGGAAACAGGTAGTGGAAGGGCATACATGCAAGCTGGAAACTTTCGGAATAAAGAGCGAGGCGGATACAGGGGCAAAGAACATAGAATTCTGTTCTGAGGACGGGAGCTTGGGAGTAAAGTTTGACGTGACCGGACTCATGAACTTTCAAGCCGGAATCGCCATGCCGGGCATGTTCAGCGTGTATAATGCGTTGTGCGCGATTGCCATCTGCCGCCACTTTAACGTGCCGCAGGATTTGATTGTGGACGCACTGCTTCATGCTAAGGTAAAAGGCAGGATAGAGTCCGTAAAAGTATCGGACGATTTCACGCTGTTGATTGATTATGCGCATAATGCAATGGCGCTCGAAAGCCTGCTTTCTACACTAAAAGATTATAATCCGCACAGGCTCATAAGCGTATTCGGCTGCGGCGGAAACCGCTCTAAGTTAAGGCGTTATGAAATGGGTGAAGTGAGCGGGCGCCTTGCGGACTTAACGATTATTACTTCGGATAATCCGCGTTTTGAGGAATCGTTAGATATCATTGAAGATATAAAGACCGGCATATCCAAGACAGACGGCAGATATATAGAGATTCCCGACAGGAAAGAAGCGATTGCTTATGCGATAGATAATGGAGAGCCGGGGGATATTATCGTATTGGCGGGAAAAGGCCATGAAGATTATCAGGAGATAAAAGGAGTAAAATATCCGATGGACGAAAGGGAGCTTATTAAGGCTGTTTTAGAGGAAAGAAGAGCCTGAAAACGGTGGTTGCAAATGAGTGAAAAGTATGCGGATATTATTATAGACATTTCCCATGAGAAAGTTGACAGGCCGTTCAGATACCGTATTCCCGAGAGGCTGCTTGACAAGGTTGCTATAGGAGTCAGGGTGCATGTCCCTTTTGGCAAAGGCAATAAGGATATGACGGGATATGTGGTGGAACTTGCAGACAGTGCGGACTATCCGCCTGAAAAGATAAAGGAAATAGCGGATGTTGATGAGGATGCCGCCACGCTGGAGAGCGATTTGATTAAAACGGCATATTGGATGAAAAGCCATTACGGCTCTACGATGATTACCGCCCTTAAAACGGCGCTCCCGGTAAAGCGCAGGCTGAAACTGCCGCAGAAGAAGAAAATAACCAGACTTACCGGCAGGCAGGAGACGGAAAATCTGATTGCGGAGTTCGGGCGTAAGCATCAGACTGCTAAAGCGAGGGTGTTAAACGCGATGCTGGACGAAGAAGTGCTGCCGTATTCGCTGCTCAGTGAGAAGTTAAACGTGTCGGCATCCACTTTAAACAGTCTGGAAAAACAAGGTATTATTGCAATAGATACGGAAAGCTACTATAGAAATCCGGTTAAACGGACCTCGGAGCGGGAAGAGGCGAAGCTTTTAAGCGAGGGGCAGCGTTTTATCATAGAGGATGTAATAAACGATTACCGCGCCGGAAATGCGGGGACATATTTAATCCACGGAATTACGGGGAGCGGGAAAACGGAAGTCTATCTGGGCATTATTGAGAAAATGATAGCGATGGGAAAACAGGCGATTGTGCTGATTCCGGAGATAGCGCTGACTTATCAGACGCTGCTTAGATTCTATAAAAGATTTGGCGACAGGGTATCGGTAATGAATTCAACTCTGTCCATGGGAGAAAAATCAGACCAGATGGAGCGGGCGGGACGTGGAGAACTGGACGTGATTATAGGGCCACGTTCTGCACTTTTTACGCCGTTTCCCAATCTGGGAATTATTATTGTTGATGAAGAACATGAGAACAGTTATAAAAGCGAATCCATGCCCAAATATCATGCAAGGGAGACTGCGATTCAGATTGCACATATGAAGTCGGCAAGCGTAGTGCTTGGTTCGGCAACTCCCTCTTTGGAAGCGTATTATAGGGCGAAACAAGGAGATTATAAGTTATATAGGTTAAAGGAGCGTCTTACGGGCGGCAGCCTTCCACAGGTGTATACGATAGATTTGCGTGATGAGCTTAAATCGGGAAATCGCTCTATTTTCAGCAGGAAATTAAAAAGCCTGCTTAAGGAGCGGCTTGAGCGCGGGGAACAGAGTATTCTTTTTCTTAACAGAAGAGGATATGCAGGGTTTATATCGTGCCGGGCGTGCGGATATGTGATGAAATGTCCGCACTGCGACGTATCTTTATCGGAGCATCGGGGCGGCAAACTGATATGCCATTATTGCGGCTATGAGGAAGTCAGACCTAAGGAGTGCCCTTCCTGCGGCTCTAAGTATATTTTGGGCTTTAAGGCAGGCACGGAGCAGATTGAAGAAAGCGTCTATAAAGAGTTCCCCAATGCAAGGGTGCTTAGAATGGACGCAGATTCCACACGGACCAAAGAGAGCTATGAAAAAATACTTTCCGCTTTTGCCGACGGCAAGGCTGATATCTTAGTCGGAACGCAGATGATTGTAAAGGGGCATGATTTTCCCAATGTTACGCTAGTCGGTATTCTGGCGGCGGATTTGTCATTAAATCAGAACGATTACAGGGCGGGCGAGCGGACTTTTCAACTGCTTACTCAGGCGGCGGGCAGAGCCGGCAGGGGAGATAAGCCGGGAGAAGTCGTGATACAGACCTACCAGCCGGAAAACTACAGTATAGTGCATGCGGCAAATCAGGATTATGAAAGTTTCTATGCTGAAGAAATCATGTACAGGGAGCTTCTACAGTATCCGCCCGCCGCGCATATGCTTGCCATACTTGCGGTTTCTAAGGAAGAAGAGCAGGGACTGAACGTTATGGAGCAGTTTGCCGAGCTTATAAAGAAGCAGTCTAAGCAGGAAGAGATGCTTTATATAATCGGACCCACACAGGCGGCGGTCTCTAAGATAAATGATTTATACAGGCATGTGCTGTATCTGAAACATGCGGATTATGAGCGGCTTGTACGGATAAAGGATATGCTGGAGGCACATATTAAAGAGCAGGACTACAGAAATATAAATATACAGTTTGATTTTGATCCGATGAATACATACTAAGACTGAAGGGAATAGAAAGGAAGACTACGATGGCAATAAGAAATATTAGGGAGATGGGAGATCCGGTATTGGAGAAAGTATGTAAGGAAGTTAAGGAAATGACTCCGCGGACGTTGGAATTAATCGACGATATGTACGATACTTTGTACGAGGCTAACGGAGTCGGGCTTGCGGCGCCGCAGGTCGGAGTCTTAAAAAGAATCGTGGTAATAGACACTACGGGCGATGATCCGCTGCTTTTAATTAATCCGAAACTAATGGAGGCAAGCGGAGAACAGACAGGGTACGAGGGCTGTTTAAGCGTACCCGGCAAGACCGGACAGGTCACAAGGCCAAATTATGTTAAAGTTATGGCTTATGATGAAAATCTGGATCCGATTGAAGTCGAGGGAACGGAGCTGCTTGCCAGGGCGATTATGCACGAACTCGATCATCTCGACGGACATTTATATGTGGAGAAGGTTGAAGGAGAGCTGCAGGATGCCGAAGAGGTTGAGGAGTAAATCTTTGCTGTCACGAGTTTAAGCAAAACGAACAAAAACGGAGCTCCATGCCTGAAAAGCGGTAAGTCGCTCCTTGTTTTGTTCATTTTGCTTAAACTCTGGTTATGGAAATAGTTTTGTAAGTGATTGTTGATTTATGAAAAAAGGAGAATAATTAAGTATGCGGATTATATACATGGGGACGCCGGACTTCTCGGTAGGCGCGCTCGAGGCAATAGTGGCAGCCGGACATGAAGTCGTGCTTGTCGTAACGCAGCCCGATAAACCCAAAGGGCGCGGTAAGGAAGTGCAGATAACTCCGGTCAAGGCGTGTGCGATTAAGCATGACATTCCAGTGTTTCAGCCTGTAAAAATTAAGGACGGCGATGCCGTGGGGAAACTTAAGAATTATGGTGCAGATATATTTGTAGTAGCTGCTTTCGGACAGCTGCTTTCGGAAGAAATTCTTAATATGCCTAAATTTGGCTGCATCAATATCCATGCATCCCTTCTTCCCAAATACCGCGGAGCAGCGCCTATCCAGCAGGCAATACTGGACGGTGAGAAAGAGAGCGGCGTCACTATTATGCAGATGGATAAGGGCATGGATACAGGTGATATATTATTGCAAAGCAAGGTTTTGCTTGATGAGAAGGAAACCGGAGACAGCCTGCACGATAAGCTTGCGGCTGCGGGAGCGGGGCTTATCGTTGAAGCACTGTCAAGGATAGAGAAAGGCGACATTACGCCTATAGCGCAGAACGACGCCGAGTCATGTTATGCGGGAAAATTAAGTAAATCAATGGGGAAGATTAACTGGAATGAGGACGCAGTGAAGATAGAAAGGCTGGTGCGCGGACTGAATTCATGGCCGGGAGCTTATACCTCGTATAATGGCAAGGTCTTAAAAATATGGGAGAGCGAGGTGTGCGAAAGTAAAAGGTCGCAAAAAGACAAAAAAATCGGAATGATAGCGGAAGTAGATAAAACGGCGATATATATATGCACAGGAAAAGGACAACTCAAAATTACCCAAGTTCAGCTTGAAGGCAAGAAACGCATGCCAGTGAAAGAATTCCTGCTGGGCGCGCATATAGCTGTCGGGGATATTTTGAATTAATAAATAATTACGAAATCTGTTATTTCACAGCATGAGTTGTGCAATATATGCAAAACATAAGCAGGGCGCTATGCCGCCGTCGGTACTTAGCGAGGTTTTTTCGAGCTTAGTACCGCTACTGGTGGCAATGCAGCGAGAGCGTGCCCTACGTTGTTTTGTATATATTGTACAACGTGGCTGGTTAAAAAATATTATTTCACAAACATCTAATTTTTAAGGGAGGATTTATTATGTTATGTTACAGAGGATATTACGGATACTATTATGATTCGACATATATACTTGTGATTATAGGCGCGCTGCTTTGTATTTTTGCGCAGCTTAAGATCCAGACCACATTTAAGAAATATTCAAAGGTGATGAGCAGAAGCGGTATGACAGGGGCGCAGGCAGCGCAGAGGATATTGCAGCTTTCGGGTATATATGATGTGCGGATAGAACATATAAGGGGAGAACTGACAGACCACTATGATCCTTCTTCCAAGGTGCTTAGGCTTTCTGATTCAGTCTACGGTTCCAATTCGATTGCGGCAATAGGGGTTGCGGCGCATGAGTGCGGTCATGCCGTGCAGCATGATAAAGGCTATGCGCCCTTAAAGATAAGGACGGCGCTTGTTCCGGCGGCAAATATCGGCTCTAAGCTTGGCATTCCGATAATACTCATCGGCGTAATACTTGGCATGAACCAGCTTTTTATACAGATTGGAATATGGGTGTTTGCGCTTGCAGTGCTGTTTCAGGTCGTAACCCTGCCCGTGGAGTTTAACGCCTCGGGAAGGGCATTAAATATGCTTGGCGGTTACGGGCTTATGGAGAATGATGAAACCAGAGGCTGCCGCAAGGTGCTTAGCGCGGCGGCATTAACTTATGTTGCGGCAGCGGCGTCTTCGATACTACAGCTGCTAAGGCTTATTCTTCTGTATGGAAATAATGGAGGCAGAAGACGCAGATAGATACAGATGGATTAGAAGATGTGGCAGATGTGGAAGGCATGGGAATAATTGTTAATTTAAGGGATTTTATATGGCTGTTTTAATTAATACAAGAGAAATTATCGTAGATATGCTGTTAGAGCTTGAAAAGACTGACGCATATGTAAATCTGCTGCTTGCGGATACATTGGAAAGGTATGATTATCCGGACGCAAGGGATAAGGCTTTTATAAAAAGAGTAACCGAGGGAACCGTCGAGAGAAGGATACAGATTGACTATATACTTAACGGCATCTCCACAATACCTGTACGAAAAATGAAACCGTTTATACGCGCGCTGCTTAGAATGAGCGTCTATCAGATTTTATTCATGGCTGCCGTACCTGACGCGGCGGTATGCAATGAGGCAGTGAAAATTGTGAAGAAACGTAAGTTCACATCGCTTCAAGGCTATGTAAACGGCGTCTTAAGAACTGTATCCAGGCAAAAAGGTGAACTGTCATATCCGGATAAGGATAAAGAGCCGCTTGCTTATCTGTCGGTCGCCTATTCCATGCCGGAGTGGTTGATAGAGCATTTCCTGCACTCTTATGACATGGTAACAGTAGAGAAAATGCTTGCCGCCTTTTTACAGAGCGCGCCCATTACGCTGCGCCTAGAGGAGCGGCTGGGTGAAGAAGAGCGGAACGCCCTCTTGGAAGAATGGAAGAAAAATGTCGCAAAAATAACTAAACATCCATATCTGCCTTATGCCGTACAGATAGAGAAAGTCGAAGGCTTGAGAAATCTGTACGGTTACGATAAGGGGCTTTTCAGCGTACAGGATATAAGTTCTATGCTGGTGGTGGAAGCCGCCGGAATAAAGGAAGGACAGACGATAGTAGATTTGTGTGCGTCGCCGGGCGGGAAATCCCTTCATGCTGCATCTAAGCTCGCAGGGACAGGCAGGGTTCTTTCATATGACTTGACTGAGAAAAAAGTCGCAAAACTCGAAGAAAACCGTATTAGAATGGGAAAGGCGAATGTGATAACGGCAGTAAACGACGCCGTAATATACAGGGAAGATTTGTACCAAGCAGCTGATGTGGTTATAGCCGATGTCCCGTGTTCGGGGCTTGGCGTTATCGGTAAGAAACAGGATATTAAGTATCATGTAAGCGCACAGTCGCTTAAAGAGATTACCAAGCTGCAAAAAGATATTCTTAGGAATGCTGCGTCTTATGTGAAAGACGGCGGCGTGCTGATGTATAGCACTTGTACGATAAATCCGGAAGAAAATGAGAAAATGGCAGAGTGGTTTTGTGAAGAGTTCCCATTTAAAAAAGAGAGCATGAGCCAGTATCTGCCGGAAGAACTAAGAAAAGAGGAAGGCGGGCGCGGAATGTTGCAGCTTCTCCCCGGAGTCCATAAGAGCGATGGATTTTTTCTTGCCAAACTAAGAAAAGAATGTTGAAAAGATGCAGATTGGGAATTGCAATGATTGTGGAGAAATTGGAAGAAAAGGTATGTGCGTAATATGAGCGAAACAGAAGGAAAAAAAGACATAAACTCCCTGACGCTTGACGAACTTAAAGCTGAGATGGAGAAACTGAATGAGAAGCCATATAGGGCGAAACAGCTCTATGAGTGGCTGCATATAAAGCTTGCGGGGGATTATGAAGAAATGACTAATATCCCTAAGAGCCTGAGGGATAAGTGCAGGGAAAATTTTACTTTGACGACGTTGAAAACTATACAGGTTCAGGAGTCGCAAAAAGATGGAACCAAGAAGTTCCTTTTTGGACTTCCGGACGGTAATCTGGTGGAGAGCGTGCTTATGCGCTATAAATACGGCAATTCGGTCTGTATTTCCTCACAGGTCGGGTGCAGGATGGGATGCGCTTTCTGCGCGTCCGCCATAGGCGGCATAGAACGTAATCTGCTTCCCTCGGAAATGCTTGGACAAATTTATTCTATCACGCTTTTTATAGGCGAAAGAGTATCCAATGTAGTAGTGATGGGGACAGGAGAACCGTTAGATAATTATGATAATCTTCTTAAGTTTATTAAGATTTTGACAGACGAGAACGGACTGCATATCAGTCAGCGGAATGTCACGGTATCGACATGCGGCATTGTACCAATGATGAGGCAGCTGGCTAAGGAGAGGCTGAATATTACGCTGGCGCTGTCGCTTCATGCTGCCACAGATGAAAAAAGACAAAGACTTATGCCGATTGCAAATAAATATTCTGTGGAAGAATTAATGGAAAGCTGCACATACTATTTTGAAATGACAGGCAGGCGCATTACATTTGAATATAGTCTGATAAGAGGCGTCAATGATACGGCGGAAGATATTGAGGCGCTCATCAAGCTTATAAAAGGGCAGAACTGTCATATTAATCTGATTCCGGTAAATCCGGTTAAAGAGCGCAGCTACGCGGGTTCTGACAAAGCGGCGGCACAAGCTTTTAAAAATAATCTTGAAAAAAATGGAATAAATGTTACTATAAGAAGAGAACTGGGCAGGGACATCGACGGCGCCTGCGGACAGCTTAGGCGAAAAATTTTAACTAAGCAGTCATAGGGGGATAATAATGCTAAAAACCTATGCAATCACGGATATAGGATTAAGAAGACAACTGAATCAGGATTTTGTTTTTTCTTCGGAAGAGCCTGTAGGCAGTCTGCCTAACTTATTTATCGTAGCTGACGGTATGGGCGGGCATAAAGCGGGCGACTTTGCATCCAGATATGCTGTGGAGACAATCATAGAGGAGATTAAAGCCACAGACGAAAAGGAGCCTGTCGCTATCTTAAATAAGGCGATTTCCAAGGCGAATACTTATACCATACTAAAGTCCTTACAGGACGATAAACTGTCGGGAATGGGGACAACTGTGGTAATGGCAACGTGTATCGGAAACGAACTTGAAGTTGCCAATGTGGGAGACAGCAGGCTTTATCTTATTAATGATAAGATAGAGCAGATTACCATAGACCATTCTTTAGTAGAAGAAATGGTGAGGATGGGCAGCATTAGCAGGGAAGCGGCAAGGAACCATCCTGATAAAAACATAATTACCAGGGCAATCGGCGCACAGGATACTGTGGAAGCGGATATATTTACGCTGGAAGTACGTGTCGGCGATATGATACTGCTTTGCTCTGACGGCTTAACGAATATGATAGAAGATGAAGATATATTGAAAATTTTAAAGAGTGGAGAGAGCCTAAAGGATATGGCAGAGGAATTGGTTCGCACTGCCAATAATAATGGTGGTAAAGATAATATTTCACTCATTATTATTGAAAGAGCAGCAGATGAGGTGGAACATGATTAAGATTGGAATGTTAATTGGAGATAGATATGAGATTTTGGAAAAAATCGGTACCGGCGGCATGTCGGATGTATATAAGGCAAAAGACCACAAGCTGAATAGGTTTGTGGCGGTCAAGGTACTTAAACAGGAGTTTAGCGAAAACGCGAATTTTGTTTCCAAATTTCAGGTAGAGGCGCAGGCGGCAGCAGGTCTGATGCACCCTAATATTGTCAATGTATATGATGTCGGCGAGGAAGGCGGCATACATTATATTGTCATGGAGTTAGTAGAGGGCATTACCTTAAAAAAATATATCGAGAAAAAGGCAAGGCTTTCCGTAAAAGAGGCTATAAGCATAGCGATTCAGGTTTCCATGGGAATAGCCGCTGCGCACAGCAACCATATAATCCACAGGGATATCAAGCCTCAGAATATTATTATATCCAAAGAAGGCAAAGTTAAAGTGACAGATTTTGGCATTGCTAAGGCGGCGACCAGCAATACCATTACTTCTAATGTCATGGGTTCCGTGCATTATACTTCGCCTGAACAGGCAAGGGGCGGATACAGTGATGAAAAGAGCGACATTTATTCGCTCGGCGTCACGATGTTTGAGATGCTTACCGGACGTCTGCCTTTTAACGGTGAGACCACAGTTGCGATTGCGATTAAACATATTCAGGAGGAACTTCCGTCACCGAGAGAGTTTGTGCCGGAAATTCCGGTCAGCGTCGAGCAGATTGTATACAAATGCTGCCAGAAGAGTCCGGACAGAAGATATCAGTCCATGGATGAGCTGGTTGTGGATTTAAAACAGTCGCTTTTAAATCCCGATGAGGATTTTGTCAAGGTGGTTGATCCCGATGAGGAGTCATCTACCAGAACGATTACCGATAGAGATATGGCGCAGATAAAAAGACAGACTGACAGAAGAGACTCTATGGACGATACCATGCGCCTTAGAAAGAATTCAGAGTATTATCATGAACGCGAGCGTTATGAAGAGTATGAAGATGAAGACGAGGAAGATGACGAGGACGAAGAAGAATACTACGAAGAAAATGACGATTACGATCCGAAAATGGAGAAACTCACTACTTTTCTTGCAGTAGTGGCGGCGCTCTTAATCGGCGGAATCATTATTTTCATGGTAGGAAGAACTTTTGGCATGTTCAATTTTGGAGCTTCTTTGGAAGAAGAACAGGAGCAGGAAGAGCAGATTGAAACAGTGGAAATGCCGCCTGTGGCAGGGAAACCGTTGGACGATGTAAAGCGTGAGCTGCTGGAAGCGGGGCTGACTCCCGAAATACAGTACGAGGTATCCGACGCTTACGAAGAAGGCATTGTCATAAGGGCGAGCAAAAATGCGGGCGAGATGGTGGAAAAGAACACAAATGTAATTCTAACGGTAGCGCAGGGGAGCGATGGGGTTCCCGTGCCGGGAGTTGCCGGCAAATCGCAGTCGGAAGCGACTTCCATTCTTGAAAAGGCGGGATTTAGCGTAAGCCTTTCCGAGAATTACAGTACAGAAGTTGAAAAAGGATATATAATCTCACAGTCGCCGGAAGCTGATACGACGGCTCCGGCAGGAGCGGCAATAACCATATGGGTGAGTCTGGGAGAAGAGGACGCGAAAGTAAAAGTTCCTAACCTGATTGGATATACGGAGATGGACGCTATGGTGACGCTGCATGAAAATGGGCTGGAACTTGGCACTGTAACACAGACCATAAACGAGGACGTCTCGCTTACGGATAAGGTATGTTACCAGAGCTATTCGCCTGATTCATATGTAGATAAAGGCACAGCCATTGATTTAAAAGTAAGCATAGGTCCTACGGAAGTGACCTATAAATATACGGAAGGAATATCGGCACCGACAGAGGATCCTGATTATCAGCCGGGCATGTCGGTTTCCGTGGTTTTGTTAGCTACAGACGGTACACAGCTGTTAAGCACGCAGACGTCTTCGTTTCCGATAACGACTAATTATTCCGGCATCAAGTGCGCTACGGGAGTAGTCCAGTTTACGTTTACCGTAACGACGCCGCCTACTACGACGACTAATCCGGAGACCGGAGAGACGATGATGATTGAAGGGACTTCTGAGGATAAGATAGTTACGAGAGTGGTTAATTTTACAGAGGAATGAGAAGAGGGCTGATGGTAGGAAAGATTATTAAGGGAATTGCGGGATTTTATTATGTGCATGTGGAAGGAAAAGGCATCTATTCATGCAAGGCGAAAGGAATTTTCAGAAAGATTCATGTAAAGCCGCTAGTAGGCGATGATGTCTGTATTGAAGCGCTTGATGAGAATGATAAGGAAGGGAATATCACAGAAATCCTGCCACGCAGGAATGAACTGGTACGTCCAGCAGTAGCTAATATAGACCAGGCGTTGATTGTTTTTGCCATGACTAAACCAACCCCTAATTTAAATCTGATTGACCGACTTCTGATTCATATGAGGAATCAAAATCTTGCCTGTGTTATATGTTTCAATAAGCAGGATATAGCGACGGAAGAAGAGAAAAATACTTTGCTATCGGCGTATGGAAATTGTGGATACAGGGTATTTTTTATAAGCGCGCTTGAACCGGAAAGCGTAGAAGATCTAAAGTTGGTTCTTGCAGGAAAAACGACGACTCTTGCCGGTCCGAGCGGCGTTGGAAAATCTACGCTTATCAACTGCCTTAATCCGGAGGCGGCGATGGAAACCGGCAGCATTAGTAAAAAGATTGAAAGAGGCCGCCATACCACAAGGCATTCAGAAATCATAGCGCTGGGGAACGAAGCTTACATTATGGATACGCCGGGATTTACTTCACTTGACATCTCTTGCATTGAAGAAAGAAAAATACGCACGTATTATCCTGAATTCAGCCGATATGAGCCTTACTGCCGTTTCACAAGCTGCGCGCATATAAAAGAGCCTGAGTGCAGTGTTAAGGATGCGGTAGAACGCGGCGATATCAGCAGGGTGCGCTATGAAAATTACATACAGATATATGAAGAAGTTAAGGAGTTGAGAAGAAGGCGTTAAAACTCATGCTGTTTAATTAGCTGCATTCTCCGACTCCGCAGCTTTAAGAATATTAGTTATAGAGTTGTGGAATATCAGTGAGATATACTGCATACTTTTCTCACGGTCAGAGATAGATCCGTTATCAATCCATTCAAGGATAAGGCTTGCGATTGCCCCGGTATAAAACCTGCTTAAGAGGTCTTTAAAGTCCTGCGGGGCGTTTATCCCATTTTTCTGCGCCGCCTTTTCAATAATTGACGCGGACACTTCGATAAGGTCATGGTGGAAAAACTGTGACAGTTCATCTTTTCCCATAGAATGATAAATGTTTTTAAGAATCACTTCATTTTCGTCAATATAGTCTATTACAAAGTAAATGGCTTCCTCATAATTCGTGACCAAATCCATCTGCTTAACGACTTCAATCGCTTCTTGTTTAAGCATCCAGCGCAGGAGAACGTAAATATTTTCAAAATGATAATAAAAGGTCTTACGGTTCACTTTGCAGTCCGTGACAATCTCGCTTACTGTCACTTTGGATAGAGATTTGCTTCTAAGCAGCCTCTTTAAAGAGGCGGCAAGCATTTTTTTGGTATTAAGTGATGTGACTTCATGCTTCATATGAGAGCATGTCCCCCTTTTTTTATGTAGGCTTTCTAATTGTACAATCATTCTGCATGGCTGAACTGCTGCAATAATTATTATACATGTGTCCGGCAAAATTGCAATAGATACGCCCCAATATATCTGCATTTTCCATCAAATATGCTAAAAATGTCCAAAATTTACACATTTGTGGCAAATTGACCGTTGTTTTTGCCGGATTTGTTTCGTATATATTGGTCTATGGAAATTAAGAAAAAAGCATTAAAGGAGGCACATTTAGCATGGAGAATAAGGGCGGTGCGGAGAAAAATGCGAATCAGGTAATGCTGAAGATATGCGGATTTATCGTAGATAAGAGAAATCTCTTTTTTCTGATTTTCGGCATTCTGATTATTTTTTCCGCAATATCAAGGAATTGGGTAGGGGTGGAGAATTCCATGTCGTATTATCTGCCGGGGACGACGGAAACAAGGCAGGGGCTCGACCTTATGGAAGAGGAGTTTATTACCTATGGAACATGTAATGTGCTGCTTGCCAACGTGTCATACGAGCAGGCGCAGGAAGTCTGTGAACGAATAGAAAACATAGGCGGCGTTTTTTCTGTGGATTTTGATGACTCTACAGAGCATTATACAAACGGTTCTGCCTATTATAATATTACTTTCGATTATGATGAGAATGATGATGCGTGCCTTGAGGCGTTAGCTAAGGTTAAGGAGCTGTTGGCGGATTCGGATTATTATCTGACGACGGGGCTTGGCAATACGCAGGCTGAGCTGATTGGACAGGAAATGAATACGATTTCCGTACTGGTAGCGGTCATTGTAGTGTCTGTGCTGCTTTTGACAACTCAGGCGTATGCGGAGATTCCTGTGCTGCTTATCACCTTTTTATCCGCCGCGGTTATTCAGATGGGTACGAACTTCTTGTTAGGGACTATTTCCTTTGTATCCAATTCGGTAACAATCGTATTGCAGCTTGCCTTATCGGTGGACTATGCGGTTATTCTTTTAAACAGATATAAAGAAGAACACGCCAAGTATGAGGCGCGGGAAGCGACGATTATTGCGCTTAGCAAGGCGATTCCGGAGATAGCCGGAAGTTCTCTTACCACTATAGGCGGTCTGATTGCCATGACTTTTATGCAGTATAAGATGGGACCGGATTTGGGAGTCGTGCTTATTAAGGCGATTATCTTAAGCCTGTTCGCGGTATTTTTACTGATGCCGGGCGTTATTATGCTGTTTTCAAAACTAATGGATACTACTAAGCATAAGAATTTCATTCCGGATATCCCCATCGTGGGAAAATTTGCATATGTATCAAGGCATATTGTGGCGCCGCTTTTTTTGATTGCGATTGTCGCAGGCTATATGATTTCCAAGAACTGTCCGTATGTCTTCGGTTACAGCACGGTTACGCCGCCGCTGCAGAACAGTGTGCAGAAGGCGGAGGAAATGCAGGAGATGAATTTTGGCAGCGAGAACATGGTGGCGCTGATTGTGCCGTCAGGCAGTTATGACAATGAAAAAGCGCTGCTGCGCGATTTAGACGCCTGCCCGGAAGTGGATTATACGATGGGGCTTGCCAATATTGAGGCGATGGACGGCTATAATCTTACCGATAAGCTTACGCCCAGACAGTTTTCCGAGCTGATTGACTTGGACTACGAAGTGGCAGAATTAATCTATACCGCATATGCGGTCAATGACGAGGATTATGCTAAGGTAGTCAATGGACTGGCGGATTATCAGGTGGCTTTAATCGACATGTTTATGTTTGTATATGATGAAGTGGAAGAAGGCTATGTGACTTTAGAGGCAGATTTGCAGGAAACTCTTGACGATGCTTATAAGCAGATGAATTTTGCCAAAAACCAGCTTCAGGGAGAGAATTACAGCCGTATGCTTGTATATCTGACGCTGCCTGAAGAGAGTGAAGAAACGTTTGCTTTCTTAGATAAAATACATGAGATAGCAGGAAAATATTATGACGGCACTGTGCTTGTCTGCGGCGAGTCCGTCAGCCAGTATGATTTACAGAAGACTTTTTCGCGCGATAATATGGTTGTAAACGTCGTTTCAATTCTGGTGGTATTGGTGGTGCTTTTGTTCACCTTTAAATCTGCAGGCATGCCGATTTTGCTGATTGCGGTAATACAGGGCAGCATCTGGATTAATTTCTCAGTGCCTACTCTGCAGCATGATAACCTCTTCTTCTTAGGTTATCTGATAGTCAGCTCTATCCAGATGGGCGCCAATATAGATTATGCTATCGTTATCGCCAGCCGCTACACGGATTTGCGCAAAACTATGGGAAGAAAGGAATCGATTATCAATACCATGAATCTTTCGTTCCCTACGATTATTACTTCCGGCACTATGTTGGCTGTGGCGGGTATTTTGATTGGCAAGCTGACCTCCGATGTCGCTATCTTTGGCATTGGTAAATGCTTAGGGCGCGGTACGCTGATTTCCATATTTATTACGATGTTTGTACTGCCGCAGATTCTTCTGGTGGGAGACGCTATTATAGAAAAGACGGCGTTTGTCATGAATATGCCGATTAGGACCAAAAATGTCACGGGACTTATCAAGGTGGACGGTCTGGTACACGGTAAAATCGACGGTATGGTGACAGGCAGCATGAATGCGATTATCAGGGGTAGTGTCAGCGCTTATGTAGAGGCGGGAGATGTAACGGAATTGACGCAGGAAGAGTATGAGAAGCTTGCTGATGGCATGGCTGAACGGTTACGACAAAATGGGAATAAAGAGGTGGAAGAATATGTATAAGAATATATATAAGAATATATATAAGAAAAGGACAGCATCTTTATTACTGGCGCTTACGCTTATCATGATGCCGGTTATAAACGTTATGGCGCAGGAGACGGAAGAAGAAATATCGAAGGAAGATATAACGAAAGAAAGCGTTATTACCATCGAAGATGCCAATGCAACTTTGGAGTCCTATGATTCGGGAGAGAGTGAATGGAAAGAGATACATATTAAATCCGTGAATGATTTCAGGATATTTTCCAGAAACTGCCGGCTGGATACATGGTCGCAGGATAAGAAAGTGTATCTGGAATGTGATTTGGATTTAACAGACGGTGATTTTACTTCAATTCCTACTTTTGGCGGCTATTTCGACGGACAAGGACATACCATAAGCGGCTTGGAAATCAGAGATTCCGTATCATATACAGGATTATTCTGTTATACGCAGAAGAGCGCGGTAATTGCCAATCTGAATGTAAAAGGCGCTGTGCGCCCAGCGGGAAAACAGGTTGTAGTAGGCGGCATAGCGGGCGATAACAGGGGGATTATAATTAACAGCTCATTTGACGGAATAATAGAGGGAAATGATTATGTAGGCGGTATCACGGGCTATAATGAGCCAAGCGGCATCCTGATAAAATGCAGGACAGACGGCAGGATAAAAGGTGCGCATTATACAGGCGGCATAGCGGGTGACAATATGGGGAATATTTTTGGCTGCGTTAATGAGGCTGACGTTAATATTTACAACAGTGACACGGCAATGTCGATAGAGGATATTAATATCGAGCAGTATACAATGGGATTTTTGAATACGGAAAATGACAAGGAAACGGATAAGGAAAATAATAAACAGGAGTCCATCAATAACAATACGATTGACTCAGGCGGCATCGCAGGACTTTCCACAGGCATTATACAGTCGTGCGTCAATAACGGAACTGTCGGCTATGAACATGTAGGCTACAATATAGGCGGCATCGTAGGACGGCAGTCAGGATATGTGTATGGCTGCGAGAATAGCGGAACGGTCTATGGACGTAAAGACGTAGGCGGCATCGCGGGGCAGACCGAACCTTATATTGCCATTGACTTAACGCAGGACATAGCGTATCAGCTCTCGGAGAATATTGATAAGCTGCATGATATAACCAGCCGTATGATAGAGGACGCGGGTTCTGAGTCTGATATCATTTCAGGGCGGCTTTCGATTATACAGGCTTTTGCGGATAACGCGCTTGATGATATGTCATTCTTATCCGACGAGACGATAGTGTGGGCGGATAATATGACCGGTTCAGTCAATGATGCAATAAACCGTATTGACTACATTATAGACGAGAGCGCAAAAGAAAACGGAATGGCTGATGAAACGGCAGAAGCGGCAGGCAATATAAAAAATGCTGCGAGCGAGCTGGACGATACGGTAGCTACACTTGATGTGTACCAATATATGACGCCGGAAGAAAAAGCAAACTATGATGATGCCAAACAGAAAATGAAAGATGGCGAGAAAGTGTATACAGAGGCGTATTCCGACGCGGTAAAGGCACATAAAAATATGTATATAGATGAACTGCGCGGGCAGGGGGATTATACAGGGGGAGAGCCTAATGAGGACGACTTAAGGCCGGTGATTGGCGGTGAAGTACAGAAGGAGTGGTCTTATAGCAGCAATTTTGAAGACTATTTAGAAGTAGAAGACTGGGTTCACTATGATGCCGATACGGATACTGCCGGCAGTTTTCCGGCGCTTGGCACTAAGAGGGAAGAGCTAGACAATAACCTTCTTAGCGATGTGGCGGATAAAATGTCCGATAACGCTTCCGATATTGATGATGAATCGTATGATTACGCAGACAAGAAATATCGTGAGAGCTGCGGCGATTCGTATTCCGGTCATGGCTATTCGCAGGATATGAAGGATTATTTGAATACTATGTCAGAAATCGTGATGCGGCATCAGGACGATATGACAGAGGCAGCATCAAAAGAACTTGAACAGGCGGTAGGATATGCTAAGGACGCGGCACAAAATCTGGAAAACGCCGGAAATGAGGCAAAAAGTATTGTGAAAAATCTGGAAGATATGCCGGACATCAATATGCCGCAATTTGGAAATGATTACCGTTCCAAAATGAGCAGCCTTAACCTTAATCTGCAGGGACTTTCTGAAAATATGGGATATCTGAACAGTGAAATGTCATCTACAAATGACGTACTGTTAGACGATATGGCACAGCTTAACGACCAGTTCAGCGTGATTATGAGACTGTATACCGATGCCCTTGACGGCGTGTTGGAAATGGACTATTCCAATATATATGAAGACAATTCCAGAGAAGATGCGGAGACAAGTACGGAAGCCACGGTTGCCGGCTGTAAGAACAGTGGAACGGTAGAAGGAGATATTAATGTATCCGGAATCGCGGGAACGATGGCAATAGAGTATGATTTCGACTTGGAAAGCGATGTGACGGGCATCGAAGACGCGAAGTTAAACTCTACTTTCTTAACTAAGTGCGTGTTGAGAAGCAATGTCAACACAGGCAGGATTACTGCGCAGAAAAGCTGTGTGGGCGGCATATCAGGGCTGCAGGAGATGGGAACGATTCTGTGGTGTGAGAATTATGGAAAGATAATCAGCAGTTCAGGAAACTATGCGGGCGGCATTGCAGGACAGTCCCGCTCGCATATAATGAGAAGCTTTGCCAAGTGCAGTTTAGAGGGAGAAGAGTATGTGGCAGGCATCGCAGGCTCCGGATACAGCATCAGCAACTGTTATACAATGGTGCGAATTAAGAAGGCGGCAGCTTTTTCGGGGGCGATAGCTGGAGAAATTGACGAGAGCGGAAACGTGGAAAATAATTTCTTTGTATCTGATGAAATCGCAGGTATAGACCGCATCAGCTACAGCGGAAAGGCAGAGCCTGTCAGCTATGCACAGCTTATGGAAATGGAAATAGAAAATCTGCCTGATAAGTTTCGGACAATGAGGATTGTATTCTATGCCGACGATGAGGAAATAAGCAGTGTGGAATGTTCGTACGGCGGGGCAGTGTCTTCCGTAATGTATCCGAATATTCCCGTTAAAGAAGGATTCTATGCGGATTGGGATATTAAAGAGCTTAACCACGTCGTTCAGGATGAAGACGTTACTGTGGAGTATGTACGATATCTTACAACGATTGCATCCAAGCAGACCAGGGGCAATTCGCAGTCAGTGTTCCTCGTAGACGGCAAGTTTGAAAAAGATGCGCAGCTTGAGATTAAAGAGATTGATGTTAATGAACTTGAGACGGGGGAAGACGTGCCAGTCGATGCCGTGGAGGGCTGGAATATAAACTTTACAGACGATGGAAATAATGAGCATCAGATACGTTATCAGGCACCGCGTGGGCAGACCGAGGGCGTGAACGTATATGTAAAGCGGGACGGTGAATGGATTAAGGAGGATACTGAACTTATGGGAATCTATCACTTGTTTACAGTTGCTGGAACGGAAGCTGAAATTGCAGCCTGTGTTCATGAGAAGACAATCGCCGACTATCTGGTTTACATTATCCCGGCGGCTGCAGTGGTAATTGTTGCGGCGATTATAATAGTAAGCAGGAAGAAAAGGAAGAGAAGGAGAAAGGAAGGAAAGGGTTAATTGTAAACGATTGGAAATAAGTACGTTTTTTTGGACATATAGGGTGCTATGATTATTTTAAATTGTAAAGCGGTATTTACTAATTTTAGGATTAGTAATATAATATTAAATAGTATACTGGAGGAAATAATCATGGCTAAGATACAATCTGTTGAACCAAACATTGCAGACCTTGCAAATGGGTGGCTGAAATCATATGAACTTGATTATAAGTTAGAGCAGGAATCGCTAAATACAGAGATTGATCAGGCATTGAATGATTATTATTCCAAAAGAGGCGGTGTTGGCGGGAATCGTCCTGATGTCAAACTTCTGCTGCAGTATAATAATTCGGTTTATTATCCGGTTTTAATTGAGTATAAAGGCTACAAAGACAGACTTGTGATGCTTGATGGGGATGGCAAAGTTGCCAATAAAACACGCCAAAACCGCCCTGATTTTAAAAATATCAATTCTTATGCCGTAAACGGAGCCGTTCATTATGCCAATGCGCTTCTGCATTACACAAGCTATACTGATATTATTGCAATTGGCATGACAGGATACAGAAATGATGCCGGAAAATTGGAATATCAGATTGGCGTTTATTATGTTTCTAAGAGCAATTTCGGCATCGGACAGGAAGTTGATGACTACACAGATTTTTCTTTCCTTAAAAACGATAATTTCAACAGCTTTATTGAAAAAGTAAAGCGTCTTCAACTCTCTCAGGAAGAAATTGAAAAACTGAAAGAACATCGTGAACAGGAAATCAATGCCAGCCTTGTTAAACTAAATAATGATATTTATCAGAATGAAAAGGGCTTAAGTGAGCGGGACAGGGTTTATCTGGTAGCGGCTTCTATTATAGCAACGCTCGGTGTTCCCGGAAGCGTTGCGGCTCTTGAAAAGTCAGAATTAAAATCATCAAGTGAAGAAGGAAACCATGACGGTGATATAATTCTTCGTAAAATCAAGGCGTTTTTGAATAAAAAGGATTTGCCGCAGGAAAAACGCGAGATGATTATCCGTACTTTGCAGAATACGTTGACAACCGATAATATCAATAAAGCAGAGAATGGTGAGAGCCAGTTGAAACGCGTATTCACAAAAATCATAGATGATCTTGGAATTTATTATAAAATTGGGCTTAGTACCGATTTCACCGGCAAACTGTTTAATGAAATGTATAGTTGGCTCGGTTTTACACAGGACAAGCTTAATGATGTCGTGCTGACGCCTTCCTATGTTGCAACTCTTCTGGCACGTTTGGCAAGGGTAAATAAAGATTCTTATGTGTGGGATTTTGCAACCGGTTCGGCAGGACTTTTGGTTGCTGCTATGAACGAGATGTTGACAGATGCAAAAAAGGAGATTAAATCTCCTGACGAACTTGCCTTGAAATCTGCCAAAATCAAAGCGAAACAGCTTCTTGGGATTGAAAATCTTTCGGAAGTTTATATGCTTGCTATCCTTAATATGATTTTGATGGGTGACGGCAGTTCAAATATTATAAATAAGGATTCCTTGAAAGAATTTGACGGAAAGTATGGTTTTGGTGAAAATGTAGAGAGATTTCCCGCGGATGCGTTTGTTTTGAATCCGCCATATTCAGCTCCCGGCAACGGTATGGTATTTGTTGAAAAAGCCTTATCAATGATGGATAAAGGGTATGCGGCAATTATTATTCAAAATTCTGCGGGAAGCGGAAAAGCGGTTGAATACAACAAAAAAATTTTAAAACACAGTACATTGCTTGCAAGCATTAAAATGCCGGCTGACTTGTTTATTGGAAAATCAAGCGTGCAGACCAATATTTATGTTTTCCGTGTCGGTGAAGCGCACCATAAAGATGATACGGTGAAATTTATTGATTTCTCCATAGACGGATATACAAGAACCAATCGTAAAAAGGCAAGCTGTAATCTGCGTGATACCAATAATGCAAATGGACGTTATGCTGAACTCATAGAACTGGTGCGTTTTGGTAAGTCTAAACTGAATATCTTTACGGAAAAAGAATATTATGAGGGCAGGATTGATCCTAAGAATGGCGCAGATTGGAATCAGGCAGCTCCTGTTGACATTAAACCGGAGTTTGGTGATTTAGAAAAGACGGTGGGCGATTATCTTACATGGGAAGTATCAAATCTATTGAAGAACCGAAACACAGATAATGAGCGTTTGAAAAAGGATGCTTTGCTTAACGAAAAGCTGAAAAATGTTAAATGGGGAAAATATAAGCTTGAAAAGTTATTTGACAGCAGCAGTGGAAATTTTGATATTCAAAAAAGGCATATTAATAATAAAGGTTCTTATGTGGTGACCGCAGGAGCTGCAAATAACGGAATACTTGGCAAGACTGATGTAGATGCCAAATTATTTAAAGCAGGAACGTTTACGGTTGATATGTTTGGCTTAGCGTATTATCGTAATTTTGAGTATAAAATGGTGACACATGCGAGGGTGTTTTCACTTACCCCTAAATTTGAAGTTTCGGAAAAGCAAGGCTTATTTATAGCAAGCGCGTTATCGTTTATACAAAAAAAGTTCGGGTTTGATAATATGTGCACATGGGATAAGATTAAATCGGAATATATTAAGCTGCCTGTAAAGGAAAAGAACCAAATTGATTTTGAATTTATGGAAAACTTTATATCCGAACTGGAAATAGGGCGCATGACAGAACTGTCCGCCTATTTAAATGTGAGTGGAATGGATAATTATGAGCCGGATGAAACTAATAACAAAGCATAGTGAAAGGAAAATAATATCATGATTTACAAAGAATACCCTATTCATGTAGAAGGCGGGAGCGATAACGCCAAACTGAATCTGTACCTGATTTCCCATTCGGGAGAAATCGGCATCAACGAAAGACCGTTAATCCTTATCTGTCCGGGCGGTGGATACTGCTTTCTTTCAGACAGAGAGGCGGAGATGCTGGCGCTGCAATGGACTGCATACGGCTGCCACGCGGCGGTTCTGTATTATTCGATAGCTCCTGCAAGATATCCGGCGGCGCTTTTGGAGCTTGCAAACGCGGTAAAGATAATAAAAGAGAATGCAAAAGAGTGGCATGTAGCGCAGGATAAGATTGTGGTGGAAGGTTCTTCTGCAGGCGGACATCTGGCGGCAAGCTACGGTATGTTCTGGAACAGACCGTTTCTGTCAGAGAAAGTAGGCGTACCTTCGGAAATGCTGCGTCCTGCCGGAATGATACTTAATTATCCTGTTATTACATCGGGTAAATACGCCCACGAAGAATCTTTTCGCAGTCTGCTCGGTGAGAATTATGAGAGCATGAAGGACGAGCTGTCGCTGGAAAATCAGGTCAGCGCAGACACGCCGCCGGCTTTCATCTGGAGTACGGACGAAGACGGTCTGGTGCCGGCAGAAAATTCAATCTTTCTTGCACTGGCAATGCGGAAGCATAACATTCCCGTCGAACTGCATATGTACGCCGCAGGCGCGCACGGACTTGCACTTGCCGACAGGCGAACCATGTCGCCAGATGGCAACGGCATGGAAGAAGAATGTGTATCCTGGGTAGGCTTGGCGCAGGAATGGCTGCGGACGGTTATTATGGGGTAGGAGGAGCAGCCTATTCTTCATTAATGTTTCTAATTACCCGACAGGGATTTCCGGCGGCAACACAATTGGCAGGAATGTCTTTTGTAACAACGCTTCCTGCGCCGATTACTGTTCCTGCACCAATTGTTACTCCGGGAAGAATAATAACGCCGCCGCCTATCCAACACCCATCGCTAATTTTTACAGGTAAGGCATATGTGCGGCAGAAATATTCGCTGCTTTCGGGATTCCAGTTCGGAGTAAGCCTTTCTGACAGTTCAATCGGATGTGTAGCTGTATATATTTGTACATTAGAAGATATCAGTACATTATTCCCTATCGCTATATTGTTGCAGTCAACAAATGTGCAATTCATATTAATGGATACATTTTTGCCTATATGTATATTTTTTCCGTAATCGCAAATAAATGGATTCCCTATTGATACATTTGCCCCGACACTTCCTAAAAGCTGTTTCAAAATATCCGTCTTTTCTTTCTTTTGGTTATAGGTGAGAGAATTGTACTGCGCCAATAGTGTTCTGGCATTATTTTTGTATGCTAAAAATATCTCATTGTGACAGTCATACCATTTCCCGGACATACATTTTTCATATTCGGTATTTGTAGTGTTGGGCATAACTGCATTTGGATTATTTAATTTATCAATTCGATTTTTATAACGTCGAAAAAGGCATATATAAGAAATGGCTATGGTTAAGCAAAAAAACAAGATAAAATATTTATGATACTGTGGATTGCCATATTCATGGGAACTGTGTATATATTTAAAATGGCATATTATTGCTCCGATGCTACCGGATATAATTGAAAATACAGCCCACAAAATAAACCAAATTTTGTAGGTATTTAAAATATAAAAAACCAATTTTTTTGTAACATCTTTTTCCCGCAGATATGCAATTATGCATAAAATGAGATAGAATAGCGGAATCATAAATGCACATAGAAAAATGAATGGAGTTATATTAATTGAATTAAAGGTAAAGAAGGAATTATGAACGCCCTGCATAAGAACTTTATAAATTCCGTGATAACCTTGAAAAGTGATTTCAATATAATTAAGTGAGTCTGCAACATAAAGGCATACCATTATCGCACACGTTAAAAAACATATATAGGATATTCTTTCTTCTATTTTGTATTGTAGCTCTTTATAATAGGATATCTTGTCAATAAATGTTGCGAGTCCTGATAGAAAATAAATAAATAACGCCGGTAAATATAATTCCGAGGAACTAAAATTATTTAATGCAAGAGCCATAAATATATTAATTATGCAAATAGCTATTAAAATTTTGTAATTGGGGTTTTTTGGTGCATTAGGTTTCATTTGTATGTCTCCAATTATTTGGTTTCTGCTTAAGAAATTGCCGACTCTTTATTATTGTATCATATTTCCATAATAATACAACTGTGCGGTTGTGGCAGTTATAGATAGCCGGATTAAAAATTTCAAAATAATAATAACTTTAAAGTTATTGATATTTTGATAACTTTCCAGTATAATTTATTTGTACTGGGAAGATAAAGCTAAACAAAATAATGGATTACCTAAAAAATTTAGTGAATATGGTGAAACATAATGAGAACAAATAAAGAATATTCGCAAGCTGTAGCGCAGGCAAAAGAGAATATGGCAGATTTGAATAGACGTGGAGCAGATGCTGTTGGCGGAAATGTTTTGGCATTTATGGAAGACATTCTGACACCGATTGAAATAGCAGAGAGTGAGTTGCGTGTGTCAATTATCGGTGAAATGATAAAAGCAAGGCAGGAGAAAGGGATAAGTCAAAAAAAGTTGGAAGAATTAAGTGGGGTAAAACAGCCTGTTATTGCAAGAATGGAAAAAGGGAGTACCAGCCCGCAGCTTGATACAATATTGAAGGTATTGGCACCTTTGGGAAAGACGCTTGCTGTTGTCCCATTGGAAGTAGGAAACAGGTAGCATTGGCTAAAGATGTTAAATATGATATTTAAAGAGTAAAACAAGAACTTAAGAAGCTCTGTCACAATGGCAGGGCTTTTTTTGTGTCTGCCAACTCCGAAAAATCATTACTAATCAGGCTATGCAACGGAAAGTAGCATAAAAAAACCAAATGTATACAACTGTTGGTGGTTAATATCGGGGTTTTAAGGTATGCTTACCAAATAATAACTCTTACAGCATTTGCCAAAGGTAAGGTACATACAAACATGTCTGATTGGCACATTGCAAGTAGAGATAAAAAGAAAGGCGGACTACTATATTATGAGTAAGCAGACAGTAATATCGGCAAAGCATTTGAAAAAGGCTTTTGGCAAGGGCGAAAGTATTCAGGTTATTTATTCGGACTTGAATATTGATATTTATAAGGGAGATTTTACCGTTATCATGGGTTCATCGGGAGCGGGCAAATCTACCCTGATGTATTCACTTTCGGGCATGGATAAGCCGGACGGCGGTGAGATTGATTTTGACGGAACGGACATCACGAAACTGAATAATGACAAATTAGCAGTGTTCCGGCGCAAAGAGTGCGGATTCGTATTCCAACAGATTTATCTGATTGAAAAAATGAACCTTATGGACAATGTCATTGCGGCGGGAGTGCTGACGAGCAAAGACAAAGAAGACATTAAAAAACGTGCAAAGGAGCTTTTTTCTTTGGTAAATATTCCCGAGAACACATGGAAAAAGACTTCTTCCCAGATTTCAGGCGGTGAAGCGCAAAGGGCAGGCATTGTCAGGGCGGTTATTAACAGTCCCAACGTACTTTTTGCCGACGAGCCGACAGGCGCGTTAAATTCCGCTAATTCGGCAGCAGTCCTTGATGTTTTCACTTCACTTCACGACAAAGGGCAGAGCATCGTCATGGTTACACACGATAAAAAATCGGCTCTGCGGGGAAACCGCGTTATTTACATAAAAGACGGAAAGATTTACGGTGAGTGCGACTTGGGGAAATATGAGCAGGACGATGCCGAAAGAACTGAGAAACTTGATAAGTTCATCAAAGAAATGGGGTGGTAGTATTGAAGAAAATATCTACGCTTACCCTGCACAACTTAAATAAGGCAAAGGGGCAGTACATATCTTTCGGAGTGTTTATCTGTCTGACTGCATTTATCATAAATATTGCGCTGGTGCTTGCTTTCCAGACATTTGACGCATATGATGACTTGTTTGATGAACTGGAAACGGCGGACATCAATTTTATCATTCCCAAGATTCAGGATAATGAAGATTTACTCACGGAAGTGGAAGGAATTGACGGAATATCACGCATTGAAAAGCATGAAGGGGTTTTTACTCCTGTGACGGTCCGCGAATTTGCAGGTTCTGATTTCGACATGAATACTGTGTTTTATAATCTTGATGCAGAAAAAACGCTGAATTTATTAGATATTACTGAATATTCTGATTTTACGGAATATTCCGACAAGAACGGAAGTTCAGTTTATATTCCCATGTATATGAAGGAATTAGGCGGCTTTAAGGAAGGCGGAAGCATTACTTATTCCATAGACGGTAAGGAGCATACATATGATATTGCCGGAATTGTATCGGAAATGCAGTACGGAAATTATGGTACGGGCTTAATCGGCGCATATCTGCCTGATGAAGTCTATGATGACTTTGCGGAAGAATACGATAGTAACGTGGTTATGGAATATTCCTTAAAAACAAGCAGCGACGCGGATTTAAACCGGATTAAAAATACTGTGTCCGAACTTTTAAAAGATAAAGGGATTGCCCTAATGAATATCAATGACAGGGAAACCGCTAAACAGACCAGAACAATGGTCTGCCTCCTGCTTATTGTGATATTTCTCGCGCTTGCCGCAATTATACTGGTAGTGAGCATTTTCCTTAGCAACTTCAGGATACGCAGTGCAATCGAAGACGAACTGGCGCAGATGGGCGTGTTAAAGGCGGTTGGTTATACAAGCGGCCTGATTATCGCCGCATCAATTATGCCATATATACTTGTAGGCGCAGTTTCCACGGTAATCGGAATAGCTTTGTCCTATACGGTTCTGCCTTTTGTCGCAAGTATTTTGGCAATCCAGTCGGGATTTTCCTATACTCCCGCTTTTGACATAACGGCTTTACTTATTGTAGTATTGGTATTAATGCTTGCGATAATAGTTTTTTCCTATATTTCCGCAAGGAAGATTCATGTATTGGAGCCTATCAACGCCATAAGGGGCATTACGGGAAACGCATCGGCGGGACAAAATATCTTATTATTTATTGTCGCATTTGGCATAATGGTGCTGCTGTCTTTTGCGGGAACGCTCATGTATAATGTAAATGTCAAGCCGGATAATTTTATGAATACGCTTTCGGAAGAACTGCCGTCCGTTATCTTTACCGTTGAAGACGGAAAAACGTCGCAGCTTAAAGAAATTCTGCAAGACGACGGTAGGGTAAAGCTCTTCTTAGAATATGCATCCGTGCCGGTAAGTTATGAAGACGGAAGCCTTACCGCTTTTGTGTGCGAGGATTTTTCCAAGACAACAAACGATATCTGTTATGAGGGCAAAAGCCCCGTAAAAGATAATGAAATTGCTGTGGGAAATGCGATTTCAGACAATTATCCTATCGGCAGTAAGATAGAGATTACAGTCGGCTCTAAGTCAGAGAATTATACGGTAACAGGCTATATCCAAAGCGTCAATAACGCCGGCGCGGTCTGCCAGCTTACAGAAAAAGGGTATGAAAAAATCGGCGAGAAGCCTAATTCAATCAATATCTACTTATATGATAAAGGCGCAGAAAAGGTTATAGATGAGTATGAAGAAAAATATAGCGAACTCATTAAGTCGTCAGTAAATTTTGAACAGATGAACGAAAACGGTCAAATGATGTATACCGGCATTGTTTCCGTAGTCGTGGTTATCCTGTTTATTATTTCAGTCCTTATGATGCTGCTTGTAATGTATGTAATCATCAATTCAATGATAAGCAGATGTAAGCAGGAGTTTGGCATATATAAAGCAATCGGATACACCAACAGGCAGCTTACCATTAAGACGGCGCTTGAGTTTATACCTGTTGTGGCTGTGGCGTCGGTTATTTCAGCGGCTGCAGGGCTGTGGTATCTCCCCGCAATGAATAAGGTGATTTTTTCGCTGATTGGGGCTGTAAAAAACCATTTTGAGGTATCTGTGCTGATATTAATCGTATTTGCAGCGGTCTTTACCGCTGTGGCATTTGCAATCAGCGTGCTGCTTTGCGCACCGATAAAGAAGATTACTGCATATTCACTACTAAAAGATTAAAAATGGAGGTTAGCTATGAATTTTTCAGAAAAATTAAAGGAAATACGAAAAAAAGAAGGCATCTCGCAGGAGCAGCTCGCTGAGAGAATCGGCGTTTCAAGACAGGCTATCACTAAGTGGGAAACCGGAAAAGGCTTGCCGGACGTAGAAAACATGGTTATTATAGCAGAGATTTTTAAGACTACTATAGATGAACTGCTTGTTGATTCAACTGCCGCGATAACGCTTCCTGAGACCACGGTGTATACCAGCGAGACGATTTACGACATTGACGGAGAGAAGCATTTTGATGTTAATATCGGCAGTGCGGCGGCAATCACGCTGTCGTCGGGAAACGATGAGAAACTTCATGTAAAGCTGTCTTCCGAAACCCTTGAGAACTTGGAGTCCATGTTTAAGATAAAGCTTGATGAAAATAGAAACAGACTTGATGTAGACTGCCTTAACAAGAATAAGTTGAGCCGTTATGAGGCGGAAGAGTCGCTGCGGGTTGAAGTTGTTTTTCCGAGTAAATTTACCGATGATTGTGAGGTTGAGGGCAGCGTTAAACTCCTTATGATAAAGGACCTTCATTTGAAACGTCTGGAGTATGACGGCGACGCGGAGCAGGTAGTGATTTCAAACAGTAGCGGAAGTCTGGAACTGACGGCAAAGACGGATTATGAAATCACCGTGGATAAGGTTACGGGAAGATTGGATATCAACCAGTGGAAGTCAAAAACGATTGTCCATATCCCGGAAGAAAACATGGTAAATGTTATAAATAAAGGCAGAAAGTGTAATGTTTATTGCATAAAAGGCGGAAAGGAAACCGAATATGCCAATACCGCCGAGTGCGAAAATGAAATCAGCGTTTCGGGAATGTTTTCAGAGCTGGTGGTGGATTTGACGACGTAAGGGTTGCGATTCTGAAGGAAAAAGGAGAATTGCTTTATAGAATTTTAGAAAGCTCTTGGCTTATGGTCAAGGGCTTTTAAAATAATCAAAATTAAAGAGAAGGGCTGATTAGGTAATAGCTAAATAGTGAAAATTAATGAAAGAATAGTGAAAATTAGTGAAAAAATAATGAAAATTAGTGAAAGAATAGTGGAATTTTAAGTTGTGGATAGACATGAAACCAGTTAAAATAACTGTATGTTTCGAGGGGGGATATCATGCGCCAACATGACAAAATTATAAATACAGCGGCGAAAAAAGTTTTAGCGCCGCAGGGACTTTTCCGGAAGGGAAAGTCAAGAACTTGGGTAGATGATAACGGATATTACATGACTTTTGTCGTATTTGATGCAAGTAATAGGGCAAAAGGCGCCTATTTGGGAGTTGGGATTGACTTTCTCTGGGAGAAAACGGAAGGCTTAAATAAAACATTGATATATTCCTATGGAGAGCGGGGAAATATGTTTTGTGAATATAACGGAAATGATGATGAATTTCAGATAAGAATGGAAGAATATGCGGAAATGGGCTTAAAAAAGGTACTGGAATACCGTAAATTCAAAGATATGGATTATGCCAGAACATGTCTTGAACAGAAAGCAGCAGACACTTTGAAAAAACATCGATTTTGGGAAGTCTATGATTTGGCAATGCTGTGTTTTTTGATGGGTGATTTTGAGAATGGAGTAAAGATTTTTGAAGATTATCTGGATATATTAAAGGGAAATTTTTACGTCAATGGTTTTTATATAGAGTGGCATGAGAAATTTTATAACCATTGTATACATAATATTAAGCCGTATCTTACATCAAAAGAAAGCGCACAAAAAATGGTTTGGGATATGATTAAACGCAGGAGAGAGGTTTTTATATAGTAAGTTAAAATTTAACGTGGACGTTTTTGGCAAAATTGCAAAAACGCTAGCGTTAAACTGCAATTTACTTTTGACTATTGATAGAAGAAACTGTAGTATGAATGTAAAGAAATTTAGAATTTTCTTGCCTTTTGCTTGATATAATTTGATATTAAACATATAATAGTATTAAAAACAACTGCAAAACAACTACTATATGAAGTGGAACGGAGGTATATTATGGCAGAACAGGTATTGATTCAGTTTCGTGCAGATAAAGCGTTAAAACAGGAAGTGACAGAAATTTACGAATCTCTTGGGATGGACTTACCAACGGCATTGCGTATGTTTATGAATAAAAGTAAAATGGTCAAGGGAGTTCCGTTTGATGTAAGACTTCCAGAGAATACGGTTACAAGAGCTGAGGCAATGAGAGCTTTTGAGGACTTGAGAGCGCAAGCAAGTAATCTTCCGGAGATGACATTAGAAGAAATCAATGCAGAAATATCAGCGGCAAGAGTGGAAAGAAAAAAGAGGTAATAGCATGACATATTATGCGGTAATAGACACCAATGTATTTATATCTGCTCTTCTATCAAAGAATAGTGATGCTGCAACGGTAAAAGTGTTGCGGGCAATTCTTGATGGCAGGATTGTGCCGTTGTATCATGATGATATTTTGACAGAATATAATAATGTGCTTCATAGAGAAAAATTTAACTTTAGAGAAGAGTCTATACAATTAGTGTTAAATGCTGTGAAAAAGTTTGGCGTTGAGGTATTTCCACAGCCTACGGGTGAAATTTTGATTGATATGGATGATTTGATTTTTTATGAGGTTGCTATGGAAAAACGAGAGGATGATACCTATTTAGTAACAGGGAATCAGAAACATTATCCGATTAAGAGTTTTATTGTTACGCCGGCAGAGATGATAAGAATTATATGCGAAAAATAAAACATATGGTATAGAGCTATGAAAAATTACCAAAAGTTTAAGGCGTATGTACAAGAAAGGATAGGTAAAAGTTCTCAACAATTGAAATCGCATACTATAAAATTTAACTCTTTGATAAATGTAGATGATATGGAGAAAGCAAAAGGAGAAGATGTTGATATAGCAGGTAAGTTAGTTTTTGTGAGTTGCTGGGCAGATTCAAAAGAAGAAAATATTGCATTGTAGAATATGTATGCTAATAAAATGAAAGGCATTCGTATTGAATTGCCTGTTTATCCATTCAGTGTCAATAAAAAAGTATTGAAGGGCAAGCTGATAAATTTAATCGGTCATTGATTGGGTATTCTCACAGTATTATCAGTTTGCCAGAAAATGTATGCTTATGGGAAGATAATAATATGGATTATTATCAACTTTTAGTATACACTATTTCTTTTAATTACAACTTATTTTATAAAATTTTTTATTTTAAGCAGTATAATTAAATTATCACTAAATTATCCAACTGAAAATCCAAATTTCCCACGATTTACTTTTGAGCCTTGATATGCTATACTAGCATAGTTGTTAAGGCTCTTTTGTTATATATAAGCTAAAAACAGGCAAGTGCCAGCTTATCCTTTGCTGTTATGAGGCTTGGACGATTCATGTATAGCAGAAATTGAATGAAATTAAAGGAGATATAGATAAAATGAAACTAGGGATAGTAGGACTCCCCAACGTGGGAAAAAGTACATTATTTAACTCTTTGACTAAGGCGAGGGCTGAGTCGGCGAATTATCCGTTCTGCACAATCGATCCGAATATCGGTATCGTGGCGGTTCCCGATGAAAGACTCAAACTGCTCGGAGATATGTATAAATCCAAAAAGGTGACGCCGGCGACCATCGAGTTTGTCGATATCGCAGGACTGGTAAAGGGCGCTTCCAAAGGCGAAGGGCTCGGCAATCAGTTCCTTAGCAATATTCGTGAAGTTGACGCGGTTATTCATGTGGTTCGCTGCTTTGAAGACTCTAACATCGTCCATGTGGACGGCTCGGTTAATCCGCTGCGCGATATTGAGACTATTAATCTGGAGCTTATTTTCTCGGATATGGAAGTGTTGGACAGAAGGCTTGCAAAGACTGAAAAAGCTGCGCGGATGGACAAGACTTTGGCGAAGGAGCTTGCGTTGCAGAAGAGACTGAAAGAGCATCTGGAAGAAGGGAAGTTAGCAAGAAGTTTCGTTACCGACGATGAGGACGAGCTTGCGTTTCTTGCCGAATACAATCTTTTGACTTATAAGCCTGTCATTTTTGCGGCTAACGTGGCGGAAGCGGATTTAGCGGACGACGGCGCGGGAAACGAGGGCGTTGCCAATGTGCGGAAATTTGCATCTGAAAATGACAGCGAAGTATTTGTCATCTGCGCGCAGATAGAAGAGGAGATTGCGCAGCTTGACGAAGAAGAGACGCAGATGTTTTTGGAAGACTTAGGCTTAAAGGAGTCAGGACTGCAGAAGCTTATTAAAGCAAGCTATCATATTCTCGGTCTTATGAGTTTCTTGACGGCGGGAGAAGACGAGACAAGGGCATGGACTATTAAAATCGGTACGAAGGCTCCGCAGGCGGCAGGCAAGATACATACCGACTTTGAAAGGGGCTTTATCAAGGCTGAGGTTGTCAATTATAAAGACTTGCTGGAACAGGGCTCGCTTGCTGCGGCAAGGGAAAAAGGTCTGGTAGGAATGGAAGGAAAAGACTATGTAGTCCAGGACGGCGATGTTATTCTTTTCAGATTCAATGTATAACATATGTTATCATAGGAAGGGGCAAGGATACTATAATGAACGATATAATGGGCGCGTCGGACATTGCGTTTCCCAATCTGGGAATCTATCTTAAAAATGTCCCGAAATTTTTCAGCGTTTTCGGCTTTCAGATTGCCTTATACAGTATATTTATCGGGCTGGGAGTTATAAGCGGTCTGCTTATGGCAGTGCATACCGCTAAGAAAGAAAATGCCAATCCCGATACGGTATGGGACTTTTTCATATATGAGCTGGTATTTTCGATTATTGGCGCGAGAATATATTATGTGGTCTTTTTCTGGGATTTATATAAAGACAATCTGCTGCAGATTTTTAATTTAAGAAACGGCGGGCTGGCGATTTACGGGGCGGTAATTGCCGCATTTCTTACCTTATATATATTCTGCCGCATCAAGAAACAGAATTTTTTGCAGTTCGCGGATATCTGCATGCCGGGGCTGATATTGGGACAGGCTATCGGCAGATGGGGCAATTTTACCAACAGGGAAGTATTCGGTGAATATACGAACAACCTTTTGGCGATGAGGCTGCCTATTGATTCTGTCAGGAGTTGGGACATTTCCGCCAATATAGCGGCTCATATTCCCGAAGGCGCGAATTATATTCAGGTACACCCTACTTTTTTATATGAGAGCTTATGGAATCTGGCAATATTGTGTTTAATCATTTTATACAGGAAGCATAAGAAGTTCGACGGAGAGATGTGTCTGCTTTATCTGGGCGGATACGGGCTGGGAAGGTTCTGGATAGAGGGAATAAGGACTGACCAGCTCTATATAATGGGAACGCATATTCCGGTATCGCAGGTAATCGCGATAGCCTGCGTAATCGCGTCCGTAGCGGCGGATATCATCGTGCGCAGCCGGATAAAGAAGAAAGCGGCGGAAACCGAAATCATATAGGCAATTAAGAAAATTTATTTCAGTAACCAGAGTTCAGCCTCAGGCACATAGACGCATATACTTCTGTGCAGAGGCCCTTGGAAAACGCCGGCACTTAGTGAAAAAGGCGCAGAGCGGCTTTTGAACTTAGTACCGTTGCGTAACAATAAGAATGTTCGCGTAGCGTACATTCGTTTGTTTATTCACTGGAGCGAGAGCGTGCCTCAAGGAGAAGTATATGCGTCTATGTGCCTGAGGCTGAACTCGTAATATCAATAAGATAAATAACAAAAGGAGATTTAATTATGGCAGTAAAATTATTAGTGGATTCATCTTCCGATATCACTATGGAGGAGACGAAGGAACTCGGAATAGAAATGATTCCCATGACAATTACGTTTGGCGATGAAATGTATTCCGACGGCGTGGATATCACCAAAAGGGAGTTTTTTGAGAAATTAATCGAAAGCGACGAATTACCCAAAACAAGCCAGATTAATATGTTTCAGTTTGAAGAGCGTTTTAAGGAAATGACTGCGGATGGCAGCGAAGTGGTGGCGATAACCATTTCATCCAAACTCTCGGGAACATATTCAAACGCGGTACAGGCAGCGGAAAATTTCGGCGGCAAAGTCTTAGTCGTAGACAGCCTTAACGCATGTATAGGCGAGCGGATTTTGTTACAGTATGCGGTGCGCATGTTGAAAGAAGGCGTTGCTGCAAAAGAGATGGTAGAGCGTCTTAACGAGGGAAAGCACCACATTAAGCTTATGGCGCTGCTCGGCACGCTTGAATATCTTCAAAAGGGCGGCAGAATTTCGGCAGCTACGGCGATATCCGGTGAGATCCTACATATTAAGCCTGTTATTTCCATCGTTGAAGGCGAAGTCAAGATGGTCGGCAAGGCGATGGGTTCTAAAAAAGGCAGCAATCTCCTGACTCAGATGATAGATAAGTCCGGCGGCATTGATTTTGAGATGCCCTATGTTACGGCATATTCCGGCTTAGAAGACAGCCTTTTGCAAAAATACCTGCAAGACAGCGGGCATTTGTGGAAGGACAGCATCGACGAAGTGCCGTCCTACTGCATCGGCAGCACCATCGGAACCCATATCGGTCCCGGTGCGATAGCGGTAGCCTATTTTTCAAAGGAGTAGGATATAGCTTGCTGTTTGCGGAATAAATAATTGTGAAGCAAGCATTTATAAACAGAATACGAAGCAGTGACTTAAAAACAGTAAATTAAAGGCAGTTTAGTCCCGACGGATTAAGCTGCTTTTTATTATGCAAAAATTCAGCCTGTAGGCGCGCATGGACACATATGCTTCCGTGCAGAGGCCCTTAAAAAACGCTGGTAGTTAGTGAAAAAGACGCAAAGCGGCTTTTGAACTTAGTACCACTGCGTTTTTTACGGAGCGAGAGCGTGCCTCAAACGGTGCTATGCGCCAGTGGCGCATGATTAGCACCGACCGAAACGAAGTGTAGAAGCATATGTGTCCATGCGCGCCTACAGGCTGAATTTCACCCTACTAAAAAAATTTCAAAAAATCTCTTGTTTTCCCTTGCAATATACTTTATTTTAATATAAAATGGTAGATAAGTGGTGGAAAGTGGAATGAAGTGGTTAAAAGTGGTGAATTTCTTCCGCGGACCGTGGCAGGCACTTAACGGCAGGTGATTGATTATGTTTATGGGAGAGTACAATCACACAATCGATGCAAAAGGCAGGCTGATTATCCCGTCTAAATTCCGCGAAGCGTTGGGAGACGCATTCGTGGTAACAAAAGGACTGGACGGCTGCTTGTTCGTGTATGACGATGCAGAGTGGAATGTATTTGAAGAAAAGCTTAAATCACTGCCCCTTACTAATAAAGACGCCAGAAAGTTTGTACGTTTCTTCCTGGCAGGAGCAGCCGAAGTTGAGGTTGATAAGCAGGGCCGTATACTGATACCTAATGTGTTAAGGGAGTTTGCGGAACTGAATAAGGACGTAGTTCTGATTGGAGTAGCGAGCAGAATTGAGATTTGGAGTAAGGAACGTTTTGATGGGGCTGCGGCTTATGACGATATGGACGAGATAGCTGAACATATGGCAGAGCTTGGTCTCGGAATCTAAGAATGGATGTAATTGTTCGGAAGGTCTGCGCGTTTGCTGCGCTGACTGTACGAAAACGTAAATTTAGCGAATGGATGATTAAATATGGAATTTGCACATACATCGGTTCTTTTGGAAGAAACAATAGAAAATCTTCAGGTAAAGCCTGATGGTATATACGTAGACGGTACGCTTGGAGGGGGCGGACATTCTTATATGACCGCCTCCAAGCTTACAAAAAAAGGCAGGCTTATAGGCATAGACCAGGATGGAGAGGCTGTTCAGGCGGCAGGCAGAAGGCTTGAGGAATTTAAAGACAGGATTACGATAGTCAGGGATAATTACTGCAATATGAGAAACATCCTTACGAGTCTGGACATCGACAGGGTGGACGGCATAGTCCTTGATTTGGGGGTTTCGTCCTACCAGCTTGATAATATAGAGCGAGGTTTCTCATACAAGCACAACGCCCCTTTGGACATGCGTATGGACACAAGGCAGACCGTGAGCGCATCGGATATAGTAAATAATTATCCGGAGATGGAGTTATATCGTATTATAAGGGATTATGGAGAAGAACAGTTCGCCAAGAATATCGCCAAACATATCGCAGCGGCGAGAAAGGACAAGCCCATAGAGACGACGGACGAGCTAAGTGGGATAATAAAAGCGGCGATTCCGGCGAAAATGCGGGCAACGGGCGGCCACCCTTCCAAAAGGACGTTTCAGGCGATACGCATTGAATGTAATCACGAACTGGAAGTGTTAAAAAATTCACTGGACGATTTTATCGACCTCTTGAAACCGGGCGGACGGCTCTGTATTATCACCTTCCATTCGCTGGAAGACAGAATCGTTAAAACAGCCTACAGGCAGAATGAAAATCCTTGTATCTGCCCGCCGGAGTTTCCGATCTGCGTATGCGGCAGGGTATCAAAAGGAAAGTCGGTATATAAGAAGCCGATTTTGCCTTCAAAAGAGGAAGTAGAGGAAAATAAAAGGGCAAAAAGCGCCAAGCTCAGAGTTTTTGAGCGAAGTAAAGATGAATAATCAAGTAATTGCAAAACAGTATAATTGGCACAATCATAGCCGTAAAAGATTGAGTTTTGCAATAACCTAAATAAATTTTAGAGAGGAATGGAATGTTGTATGGCATCAGTCAGAAGAAACAGCGGATATGTCCACGGCAGCGCGGCAAGAGAACTTGACGTAACAAGAGAAATAGAAAAAAAGCCTAAAAAGAAACTGAGCAACACAGCCAGAAAGAACAGGGAAAAAGCGGAACATATGAGTCCGGGCTATGTGTTGTTTCTTAGCCTTGCCCTGATTGCGACGGGTTATATTCTGCTTGGCTATATAAGGCTGCAATCGGATATTACCAATACTATAGAAAATATATCTGCGCTTGAGCGTGAATTAAATGATTTAAGGCTTGCAAATGACGAAGAATATAATAGGATAACAAGCAGTATAGATTTGGAAGAGGTAAGGCGGATTGCCGTTCAGGAACTCGGCATGAGATATGCCGATGAAGGACAGATTATCTCCTTTACCAGCGATGATAACGATTATGTAAAACAGCTGTCGTTAATTCCGGATTAATGGCAGCGTATAATACAGGAACAGGCTTAAGGCATTAAGTCCGGAGGGAAATATGAAACAGGAGCGTATTAGCAAATTTACAAATAAAATGCAAAAGAAACTTTTAGTGCTTTTTGTCTTGGTGCTATTGGCTTTTGCAGGCTTAAGCGTAAGTCTGTTTCTGATTAACAGGGATAATGGCGAGACTTATAAAAGACAGGTATTGTCACAGCAGAAGTATGATTCCGTGACGATACCTTTTAAGCGTGGAGAAATACTTGATGCCAACGGCACCATACTTGCCATCAGCAATAAGGTCTATAACGTTATTCTCGATACTAAGGTGCTTTTGGATAAAGAAGAAAACTTAGAGCCTACGCTAAATGCGCTTCACACGGTTTTCGGCATTGATGTAAACGAGGTCAGAGAATATATTACGACACACCCGACTTCATCATATAAGGTATTGGCGAAACGGCTCGGTTATGATAAGGTTGAAGAGTTTAAGGAACTGCAAAAGGACGAAGAAGTAGGCAAATATATTAAAGGGGTATGGTTTGAGGACGAGTATAAAAGGGAATATCCCAACGGCTCGCTTGCCTGCGATGTAATCGGTTTTACCAGAAGCGATAATGCCGGGCAGTATGGGCTGGAAGAATATTATAACGATATTTTATGCGGCACTAACGGGCGCGAATACGGATATTTGAACGACGACTCCAACGTGGAGCGGACAACCATTCCGGCGATTGACGGCTACAATATCCAGACCACGATTGACGCTAATATTCAGAGCATCGTGGAAAAATATTTAAAAGAATTTAACGAAGAATACAAAGACAACTATAGGACAGGCAACGGAGCGCAGAATCTGGGCTGCATCATTATGGAAGTGGATACCGGAAATGTGCTTGCGATGGCGAACTACCCTAACTATGACTTGAACGATACGAGAAATACCGACAATATAATCGGTATGGCGGAGCTTGACGAGAAAGGCAATAAAACCGGCGAATATCTGACGCAGGAAATGGTTGACGCAATGGACGATGAAGCTTTATATAGGCATCTGAACGCTCTGTGGAAAAATTACTGTATCGTAGATACTTACGAGCCGGGTTCTGTTGCCAAGCCGTTTACGGTTGCTGCGGCGATTGAATGTGGGGCGATAACAGGCAATGAATCCTACAATTGTGAAGGCAAGCTTGAGGTAGGCGGTTATCCGATACACTGCCATAATGTATATGGCGATCATTATCTGACCGTAGCGGAGGGCATTGAACGTTCGTGCAACGTGGTGCTTATGAATGTGGCATTTGCAATGGGGAAAGACAGATTTTGCGAATACCAGCACTTATTCGGTTTTGGGCTTAAGACTAATATCGACTTGGCGGGAGAGTCGAGAACCGCTGCGCTTATATATTATAAAAATAATATGAGGCAGACCGAGTTAGCGACCAATTCTTTCGGACAGGGTTTTAACGCCTCGATGATTCAGATGATTACAGGCTTCTGTTCCCTGATTAACGGCGGTTATTATTATGAACCGCATGTAGTAAGTAAAATCACCACGGCGGAGGGCGCTGTGGTAGATAATATAGAGCCAAGAGTTCTAAAACAGACCATATCGCAGTCTACCAGCGATAAAATATTGGAATACTGCAATCTGGTAGTAGCGGGCGAGAACGGCACAGGTAAGACCGCGAGGCCGGCAGGATACATGATAGGCGGCAAGACGGGTACGGCACAGACGCTGCCGCGTGGAAACGGTCAGTATGTCGTATCTTTCATGGGATATGCTCCGGCAGACGATCCCAAGTATGCAATTTATGTCGTAGTTGATAGACCGAATGTGCCAGATCAGAGTACCGCGAGATATGCGACAGAAATTGTGCGTAATATACTGACGGAAGTTCTTCCTTATCTTAATATTTTCATGACGGAGGAGTTAAGCGATAAGGAAAGAGAAGAACTCGAAGAATTGAAAATACAGCTTACCATACCTGTGGAGATAGAAGAAGGAGAAGGTATAGAAGGAGAGGAAGGCGCGAATGGCGAAGGTGAAGGCAGCGAAGGCGAAACACAGAATCCTGAAGGAGAAGGTACGCCAAATACTGAGCCTTCGGACGTATGGAAGTCTTTCCCGATAGATCCTGAGAGCGGATATCCGAAAGATCCTGATACCGGATATTTGGTAGATCCTGAGACAGGGGCTGTGATGAATCTCGATAATCTTTATGATACCGAAAATGCGCCCTCAGGCAGCGGCATAGGCGAGCCGCCGCAGGGAGACGATACTGAAGATAATGACTTTGGCATATGGTAACAGGCTGCTTTGCAATTACCGGAAGCGGAAATATCCCTTGAAGAGTTATTATCGGGCAGTTTCTAAGAATAACCTTAAAAGAATAGTAATAAATTATATTAATACATTCTATGGGGTTTTCTTAGATAATGAAAGAAGCAGGTTATTCCCATAAAACATTCCACCGCAATAAAACGGTTGCCGTGATGTTTATCTGCCTTGCCTTATTTGCAGGGCTGATTGGCAGGCTGGTATATCTGATGGTATTTCAGTCCGAATATTATACGC